>ONJS01000045.1 GCA_900318205.1 uncultured Prevotellaceae bacterium | reverse complement strand
CAGTTTTGTGTTGTCCAGAGCCTCGGTCGATAGGGCATCGTTGGCAAAGAGTCTATTGCGATTGTCAAAGATAGAGGCCATGTTAAGATAGGAGTATGCCAGATTATTGTCAAAACCGTATAGTTTAGACAATTCCATTGATTTATTCAAATTCTCGTAAGCCTTCTGGAAGTCATAATAGTAGGTCGCATAGATATAACCTAAATTGTTTAGCGCTCTGGCAATCTGATATATCTCCTTGTTTTCCAGACTGTTGTCCTGAGCACGATCGGCAACGATACTGTAACATACCATCGCGCTGTCAACCCAACCTTTATTTTGAAGGTAATCCTGACCACGACGCATCAGATCTTCGGTAGAGACCTTGACCCATTGATTATACTGTTTTACGTTATAAGCATTAGCGACTCGCATCATGACTGATGCCAGCAGCATTATCAATATGGCACATAATTGCTTCTTAAACATGAGCGCAAGGTCAGGTAAGTAGTTTAAACTTGTTGTCAGTCATGATGAATGTCATGATTTTTTCGTTAATCAGGCAAAATTAGTAATAATAAATGACAACAGCACTATTTCTCCCCTTTTTTGACTACTACAAATGACACACATCAATATGTTCCCAAATCATATAATCACTCTTGCGAATGGTGGGGCGGTGATGGGGCAGGTCTCGCCACGCAGGAATTTATAATGGCCTGCCACGGCAATCATAGCGGCATTGTCGGTAGTGAATGTGCGCTTGGGGATAAACGCCTTGATGCCCCTACGGTCGCAATACTGCTGCACGGCGGCTCGCACACCGCTGTTGGCACTAACACCGCCACCTATTGCCACAGTTTTAATGCCTGTGTCCTTAATGGCTTTGCCAAATTTGTCCATCAGTATGTCGATGATAGTCTTCTGCAGCGATGCGGCAAGGTCGGCCTTGTTCTCCTCAATGAAGTTGGGATTAAGCTTTATCTCATCACGCAAGGTGTATAGAAATGAGGTCTTCAAACCACTGAAGCTGTAATTATAACCATCGATATGCGGTTTTGAGAATTTAAACCGCTTGGGGTCACCCTCTTGAGCAAGCTGGTCTATGATTGGTCCGCCAGGATAAGGCAGCCCCATCACTTTGGCACATTTGTCAAAGGCCTCGCCTGCAGCGTCGTCGATGGTCTGACCCATGATTTCCATGTCATAAGGCGACTCAACCTTGATAATCTGAGAGTTGCCGCCGCTGATGAGTAGGCACAAGAAAGGAAATTCAGGCACCTCTGTATTCTCATCTTCTTTAATGAAGTGTGCAAGGACATGACCATGCAGGTGGTTTACATCGACGAGTGGAATGTTCAACGCCAACGCTAAGCCTTTGCTGAAAGCAGTGCCTACATGAAGCGAACCAGGCAACCCAGGGCCACGTGTGAAGGCGATGGCATCAATCTCGCTTTTGTCGATGCCCGCCTGACGTATTGCCTCGCTTACAACTGGTACGATGTTCTGCTGATGCGCGCGTGAGGCGAGCTCCGGCACCACGCCGCCATAGGCCTCATGCACCTTTTGGCTGGCAATGACATTGCTCAATAAAACGCAGTCCCTAATAACCGCAGCGCTGGTATCATCGCATGACGACTCAATTCCTAATTTTATCATAATTCTATATTGCTATTCTAAATAACTTACAAAAATAGAAATATTTTTTCTATTCTAAACCCTTTGAGCGAGATTTTTTCTCACCGGTTTTGGTGAAAATGTAGTCCAATCATGCAAATGCTCAATGCATAATGGCTTTTGAGGCTGGTGGGAAGCTTCGCTTAAGATATAATGAAAATTGCTTTGTTTTTCAACGAGAATTACCGGTAATTGGCCTCATATTATCATCCAGTTAATTATGAGAAAAAGAAAGGCGACACTGTGATGGTGTCGCCTTTAAAAATGGGATTATTTATTTGCCAAGCATCCAATGAATTTTTTTTATTTTTGACACACCCTTTTGAAAGGGTCTTATCTTATCTAATTAGTTTCCTAAAAGTATGTTGTAAATTACTGTAACGTCGGCGCTGGTGATATAGCCGTCGCCGTTGACGTCGCATGTGTCAAGGAAGGTCTCATCGCCGTTGAGCAGATAATTGTAAATACAGGTCACATCGGCACTGGTCACGTAGCCGTCACGGTTCACGTCACCCACTGCATAGCCTTCTCCCTCGAGGATAACGGTCTTGGCCTTGCTCCAACGGCTTTGGGTGCCATCGATATAAGTCGCCCTTACCTTGAAGTAGAAGGTGCCGGCCTCTGCGAGATTCTTGACGGTGTAGGACATATCAGTGATGCCGGTAACGAGGCGGTAGTTCTCATCGCCTTCCTCGGTAGAACGGATTAAATCCATCTCGTTGATATCTCCGACATAAACCTTGATCATGGTCATATCAGGCGAGAATAAGGCTTCGGTCGAAGTGATGGTGATCTTCTCACCCTCGCTGGCAGTCACGAGCCATGAATAAGTCTCACCCTGGTTGAACTCGTGGCCGACGGCAGCAGTCTGATTGGAGCCGACCGTGATGTTGCCATAGCCATAGTTGCCATCGACGGTCGTGATCTGCATCGTGAAGATATCATCGGAGTAGCCCTCAGGCACAGTGAAGGCGATGTAGCCGTCGCCCGAATAGTTCTTGAAGTAGTAGGCGCTGTTGCCCACGCTGACACCGTTGCCGCTCCAGGGCTCGGTGAGTGTCGTGGTCTGGTAGCTGCCGGGATAGAGACTGCCGTCCAGGGCCGAAAGCAATGCGGGACGCGTGGATACCTCCAGTGTGTAGCTGTCCACATACTTGTCGGCTGTTTCGTCGGTCCAGTCGGCACGGAACTGAGTCAGGTTGATAAAAGCTTCGTCGGCAGGCAACATAACGGGAACATGGGTTTCAAGCACTGCCGTACCGTAGATTGTCACCGTCTTGTCCTCAACGCCGGGGCTGCTCAGGGTGACGGTGGCCGTGTGGTTGCCACTGGCCTGGGGAGCGTAGGTCAAGGTGATAACCTTGCCAGCTTCCTGCTCACTAACGGCCACGCTGTTTGCATCAATCGAGAAGAACCCGCTTTCATCGTTGAGTGTCAGTGTGATGGCATCAGTGAGTTCTTGACCTTTGACGGTAAACGTGGCGGTAGCACTCTGATCAACATAGGCATTGAGATTCATCCTCGACGGGTTGACCTTGATGCTGGGACCCTGATCGGGAGGCTTGATACCCATAATCATCAGCTGCTCGACATTGAACGTGTAGCCAGCGCTGGAGAACGCATTCAGGACAAAGTCACCATTGCCGTCGCCACTCCAGCCCCAATTCACATGATAGGTGTCGGTGCCTGCAGTGTAGCCGTCAACATTGAAGGCGTGTCCGCTCCAGCCATTCCAGTCATCATAGTCATAGGCACAATATACCACGGGGCGGCCCTCGGCAAGCTCATTTTGAAGCAAATCCGCCCACTCGTCGTCAGTATAATAGACGGCGGTATCGGTGGCATTGTCATCGGTACGGGACTTGAAAACGAGTTGAGCAGACTCCTCGTCATAGCCAAAGAACTTGACGGCACGCAAGATGTCAGCGCCCATGGCACCACTGCCGCTAGGAGAATAATCCATATGCTCCTCCTGGCCCACATAGCGCATCAGCCAAGCAACAGCATCGGCCTGTGCACTGTTATAGGAACCGGTGTACTTGTCGAGCATGTTGTCCCAGTCAAAGGTGATAGGGGGCAGGGCCTCGACTTGGAAGCCGTAGCTGTTATTGGTGTAACCCTCGACTGCGGGCGTTTCATCGGTGGGATATTTCCAGTAATAGAACACCATCGACAACGACGTAGCGGGGCAACCCGTCAAGCAGCGCGAGCCGTCATATACCGGGCAGTGGTTATAGTAGGGGGCATCCTGGTCCCACTCGGCAGTGAGCATCGGGGCAACGCTGGCAATTCTCAGGTTCCTGTTGGGGGCAGGCTTGTCAACCACCAGTCCGGGATGGGCATGGAGGTACTCAATCTGTTTCTTGTAGTAACCTAGCCAGAACTTCATGTTGTCCGGCATACGTTTCAGGTCCAGAGGACGGTCGCCATGGGCGAGCACCTGCTGGGCGCGGTCGTCACCGGAAACGATGACGAAACCCTGGTCGGAGTTAAAGATGTAATAAGCGGCCAAGTCGGCACGCGAGGAATTCACCTCGGTGTACAGGAGCTTGAGGTTCTGTGCAGGGACGCCATTTAAGCGCTTTACCTTGGCATCATGGTGAAGGTAACGCTCGGCCATCTTGGTTGCCGTAACCTGGTCCACGGGCGAAGCCGACATTGACAATGCCACGACAGCGGCAGTCAGGAAAAACAATAATTTCTTCATAAATTCATTAATTGGTTATATAGTAAAAAAATAAGATGTCGGTTAATTAATTGAATGACGCAAACAACGGGCGCAAAGTTACAAATAATACCCGAGTTCGGGAAAGAAAATGGACAGCACCCATGTTCTATTTCATGGAAACAGAACGAAAAACGCTTTATTGATAGACATCTTTCAGTGAAATAAGCCTTGTGGATCGAAACTATTTTTCTTTGGCCATCTTCATGAAGTCTGATGGAGAAATGCCGGTAATGCGCTTGAATGTAACAGTGAAATTGCTGCGGGAATTGAAGCCCAAATTGGCTGCAATGGCCTCGATGGTAAGATGGGCAGACTGATTAGGCTCGTTCAGGATGCGACAGGCCTCACGCACCCGTTGCTCGTTGAGCACCTGTTTGAAGCTCTTGCCGTAACGTTCATTGACCACTTGTGACACATATTTATAGTTGCTGCCTACCTGGACGGCCAACTGCTGAAGTGAGAAATCGGGCTTGCAGATGATGGCAATATCGTCCATCACATTCTTGATGCGCTCAAACGCCTGATGTAGTTGCGCTGCTTGATATTGCTGCGCACGAGTAGAACCATTGCTATTAAGATGATAGCGGCAATCAAGCTCATCATTAGCAGCAACTGATTGGCACGCTCGTGCTTGGCTTGAATCTGGGCAACTTGATCATTGACACGGCGCATTTCGTCCAGGAAACGTGACTTTTCAACCATTTCGGCATGGCTCTTTTGAACAAATTCATCCCTGGCCTTTAGGAATTTGTAGTCAAGTTGCTCAGCCATTTTCTGGTTTCCCATGGCATCATAGACCTGAGCCATCGCCCTGTAATTGTCAATCAACTCGCTCTGCATACTATGGTCGAGAGCTATATGCTCCACCTCGCGCAAGCAAGAAATGGCTTCTTCATAATGGTGCATAACGGTAAGCACTGCAGCCTTCTGCTGCATGGCCTTGATGATACACTGCTGGCGGTTGGTCGTGAGTTTCTGAGCCTCAACGAGCATCTTTTCATAGTAATTGAGAGCCTGTTGATATTGA
>ONJS01000043.1 GCA_900318205.1 uncultured Prevotellaceae bacterium | reverse complement strand
CACAGTCATCTTGATGGGATAAAAGCCGATCAGTTGCTGGATGGCATCGGGTACCGACTTGTTCTTGACAGCAGTCGTCACCCTGAAGTCCTCCAACTCATTGTAGAGAAAACTGATGTTGTATTCCCCACTCCGCTCGTTGAGCCACTTGAGCGCCTCGCTCATCGACACGTCATTGAACGACCGCGTCACCCGCTGCCCGAAAACAGCCGTGGCGATGCACCAGCATGCCACGATAAAAATCATGCGTCTTGCCATCATTCCACCACGATTGTATTGCCCTCCTTGCTGATATTTACACTCTCGAACAGGTTGAGGCGCTCAAGCACCGCATCCAAGTCCTCATCGGGCTGCCACACGAAGTAGAAACGCAGCGCGCGGACGTCCTCGTTGCGGAACTCGACCTGCATGCCATAGTGAGGCGCAATCTTTTCCAACATCTGGTCAAGCGGTTGGTTGTCAAAGACGATGGGCTCCGTCACTACTGTTGCAGTGTCGGCCACGCCTAGGCGAGGTCCTACAGCCGATTCGGTCTGCGGCTCGGGGGCGACAGTCTCGATGGATTCTTTGGCTTGATTTTTGGCGTTGTGTCGCACTGCATGGATAGCGGCATAGGTGAAGGCCGAGAGCATGAGCACGCCGGCAATCATCGCGGCGACCTTGAGCCAGCGGCGGTTTTTCTCCGGGGCGAAATGCTCCTGCTCGAAGTGTTGCCACTCGGCATCCACATCGGGCTCGGGGATATCGGTCATCGCGCGCTTGGCGATAACCAGTTGCTCCAGCATTTCGTCATTAAGCATGGCGGCCAGTTGCTCGTCGCTGTAATTCTCGGGATGCTCGTGCATGTCGAGCAAGAGATGGATTTTATCGTTCTGTTCCATAACGTCTATTGTTTTGAGTTGTTGAAATAGGCATTGATTTTCTCCAGTGACTGTGACAAGTGGTGATGGACCGTCACGCGGCTCACGCCCACGGCATCGGCGACCTGCTGGCAGGTCATGTCCTGCAGATAGCGCAGGGTGAAGATGCGGCGCGACAGCGGCGGCAATTGAGTGTTGATGTAATCTCGCAACTCGGCAAGCATCATTGAGTTGTCAGGACCGTCGGCAAGCGGCTCGGCGCTTGTCGAGTAGAGTTTCATGAAGCGTTCCCGCATCTGCTTGTGGCGAATCACATTGATACAACTGTTGCGCACACACGTAAGCAGGAAGCCACGGGCATTGTCGCTGCGGATGGCCAGTCCGCCGTCAAGCAGCGAGGCAAACACGTCGCTCACGACATCGCGCGCCTCGTCGGCATCGTAGAGCAGCGACACCGCCAGGCGGAACATCGCCGCGTAGTGCGTCTTGAACAGTATTTCCAATTCACTTTTTGTCATAGTCGTGGGTCAATTACACTTGATAGACGTTTCAGGCCAAGAAAATGTAAACCCGTTTCTATTGTTTTTTATACAAAAGTAGCAAAGAAAGACCAAAGTCCAAAGTCTAAAGTCTTTTAAAAACTAAGGACCAAGGACAAGAAACTAAGGTCTATGGTCTAAAGTCTAAAGTCTTTTTACTATTTTTGCGGCATGAAAGGTTTTTGGCAACTGTTGAAGCGGTTTGTACCGCCCTACAAGAAATACATCGCGTTGAACATCCTGTTCAACCTGCTCGCCGCGTTCCTGACGCTGTTCTCGTTCGCCCTGATCATTCCCATCCTGGAGATGCTCTTCGGGCTGAATACCAACCACTATGAATTTATGGCGTTGGGCTCAGGCAGCCTGCAGGACGTGATCGTCAACGATTTCTACTACTATGTGCAGTGCATTATCGAGCGTTACGGCCAATCGACGGCGCTGGCATGCATTGCCGCCGCCCTGGTGTTCATGACGGGTCTGAAGACAGGCAGCTCCTACTTGAGTTTCTTCTACATGATCCCCATCCGCACCGGCGTGGTGCGCGACATCCGCAACCAGATTTACCACAAGATGACATCACTGCCCATCGCCTTCTTCTCCAACGAGCGCAAGGGCGACGTGATGGCACGCATGAGCGGTGACGTGACCGAGGTCGAGAACTCCATCATGACCTCGCTCGACATGTTGTTCAAGAACCCCATCATGATCATCGCCTGCCTGGTGATGATGATTGTCATCAGCTGGCAGCTGACGCTGTTCGTGCTCGTGCTGTTGCCCATCGCCGGCT
The DNA here is from genome assembly GCA_900318205.1 of uncultured Prevotellaceae bacterium. Classification (GTDB taxonomy): domain Bacteria; phylum Bacteroidota; class Bacteroidia; order Bacteroidales; family Muribaculaceae; genus Sodaliphilus. The sequence continues at coordinate 4,745 of ONJS01000043.1, read as the reverse complement.
GGATTATGGGACGCGTGGGCAAGCGCCTGAAACGTGTCTCGCTCGAGGGACAGAACCAGTGGGGCGTACTGCTGAGCAACATCGAGGAGACCATTGGCGGATTGCGCATCATCAAGGCTTTCAATGCCGAGGACAAGGTGCGCCGCCGCTTTGAGGGCGAGAACGAGAAATTCCGCTCCATCCAGACGCGCATGAACCGCCGCTACGTCCTCGCCCACCCCATGAGCGAGTTCCTGGGCACCTTGACCATCGCCATCGTGCTATGGTTTGGCGGCACGCTCATCCTGGGCGGTCATGGCGGCAGTCTCACCGCGCCTAAGTTCATCTATTACATGGTGATCTTCTACAATATCATCAATCCCGCCAAGGACCTGTCCAAGGCCGCCTACTCCATCCAGCGCGGTCTTGCCTCGATGGAGCGCATCGACAAGATCCTTGCCGCCGAAAACCCGATTAAGAATCCCGAACACCCCGTTTCCCTGACCCAGATGCAACAGGGTATTCAATACAAGGACGTACGCTTCCGCTACGGCGATGCTTGGGTTATCGACGGCGTAACGCTCGACATCAAGCGGGGACAGACCGTCGCTCTCGTGGGCCAGAGCGGCAGCGGCAAGACGACCATGGCCGACCTGTTGCCGCGATTCTATGACGTGCAGGAAGGCACCATCAGCATCGACGGCACCGACATCCGCCAGTTCAACGTCACCGACCTGCGCGCCCTGATGGGCAATGTCAACCAGGAGGCCATCCTGTTCAATGACACGTTCTACAACAACATCACCTTCGGTGTAGAGAACGCTACCCGCGAGCAGGTTGAAGAGGCAGCAAGGATTGCCAACGCCTATGACTTCATCATGGCAAGCGAACAGGGCTTTGACACCAACATCGGTGACCGCGGCTGCAAACTGTCGGGCGGACAACGCCAACGCATCAGCATCGCCCGAGCCATCCTCAAGAACCCGCCCATCCTCATCCTCGACGAGGCGACCAGTGCCCTCGACACCGAGAGCGAGCACCTGGTGCAGGATGCCCTCGACAAGTTGATGCGCAACCGCACGACGCTGGTCATCGCCCACCGCCTGAGCACCATCAAGAATGCCGACCTAATCTGCGTCATGCAGGACGGACGCATCCTTGAGCGCGGCACCCACGATGAACTCATCGCCCGCCAAGGAGCCTACAAGCACCTGGTAGATATGCAGACGTTCTAGACTATCTAGACAATCTAGAATCTCTAGACTATCTAGAGCGTCTAGAATCTCTAGAAAATCTAGACTTCATAACTGGAATAGAAAAAAAATGAAATATTGTGTAGTTTTTTTGATACCCCCTGCGTCTAAGGGATAAAAAAGTAAAAACAATGGAGCTGAACGAATCCCAATTCGCGCAAATCATCCGCGAGAACAAGGGCACAATCTACACCGTGTGCTACATGTTCTCCAAGGACAAGGAGGAGGTCGATGACCTCTTCCAGGAAGCGCTTATCAAGCTATGGCAGGGACTCGAATCCTTCTCCGGCAAGAGTGACCTGAAGACTTGGATCTACAAGGTGACGCTCAACTCCTGCATCTCTATCGACCGGAAGAAAAAGATCCGCAAGACGCAACCACTCATGGAGGGCATCGACCTGTTTGACAAAAACGATGCCGACAACCGCCAGACCGACATGCTGCACGCACGCATCCAGCGGCTACAGCCCTTTGACCGCGCCATCGTTCTCTTGTGGCTGGAGAACATGAGCTACCAGGAAATCGCACAGATTGTCGGTATCGAGGTCAAGAACGTTTCTGTAAGACTTTACCGCATCAAGGAACAGCTTAAACAAATGAATTAAACTACACAATCGATATGGAAACACCCATTAACACCAATTACAACGACTTCAACGAACTCGAAGACCTGCGACAGCAGATCAACGAGCTCAAGAATAAGGTGGACCGCCAAGGCCGCCTCAACGAGGAACTCATCAAGAAGTCCATCCAGAGCAAGATGAAAGGCCTTCACCGCAACATCTCGTGGTATCTCCTCGTGCTGCTGCCCCTGAGTGCAATCATCATCTGGAACTTTATCTATAACCACTATGCATGGCCGTTTATCATCTTCACGATCTGCTTCTTTGCCGCCTCGTTCATTGCCGACTATTTCATCAACCGCATCGATGTGAACCACATGGCCGATGACCTGGTGGAAACCACCCGCAAACTGACAATCATGAAGAAAAACCGACGCCGTCAGTTGCTCATCGGCTACAGCCTGCTGCTGATATGGACACCCTGGTACCTGTACGAGATTTATCGGGTTCAGGCGGTACCCATGGGCGTCACCCTGACAGGCCCATTCATGATAGCAGTCACCATCGGCGCTGCCATCGGCGGCATCATCGGTGGTATATTGGGCATGTCCTTCTATCGCAAGATGCAACGCACAACCGACGAAATGCTTGACCAAATCAACGACCTGACCAGCGGGGAGTAAAAAGTCAAAATATTACAACTCATCATAAGGAATTGGAGGACGTGGCACACAAGCCTATCCTCCATTTCTCACATCTGATGGGCTGAAGTGTCAAATAATTAGACACATTAGCGTAAAATAATTTGACAATCGCTCTTTTTTCCTGAAATTTTCTTGACCAGCCACAGTGCCGGTTCTAACTTTGCAATGCGATCACAAAGGACACTGAATTATTTAAAATCTAAACATTTCACAAAATGGATACCTACATGAACATAAAGAACTCATTGATGCTGCTGGGGAGTGGCGCCTTCCTGTTTCTTTTCAGCGCACTCACCAGCGGCATCATTTGGCTCACAGTAGCACTGATGATTGTCGGTATCGCCGGCATCGCCATCGGGGGAGCCTACTTTATCCGCAACACATGGATGGATAATGACGCCAAACGCGACAAGCGGCAATGGGGACGGTTTGATTTTGTCGAACTACGATAACCGCCTCAAGGAAAGGCTATTACAATGGATAGTGTTTCAAGCATCGATGGCTTGAAACATTTTTTTGGTTAAAACTGTAGTTTTTTGGCAGCATGGTGCGTCTAACGGGTGAAAACAATAAAAAACATAACGATTATGAAGACCGAAAAGAAAAATAAGACGACACTGACTATCATACTGGGAATCATTTCCCTTGTGCTTCTCTTTGGTGGAGAGACCTGTCACATTATATCAGACCACTGGCCAAACGTACTCCATGAGAGTGACTGGTATCATTTAGCCGTGTTTGTCGGCTGGATTTTTGTATTGTTTGCCGATTACTTCAGACCAGTAACCACCAAACGGGATATGGAAAATGCCAGCTGGAACTATTTTGTGATCATTATCGCCATGGGATTCCTCTGTATCATTCAGGTGTTTAAAATCCAGCATTTCACTGCACCCATGATTGCAGTTCTCATTATCACCATCATTCTGGCGATTCTGGGGTGCATCCTAAATTACAAGAAATGGCTTGATATCAAGGCAGAACTAGAAAAACAGGAAAACGAGAAAAACCTGGAATAAAGTGTTCACCTAATGAAAAAAGACTATCTTTGCAGGTTGGTTTGAAAGATTTAACACTTTGTGTTGCAACCAAACGAGCCTTCAAACCGTCTAACACAATAAGAAACAACTGTATCAATAACTTTTATATTAAAACCAATTCGTTTAACTACATGAAGATGAAAAAAATCTTTGCTGCAATGTTCATGATGCTCATGGCATTCAGCGCTAATGTTGCCATGGCGCAGCAGATGCCTCCCATCCCCGTGGATGACCAGGTGCGCGTCGGCAAGTTGGATTGCGGATTGACCTACTACATCCGCCACAACGATTATCCCGAACACCGTGTGAACTTCTACATCGCTCAGCGTGTAGGTTCCATCCAGGAGGAAGAGAGCCAGCGTGGTCTTGCCCACTTCCTGGAGCACATGGCCTTCAACGGCAGTGAGCACTTCAACGGCGAGGGTAAGAGCATTATTGATTATACCCGTTCACTGGGTGTAGCCTTCGGTAAGGACCTGAACGCCTATACCAGCATTGCCGAGACCGTTTACAACATCAATGACGTGCCCAGCACCCGCCAGAGCGCTATCGACTCTTGCTTGTTGATCCTCAAGGACTGGAGCAACGGTCTGCTGCTCACCGACGAGGAGATCGACAAGGAGCGTGGTGTGATCCACGAGGAGTGGCGCCTGCGCCGCAGCGCCAGCCAGCGCATGTTTGAGAACCAGCTCGAGAAGCTTTATCCGGGTTCCAAGTTCGGTAAGCGCATGCCCATCGGTCTGATGAGCGTAGTTGACAACTTCCAGTACAATGAGCTGCGCGACTACTACCACAAGTGGTATCGTCCCGACAACCAGGCTCTGGTCATCGTGGGTGATGTTGATGTGGACCACATCGAGGCCCAGATCAAGGAGCTCTTCAAGGATATGCCCGCACCTGATCCCAACGCCGCCCAGGTTGTTGACGAACCCGTTCCCGACAACGATGAGCCCATCATTGTGGTTGACAAGGACAAGGAGCAGCAATTCAGCCAGGTATATGTCATGTTCAAGCATGATGCCACCCCCAAGGAGGATAAAGGCCAGATCATGTACATGATTGAGGACTATGCCAAGAGCATGATGAGCCAGATGCTCAATGCCCGTCTGAGCGAAGCTGCCCAGGAGGCCGACTGCCCCTTCCTGCAGGGTTATGCCTATGACGGCAACTACCTGTTCGCCAACACCAAGGATGCCTTCACCCTTG
>ONJS01000040.1 GCA_900318205.1 uncultured Prevotellaceae bacterium | reverse complement strand
AGACAGCTGGATGGCTTGATTGATGTAATAGAGTGCGCTGTCGCGTTTATCGGGCAAACTGCGGTAATAACCGCCCATGTCGGTCAGACACACAATCTGATAGTGCTTGTCGCCCAGCTGGTTGTACAGGTCAAGGGCCTCCTTGTATTTCCTGATCTTCAGGTCGGCATAGTTTGAATTGTCGGCATAGAGGGTCGCCAACCGTAGCTTGGCAAAAGCTTTGTTTTCCAGGTCACCATCTTCGGCGGCGTTTTCGGCATCTTTATAGGACGCTATCGCCTTTTCGGCATCGCCCATCATCTGATAGACACAGCCTTGATAGAGTAGGGAACGGGTGTATTTCTCGCGGTCGCCGTGGTGCTCATAGTAGTCCACCGCCACGTTGATCACGGCATCGGTCGTGTCGTCGATATAGTTCTTGTAGTGCGATTGGGTGAGCAGCAGGCTATAGTAGGCCCGCTCGGCCTGGTTGAACCCGCCCGGATGGAGAGAATCCAAACGTTGCTGCGCTAGTTCATGCTGGCGAGCCTTTGACAGCAGTGAGTCGATGCCAGCCAATTCGCGCATAGCGGCGGTATCCGAGCCGCCGTGGCAGCAGGTCAGAGCAAGGCAAAACAGCAATAAAGGAATGATAAGATTTCGTGACCTCATTGTTCGTTGAGTTGGTTTTCTATGGCAAAATTACTTCATTTTTGGGCAACAATTTCAGCTTTAACGGGCCGAATTATGCCAAAATGAACTTTTTATTTTTCGGGTATCTGATAATCAATGGTTTATGACTGTCAAAATGAAGTCACAATGAAGCCCAATTTCACCAAAAATCCAATTATTTGCAGTAACTTTGCAGTGACCGGTTACCACGTTGTGACCGCCACATGACGCTACAGAGCATAAACACCCAAATGGGTATTGCGAGCCTTTAAACAGAAGAGTATTTTTGCAACAGACAAATAAACAAAATAGTAACGACGATGAGAAAAAGGACAACTCTAATCAGTGCGATGTTGCTGTTACTGATGCTTGGCATTGCCCTTGAAGCCGAGGGTTTTGTAGTGGATGGCATCGCTTATGGATACACCAGGTTTGAAGACATGACCACGTTGCGCGTGGTCAAGAAATCTGGAGGTTATAGCGGCGACATCGAGATCCCGCATGTGGCCCATTATGGCGGTAGCGATTATCTTGTCACAGAAGTTGGTGCCGAGGCCTTCCGCAACTGCACTGGCTTGAATAGTGTGTCTCTGAGTTCGAATATGACATACATCGGCGATTATGCTTTTGCCGGATGTACCAACCTGACAACCGTCACTATATCTGGACTGTCAAACATTAGCAGAATGGGCAATGGCGTGTTTGAAAACTGCCGCTCATTGTCAAGCTTTAATGTGCCAGGAGTGGCAAGTATCGGCGACCGTTGTTTTTATGGCGCAGGTTTGACAAGCATCAATCTGCCCTGGACTGTCAATAACATTGGTAATGAGGCTTTCAGTGAATGTGACAGTCTGGTCGAGATTGCCATCGGGGATAATATCACTCAATTGGGCCAAGCGGCCTTCAAAGGGTGCGACCGTCTGGAAAAAGTCACTTTTCCCAATAAGAACAACATCACGTCTATTGAGTCAAACACATTTGAGGACTGCTCACAGTTGAGACAGATTGTCTTCCCGACCAGCTTGCAAATGATTGGGGATTATGCATTTAGAGGTTGCACCGCTATGGAGCGTATAGTGCTGCCCGACTCTGTCATGGCCATCGGCAAGTATGTCTTTAACGGCTGCAGCAATCTCGCCAGTGTCACATTGGGCTGCAAAGTCACCTCCATTGGCAACCAGATGACGTTCGGCGGCTGCGATCAGTTGACGAGGCTAACCTGTTTAGCGTCGGTGCCGCCCACGATAGGCGATGAAGGAGGCGCTCTCGGGAGTGACTTTTTCTCCCGCGTAATGCTGAATGTATTACCCGATGCGATAGAAGCCTATCAGTCGGCCACATTTTGGAACCTTTTCTCAAGCATCGAGGGGAACGGCCCCAGTGATGGGTATAATTTTGCGGTTGACGGCATTTACTACACTATAGAGAATGGCCAGGCCATCGTCATCAACAACGGAACGACCGGCTGCTATAGCGGCAGCATCGTGATTCCTGAAGAAGTCACCTATCAGGGTGTCACCTTCCCCGTCACAGCTATCGGCAATAATGCCTTCAGAAAATGTCATGGCCTGTCCCACGTGACATTGCCAAACACGATAAGGTCGATTGGCGATAATGCTTTTTTTGAGTGCTACGGCTTGCATGAGATTGACCTGCCGCCCTCGCTCACCGAAATTGGGGCATACGCATTTGCCTTATGCTTCAACATCAGCAGTGTGACCATTCCAGACTCGGTAACGGTCATCAAGGAGTATGCTTTCGATGCCTGCAGCATGAGCACGCTGACTATCGGCAAATCGGTTACAACGATCGGCAACAGTGCGTTCGTTTTCTGTGATGGGATTCGCACACTGATATGGAACGCCAAGCGATGTTCCTCGATAGGCTCAATGCACACATTCGACATCTACAATGTCCAGATTGGCGACGAAGTGGAAGTGATTCCCGATTATTTCGTGTACGGTTCAAAAATCACTCAAGTCACTGTTCCTAACTCGGTGACCACTATCGGTACCTCGGCTTTCAATGGATGCAGTAGGCTCACCAGCGCAACACTCGGCAGCGGCGTCACCAACATCGGCAAGAGCTTATTTTATGGCTGCGATCAGATGACCGAACTGACTTGTTTAGCCTTCATGCCTCCTGGTTTCAGTGATACCGATTTTGGGCTGTTCAAGGAAATGGATGATTACGACCGCGTGACATTGCACGTGCCTGCATTATCGGTCAATTTATACCAGACGGCAGTCATCTGGAGCAATTTCTCACAAATTCTTGGCGATGCGCCAGGAGAAATCCCCGGTGATGTCAACGGAGACGGCGAGATCAACGTTGCCGATGTAAACACGGTGATTGATGTCATCATCAATGGTGGCAGCCATGGTCACAGCCATGCTCCCTCCAATGAGAGCGAGACTGGCAGCGAGGACTGGAGCGACATTATCGACGTGAACGGCGACGGCGAAATCAACATCGCCGATGCCAACGTCATCATCTACTACATCCTCTGCCTCCAGTGACAATTCCTCTTTTCTCGGACAACAAGAACACCTAAAACATAAACGCTATGAACACGACTAAAACTAAATCTAATTTTTCATCTCGCCTGGCGAAAATCGTAGTGCTGATGGCCATCCTTGCTTGCTCGTTGCCGTCAATAGGCAATGACGGCCGAGACCCACGTCATATTCAATACGTCTATGGACTGTATATCTTTAGGCATGATACTCCAACTTGGGATGGCGCCTCTCACTTTACAGTGACCTATAAAGACACGACCTATAATACCTATTCGGGAGACATCTTTATACCGTATCACAACAACAACTATTTGATTGACGAGATAGGTGATTGCGCTTTTAAGGATTGTGAAGGGCTAACGACTATCGACATGGGATTTCTTAACAAAGTACTCCGCATCGATAGTTGCTCGTTCCAGAATTGCACGTCTCTTGATTCGGTCACGATGTCTTACTGTCTGAATTACATTGGCGACAGAGCCTTTCAAAATTGTACACATCTAAGAGCCATCACGTTCTCCTCGTCAACATCAATATCCTATCCATCAAGGATAACACATGTTGGTGACGGGGCGTTCCAGAACTGTTACCTCCTGCCCTCCTTGTCATTGCCAAATCTCGAATATATTGGCAGTCGTGCATTCAGGAACTGCTGGGCGTTTAAGTCCTTTTCTATACCCGCAGGTGTGACCAGTGTTGGTGAAGCCGCCTTTAAGGGTTGCCACAGCCTGGACACTGTATATATCCAAGGATGCGACAACCTGCCCCTCGGCAAGAATGCCTTTGCCGAATGTGAATCCCTTAAAGCGATTATCTGCACATCTCTGATTCCGCCTGTTGTTGATCAGGATTTAGGTCTCACGCCAGAGCAAAAGGCTACAGTCAAGGTTATTGTACCCAAGATGGCTCTGGAAGCATATCGCAAGGCGCCTTACTGGAAAGACATGGCAGGCTTGACGACGAGGAGTTATGACTTCGAAGTCATGTATAGAAATAAGCCCATGTATTTTAACTTCATCGGTGGCGATGAAGTGTGCATTACCTATAAGGATACAACCTATAATTCCTATGATGGCAATTATGTTGAAGATGAAGTCGATATGTTTGACTATAACGGACACGTCGAGCATTGGCGTGGAATGTCTGTTCCTGACGAAGTCACCTTTAATGGAAAGACTTATTATGTAACAGCTATCGGCGAGAACGCATTTAGGGGCTGTACAAGTCTCAATAAGTTAGACTGGTTCAATCGTTATCGACTAACGCACATTGGGTCTAATGCTTTTATGGGATGCAGTAACTTGAAATCTGTGGATTTACCCCAAAGAATTGAGACCATTGGTGCCCATGCCTTTGAGGGGTGTTCTAAAATTCCTGTAATAGGGTTCCCAAGTACAGTCAACATTATAGACACTTGCGCTTTTATGGGATGCTCTAGAATGAAATATGTCAAGTTGGAATCGGCAATGCAGATTGGACCAAAGGCCTTCAGTGGCACCAACCTACGGGGCCACACATTGACCGGTGGCATAGCCATTGAGTGTTCGTCAGCAACGCCGCCAGTGCTAGCCGACAGCACCGTGTTTGATTCCACCCATTATGCCAATTCTGTAGTAAAAGTTTTGTATAGTTTGGGAGGAATGTTCCGAGCCGATGAGAACTGGAACCGTTTTGTTAACATAAGGAGATTACCCTATGACTTTAAGGACAAAGACAACAATAACAATGACATCTGGTACCGAATCAATAACGAAAATGAGGTGGGCGTTTCACCTGACAATGAAGTGCTCTATGGAACTTACGGTTACGGTGCACGTGACATTCCCGAGACAGTGAATTATCAAGGACACTCCTATCGTGTGACAAGTATCGAGAGCAGGGCGTTCTACTTTAGCGAACCTGAAAAAATTACGATTCCCAACTCAGTCAAAAGAATCGGTGACCTCGCATTCGGCAGATCGTTTGTAGAACAAGTAATTCTTGGTGACTCGGTAGAGACTATCGGCATGGGTGCGTTTAACGAGACTTCATTAAAGAAGATCAATATCCCCAAGTCAGTTAAGGAGATAGGGGACTCGGCGTTGTTTAATACACCAGACCTATATCAAATAACGGTTGAAGAGGGCAATCCCGTATATGACTCTCGCGAGGACTGCAATGCGTTGATTGAGACAGCCACAAATCGCCTGATTGCCGGAGCCAGGAACTGCACCGAGATTCCCTCAAGCGTAACCTCTATCACCGATTATGCATTCTATGGAAAAAGAGGTTTGAACCATATTACCATTCCTGGTTCTATCAGCAGGATTGGCGGTGGTGCTTTTGCTGGCTGCTTTGACCTGTCTCAAGTCTCACTATCTGAGCCCACCAAATGCATAGGACCCGTGGCATTTACTTTCTCTGGCTTGACCTCGGTAGTGATTCCCAATTCGGTAGACACGATTGAGGAAGGCGCTTTCTCCGTATGCGACAAACTAAAGATTGTCACTCTCGGAACGGGTTTGAAGTACCTTGGAGAGCAGGCCTTCGGCAAAGGATATAACGGCACGATGGTCATCGATACGGTCTTCTGCCACGCCACAACTCCGCCCAAGATGGCATCAGCCAACTGTTTCTCGGGTGTTTATGACCGAGCTGTGCTGCTTGTGCCGCAGGCTTCTCTGGAGTTGTACAAGAATGATCCCAACTGGTCGCAGTTCTATAAGATTGTGGCGATTGAGTCATCGGGCATCGACGAGATTCCTGTAGATGATGGTGCACCCAGGGAGCGCTATAACCTGCAGGGCCAACCCGTGGATGGCGACTACCGAGGCATCATCATCGAGGACGGCAAGAAAATCCTAAAGCCATAAAGTAATTACAATCAGACATGAGGATGCGTCATGATGAAGGAGTCCAAGTGCATAGGTATTTCCTGAAACGCATTGATGCATCCTCATTTTCCTGATGATAATCCCGTTTTTCAAAAACTTTTGAATTAATTAGGCTTCGTCTCAACAAATCTCAAATAAATTTGGTTTTGTGTTCGACTTGCACTAATTTTCTATACCTTTGCTACTGGACTTTAAAACGATACGGCTATGAAACGAATCACGACATTGCAATTGCTGGGCGTCATGCTCATGGCACTGGGCACGGCATTGCCGGCAAGTGCCCTGAAATTTATGGAAGACAGCATCTGCTACACGACGATATGGGATAAGCCAGGGGAGTTGGCGGTGATCTCGATGGGAAACTATGACTCCCAATTGGAGTACACTTACTACCATGGCGACCTGGTGATTCCGGCAAGTGTCACCCATGACGGTGTGACTTATAGCGTGACGCGCATCAATTATGATGCCTTTGAGGACTGTTATAACTTGACATCGGTGACGATACCCGCTACGGTGAATGACATCATGGGGCAGGGCACTTTTTATGGTACCGACCAGTTGCGCGGTTTTTATGTTGACGAGGATAATGCCTGGTACAGCGACATTGACGGCGTGCTGCTGAGCAAGGACAAGACGGTGCTCTATATCTTTCCTAATGCTTATGCCTCCTCGACCTATGAGGTGCCCGATGGCGTGACGACGATTGACGACGGAGCGTTCAATAGGTGTAGGGGGATCACTAAGGTCACGTTCCCGTCAAGCCTCACGTCTATCGGTTATTCGGCCTTCAGTTATTGCGATGGACTCGTTGAGATTACGGTCCCGCCCAGCGTGACCTCGATTGAGAGATACGCGTTCTCTCATTGTACTCATATACAGCGTGCCGACCTGCAATGCCGCGTCATCGGCCAGGAGATGTTGTCAGGATGTAGTGCCTTGACCGAGGTGACGCTGGGTGACGGTGTGGTCAGTATTGGCGCTAATGCATTCAACAGGTGCACGTCGTTGAAGAGTATCAACGTGCCGGTCAGCGTGACCAGCATTGGCAGGGGAGTGTTTAACAGTTGCGACTCGCTCTCGACGGCGACCATCGACTGCCCGACGGTGGGCCACGGAATGTTCTATAGTTGCCGTGGCTTGAAAGAGGTCAATCTGCTCAGCCACGTCCGTCAGATTAAAGGTGTTGCCTTCATGGATTGCCGTGCGCTGGAAACACTCAATATCGAGCCCGGCTTGACAACAATAGGCGACTCGACGTTTATGGGTTGCTTTGAACTGCAGGCGCTGGATTTGCCGTCAACGGTGCAGACGGTGGGCACCCATGCATTTGATTTATGCGGCAAGATGACAAGCCTCTCGCTCAACGAGGGCTTGACGTCGCTGGGTTATTTTACGTTCCACGATTGCTCATCGCTCAAGGAGATCACCTTCCCCTCAACGCTGACCAATATCACCACCACAGCGTTTGTGGGCTGCACGGGGCTTGAGGCGTTTCATGTGGCAGAAAGCAACCCGGCATTCAGCGAGAAGGACGGCGTGGTATTCAACAAGGCCGGCGACAAGCTATGCTTCTATCCTAGTGCCCATGGCGACGAATATCAGATTCCCGAAGGCACCGTCACGGTGGACCGAGATGCCTTCAACGGTTGCAGCGGTCTGAAACAGGTCACATTCCCGTCATCGCTCACAACCATTGAGTATAATGCGTTCAATCATTGCACTGGATTGACTGCTATCGACTTGCCCGACAACGTGACATCGCTGGGCGGTTCGGCGTTCATGCGTTGCGAGGCACTTGAATCAGTCCACATCGGCCGTGGCATCACTAAAATTTATGGCAGTGTGTTTGCCGCCTGTGGCCTGAAGAGTGTAGAGATACCCTCGACGGTGACCACGTTGGGCTGGGGAGCCTTTGATAACTGCACCCAGTTGACCGAGGTAAAGTTCCAGAAGCCGTGCCACATCAGCACCATTGGCCATAACACCTTCTTTAATTGTACCAGCCTGACGCATTTTGAAATTCCTGAAAACGTCAAAACCATTGAAGACTGGGTGTTCTCGTTTTGCACCAATATGCATTCCATCACCTTGCCATCGACACTGACATCGATAGACAGGAGCGCCTTTTCTTGGTGCGAACAACTGGACACCGTCATCTGCATGCGGCGCACGCCATTTACCCTTGAAGACATGACTTTCACAACGGCTAGACATGCCACGCTCATGGTGCACCGTGCCAGCATCAAGAAATACCGCAATGCCAACGTATGGAAGCTGTTTAAACGCATTGTGGCGCTGGATGGAGATTATGACGTGAACGGCGACAACACCGTCAACATCGCTGATGTGAATGCCGTTGTGGATTATATCTTTGGCAACGATGCCGACCGTGATATTGGCGACATCAATAATGACGGCGAGATCAACATCGCCGACATCAACGCCATCATCAATATGATTTTAACTCAAGATTAAATATGAACATGACTAAGAAACTGATGATTCTGCTGCTGGCGATGCTGGCATGCATGACTGTGAGTGCTCAAGATACAGTGATTGACGAAACGTGTCCGCCCCAATTTCCTGGCGGCGATGCTGCGTTGATCAACTTCCTCAATGCAAACATCGTTTATCCATCACAAGCGGCCCAGGATAAAGTTGAAGGAAAAGTCATTGTGCAGTTTACGGTGAAGAAGACGGGAAAAATCGATGATGTCAAAGTGCTTCGTTCGGTGCGCAAGGACTTGGATGACGAGGCCGTCAGGGTTGTCAAGATGATGCCCGACTTCATCCCGGCTAAGCAAGATGGGGAAGTTACCGACATGCCGTACACGATACCAGTGTCCTTCAAGCTGTTCGATGAGATGGAGCCGCTCACGGTGAGTGAAGGTTCCGATGTGCCCGATGATTTCGAGCCGCCGATGTTTCCAGGTGGCGAGAGAGCCGTGATGGAGTTCCTTAAAGAGAATGTCAAATACCCGCCGATGGCTGCCAAAAGAAAGACCCAAGGCAGAGTAGTTATGACTTTTGTCGTTGACAAGACGGGTAAAGTGACTGAAATCAAGGTCGCCAAATCGGTGGATATTTATTTGGACACCGAAGCCATCCGCGTCTGCAAGTTGTTGCCCGATTTCATCCCTGCCCGCCAGAATGGTGAGCCCGTTAGCGTATGGTTCACCCTCCCCATCACATTCAAATTGTAATCGCAATCTTTATTAAAAATCATGGTGAAAAGGATTACTATTTTTGCGGCATTAATGGTTATGCTAACGTCATGTTGCCCATTTGCTTATTTTGTCCCTCAGGATAAGATTGCTTATAGCAATTCTCATGCGGGTGACACGCTGGGCTATGCTTTTGGTGTCGTGAATATCAGGCATACCAATCACAAGGACCATTGTGACTTACTTCAGGCCATCAAGACTAACACGCCTACACTCCTTAATAAGAAGGACATCACAATATATCAAGACGGCAAACCACTGAAGTTTGACCTTAAGGTAGCGCAACCAGACAAATGGGTAAAAGTCAAGAAAGATACTGTCACCCTGCAGGAACAGAGCCTATTCGTGTTGAGCACCAAAGCCAAAACCGCTCCAGGTCAAACATTGACTATTGTCGAGAGGAATTACCCATGCCTCGGTGACAGTATTGTGGTTCACATCAATCTTGACGATGTCAACAAGAGTCCTGGTTCCATTAGCCTTGGATCGATGGTCGGCCAGATGCTCCCACGCATCCATACGCTCGAAGGCGAAGCCAACCAATTTGCCAAGATTGCCAGCGAGATGATGGAGCAAAAGCAAACTCAGCCCGATTCAACAAAAAGGACTCCATAGTGTCAAAACAAAAAAAAAGATGACTGGATTAACGAACTGACACAGATGAAGATCGTCTGTAAAATGAAATAGCATTACAGTTATGAAAGAAGTAAACAACACTGCGCTATGAAACAGCTTCTTCTATTTGCAACCCTCATCCTTGGTTCGCTTGCGGTTCAGGCGCAATCGATTGAAGCCTTGCGTGACTCCATGGCGGCAGGCAACCTCAATAGCCAGGTTGATCTGGCGCTTCTTTATCTTTTTGGTGAAGGTGTTGATCAGGACACCGAGAAGGCTATGTCGCTCATCCGCGATGCCGCCGACAAGGGCAACCGCTATGGTGAATTATGGATGGGTTTATGCTATAAAAACGCTTATGGCGTCGAAACTGATTATGACGAAGCCTTCCGCTGGTTCAAGAGTTCTGCCCAGAAAGGCAATGTAAGTGCCATGGGCATGTTGGGAGAAGCCTACAAATACGGGCAAGGAACCGAAGAGAATATGGCCAAAGCTATCGATTACTACGAGCAGGGCGCT
>ONJS01000042.1 GCA_900318205.1 uncultured Prevotellaceae bacterium | reverse complement strand
TGTATGCGCAAACTTAGTTCCGGGTAGTCCCTCGTAAAGACGCAACTGGCAATGTATCGGTATTTCATATTTGTTTCTGTTTGCTAAATTGGAATTTATTTGTCAATTTTCTTTATCAACGACAAATCACCACTTGACAAGGCTTCAAAATTTGCCTCAATTTTCTCTATGTCCCAATCCCACCATTTCAGTTGCAGCAGATAGGCGATGAATTCGTCGTCAAAACGCATCCTGGTTACTCGGCAGGGATTCCCTACCGCGACAGCATAAGGTGGAATATCTGAGGCCACCACCGAATTGGCTCCGATAATGGCTCCGTCGCCTATATGAACGCCTGGCATGATGGTTACATGCTGACCAATCCAGACATCATTGCCCACAACGGTATCACCCTTCAGAGGCAATTCATCTTTCACAGGAGCAATGGCACTTCCCCAGTCACCGCCAATAACGTAAAACGGATAGGTTGTCACGCAGTCCATCCTATGATTGGCACCATTCATGACAAACTCCACACCCTTGGCAATAGCGCAGAATTTGCCAATAATCAGCCGGTCACCAATGAAGTCGTAGAAATGAGTGACATGCTTCTCGAACTGGTCTGCCCCATCCACATCATCGTAGTAGGTGTAGTCACCAATGATGATACGCGGGTTCTTCACCACGTTCTTGATGAAGCAAAGGCTTGGAATCTTCGGATTCGGGAAAGCCTCATTGGGATTGGGTCTGTCTTTTATCTCCATGATTTCAGATTTATCTTAATGTACTTCCATTTTTGAGAACAGGTTGATTACGATAACGCCTGCCATAATCAGCGCGATGCCGATATAGGCTGGCAGGTCGGGCACCTGCTTGAACACGAAAATGCCGATTAGCGTTATAAGCACGATGCCAAGGGCACTCCAAATGGCGTAGGCGATGCCGATGGGCAGCGTGCGCAGTGCATGGCTCAAGCAATAGAACGAAAGCAGATAGCCAACTGCCATTGCGATGGTAGGCAGAATCCTAGTAAACTGCTCAGAGTATTTTAGCATAGTGGTGGCGAACGTCTCCAGGACGATAGCACCAATCAGGAACAGCCATTCTTTCATCGTTTACTTTTTTGCAGATTTCTTGACCTCCTCATGATAGAAATAGTTCACCACGATGGGCGGTGCATCGAAGGGACGCTTGATGCTGTCGTCATCGCGGACATACGGCAGACCAAGTTCTTCAGCGTATGCTTTCAGCTCCACGTTCAGCCGCTCCCAATAGTCACGCTTCCCCTTGACATAGATTTCCTCATACAAAGGAACTAATTCAGGTCTTTTCTCTCGTATATAATCCATGATCAAAGGCTTGAAAGTACCACGTAGGTTTAGATTCTCCAGCCAAATGAGGTTACATTGATTTTTGGCCCGGTCGATGATGGCCTTTACGTCGGTTATTCCGGGAAAGATGGGTGAGATGAAGCAGGTGGTTCTCACGCCCGCATCATGGAACGCCTTCATGGCTACCAGCCTTCGCTCTATGCTAACGGCTTTGTCCATATCATTCTTGAAGGCTTCGTCCAAGGTATTCACCGACCAGCTTACGCGCGCCTCGGGGAAGGTCTTGATGAGGTCCAGGTCACGGAGCACCAAGTCGCTCTTCGTGGCTATGGAAAGTTTGATTCCACTCCCCCGCAGTTGTTCCAACAACGTGCGGGTCCGGCGATACTTCTCCTCTTCGGGCAGATAGGGGTCGGTGACGGAACCGAAAAACAGTTCCTTGCCGCGCAATCGCTCGGGATTCTTGATATCAGGCCAATGCTTGATGTCAAGAAACTCGCCCCAGGGCTCGGTGTGCCCCGTAAAACGCTTCATGAACGAGGCATAACAATACTTGCATCCATGCGTACAGCCTACGTATGGATTCACCGAGTAGTCACTGACAGGCAGATTTGATTTAGTCAAGACTGTCTTGACTTCCTTCTCACTTATTTTCATAAATTCCGATTTGTCTTTCAGTTATTGCTGCAAAGATAGTGATTTCTCGCGATATACGCTGAATCTACAATTGACATTGTGATTGATATGCCGTTAATTGATGGCGAGCAGCTCGATGTCGAAGATGAGGGTGGAGCCGCCGGGGCGAAGTCGCTCAGCGGCATGAGGCTGTAGTGGAACAGCTCAATCCAGCCAGCGCTGCCGGCTGGTTGATGTGCGGAACGTATAGCAGCCGAATACAACCCCGTGACCAGAGCAAGTGAATTTCCCATGCAACGATGGAATGGTAGAGCTCTTATCAAGTGTATGTTGTCTCGGGGGATTGGTGTTTGTCCCATTGACAAAAAATGTGGGGAGTCTTGATAGCGCCCCACACCATTGTACTCATATCGTTAGTTTTTCGGTTAATCGTGGTCTCATTCACCCAGCCTGATGACACTGCGGTCCTCTTCCTGCTTCTTCTGACCTCCTGCGGGCTTGAAGGAGTGGAAATTCCAACTGATGCCGAGCCACAGCATGCGGCTGCGATTCTTGCTATTGTTTACGAGCGTATAGACTGGATTGTCTGACGAGATGTCCCATCGACGCGTGTTGAACACATCGGTCAGCAGTGCCAAGAGCGTCAGCGACTTTTTAAGCAGCTGCTGTTTCACACCCAGATTGCAGTAGTGAACGGTCTTGGTGGTGAACTGCGGGAAGTATTGGGGTGAAGTGACGAAATACTGGGCCTGGATGGTCATCCCCTTAAGCGGTATGATGTTCAGTGTCGCACTGCTGTTGCTGGTCCAGCCGTGGTTGCTGAAGGTGACTCCATGGCTGGTGCCACGCGCCCTGGTGTAGAATATGTTGGTGCCCAAGTCCACACCCAGCCATTGCAGGGCGTTCCATCTGACATTCTGTTCATAACCCGTATTCAGGTACTGGTCGCCGTTAATGTAGGTTGTCACAAGGATATCCCGGTCAAGGTAGGCGATCTGGCTGATGTAGTCCTGCGTATAATTGAAGTAGGCGGTGCCGTTCAACTTCACGGCCCGTCCAGCAAAGGAGTAGCCGAGGTCAATTTTGTTGGCCTTCTCGGGTTTCAGACGGACGTTGCCTGTCTCATAGGTCTGGTTGTCGATGAGATTGACATAGGGGTTGAGCTGCGGATAGGTCGGACGCGATATGCGGCGCGACAAGCCGAATGAAAACTGCAGCGGCTGGCTTACGCGATAGCTCAACACGACATTGGGCGACAGGAAATAGCAGTTGCTGCTCTCGTCCAGGCGGTCTTTATCGTTCTGAAGTGTCACATGGCTGTATTCAAAGCGCAGTCCAGCCTTATAGGTGAGTTTATCGCTCCACTTCGACGAATACATGACGTAGGCGGCAGGGATGAATTCACGGTGGCGCAGGTCGTTGCTCAGTGGAATCGACAACTGCCAGTCGCCAGTCGCCTCGTCATACGCGTACATCTTGTGGTCAATGTTGTTGTGGCGATAGGTCATCTTCACTCCAGTCTCCAGCTTGCCCTTGCCCAGCTGTGTCATGTAGTCGAGTTGCCAAGCCGCAATTCGCGGATGACCGCCAGACCTGGAACGCTGCACCATCTGGCCCGCTTCATAGTAATAGGATGGGCGGTGGCCGTTGATGGCCGACAGCGATGCCGAGGTACTGATCTCGCGCTTTCCAGGCACGTAGATGTGCCTGTAGGTAAGTGAGCCCTCTACCATTTCACGGTTGAAGGTGATGTCGGTCTCACGAGCCTTGTCGCTTGGCACGCCGTCGGTGATGTAGTGATTATGGAAGGTCTGATAGTTGCTCATGCGAGGGAAGCCTGCCTTGACATCCAGCACGACAACATCTTTTTTCGTCGCTTTATAGTTGACGTTCAAGCCGATGTTGTGTCCAGTGGTCTTCTTTGAAGCGTCAATGATTTGGTCGATGCTGTTGCCTGTCTGCAGGAACTGGCGGTGCAGCTCGCTCTCGATGCGGTCTTTCTCATATCTGCCGTTGTAGTTCAGGCGAACGCCCCATTTGCTCGCGTTATAACTCATGGCCAGGTTCCCGTTCATGAAGTTATTGAAGCCGTAGTTTGCCGAGGCCATCAGGGCGAAGGCATCTTGCGCCTGTTTCTTGGAAACGATGTTGATAATGCCGCCTGTTCCCTCCGAGTCATATTTCACGTCGGGGCTGGTCACGATGTCAATACTCTGCACGTTGGCAGCGGGAATACCCCCCAACCCGTCAAGTGCAGTGGGGACGCCATCCACCAGGATGAGCACGTTGCTGTTGCCGCGTATGGAGACTTGACCTGCTCCATCCACCGAGACTGCCGATGAGCCGCGGAGCATGTCGAGCACCGATCCCGTTGCTGCGCTCATCGATGCGGCAGCATTGATGCTGGTCTTTTCCAGAGTCACCGACTTGTCGGCAGAACGTCCTGTCACCACAACACCATCCAGTAGCGTGGCCCGTTCCGTCATCACGATTTGTCCGAGGTCGTGTGACTTGCCGTCGGATAACATAAGGTCCTTCAGAACGTCCTCATGGCCTATCGAAGTGATCTTGAGTTGATAACTGCCCTTGAATGTGCCTTTCATGACAAAGAGGCCCGTCGTGTCGGTCAATGCACCAGCCGCGGCCTTTCCGTTCTGAATCATCGCCACCGAAGCATACATCACGGGCGTGCCGTCCTCCTCAACGACAATTCCCCTGATTCCATTTGCATTCTGTTGTGCAAATAAGGCTAAACTGGCCAATGCCAAGAATAATATGAGAAAAAAGCGTTTTATCATGCTGTGTCCGATACTTATTAATTGATGGCGAGCAGTTCGATGTCGAACATCTGCTGCATGGCGATAATCCAGCCCTCGATGAGGTCACGCAGTCGGCAAGCCAGGGGCACGTCGCCACGGCTGCTGTCGAATGTCGCCCCATCGATAGTCTTGCCCGTGTAATGGGCGGTGATCACGCTGCTGGGCGAGGGAGTTGCGCTCGTCGCGTCTCCCTCGGCCAGCACCTTGTAATAAATGCCCTTAGGCAGCGTCTTCACGCCGTCTTCCTGTGACTTCGCCACAAGCCAATCCCTGTTGGCCTGAATGTATAGATGATTCTTGTTCTTCTTCATATCCGTTGCAGTATTATAACTTATCGGATTCGATGATTTATGCGGGTATTTCTACTCTAACTTATCGAATCGTTGTATTTATCTATCTCTGGTTTTTGCTATATACCTGTTCAAAAATTTCTATTTCACGTTTGGCAATACCTAGTCGTGTGGCGATTGCTTTCCATTGGCTAACCCCTGCTTTTACTTCATCGATGATGCGTTTGGCCTCATCCTTACTAATCATATATTCCTCTGATGACTCAAGCAGCACATCAAGATCGGCATAATTGGTAGTCGAGTTGATGAGCAGTGCCTGGTATTCATTCAGTGTCGGGTTCATATCATATGCAGGTGACAGCGTCCAACCACGAGGAGAGAGCAAGAAACCATGATTGCGGAAATGGTCGTCACTGTTGCCAATGGCGATATTAAATGCCACTCTTCGATATAGCTGACGCAGGTTGTTGTTCACGTCACAACAATTAAGCAAGATGAAGTCCACGATGTCGAGGTAGCCGTTGCCGGACTTTGCATCGCAGCCATCAGTCAGGCCCAAAAGGGTTAAGGCCGAAGCAAAATGCTTCCGGCGTTTACTTTGAAGCCTGTCAAATCGTTTTGACAAGAGGGTATGGTACTTCTGGCCTGTTTGAATCGTACTCGTGCTAGCGGCGTTTACTCCAGCTGCTTTTGCTAAGAGATGGCTGTGATGCTCCCACAGGGCCACATCGTAATCATCGTTCCTCGAAGGAAATTTAGCTACGTAAAGGTTTCCTTCACTGTCGATTACACTGGCTTTAGGACGCGCACCGCCAAGCGAGGTGCCTGGATGAACTAGCTGCTGGATCCAACGTGTTTCGGGCAATTGGTTCAGTTCTTCGCTTTTTTCAATTTCCATACTTGCCACTGCCAATGAACGGACATCGGCCAATGGCGGGATGCGCAGGCTTGTCTGAGTGTTAATGAAGTCTCCGTCGAGATCTTCCTTAAATCGAAGGCCGCCCATGCGAGAAAAATCATCGATACCCATGAGATAGTCGAATGAGGACAGCTTGCGAATTGGGCGTTTTTCTTCCCTGGCAAGAATCTGTTCACGTCTGTTGAGCAGTAAGCGCCCCCAACGATCGGGCAAAGCATCACTGAAACAGCCGAAGATGTCTCGGTCTGGTTGAGTGTACTGCGGGCCGGGATAGTTGTTGATGTCGGCGCTCAGGAACAGGTTGCCAAATCTGTTCAGCCACTCATTGTCGAACTTGAAAGAGTACGAGTCAGAGCCACGCAGCGATTCGTAGCCAAGTTCACCAACCAGCTTGGGCTCATCCAGCCAGTCAAAATCCGCAAAGACAAATAGCGTTCTCATGGCTTATGACTTTTTTGATGCTCGTTCACGACGTTTTAGGGCGAGATCCTGTAAGGCATGGCCCATCTCATCCTTTTGCGCCAACAACAGGATGTCATCATCAAGTTGCAAAGCGTAGAGTACCCTCAGATAGATTCCGATGGCCACCGTGGGGGTACCTTTCTCAATACGTGTTATCGTCACGGGAGAACACGTTGCACGCTCGGCTACTTGCGCAATGCTTAGGTTGCGACGCAGCCGTGCGAGTTTGATCTGTTCACCCACAGTCTGCATTTTCTGCTCCAGTTTTTTGGGCAACTTTGTACAACATTTAATTACAGGTGCAAATATAATACTTTTTCTATATTTTATGATATGTTGAGCAAAAAATCATTTTCTAATCAAGAGAGAGAATGTGACCTATGACTCGATATTTTTTGGACTTATAGCTCATCCGCGGGTAGTGCCAATTGTTCATTTTCGCTTACTCCAATAAGCGAAAAATGGCAAAAATCGCTTACCAAGATAAGCGAAAATCACAAAAATCGCTTATCGCGATAAGCATTTTCTAATAGACACCCTATAGTAACATAATATCTTAGTTTATATGCAGAGGAAAACAATGCCCTGATATAACAAAGAAATCAACGGAAAAATATTTAATACCTGATACCGCAATCGTAAGCAATAAGAACCTCTTCGTTTGACTGGCCTATAGATACAGACTGGCCACGTCGTTCGACTGTGACTGACGCCTGGCAGAAACCACTCCAATCATTCCAAAAATAATATGATGCAACAGCTTTATCTCCACTAATTTCAACTGATGGCAGGATGTCTTCCCTATCTATAAAAGTGGCCAACCTTTCATAATCAGATTTCCTAAAACCGAACCCTCTCATCTTAAAAACAGATTCTGGCCGACCAAGGGACCTATAATATGCCTCTAGTCTCTCAAATTCTGCATCAGTGAAATCATAGTATTTGTTTTTACAGCTATCAATTATCTGCTGCATATCTGCTTTTGAGAACACGTATGTCTTCTCCAGATAATTACCATGCCACCCCTTCGGGAACAACGCGATTGTCTCATTCAGCAGCACAGCTTGCCAAACGCCTGTCTCAGTAAACGACACAATCAAATCTTCCCAGATTGTTGGAACATCAGACATCAGATTCTCTTCTGGAGTGCCTTTAATCAGCATTGTTTTATTATATGGATTTGGTTTGGGCCATTCCTCAATTTCGTCTATGTTAGGAAAATAAATTGTGTTACCTTTTATATATCCATGGGGCCTTTCAATAGGGTGATCATAGGCCACATAGGCCTGTGAAGCATCCTTATTGTGAAAGTACAGTTTATAAAACGATTCACATTTAGTCCCAATCTGGAACACATCAAGCACAATGTTGGTCGAATGGCTGATGGCGTCGAGTGGCTCAAGCAGCCACTCAACATCATCACCTTTCTGCAACTTATAGTCCTTGATATGGTTTTCTATATTGCTCCTGAATCTGCACCCTATCTCGCCCAAAGTGGGGTTGAATATACTATTGTCTTGTTCCATATTTTGATAGAATCAATCTGATTATGATTAATATGATATCATGTTAACTGCAACTGCCTTTTCCTTATTTCGATCATCAGTGAATTGACAAATTCGGTGTCGATACGCTCACGAATGGAGGATTGCTCCATCAGCTGGTTCATTCGTTCCTTTTCCTGCTCCAACATGTTGATGATCTCGTCATACTCAAACTTGTGGCTTCGTACGTTCATCAGGAACTGTCGATCCCAGGTTCTTTGCAAAACCAATCCCTTGCCTTCTGCGATTTCACTTGCCATGTGCATCAACCTGAAGCAGTGCATCATGTTTTTGGAGTCATAGTTCTTCTCCAAGTTGGACTCGTAACGCGCCTGGTTGCGATTCTTTACCCATTCCTGGTACTCGGCATACTGCCGGCAGTGAACCGAGTATCCATCCTTATTGTAATAGATAAAGCACATGGGGCGGGAATGCTTGTCTTCGATGGATGACAGGCGAATTTCGTCAGCCTTGGCATCTGCCTTGATGACACCACGATAGCCGATGGGCTGCATAGCCGACAGACGGTCACGAGTTTCGCTCAGGTCTTTATCGCCATAGTACTCGCTAGCAAAAGTGACGAAAAGCATATCCTCACGCCATTCGGGATGAGCCTCGGTGTGAGCGCCAAAATCATAATAAACACCGTAGATGTCATGCATGTTGGGAACGTTTACCAAGCCGCAGTATTCTTGGTAAAGCCCACGATTCTGCAGCCAGTCCTTAAATCGCGTACTGCCCTGTCCCTTGAAAGTGTAGATGAAGTGATAGGCAGTCAAGCGTTCATCCACGGGGTTGACAATCTTTTTGTTCAATCCACGGGCCTTCTCAATCTGGGACTTGGCATAGCCAAAGAACGGATTAAAACATTGCTTGCTGATGAACTGGTCGCGGTTATCAATCAACAATTGTATAAGCGGTGCCGGCTTCACAAGCATTTTATCTTCGGGGACGAACAGGCTTTCAAGTACAGTCGGGTTGGACTTGAGCAATAGCCTGACGAGTTCCCCGATTTCATACCATGTGTTGTCGTGGCGATGGTCACTTACCTGTGCTTTGTAGCCAAAGCACCCCATCAGCTGATCAGCGGTACAGATGAACACACCGCTCGTGTCTACATCAGAGGTTTCGGTGTTGAGACCGTAGAGATGACTGCCGCGGATGTATTCATACAGCAGCCTGCCATCTTTTCTTATCTTGTCAAATTCATTCATCTTGTTTTGTTTTTTTCAGTTTATATCCTTTCAGATGCTTGATGATCTCTTCTTTGTCCCGAAGAGGGTTCACAAATGCCAATTTCAACAGGAACTCTTGGCATTCCTTGACCTTGGGGCCAGAGCTCAAGCCTTTTATTTCCATGATTTCATTGCCCGTCAGCCATAATTTGTATTCAAACATTGCTGAACCTTCAGCGATCATTTCATTAGTGCGCATTCTTATGAAAGGCACTTGGTCGGGCAGACAACGTCCCTCGGCATGGGCCATGTTATCCGCATGGATAAGGGTCATCAGTTCATCAAATCGCTTCTCGGTTCTGCTCATGTACTGCAGTCTTCTGATCAAGCGGTCCAATCTGCTACGTTTCACGCCCTCCCATGGCTTGCACATCATATGATAAAGAGTTAGGAATGACACGTTATCAATCGCCCGATTAGGGAATTTGAGTCGTGCCATGATCTCTTTTACCATGTCTGCTCCCGCCAGCTCATGGTTAATGAAATGAACGCTACCATCCTCACTTTCCTCACGGGTACGAACCTTGCCGATATCATGCAGCAGGGCAGCAAGACGCAAGTCTGGGTTATTTGTCACAGCCGAAATGTTTTCCAGCACCTTCATTGTGTGTTCCCACACGGTGCCAAAGTGATAGTCGTTCTGAGTCATGTCGTAAGTTTCCTCCAATTCGGGGACGACGAAATGCATGGCACCAGACTGCCGCAGCAGTTCCATAGCCATCATAGGATGTTCGCAAGAAAGCATCTTCTCAAACTCGTCGCGAATGCGCTCACGAGATATAATCTCCAGCCGTGGCACGTTGCGTAACATGCCCTCCCATGTGACAGGTTCTATCGCCCAGCCGTAACGCGAAGCAAAACGGACGCAGCGCAGGATACGCAGCGGGTCGTCATCGTAGGTCAGATCAGGATCTGCAGGTGTGCGAATGATGTGGTCACGGATGTCATCGACGCCATGACCGGTGATGTCGATAACCTCTCCCGTCGAGATATTGCGGTACAATGCATTGATCGTGAGGTCACGACGCATGCAGTCCTCCTCAATTGTGCCGAACGCTGTGATAGGATTGCGGCTGTTGTGGTCATTATACTTCTCCTTGCGTGTCTGCACAGTTTCCAGTTCCACATCGGGATAATCCTTCAGATGGAACATGGCAGTGTGATAGGTCGGGTAAGTCACCACATGGAATGCAGTATATCCGTTTTCATCTAGCCACTCTGCCAGGCGAATGCCACCATCAGGCAAAGATACAGCCAAGTCTATGTCCTTAATTTCTTGACCCATGATATCATCACGGACGCAACCGCCGACACTGAGCACGTGTCCTTCGAACTCAGTACCCCGAATTAACTCACGAAGCCGTTCAGTTATTGATATGTACAATTCCTTCTTCATTTCAAAACGTCGGTTGCAAAAAGAATGCACATGCAAAGTTACAAATCTAATCGCTCATTTTTCTAGTTCAGTCAGTTTTTTATATTCAAAAAGCGCCAAGCGGCTAAAGGTAGAGAAAAAGCCGCTTGGCGCCCAAATGGAAAGACTATTATGGGTTAGCCTTTGATCACTGCGATGGGGAGCAGGCGGGTAAGAATCTTGACCAGGTCAAGTTCGTTGTTGATGACCTGTTCGATGTCTTTGTAGGCCCCTGCCGCCTCCTCGAGGTCACGCTGCGAGCGGATGGCGTGGACAATACCCTGGTCATTGAGTTTCTTCACCTCATCCTCAAGCGAGAGCGTCTTGACAGCCGCTGTGCGACTCATTAAGCGCCCAGCGCCGTGGGAGCAGCTATTGAAGGAGTCAGGGTTGCCCAGGCCTTCAACGATGTAGGACGCCGTACCCTGCGAACCGGGGATGATGCCTACGATGCCTTCACGCGCCAAGGTCGCTCCCTTGCGGTGAACGATAACATTCTTGCCGTAGTGGTGTTCCCAAGCGGCATAGTTGTGGGCGATGTTGATCATCGGCTCAAACTCGATGCCAGGGAGGGCATCGGCGATGACTTCCTGGATGCGTTCCATCATCAGGCGTCGGTTACACAAGGCGAACTCCACGCAGTACTGCATCTCGGCCCAGTAGTCGTTGAACTCCTGAGTCCTCAAGGGCAGGAATGCCAGGCGCAGTTCGGGCTTCACCACCGAGTGCCAGCGCTCGTTGAGCATGACGGCAAGCTTGTTGTAGTGGTCGCCCACTTGCTTGCCCAGGTTGCGGCTACCAGAGTGGATCATTATCCACAGCATACCCTGCTCATCGCGTTGCAGCTCTATGAAGTGGTTGCCGCCACCCAAAGTGCCCACCTGGCGCTGTGCCGAGATGTACTGCGCCTTGACCACGGTCAACTTGTCGATATCGTGACCCTGGGGCAGATAGCTTTCGTCCTGGCGTTCCTTGTGGTGGTCCATTCCGAGGGGGATGCGCTCGCGGATACCTCGCATAATCTGCTTGCGAAGCACGTCAGCGGAGATATCCTCGACGCGCCAATTGGTCTTGACGGCGCACATGCCGCAGCCGATGTCCACGCCCACGGCGTTGGGAATCACGGCGTCAACACAGGCCAGCACGCCGCCAATGGGCATTCCCATGCCGGCATGCACGTCGGGCATGATGGCCAGGTGATGGTACAGGAAAGGCAACGTACACAGGTTTTCTATCTGCTGCATGGCGCTTTCTTCCACGTCGTCCGTCCAGATCTTTACAGGACGGTCGTTGATTATCTTTACGTTCATTGTCGTGTCGTTTTCGTCTAAATTTCAATACTATTTATTACACTCAGGGCATCTTCTCCCTTGTCGATGGCCGACAGCACATCGAACACCCGGTCGCTCCAACCAGCTATCAGATAGATGTCCGGCTCAGCAATGCGCATGGGCAGTTGGCCATAGCCTGCGAGGTCGAAGAGATACAACTTGGCCTCTGGAGCCATTTGCTTGTACTCTTTCCACGAGTTTTCTATGTGTTTATGACGACCCCTGCTATCCCACATCTGCATGTCGGTGAACATCATCACCTTGTCCATCACCATCTCCTGCTCGATGAGCCAGTCGATGACCTTGTAGCCGTTGGTGCTGTAACCGACAGTGCCTTCCAACTTTTCCAGTTGGCGAGTTGCCATCAGGATGTTGTCGTTGGGCATGTTGACGACCTTCCAGTCGTCACCAAAGATACCAGAGACAACCCGCTTGCAGCGGTTGCGAAGCAGCATCGACAGCAACAGGCCGATGTCGAAGTTGCGGACAGTGCTACGCTGACTGATGGGCGACCACATCGAGCCGCTGACATCAGAGGCCAACAATACGCGGGTGTTGTCGTCAAAGCCCTCAATGTTGCTAGCTGAGCACTTCACGGCAGCCTCAAGGGCGTTCATCATCATAGCAGTGTTAGCGGAATTCACCTTCTCAATTTCACGGTAGGCCGACAGATAGCGGAAAGGCAATTGCTTTGATTTTGCTACTTGGCCGGCATCGCTCAAGCGGTTGCATACTCGTTGCACTGCATTGACAGGCACATCGCTTTGGAGGATATTGCGCAGGTTGCGCATCAGGGCCATGTAGCCCAATTTGCCGCTCTCGATGAGTTCCTGCCACTTCATGGCAAAAGCCATCGCCCTGGCTTCATCGCTCTCGAACTTCTGCTGACCGAGAGCCGAAAGCTCAGTTTCCCAGGTATAGGGAATCTCCAGCTGGCGGTTCACAATCTTGTCGAAGAGCGCCTGCTGCTGCTCGTTCTTGGCCTTGGGGTGAACCAGGAACAAGGCGTCACGCAGTTTCACCTCGAGGTTATCGCGGTCATACTTGGCGAACTGGTATTCATCGAAGCGGTTGAAAGCACGCTGCAGACCGTTCTGGAGCTGTCGCGATAACTTGGCTAGTTTCTTGCGCTCATCATTTGACGGATTGCGCCACTGATAGCACATCAGCAGTTCCATGATCTCGTCGGCACGGAGCACAGTCTTCTCGACGGCCCGGGCAACAAGGTCATCACCGTTGTGAATCTTCGCTAGCTCAACCAGCAACAGCAGGGGGATGCTGCGAAGATGCATCTCGGTGCGAGTGTAGACCGCGAGACGGGCAACGAACTCGGGGGATACTTTCCCGATGAGCTTGGCGATGCGGTCAACCCGCTCGTCCTGCTTCTCGTAGAAAGAATCGCTGAGCGATGCTGTCACTACGGCAGAGTACAGTTCCAACTCGGGAGCCATCGCATAGGCTTTGGCGCCTTCATAGTTCAACTCGGACTTCTTGTCCTTTAACATCGAATTGTAGTTCATCTTCGTTACATCATTAAATATTAACAACTATTTTTTCATAAAAGAACGGTGCGACAGGCGCGAAGAGTCATGTTGTCTCTCGATTATGAGTCGAGCGCTTAATGATCAGCCAATGAAGTATCTCTTCACTACGGCAACCGTTATAAAGTGGCAGAAGCGACAGGCGGGCAACGGCTGGGTCTCGCCAATGAATGACCCCAAAGAGGCGGTGCGAAGTATCCGTCTTCCTACGGCATTCTGCGTTTAATTTTCCCAAAAAGCAAGGCTACAATCGTGAGGACTTCTAGACCAACTGAAAAAGGGTGTAGCGAAGTATGTCCACACTACGGCACTTGCTCGTGTGACAGCAAGGCAACAGGCGAAAAGACTCTGACATTGCTCTACCAAACTGAGCTACGTGGACGAATCCACGGCTGGGCTCGAACCAGCGACCCATGGCTTACCAAGCGAAGTATGTCTCTTCTACGGCACTTGCTTATATTACAGTGAGGCTACAGGCGGTGAGGATTCTGAACTACACCAGTAAACTGGTGACTGGAATCGAACCAGCGACTTTCGGACCCGGAGTCCGACGTTCTAACCACTACGAAGTATTCCTCTCCTACGGCACTCACTTTGTTTTTTATTATGAAGGTGGGATGCGACTATCGCAAGGAGACTTTTGGAATCATCCAATGGGGGTAATCAGAATCTCAAATCCTGCACCTTTCCAGCTAAAAACGAAGTAACCCCTCACTACGGCAACCTCCACCTTTTTTCTCTAAACTACTCAAAGAACTCTTTTGCTTTCGCGATGCAAAGTTATGTTTTGGACAACGCAATCTTTCTGCGTAGCAAAAAATAATCGTTTAAAAAACAACAAAAAAGTGCGATTTTTAACACATGCGCAAATAGGCTGCGTAGAAAATGCCTACTTTTGCATCGGGAACTGACATTAAACAACAAAACTGAGATACAATGCCTGCTAACAAGAATGCGCTAATCCGTTATAAAACGATAGACCGGTGCCTGTCGAATCGTTTCCGCCGTTGGACTCTTGAGGACCTGGTGGACGAATGCTCCATGGCTCTTCGGGAGATGGAGGGTATGACCAAGGGCGTGTCGGTGAGAACTGTTCAGAGCGACATCCAGATGATGCGCTCAGACAAGTTGGGCTATAATGCGCCCATCGAGGTGTATGACCTCAAGTATTACCGCTATAGCGATCCAGATTACACAATCACTGGAATGCCCTTGTCCAGCAACGACGTTGACGTGCTCCAAGAGGCTGTTGACATGTTACAACAGCTGCAGGACTTTGACCAATTCGGTGAAATGGCCGATGTGATCAACCGCCTCCAGGACAAACTATCGGTCACGCGCCAGGAGCGTAACCCGATTGTTCACTACGACAGTGTACCTGATCTGAGAGGACTTAAGTTGCTTAGTCCGCTCTATGACCACATAGCCCATCATCGT
Organism: uncultured Prevotellaceae bacterium; assembly: GCA_900318205.1. Taxonomy (GTDB): domain Bacteria; phylum Bacteroidota; class Bacteroidia; order Bacteroidales; family Muribaculaceae; genus Sodaliphilus. The sequence continues at coordinate 1,372 of ONJS01000042.1, read as the reverse complement.
GTGTTGAACGTCATCTATCAGTCGTTCAACCAAAGAGGCCCAGTTGAATATGTGCTGCACCCTTATCTGCTCAAGGAGTTCCGCAATCGCTGGTTCCTGTTCGGCTGTACCGAGGGTGACATGCGCCTCTTCAACTTGGCGTTGGACCGCATCGTGGGCGTCACACCAGCCAAGGGTGTTCCTTTCCGTCAGAATCCCGACTTTGACCCTGAGCATTTCTTTGACGATCTTATCGGCGTGAGCAAGAACCTGAAAGGTTCTCATCCGCGCCGTGTCAAGTTTTGGGCGAACCGCGAGCAGAGTAACTACATCAAGACAAAACCGCTGCACCCCTCGCAGCGGCTCATCAGCGAGAATCCCGATGACGGCAGCTGCATCTTTCAGATCGAGGTCGTCATCAACTTCGAAATGTATTCCGTCTTCATGAGTTATGGCGCTGGCGTAACGATCCTGTCGCCACGAATGGCCGTTTCTTACATGCGTAAGCAGCTCACCCAAGCTGCCGCAAACTACGACACCGATATCCAATAATCATTCGATCGCAGAGGTCAATCACAACTCAACCTCCATAGTCTTGAGCGCACGCAGCCGCTGAAGGAGTTGATTGTCCAAGATGGAGAGAATTCACTCCTTCAAGTAATGAAAAGGCTGTTGATAGTTCATTATATCTTACAACCAACGAGACGATCGATATCGCTTTTGCGGTAACGTCTCTTTCCGCCTATTTCCACTTTTTTGAGGACACCAGATTGGTCCCATCGATAAAGTGTCATCTTTGATACATGAAGCAATTTTGCGGCCTCGCCGATTGTTAATAGTTGGTCGGATGTAGCCGCAGTTTCCGCCTCAATCATGGCAACACTCTTTGCACCAAGGAGTATTTGCTCTGCGAATGCCATGAGGTTTTCACCAGACACCTGGAAGATGACGTTTGGATTCTCAGTAATTAATTTCTCAATGTCTAATAAGTACTTCATAATAGTTTGAAATTAAATATATTAATAAATAAACAAAACTCTTCTTAAGTAGTATTCCAAATAAAAAGTTGCATAGTTGTCTACACCATAAAAAAGAATGGTGAAAACGACTATGCAACCCTGTCGGTAATTCAATAAGTTCCTAAGTTTTCGATTAAAAGGGAAGCATATTATAGCCTCGATGTCTTGTCTAAATGACGTGGCAAAGTTAAACATTATCCTAGAATAATCGTGCAATAGCTTGGAAAGAAAATGCTGTGGGTGTAGAAAAGCCGGGCGTTCCCCATTGATGGGGGCGTCCGGCGCCGGTTCCGATCGGTGGGCGATCTTCTCGCCCACCTGCGGAACGGGAGGCCTTAAACCTCGTGCTCGATGTACTCGCTCAGCTCCTTGAG
>ONJS01000039.1 GCA_900318205.1 uncultured Prevotellaceae bacterium | reverse complement strand
CTCGACTTGCATGTGTTAAGCCTGTCGCTAGCGTTCATCCTGAGCCAGGATCAAACTCTTCGTTGTTGTATTTTGTCTTTTTCTCTTTCAAGAATTAAAATGAAAACGCAACACTTGACCGAAGTTTGTTCGTCCGACTCGTGATGATTCCTGCTTTATTGTGTACTATGTTTTAGAATCAACGGGAACATTAAATTTCCCTTTCTCTTGTACTACGTTATATCGTTGCAAACATGTCAAAGAACTCTTTTTTTGAGTTACTTTCACGCCCCATTTGAGGCGAAAAGCGGTGCAAAATTACAGCCGTTTTTGATACTGACCAAATTTTTTTGAAACTTTTTTCAATCAAAGTTATTAACAGGTGGCCGTTTTTGCTGTTAATAACGTTATTTAATCATTGATTATCAATAAAATAGAAGCTGGAAATTTTTTGTAATTTTTTTTTGATATTTTTTTGACGAAATGTGCCACAAGCGCTAAAAACGCCCAAAAATGGTACTTTTGAGATCATCATTCAGGCGGCTCGCTGAGTACCATCAACGAGCCGCCCGATTTGCGATTTCTCTATCTATATATATAATGATATAGAATTACTCTTCTCCACCCCTGGCATTGATGAGCACATCCACGCCCGTGGCTTTACAGATCACATTAAACAATTGAATCTCCTTGTCATCGTCGTTGGTGTCGGCATCGATGACACGCGTGAGCAACTGGGCGGTGGCAATCTTCTGCACATCGCTCATCCGTTTCATGATATCGACGGCCACCATGCTATCGAGTGCACGACCCAGCTTGAAGGTCTCGTCACAGATACCGTATTCCACACAGATCGTGTCGAACACCACACACTCATTAGGGTCGACCACATGATCGGCATTGATCATCTCAATAAGCAGACTGACCAAAGCCGCCTTTTGCGTCTCGTTAAATCCAATGTCTATCATAGCAATTGAATACCTTATTGATTCTCGTCTTGCTCAAAGGGTGGCGGCGTCACGGTCACATTGCCAGCCTCGGCGTCAGCATTCTGGGCCGTCGCGTCGTTAAGGATAGCCTCGGTGCGTGACTGCCACTGGCGGGGGCCGAAGATACGCTCAGCATCCTCGGTATAGATGACCTCGCGCTGCTGCAGCAGGTCGGCCAACTCGTGGTGACCGCGCTCATACTGATGAAGTATCTGACGCGCACGCTCGTACTGGCCGTCAATGATGGCCTGCACCTCCTCGTCGATGGCTTGGGCGCGGCTCTCGCTATAGGGCTTGGTAAAGCCGTAGCTCTCACCCGACGTGTCATAGTAGGAGATGTTGGGCAACTTTTCGCTCATGCCGTAATAGGTAACCATCGCATAGGCTATCTTGGTAGCACGCTCCAAGTCATTGAGGGCGCCGGTGTCGATGAAGCCAAGGAACATGTCCTCGGCCACACGGCCTGCCATGAGCGAACAGATCTTATCAAGCAGGGCCTGCTTGGGCTCAATCTGGCGCTCCTCGGGGAGGTACCATGCGGCACCCAGGGCCTTGCCACGGGGCACAATGGTAACTTTGATCAGCGGATCGCCGTAGCGCAGATGCCAGCTCACGGTAGCATGACCAGCCTCATGCACGGCAATAGAGTGCCGTTCCTCGTCGGTGATGACCTTGGAGCGCTTCTCCAATCCGCCGACGATGCGGTCAATAGCGTCCATGAAGTCTTGGCGCTGAACGGCCTGCTTCTTGTGGCGTGCCGCGATAAGGGCTGCCTCGTTGCAGACATTGGCGATATCAGCACCCGAGAAACCCGGGGTCTGCCTTGAGAGCAGATCCAAATCCACCGACCCGTCAATCTTGACATCGCGCAGGTGAACCTGGAAGATTTCCTTGCGGTCGCTCAGTTCAGGCAGTTCCACATAGATCTGACGGTCAAAACGTCCGGCACGCAGCAGCGCCTTGTCAAGGATATCGGCACGGTTGGTGGCAGCCAGGATAATGACACCACTGTTGCTGCCAAAGCCGTCCATCTCGGTGAGCAGCTGGTTGAGCGTACTCTCACGCTCGTCGTTGCCGCCCATGTTGGCCTTGTTGCCACGAGCGCGACCCACGGCGTCAATCTCATCGATAAACACGATGCAGGGAGCCTTCTCCTTAGCCTGACGGAACAGGTCACGGACACGCGAAGCACCGACACCGACGAACATCTCGACGAAGTCGGAACCCGACATCGAGAAGAAGGGCACATCGGCCTCACCGGCGACAGCCTTGGCCAGCAAGGTCTTACCGGTACCCGGAGGTCCCACAAGCAAAGCGCCCTTAGGAATCTTGCCGCCGAGGGCAGTATAATGCTTCGGGTTCTTGAGAAAGTCCACAATTTCGGCGATTTCCACTTTCGCCTCGGCGAGTCCAGCGACGTCCTTGAAGGTCACCTTCTTGTCGTTGTCCTTATCAAAGAGCCTTGCCTTGGACTTGCCGACGCTGAAAATACCGCCACCGGCTCCTCCGGCACCCATACCGCGGAACATGAACAACATGACCGCGATGAAGATCACCGTCGAACCGAGGTACCATATCATCGACGAGTAGTCACTGGTCTTCTCATACTTGACCTCACCAGTGAAATACCCCTCGGATTTCCACTGCTCTACCCTATCGTCAAACTTATCAGGACTTGAGATCTGGGTCGAGATCACGTTGGAGTGTTTGCCTGACCCTCCGAACATCGGCTGATTGGCAGGAACAATGGTCTTGTCCTTGCTCACCTCCATGGCCAACGTGTCGTCCATTACCGCCTCGACAACATTCTTGTTGGTATAGACGGTAATGTATTTGACACCGCCTTTTCGGGTCTTGACGATGTTTTCAAACTTTGTCCAGTTCACTTCCTGAGCCGCACTCCCATCATCATTCATCCAGAAGATGGAGAGCAGGATGAGGATCATCAGTCCATACATCCAATAGAAGTTGAACTTGGGTACTTTGCGCTGATTATTGTCTGCCATAGTTTACGCTAACTGTTGTGTTATGACGGGGCGGAATCAATCCAGGTCGGGTATCGTGTTGATTTGAGCATCGGCCCAGAGGTTCTCCAGGTTGTAGCGCTCACGGAAGTCGGGCACGAACACGTGGACAAAGATGTTGCCATAGTCGATGATGATCCACTGGGCATTCTGATAGCCATCATAGTTGAACGGACGCTGCCCGGCGTGCTTCTCGACATACTCGCGCACACTGTCGGCAATGGTCTCGACCTGCATCGGGGTGTTACCCGTCGCAATGACAAATCCTTGAGCTGCCGCAGTCTCAATACCGTTGAGGTCAACATGGACGATGTTGCGTCCCTTCTTTTCCTGAATTGCTTCGATGATAGTTTGAATCAGTTTTTCGCTTTCGTTCATATATTAAGATATTATTCCAATTTGCAAAGGTAGTCAAAGTTTCAGACATTCAAGCGCGAAAAGTGGTAATATTTTTTAAATAGGCGACAATGGGTGCAAGGGGTACAAAATAATCAGGCAGGTTGCCTTGATGACGACCTGCCTGATGTTTGTTAGTCGGTTAGTTAAGCAATCTCTTCAAGAGGGATTAGATGACACCCTGCTCGAGCATAGCCTGAGCGACCTTCATGAAGCCAGCGATGTTAGCGCCCTTCACGTAGTCGATAGTGCCGTCGGCCTGAGTACCGAACTTCACGCACTGCTCGTGGATGTTCTTCATGATCCAGTGGAGCTTCTCGTCAACTTCCTTAGCTGACCAGCTGAGGTGAGCAGCGTTCTGGGTCATCTCGAGACCAGAGGTAGCTACGCCACCAGCGTTAACAGCCTTACCGGGAGCAAAGAGAACACCGTTCTTCTGGAAGTAGTGGATAGCACCAGGCTGGCAACCCATGTTGGATACCTCGCAGCAGCACCAGCAACCGTTAGCCTTCAGCTCCTTAGCATCGTCCTCGCTCAGCTCATTCTGGAATGCGCAGGGCAGTGCGATGTCGCAAGGAATGCTCCAAGCCTTCTTACCGGCGGTGAACTTGGCCTTCTCGGGGAACTTGGTGGCCATGTCCTCAACCTTGTTGCGGTTGGAAGCACGCATCTCAAGCATGTAGTCGATCATTTCGGGAGTGATACCCTCGGGAATCTCGCAAACGCCGTCGGGGCCAGAGATGGCAACGACCTTAGCGCCGAGTTCGAGAGCCTTGGTAGCAGCACCCCAAGCTACGTTACCGAAGCCAGAGAGAGTCACCTTCTTGCCCTTGATGTCCTTACCGGCAGTGCGGAGCACGTGCTCGGTGAAGTAGAGAGCACCGAAACCGGTTGCCTCGGGACGGAGGATAGAACCACCCCAAGTCATACCCTTGCCAGTGAGAACGCCAGTGTGATACTGACGAGCCAGCTTCTGGTACATACCATTAAGGAAGCCAATCTCACGGCCACCAACACCAACGTCACCAGCAGGAACATCCTGGTCGGGACCGATGTTGTGACGGAGCTCAAGCATGAAGGCCTGACAGAAACGCATGATCTCGGCATCGCTCTTGCCAACGGGGTCGAAGTCAGAGCCACCCTTGCCACCGCCCATGGGCAGAGTGGTGAGGGCATTCTTGAAGGTCTGCTCGAAACCTAAGAACTTCAGCATTGAGGGAGTAACGGCCTTGTGGAAACGCAAACCACCCTTGTACGGGCCAATAGCGCTGTTGAACTGTACACGATAACCGAGGTTGGTCTGAACCTCACCCTTATCGTCGATCCAGGTTACACGGAAAGTGAAGATGCGCTCGGGTTCTACCATGCGCTCAACGATCTTGGCTTTCTCAAACTCAGGATGCTGGTTATAAACCTCCTCGATGGACTCAAGGACCTCACGTACAGCCTGCAGATACTCGGATTCGCCTGGGTGTTTAGCCTCCAGGTCGGCCATAATTTTCTCAACGTTCATGATAATAATACAAATAGTTGTTAATTAGAAAAAACTATAAAGTTAATTAATAATCTGTTCATTTTTCGGATGTGTTCATGCGTTCAACACATCTTCCAAAAGCGTCACAAATTTACTGCAATTTTTCCAATCCCCAATAATTTTTGCAAGTATTTTCAGTTTTTTTTCACCGACTGTGAAAAAAGCAAAAAACGCCTAAAATTATTTTTGCCACAAAAAAACTTGAGAACGGACAAATTGACACCGAACCCACGATTTTCGGGACTGAATTAGTCATAAAACCGCCTGCTTAGGCTACAAATTGACAAAATGCCAAAAAACTCGTTTTTTTGCCAGGTATTGTGTCAATGAAAAAAAAGCAGTAACTTTGTCACAGTCAAAAAAAGACCTAATAACGACACAATACATTTTTTATATTATAACTTCTAATTTCAATTAACATTATGAAGAAACATAATTTTTATGCTGGACCGTCAATCCTGAGCCAGTACACGCTGGACAAGTGCGTTGACGCTATTCGTGACTTTGCAGGCACTGGCCTGTCCATTCTTGAGATTTCTCACCGCAGCAAGGAGTTCCAGGCTGTCGTTGACGAGGCCGAGGCTCTGTTCAAGGAGCTGCTCGACATCCCCGAGGGCTACAAGGTACTGTTCCTGGGTGGTGGTGCCAGCACTCAGTTCTATATGGTTCCCATGAACCTGTTGAAGACCAAGGCTGCTTACCTCGACACCGGTACGTGGGCTAACAAGGCCATCAAGGAGGCCAAGCTGATTGGTGACGTTGAGGTGGTTGGTTCTTCCAAGGAGGACAACTACACCTACATCCCCAAGGGCTACAAGGTTCCCACCGATGTTGACTACTTCCACATCACGACCAACAACACCATCTACGGTACCGAGATCCGCGAGGACTATGACGTGCCCGTTCGCATGGTAGCCGATATGTCATCCGATATCTTCTCACGTCCCGTTGACGTGTCCAAGTATGACCTCATCTACGGTGGTGCTCAGAAGAACATTGCTCCCGCCGGCGTTACCTTCGTTATCGTTAAGGAAGACGTCCTTGGCCAGGTTGACCGCGTTCTCCCCACCATGGTGAACTACAAGACCCACGTTGACAAGGGTTCGATGTTCAACACGCCTCCCGTATTCCCCATCTACGCCGCTCTGCAGACCCTGAAGTGGTACAAAGAGCTCGGTGGCGTGAAGGAGTTGCAGCGCCTCGACGAGGAGAAGGCCGCCTATCTGTATGACGCCATCGACTCGAGCAAGATGTTCGTCGGCACCGTGAAGCCCGAGGACCGTTCGATCATGAACGTTTGCTTCGTGATGAAGCCCGAGTACAAGGAACTGGAGAAGGACTTCCTGGACTTCGCCGGTACCAAGGGCATCGTCGGCATCAAGGGTCACCGCTCAGTTGGCGGTTACCGCGCATCTCTCTACAACGCACTCCCCCTCGAGAGCGTGAAGGTGCTTGTTGACGCCATGAAGGAGTTTGAGAACAAACATTAATTCCACATTATATAATATATCACACAACAGCCGAGAATCATGAAGATTTTAGTTGCAACCGAGAAGCCCTTTGCTCCCGTAGCAGTTCAGGGCATCCGTGAGGTGATTGAAGGTGCTGGCCACGAGCTGGTACTCGTCGAGAAAGGAACCCGTGAGGACATGATCAAAGCCATCGCCGACTGCGCTGGTCTGATCGTCCGCAGCGATAAGGTGGACAAGGAAGTGTTTGACGCTGCTCCCCAGTTGAAGGTGGTTGTTCGCGCTGGTGCAGGTTATGACAACATCGACCTGGCCGAGGCTACCGCCCACGGCGTATGCGTAATGAACACCCCCGGCCAGAACAGCAACGCCGTTGCCGAGCTGGTAATGGGTATGCTCGTTACCTTGATCCGCAACCGCTATAACGGCACCTCGGGCACCGAGTTGCTGGGCAAGACGCTGGGTATCCATGCCTATGGCGCCGTTGGTCGCTGCGTAGCACGCATCGCCAAGGGCTTTGGCATGAAGATCAGCGCCCTCGACCCCTGGGTGAAGGACGAAGTGATGGAAGCCGACGGTATCCACCCCGTTCACAGTGTTGAGGAGCTCTACAGCGAGAACCAGTACGTGAGCCTCCACATCCCCGCTACCGACGAGACCCGCGGTTCTGTAGGCAAGCGCCTCATCGAGATGCTTCCCAAGAACGGTGTGCTCATCAATGCTGCCCGCAAGGAGGTCATTGACGAGGCTGGTCTGGCCGAGGCCATGGAGGCACGTCCCGACTTCCGCTATGTCGCTGACGTGAAGCCCGCCAACGCTGACGAACTCGAGGCCAAGTATCCCGAGCGCGTGCTCTTCACCCCCAAGAAGATGGGTGCTCAGACCGCCGAGGCTAACATCAACGCCGGTCTGGCAGCAGCCAACCAGGTGGTAGCTCACCTTAAGGACGGCTGGAACCGCTTCCAGGTTAACAAGTAAGCATTTAATATACTGCTGAAACAATAAACCTGTGGTCCAAGATTTGGGCCACAGGTTTTTATATGGATATTTGGACGGAATTCCAATTAATCTGTATCTTTGCAACAGATAACCCATTAAATTGAAGAAGACATGAAACTAGCCGAAGCATTAAGCATCCGCAAGGATCTGCAGACACGCATCAGTGAGCTGACAGCGCGTCTGGTGAACAATGTGAAAATACAGGAAGGGGATGAGCCCGCCGAGGACCCCAAGGATCTGCTCAAGGAACTGGACAGCTGCCTGAAGCAACTCGAGGAATACATCTACCGCATCAATGTGACCAACATGCGCACCATGTGCGGCGAGAAGACGCTCACCCAACTGATGGCCGAGCGCGACGTGCTCACCAAGCGCGTGAGCGTGATGCAGGAAGTCTTCAGGCAGGCTTCATCATCATCCAGCGAGCGCTACTCCCGCAGCGAGATCAAGTATGTGACAACCATTGATGTCAAGGCCATGCGCAAGCAAATCGACAAGCTGTCGAGCCAACTGCGTCAACTGGACATAGAGATCCAGTCCATCAACTTCTCTACCGAATTAATCTAGCTACACGACATCTATCAGGAATTGTAGGTTGTGGATAGTGGGGCGAACTGAAAACCATCATGAGGCACTGCAAGGGACTGCAGTATTCCCGGGAACGGGCCATCACGGTGCATGTCCAGCACGCCAGTACAGAGCACAGTGCATCATTCAAGCACGTAGCACTACCGCCAGTTGACCACTGGCCACGACCGAGGGTGGGACGAGGGAACCATACTGACAAACGCAAAAACGGCACCGCACTGCTGGGCGATGCCGTTTTTGATGTTAGGTTCTAATCGAGAAAACGATTAGTTGGTACCCTGGAGTTTGAAGAAGACAGGCAGCGTGTACCATACCGACACGGGATGACCATTCTGGCGACCAGGGGTGAACTTGGGCAGCGACTTGCAGACGCGTGTGGCCTCACGGTCGAGGTCCTTGTCCACCGAGCGGACTACCTTTACTTCACCTACCCTACCCGTCTTGTCAACAACGAACTGCACTACGACCTTTCCTTGAACACCGTTCTCTGCGGCCATGGGCGGATAGTTGATGTGAGACTGGAGGAACTTCATCAGAGCAGCCTCGCCACCAGGGAACTGAGGCATCTGCTCTACTACGGTGAAGACTTGTTCCACAACCTCCTTGGGTTTCTCAACCTTTTCTTCTACCACGACTTCGTTCTTGAACTCTCGGATGACGGCCTTGTTATCCGTTCCTTGATCGAAATCAACACTACCAGCCGAATGCAATGACTCAATCTGTTCTTCTTGAGTCTTGATTTCATCCTCCCTATTCACCTTATCGTCCTCGACGATGGCGAGTTCGGTAACTTTGATCGTATTCAGGACCTCCTCGGGGAGAACCTCAGGCTTCTCCTGTTCGAGTCGTTCCTGCACGGGCTCTTCAGCTTTTGGAGGCATGACGACCATTACATTCTCCTGTTCATTTGACCCGATAAGCTTTCTCTCCTCAAAGTACTGGTTGGCCTTCGTGTAACCGAAGACAAGCAGACCGAAGATGATGGAGCCAATAAGGGTCCACAGGACAGCTTTGTTGTGTCGCTTGGATGATTCTGTACGGATAACATAAGCACCAAAGTCCTTATTCTTTCCTTCAAACACGAGATCGCACCATTCGCGCGATGATAAATTAACTGATTGTGCCATAATAATTACCTTTTAAAAGATTAAACAAATGTCCATTAACCAGTATTTATTCAGTCGTGATACCTTTTCAGATACTCACGCTAATCTGTTTCAAAAATCGATTTCACCAACTGTAAGCATAAGAAATCAAAACATTATTTAGGTTATAAAACGGACTAACTCTCACCTGCAAAATTACTATAGATCATCGAAAAACAGCGAGCATTCAATGGTCATACTTTAAAACACAATATATTGATAATCAATTCTTTACAAAACAAAAAGGTCATTTGAGGGTAATTCGGAATTTTGGGTATTGATAATGATGGATTTTTATTGTTGTCGAGATGGATTTTGAAGAAGGAAAAGTCCATGGTGACCATGTCTTTTAACGAAGTAGAGGAAGCGATTGATGTGACGTTTCAGGCGTCTCGTTGCCCGCCAGACAGATGCAGTGAATGTCGCCGCGTCGCGCTTATCATTCAACCTGGCTTACTATAGCGGACAACAACGATAGTTTATTGGCACTCGAAAGTATTACTTTGCAGAACAAAGCCTCAGCTGATAAAAGGTGGGGACTATGAGGTCGAAGGCCTCAACAAGGCCAGCGGCCTTGACTTGAGCGAACCCCAGGGCGCACTGGCCGAAGGTCAGTGTGGCCTGGGGAACGATGACGATAAGTGAGTGGGCCTCGTAGAGGGCCAATATCTTTAGGCGACCACCGTTTGCTGTTGTGCCGGTTTTATCGTTTTTTTGCCGTCTAAAACTGTTATATCATGAGTGCTGTCACAGCCATCTATCACATCGTCATCAACACCCGCGGGCGTAAGATGAATACCGCAAACACTTGCATAATGCCAGGATAGAATGGAATGAGTACCGCCTGACGAGATTGGCCCTCGTTCGAGGCCCGTTTATGGACGGCCTCTCTCCCCACGCCACACGAGGCCTACGGCCTATGCGCCGTGGGGTTACCTCAATTCAAGGCCGCTGGCCTTGCTGTGGTCTACGACCACGCCCGCAGTCCCCACATTTTGTCCGCTGAGCCAATATTTTTTCATAACAAAGCCTCTGCTTTCCCAAGCTGAGGCTTTGTCCTATGTTTACTGCATATTACGAAAAAGAGGGTGTGTCAAAATTTTGACACACCCTCTTTTAACTATACGGGATTAACCGAATGTCGATTAGTTGGTACCCTGGAGCTTGAAGGTAACGGGCAGCGTGTACCATACGGACACAGCCTGACCATTCTGACGGCCCGGGGTGAACTTGGGCAGCGACTTGCAGACGCGAACGGCCTCACGGTCGAGGTCCTTATCCACCGAACGGACAACCTTTACCTCACCTACCTTACCAGTCTTGTCAACAACGAACTGCACAACGACCTTACCTTGAACATTGTTCTCAGCAGCCATGGGCGGGTAGTTGATGTGAGACTGGAGGTACTTCATCAGAGCAGCCTCGCCACCAGGGAACTGGGGCATCTGCTCTACTGAGCGGAAGACTTCCTCCTTAACCTCCTTGGGTTTCTCTACGGGCTTCTCAACGACAACCTCTTCCTTCAGAGTACGGGTAACGTTACGGTCCTCAGTACCTTTCTCGTTATCCTTCTGACCGAAGGCGGTCTCAGTCTCCTTCAGCTCGTCCTGAGTCTTGATCTCGTCCTCCTTCTTCACCTTGTCGTCCTCGACGATCTGGAGCTCGGTTACCTTAACCGACTTCAAGACCTCCTCGGGGAGTACCTCGGGCTTGGGTTGTTCGAGACGTTCCTGCTCGGGTTCGGGCTCTTCGGCTTCCTGAGACATGTCGATGAGCACTTCCTCCTGTTGGGCCATCTCTTTGAGCCTCTTCTCCTCTAAGTAAGCATTGGCCTTAGCAAGACCCCAGGCGAGTGCAGCGAAGATGATGGCTCCGATAATTGTGTAGAGAACAGCCTTATTGTGACGCTTGGTTGATTCAGTACGGATGACATAAGCACCAAAGTCCTTATTCTTCCCTTCAAACACGAGGTCACACCATTCACGCGATGAAAGATCAACTTCTTTTGCCATAATTGATTTCTTTTTTTAAAGATTAAACAAATCCATTAATCTGACATCACTTGTTAAGGTTCTTGCCCTGGAGCAAGATCATCATAGCCGAGTCAACCTCATTGATGCGGTCGATCTGGTAACGGCTGATGTTGTTGATCTGCATCTCGTCGAGCACGCTCACAACGTGGGCGTAGCTGGCGTTAGGCGTAGCCTTAATAATCACAACCGGGCGCTTCAGGGTGGAGTCGTTACGGATTGCTTTGGCCTTCTCATTGTAGATGGAGTCATTGAGTTCCTCGTTCTTGGAGAACTTCATTTCCTTCCATTCCTTCTTCAGGTCAGCAATCTTGAGGCAAACCTCCTTGTTGCGCTCTTGTAGAATCTCGCGAATTGCGGGATAGGCACCGCCGGTATTGTTACCGAATGCGATCTGCTTCATGTTGCTTTCGCCAGTAGTTGCAAGCTTATCGGTCTCGGGCATACCGTCGTAGTAGAAAAGCATTCCCTCGTTAGGATCTGACAGACCCTTCTCGTCAAGCTTACCATCGATAATGATGGTAACAGCCTCGGACTGCTTTACCTTATTCTGCTGTTCTTTCTCAACCTTCTCGTTGGTAGGCAACGCGATCTGGAGCGTCTGGCTCTTGATCATGGTGGTACACAACATAAAGAAGGTGATCAACAGCATGTTCATGTCAACCATAGGAGTGAAGTCGATACGGGTATCGAACTTTTTCTGACGACTTTTCGTTTTAATTGCCATATCTTATTCCTCCGAAGTTTTAAGGGCCGTCATCAGTGAGAACTTGTTCATCTTCATGGTCTGGAGGTTATCCATCACCACGTTCACAACACTGTAAGGCGTTGTCTGATCGGCCTTGATTGCAATACCACGTCCTTTCACCATTGCTTCCTGCAGTTCGGGGTTCACCGAGTTATAGGCGGCCCTGATCCACATCTGGAATTCATTGGGGTTGTTTGGATCTTCATTCATGTTGATTGGAACACCAGGGTTCTGTTCTGATTCGAGGAACTTGTCCCTCTGGTCGGGTTCCAGGTTCAACCATTCTTTCATCTTTGTGATAGGTACACCGAAAGCATTCAGCCTTGAGAAGGTCTCAATCTCCTTGTTGGTAAACGCGAGGTTTGCACTGGGATGAGTCTTCTTGTACTCGGCTACCATATTCTTAAGCAGGTCGGCGCGAACCGTCTCGCTCTTCATTGTCGAGTCCTTGCTACCGAGTACCTCAAGGAAAACCTTACCCTGGGGGCTCACAAGTACTGACAACAGGTTAGCATCAGGAACTTTCTCCTCGGCTACCGAGGGAGGTGTGATTTCCTTCTGAAGGAATGTAGAAGTCAACATGAAGAAAGTCAACAGAAGCACCGTCACATCGGACATAGCGGTCATGTCGATGCGCGTCTCTTTCTTTTTAATTTTGACTTTTCCCATATTTCTAAATTACCTTAATCTGTTTGTTTAAAAACGATTAATTAAACAATTGCTAACCCAGTAATTAGTGAGTAGCTGAGAAGGTAGAAACAGTTGCGAAGCCAAGCTCGTCGATAGCATAGGTCATGTTATCGATCTTGTTGGTAAAGAAGTTGTAACCGATCAGGGCGAGGGCAGCGGTTGCGATACCGAGAGCGGTGTTCACAAGTGCCTCAGAAATACCGGTTGACAGCTCGGTTGAGTCAGGAGCACCTGAATTGGACAGAGCCTGGAACGACTTGATCATACCCAACACAGTTCCGAACAGACCGATCAGGGTACCCAGGGTGGTCAGGGTTGCCAGCACGGGCAGGTTCTGCTGCAGAGCGGGCATCTCCAGAGCGGTAGCCTCCTCGAGGGTTGCCTGGATCGAAGCAAGCTTCTGCTCCTTGCTCAGAACGGTATCCTTCTCCATCTCTTTGTACTTCTGAAGGGTTGCATAAACTACGGCACCTACAGTACCACTCTGCTTGCGGCACAGATCCTCGGCCTTAGCCATGTCATGGTTGCGCAGAGCAGCCTTCACGTCCTCGACAAACTTAGTGGTGCTGCCTTTACCCTTAGCCTTAGCAAGAGCAATCCAGCGCTCAACAACAAGCACGATTACAGTCAAGAAGCAGGTGATCAGCACGGGCACAACCACACCGCCCTTAAATACGGTACCAGCCAGGTTCTGGGGACCTTCCTTATCCAAGCTCCAGAAACCCGGAGAAACCTTGAAGTTACCGGGATTACCCAGCAGGAAGAAGAAGATTGCTAATGCAACGAGAAAGCACACTACAATCACAGGAAATGCGCTCTTGATACCACCAACATTGCTGCTTACCTCTTTCTTGGCAGCGGTCTGTGGCTTCTGAATGTTTGTTTGTTCAGCCATAATTTTAAAATGTTTTAAAAAATGAATTAATAAAATTAGTTATTTAGTTATTAAAGTTATGTAGTTCCAATGGTGTATTTTGTGTACCTACTGCACGATGGATAACAATCGCAAGCAGTTGAAACACAACAAATTTCATCACATAAGGCGGCCTACAAAGCACTTAACACAAGCCTTTTTGCCTAAAAAATTAACGCAAATATATCACAAATATTTGAAAAGGGCACACTTTGCGGCACTTTTTTTCACGTTTTTTATTAACAATGACGTTTTGTCACAGGGGCTGCGGCGCTGATTGGCCCCAAAAGAAGGATATCCTAAGTTACCGAAAAACGCCGATATACCGGTTTGGCTGGACCACAACAAGGAACTCCACAGTATAATTCTTGGCTCTTGCGATAGATTTTATTGACATAACAATAGAAGATTAACAATTTTTTGTATCTTTGTGCCCACATTATTAAATATAATAAAACATTATATAATAAATATCATGGCTACTGTAAGACTCAAGAAAGGTTTCGACATCCGCCTGTTGGGTGGCATTTCCGACAACGCCGTCGGTGACACCACCGCACCACAGAGCGTGGCTGTCGTTCCTGACGATTTCCACGGGATCATTCCCCGCATGGAAAAGAAAGAGGGTGAGCACGTCGCTGCCGGCGAGCCCATCTATCATGACAAGAATCATGAGGCCATCAAGGTTGTTGCACCCGTGAGCGGAACCATCAAGGAGGTGCGCCGCGGCGAGCGTCGCCACATCGACGCCATCATCATCGCCCCCGACGGCAATGGTGACTCGGTCACCCACAACATCATGGGTGACGCCGAGCAGGTTCTGATGCAATCGGGACTCTGGGTGATGATGCGGCAGCGCCCCTACGATGTAGTGCCTTCACCAGGCGTGCGTCCCAGGGACGTGTTTGTGACAGCCTTTGACTCTGCTCCTCTGGCTCCCGACCTCGATGTCGTCATGGGCGACAAGCGACAGTTCATCGCTAAGGGCGTGGATGTGCTCAGCGGATTGACCGATGGCAAGGTGTACATCGGTGTGCGTGACGGACAATCAATCGAGGCACCCGGTGCCGTGGTGACGACCTTTGAGGGTCCCCACCCTGCCGGCAACGTCGGCGTTCAGGCCGCCAACACCGCCCCCGTGAACAAGGGCGACGTGGTTTGGACCATGGACATCGTGACGCTGGCACGCATCGGCGAGCTGTTCACGACCGGCAAGGTGAACCACCAGACCGTTGTCGCCATTACCGGTGAAATGGTGCAGCAACCGCGCTACGTCAAGACGGTGATGGGGGCTGACCTGCAGACGGTTCTCAAGCATGAGACGACCAATGTGGCTCAAAGCCGCATCATCTGTGGCAACGTGCTCACCGGCTTGAAGGTCGAAGCCGACCAATGGCTCCGCGCTCCCTACCGCCACATCACCATCATCCCCGAGAACAATCACCCTGATGAGTTCATGGGATGGGCGTCGTTCAACCCCAACAGGTTCTCGATCTACCGCACGTTCACCACATGGCTCGGAGGACTGGGCAAAGCCCGGAGTTTCGACAGCCGCATCAAGGGCGGTGAACGAGCCATCGTACGCACCGGTGAATATGACGCGATGCTGCCGATGGACATCTATGGTGAATTCCTCATCAAGGCCATCATCAGCGGCGACATCGACAAGATGGAGCAGCTGGGCATCTATGAGATTGCACCCGAAGACTTCGCACTGGCCGAGTTTGCCGACACCAGCAAGCTGGAACTGCAGCGCATCGTGCGCCAGGGGCTGGACAAGTTGCGTGCCGAAATGTGTTAAGTATGATAACAGCACATTTTTACTAGAGTCAATAACCAATATCGCTATTCAACAATATCATTGATATGAAAGCATTAAGGAATTTCATGAACAAGATAGAGCCAACGTTCCGTCCCGGCGGCAAGCTCGAGAAGCTGGAGTCGGTCTATGACGGCATGGAGACCTTCTTGTTCACGCCCAACACCACATCCAAGGCGGGCGTTCACATCCACGACGGCAACGACTTGAAGCGCACCATGATCACCGTGGTGGCTGCCCTCATCCCCGCGTTGCTGTTCGGCATGTACAACATCGGCTATCAGCATTACCTGGCCATCGGTCAGGCTCACATGGGCTGGTTCACGATGTTCCTCTATGGTCTGCTGGCATTGCTGCCCGTCATCGTCGTCAGCTATGGTGTGGGACTGGGCATCGAGTTTATCAGCGCACAGATTCATCACAAGGAGATTCAGGAGGGTTTCCTCGTTACGGGTATCCTCATTCCCCTGATTGTCCCCATCAACACACCGCTGTGGATGACGGCTGTCGCCACCGCGTTTGCAGTCATCTTTGCCAAGGAAATCTTTGGCGGAACCGGCATGAACATCTTCAACGTCGCCTTAATCACCCGCGCGTTCCTCTTCTTCGCCTACCCCTCACGCATGAGCGGTGACGAGGCGTTTGTCAAGGTGGACAGCGCCTTCGGCATGGGCGGCGGTTCAGTGGTGGACGGTTTCACCGGTGCAACACCGCTGGGACAGGTAGCCACCAGTGTCGGTGACCCGACGATGACCAACATCGTGGGAGAGCCCATCAGTTGCCTGGATGCCTTTATCGGCTACATCCCTGGCTCGCCGGGCGAGACCTCAATGATCGCCATCCTGATTGGTGCCGCTATCCTGCTGCTCACGGGCATCGCCTCGTGGCGCATCATGTGCTCGGTATTTGTCGGCGGTCTGGGCATGGCAGCCCTGGCACATGCATTGCCCAGCGCTACCTACCCCGCATCGATGCTTGACCCCATGACGCAGTTGTGCCTGGGCGGCTTTGCATTCGGTGCCGTGTTCATGGCGACCGATCCCGTAACCGGTGCTCGCACCACCGTGGGCCAGTACATCTACGGCCTGCTCATCGGTGTGTTCGCCATCCTCATCCGTGTTTACAACAGTGGTTACCCCGAGGGCATGATGCTCGCCATCCTGCTGATGAACGCATTCGCGCCCCTCATCGACCACTGCGTGGTATCGTCTAACATCAAGCGTCGCGCTCGCCGCGCCGCCGTTAAAAAATAGGAGGGATAAGCGATGAATAAGAACAGTAACACTTATCAGATCCTGTATGCTGCCGTGATGGTGCTCATCGTGGGCACGGTGCTGGCGTTCATCTACATGGCGCTCAAGCCCAAGCAGAACGAGAACATCGCCAACGACACGCGCAAGCAGATACTCAGTGCCCTGCACATCGCCGCCCCCGACGATGAACAGGTGAAGGAAACTTACGAGAAATACATCGTCCAGGACCTGCTCGTGGACCGCGACGGTAACATCGTGGACAGCACCAAGAACGTGGCATTTGAAGTGGACATGAAGAAAAACGTCAAGTTGTCCGAGCGCCAGCTGCCAGTGATGAAGTGCGTCATGGACGACGGCAGTGTCAAGTATGTCCTGCCCCTGTACGGTGCCGGACTGTGGGGTCCCATCTGGGGCTACATTGCCATGAACGATGACGGCAACTCCATCTATGGCGCCAACTTCTCACACGAGGGTGAGACGCCGGGATTGGGCGCCCGCATTGCCGACCTGGACTTCCAGGAGAAGTTCGTGGACAAGCACTTGTTCAAGGATGGTGAATACAAGGGCGTGGTAGTACTCAAGAAGGGCATGAAGTCTGTCACCGGTGCCGAGCAGATCGATGCTTTGACCGGTGCGACCATCACGAGCCTTGGCGTGAGTGCCATGCTGGAGGACTGTCTGGCACCCTACGAGGCCTTCCTCAAGAAGCTGCAGGGCGATGAAGGCACTCCTGCCCCTGCCGCCAACAAGAGTGAAATCAACGACAATCAACCCGAATAAACCCTATCACGACTATGTTATCAAAGAAAAACAAAGAAGCATTGTTCAACCCGCTGTCCAAGGACAATCCTGTCTTGGTACAGATCCTGGGTATCTGCTCCGCGCTTGCCGTCACCGCCAGTCTGGAGCCCGCCATCGTGATGGGCATTTCGGTGATTTGCGTGCTGGCGTTCAGCAACGTGATCATTTCGTTCCTGCGCAAGACCATTCCCACCAACATCCGCATCATCGTGCAGCTGGTGGTGGTCGCCACGCTGGTAATCATTGTGCAACAGATCCTCATCGCCTACAACTATGACGTGAGCAAGCAGTTGTCGGTCTTCATCGGACTGATCATTACCAACTGTATCCTCATGGGACGTCTTGAGGCGTTTGCGATGCACAACAGTCCCTGGCCCTCGTTCCTCGACGGCATCGGCAACGGACTGGGCTACACCATCGTCCTGTTGATTGTGGCCTTCTTCCGTGAGCTGCTCGGCTCGGGCACACTCTTCGGTTTCAAGGTGATTCCGCAGTGGTGCTACGACCATGGCTACGAGAACAACGGTCTGATGATTCTTGCCCCCATGGCGCTGATCACCGTGGGATGCATCATTTGGTATCACCGGGCTCACAACAAGGAGCTTCAGGAGGATTAACGGGCATGTTTAACCATTAAAAACAAGTAAGACAATGGAAGAACTTAATCTGTTTATCAAGTCGATTTTCATCGACAACATGATATTTGCCTACTTCCTGGGCATGTGCTCGTTCCTCGCCGTTTCCAAGAACGTGAAGACGGCCTTCGGCTTGGGTATCGCGGTCACCTTCATGCTGGTGGTGACACAGCCCATCAACTTCATGCTCAACAAGTATGTCCTGCAAGAAGGTGCGCTCGCTTGGATTAGCCCTGAACTGGCAGGTGTGGACCTGAGTTTCTTGGGCCTCATCCTGTTCATCGCCGTGATCGCATCGGCTACCCAGCTGGTCGAGATGGCAGTAGAGAAATTCTCTCCTTCTCTGTACGCTTCACTGGGTATTTTCTTGCCGCTGATCGCTGTGAACTGCGCCATCCTGGGTGCTTCACTGTTCATGCAGCAGCGCGACTTCCCCAATGCTTGGACCGCCACCGTCTATGGTGCTGGCTCGGGCATCGGTTGGCTCATTGCCATCGTGGGCATCGCTGCCATCCGCGAGAAGCTGGCCTACAGTGACATCCCCAAGCCTTTGCGTGGCGTGGGTATCGCTTTCATCATTACTGGTCTCATGGGCATCGCCTTCATGAGTTTCCTGGGCATTAGATTAGGATAAGGAGGACACAACACTATGATACTGATATCATCAAGCATTTCAACTACGGTATTGGCGAGTGCACTGGTGTTCCTGGTGCTCACCCTGATGCTCGTCATCCTGCTGCTCGTCGCTAAGCACTACCTCGTGCCGTCGGGCAAAGTGAAAATCAACATCAATAATGGTACCAAGGAGCTTGAGGTTGACAGCGGCAACACCCTGCTCAACACCCTGCACGAGAACGGCGTCATGCTCTCTAGTGCATGTGGTGGCAAGGGCAGCTGCGGACAGTGCAAGGTACAAGTGACCGAGGGCGGCGGACAGATACTGCCCACCGAGACCCCGCATTTCTCCCGCAAGGAGCAGATGGACCACTGGCGTCTGGGATGCCAGGTCAAGGTCAAGGACAGCATGTCCATCCAGGTGCCTGACAGCGTGCTGTCGGTCAAGGAATATGAGTGTACGGTAGTCAGCAACAAGCTCGTCTCGTCATTCATCAAGGAGTTCATCGTGGCTCTGCCTCCCGGCGAACACATGGACTTCATCCCTGGCAGCTATGCACAGATCAGGATTCCCGAGTACGAGATGGACTATGACAAGGACATCGACAAGGAGTCACTGGGCGAGTACCTGCCCACTTGGGAAAAATTCGGCCTGTTCTCGCTCAAGTGCCGCAACGATGAGGCAACAGTGCGTGCCTACTCCATGGCCAACTATCCCGCCGAGGGCGACCGCTTCATGCTCACCGTCCGCATCGCTACTCCGCCGTTCAAACCCAAACCCGCTACCGGTTTCATGGACGTGATGCCGGGTATCGCTTCAAGCTACATCTTTACCTTGAAGCCGGGCGACAAGGTGATCATGAGCGGACCTTATGGCGACTTCCACCCCATCTTCGACAGCAAGAAGGAGATGATCTGGGTCGGCGGTGGTGCCGGTATGGCTCCCCTGCGTGCACAGATTCTGCACATGACGCGCACCCTCAACTGCCGTGACCGCGAGATGCACTACTTCTATGGTGCCCGCTCGCTCAGCGAGGTATTCTATCTCGAGGACTTCCTGCAGCTGGAAAAGGACTTCCCCAACTTCCACTTCCATCTCGCACTGGACCGTCCCGATCCCGTGGCCGATGAGGCTGGCGTGAAGTACACGGCTGGTTTTGTTGCCCCCGTGATGCGCGACACCTACCTGGCCAACCACGAGGCACCCGAGGACTGCGAGTACTACATGTGCGGTCCCGGCATGATGAGCCAGACCGTCAACGAGGTCCTTGACTCACTCGGCGTCGATCCCTCATCCATCCATTACGACAACTTCGGATAATCTCCGAGTTACCCTACTACAACAGCGGGTGGCCCCATATGGAGCCACCCGCTGTATTTTATGTCTCATCGTGTCTTGTCCCGTGGACCGAGGCTCAGCCTCGGTAACCCAAGAGCATTATTTCAGGCTCTCAGCCCACACCTTCAGGCTGTCGACGGGAGGATTGCCGTTGAGCACCTTGCCGGGGAGAATCCAATTGGCATTGGGAGCGCTAGCCTTCTTCAGGTCCTCACCGCTCTTGCCCATGCCGCTGCCGCCCGAGGTGGCAAACGGGATGATGGTCTTGCCCGTCAGGTCATACTGCTCCAGGAAGGTATTAATGATGCGAGGTGCAGTGTACCACCAGATGGGGAAACCCACATAGATGGTGTTGTACTGCGCCATGTTCTCAACCTTGCTGGCAACACCGGGACGTGCGGTGCTGTCATTCATCTCGATGGTCGAACGGCTCTGCTTATCATTCCAGTCCAGGTCTTCGGTCGTATAGGCCAACTCAGGAACGATTTCAAACAAGTCGGCATCAACAGCCTTGGCAAGGTTGGTAGCAACGCGCTCGGTAGCACGCACTTCACTGGCCGAGAAATAAGCGACGAGCGTAGTCTTCACACTGTCAGTAGCGGTTTCTTCGCCTTCATTCTTCTGGCTTGAGCTCTGGCAAGAACCCAGCATCAAGGCAAATGCGACTGCAAACAATACGGTTAACTTCTTCATGACTGAAATAAATGTTGATAAAACGATAAACAAATAGACTGTCCGCAACATGACAAGTCATGTACACGGACAGTCATCACCCTTAAAAATGAATTATGAAAAAATCAATCCTTCTTCAGATCGACTTGTCCGGGAGTAGCCGGCTTCTCGGCGCTCACAGTGGGAGCCTTGCTGGTCTTGGCAGCAGCCTCGGGAGCCTTAACGGGAGCAGCAGTCTTGCCACCCACCTTGTTATAACGCTTATTCAGTCCCTCGATGACCTCGTTGGTCACGTCATACTTCTCATCGATGAACAATGTAGCGCTCTTGCGAAGCACCATGTCAAAGCCTTTCTTCTTGGCATAGTCCTTCATGAAGTTGTCAATAGAATCAAGCAGCTGAATCTGGCTCTGGTTGAGCTCATTCTGGATGCTCTGCTGGAGACCGGCAAGGTAGTTCTCGGCATCAGCCTGCATCTTCTGCAGTTTTGCCTGGTCAGCATTGAAGGCCTCCTCAGTGAGATATTGGTTGTTCTGGTATTTCTGCTGCATGGCGTTGCCAAACTTGCTGATCTCGTTACCACGCTGTTTCTGCGCAGCGTCAAACTGGTTCTGACGGCGCAACATAGCTTCGTTGATGTCCTTGGCAAGGTTATAGTTGGCCATGATGGAATCCTCGTCGATGTAACGGATCTTGAGGTTTTCAAGAGCAGCACCGCCAGCCTTGGGGGCCTCGGCGGGCTTTTCATTACATGAGGTAGCCGACATCATCAGCACGGCAGCGGCAAACAAAGCAAGCTTGGTGTAATGTTTAATGAAGTTCATTTCAAACGATGTTTTTGACTTTTTTGTTGTATTGTTATTAGTTGTAGAATTCCTTATCGCGAGCGCATTTGATGCCACGTTTCCTCATTTCGGGGTTGTCATGGATATGGGTATTGGGGAAACGACCACCTTTTACAAAGAAGATCTTCACACCCAGCAGCACCACTGCCAGACCCACAATTGCCAATGTCAATAATAACGTTGCCATCATTTGCACCTTTTGCAAAAAGACCTGCAAAGTTAGTGATACTTCACGAGTTTAGACGTCAATTTCTGAAATAATTTTCGTTAACACCCCTCCCAACCCCATCAATTTAACAATAATTCAGAGCCATAAAGGTAAACTAACACTTCCAACCAACCCAAAATCCCCTCCTCATCCCCCATCGCTCCCTATCGTCACCTATTACTCCCTATCATCCCAGTTACTCCCAGTCACTCCCATTGCTCCCAGCCACCAACAAAAAACGAGGGAGCCAATCTTGACGATCGACTCCCTCTTAGGGGGCGGTTACCTACTCTCCCACTTTCGCAGTACCATCGGCGTGGTGAGGCTTAACTTCTCTGTTCGGAATGGGAAGAGGTGGGA
>ONJS01000038.1 GCA_900318205.1 uncultured Prevotellaceae bacterium | reverse complement strand
AAAGATAATTTCAAATCCGTTGACTCCAAAAATCGCTGTAACTAACTGAATTTCAATAATTTCAAAGAACTTTTATGATTTTTTAGTGGACACTAATGACCAAAACACTATGTTCAAGAAAGAAACTTACATCGGTCGTCGCAATGAGTTGAAGAAGCTCGTGGGCGATGGCGTGGTTTTGCTTTTCGGCAATAACGAGTCGCCGTGTAACTATCCCAACAATGCCTATGGCCCCTTCCGTCAGGACTCGTCATTCCTGTACTATTTCGGTCAGCAGCGCGATGGGCTGGTGGGCGTGATTGACATTGATAACAACAAGGAAACACTCATTGGCGATGATATCGACATTGAGGATATCGTGTGGTATGGCTCGGTGGACAGTGTTGCCGACATGGCTGCCCAGGTGGGTGTTGCCAACTCAGCTCCCATGAAACAGTTGCAGGTCATCTGTGACGAGGCTAAGGCCAAGGGTCGCCGCATCCATTTCCTGCCTCCTTACCGCCATGACACCAAGATCCAGATTATGGACCTGCTGAGCATCCATCCCGACAAGCAGGGAGAGGCTTGTTCGCATGATCTGCGCATGGCTGTCATCAAGATGCGCTCGGTCAAGACTGCTGAGGAAATCGAGGAGTTGGAGCG
This sequence comes from uncultured Prevotellaceae bacterium, assembly GCA_900318205.1. GTDB lineage: Bacteria > Bacteroidota > Bacteroidia > Bacteroidales > Muribaculaceae > Sodaliphilus. Next base: position 12,755 of record ONJS01000038.1, on the reverse strand, counting down.
TGCTGCCGAGGTGGGCTACCTGATGCACACCACTGCAATGCGCCTCATCAAGCCCGGCGTGACCGAGAAATACATCGGTGGCCAGATAGACGGTATCGCCTTGAGCTATGGTGCCAAGAACAGTTTTGCCACCATCTTCTCGCAGCATGGCGAGATTATGCACGGCAACCCCTCGATGGCTCCGCTGGAGGCTGGCCGCCTCGCCCTGTGTGACTGCGGTGCCGAGACGATGGAGTACTACTGCAGCGATAACACCCGCACGATGCCCGTCAATGGCAAGTATGACCAGCGTCAGTTGGACATCTATCGCATTGTCGAGGAGTGCCATGACCACGCATTGGAGATTTCCAAACCTGGAGTGAAATACATGGACGTGCATTTCTCTGTCTGCCGTCTGATGACTGAGCGTCTCAAGGAACTGGGTCTGATGAAGGGCGACGTGGACGAGGCTGTTGCTGCCGGTGCCCACGCCATGTTCCTGCCTCACGGCTTGGGTCACATGATGGGTATGGATGTGCATGACATGGAAGGCTTGGGTCAGATCTACGTCGGCTTTGACGAGGAGACCCGTCCCAACCTGGAGCAATTCGGCACCAACTGCCTGCGCATGGGCCGTCGCCTACAGGAGGGCTTTGTTGTGACCGACGAGCCGGGTATCTATTTCATTCCCGCCCTCATCGACGATTGGCGTGCCAGCGGTCATTGCGCCGAGTTCCTCAACTTCGACATGTTGGAGACCTATAAGGACTTTGGCGGTATTCGCATCGAGGACGACATCCTCATCACCGCCGATGGCTGCCGCTTCCTCGGCGAGAAGCGCATCCCCTACCATCCCAAGGACGTTGAGGACTTCATGGCTGGCTAATTAACAGCCCTGCACTTATAAGAATTACGCCCTAACTTTGCTGCAATGAAAGTTAGGGCGTAATTTGTAGTTATAAAGAAGTTGGTAACTCTTGTTGTTTACTTGAGGTCAAAGGATTCGAGGTCGGCGGGGACGAGGATGGGACCCTTGTAATATTGGGCGGCCTCGGCGCTGTAGGTAGCGGCGCGGGTGTCGAGATGGGTGTCCTCGGTGTGGTAGAGGACAAGATGTTTCACGCCGAGTTCCTGTGCCAGCATACCGGCGTCAAGGGCGGTGCTGTGGCTCTTCTCGTAGGGATTGAAGACAAAGCGGTCCTTGTAGAGGCAGAAGGCCTCGCACATCAGCCAGTCGCAGTTGCGGGCATAGGGTTCACACTGCATTGTGTAGGGTTCGTCGCCCAAGCATACGAGGCTTTGCCCGTCAGGGAGTTTGGCCTCAAAGCCGTATTGTTTGACCTTGGTCGATGCGATATCAAAGAAGGTCACCTTCATGCCGTCAATGTCAACCGTCTCGCCGTCGTGCACTTCGCGCAGGATAATGGTCTGCCCGATGGAATTAAAAATCTTGCGTGGAATCATCAATTCTCCCATCGTGTAGAGTGCGTGCTTCACCACATCGTTGCAATAGATGGTGAAAGGTCCCTTGTGTTTCCCCTTGAAGATCATGGGTGAAATCTTGCGCATCATCCAGATGGCACCCAGGATGTGGTCGGTGTGGCTGTGGGTAACGAACATGTTGCGGATGCTCTCAAAGGGAATTTTGCCCTTGATGAGCTGTTGCAGGATGCCGTTGCCGCCACCGCCGTCGACGAGCATACCGCCCTTGGGCGAATGCAGGTAAAAGCAGGTGTTATAGCAGTTGACGCACATGGCGTTGCCAGTGCCAAGCATGGTAATGCGTGATGTGTTATTGTCGGTTAGACTCATGACTCTGATTTGACTTTGGGGAGTTCGATACCGAATGTGGTTCCCTTGCCCACCTCCGACTCCTTGATATAGATTTGTCCGTTGTGATACTCCTCGATGATGCGCTTGACGAGTGTCAGACCCAGGCCCCAACCACGTTTCTTGGTGGTGAAACCGGGGTTGAAGACGTTCTTGAAGTTCTTGCGTGCAATACCCTTACCGGTATCCTTGACCAGGATGACGACGTTGTTGGGGCTGTCCTCGACAGTGATGTCGAGACGACCCTCGCCGTCCATGGCATCAACAGCGTTCTTGGTCAAGTTCTCTATGACCCAGGCAAACAGCGTCTGACTCAACATCACGCCGTTGTTGGTCTGGTCGTTGGTGTGGATGTACAGGTTCACACGCTTGGGTATGCGGGCACGCATGTATTCCAGGCTGCTGGTGACGGCCTCGTTGATGGAGACGAGTTCCTTGTCGGGCATGGAACCGATTTTGGAGAAGCGGTCGGCAATGGTCGAGAGGCGTTTCACGTCCTTGTCCATATCGGTGACGATGCTCTTGTCCACACCCATCGAGTCCAGCAACTGGGTCCATGCCATGAGCGACGAGATGGGAGTACCCAACTGGTGTGCAGTCTCCTTGGACAGACCCACCCACACCTTGTTCTGCTCGGCACGCTTGATGCTCATCAACGCAAAGTAGGCTATGGCAAAGAACAGGATCAACACCGCCAACTGGATGTAGGGGAAATAGGACAGGCGGCGCAACAGCGTGGAGTCCTCGTAGTAGAGGTACTGGGTCGTGCTATCGTCAATCTTGATCTCGATTTTGTTTTCGCTATTCTTGAGATGGCGCAGCTTCTTGTTCAGGAACTTCAGGTTGGTAGGCGACATCTCAAGGGAAAGGCTGTCCACTGGCTCAGGAAGACGGAAGTTGCGATGGTTCAAGATATTGTCCTGGTCATCGACCAGCAGAACGGGAATGTTGTGGTTGCCCTCAATGATGCTGAAGAGGAAATCGACATCGGTAGCAGTCGATGGGATGGGGTTACCCTCTTCATCTACCTCGCTGCCGCTACCCATGGTAGCCAGTTCCTGTGTTGCTTCGGCCCAAATTTCCATTCGCTCGCGTTCCTGTTCGGCAAGGTCCTTGACCAGATTGTTTGAGATATAGAGGAACAATGCCACCAGCACCAGTGAGATGGCAAGAAATACCACCTTCCAGATGCGGCGTGAGTCATATATGTTGCGCAGATTAGCCATGCGGTGAATCAGTTAATGAGTGGGCAAAGTTATAGAATTCCTGTGAATTGGGCAAATTTTGCAGGCCGTCAAGTCATTAAGAAGGATATGTATGCCGATGTATGCTGATGAATGCGGATGCCAACTCCTAACTCCTAACTCCTAACTCCTAACTTCTAACTTCTAACTCCTAACTTCTAACTCCCCAAGAATCCAGCGGGCGACGCTATCGGCGGTGTTAGGACCGATGACCTCGCTGGCAGCGGCTTTGATTTCGGGGAAGGCATTACCCACGGCGACGCTGTGGTCGGCGGCTTGCATCATGGCGATGTCGTTGCGGTTGTCACCGAAGACTACAACGCAATCGGCTCCCACCTCGCGTGCAAGTTTGCGGATGGCGGCAGCCTTGCTGGTCCCTGCGGTAAAGATTTCCAGGTAGCCCTCACTCTCATCGAAGATGTCGTGATAGAGCATCACTTGGCAGGTAGGCACGTGTGCTCGCAGGTCTTCGGCAATATTCTTGAGCACGGCATACTGGTTCAGGGAGAATATGAGTAGCGCTTCGTCTTGACTGTGGCGGTAATCCTTGTCGTCAAGTAAGAATCTCTTCAGTGGCAGGTGCTGGCGTGCCTCTACAAAGCGTGTTTCCTGCTCTGACAATGGTCCGTAGTGGTGGGCGTGCAGCATGTTGTCACCATGGCGGCGATAAATAAAGGGGCGGCTGTGGTGGCGGTCAAACACGTCGGCAACAGCATTGATGGTGGCATCATCGATGACACGGGTGTGCTCATAGCTCGCTGTCACAGGATTCCACATCGTTGAACCGCCGATGACGATGAACGGCAACGTGGCGTGCACCTCCTGCATCAGGGGTACCACCGTGGCGGGTGTGCGTGCAGTGGCAATCGTAAAGAGGCCTCCCAACTCGCCGATGATGCGGTTAAGCATGGCGATTGTCCCCGACGACAACTGTGAACTGTCGTCCAGCAACGTCCCGTCCAGGTCGCTCACGTACAATGTCTTGACCATATTCTTGTCACTGTTTTTCATGGGTGCAAAAGTACTCCTTTTTACCCGAATACCGATGATATTTTTATTTTAATGCTTGATTTTGGTGGTGGTTTGGATGATATTGATTATTTTTGCCCAACTGTAATACTAAGCAATTAAAACAGATGCTATTATGAAGAAGACAATGCCTATTGATGGAAAATTTGAGTTAATGGCGCTGCCCTATGCGGCCGACGCGCTGGAACCGGTCATCAGTGCCAACACGTTGAGTTTTCACCACGGCAAGCACTTGGCTGGCTATGTGAACAACCTGAACGCTGCGTTGCCTGGCAGTGGACTGGAAGGAATGTCAATTGAGCAGATTGTGCTCAATACGCCGACCGGGATGCACAACAATGCCGGCCAGATTCTGAACCACAACCTGTATTTCTCTCAGTTCAGGAGCCCTCGGGCCGATAATGCGCCCACGGGAAAGTTGGCCCATGTCATTGAAGTGGAGTTTGGGTCGTTTGAGGCTTTCAAGGAGGTTTTTGCCAAGGCAGGAGCGACACTCTTCGGTTCGGGTTGGGTATGGCTCAGTGCCGACAAGGAAGGCAATCTGAAGATAACGCAGGAGCCTAATGCCGCCAATCCCATCCAGCATGGCCTGCGTCCGTTGATGACGATGGACGTGTGGGAGCATGCCTATTATCTCGACTACCAGAATCGCCGTCCCGACCATCTTGCCGCACTGTGGCAGATCATCGATTGGGACGTGGTAGCCGCCCGCTACGAAGCGGAATAATACCGATGAAACGGGCGTTTTTGGCAATTTTGGCCTTGTTGTGCATGGCGGGTGTTGTGCATGGCAAGGACAAGGTCAACAGGAGTTGGCAGCAGGCAGTGCTGGCAGCCATTGACTCATTTCCCGAGCACGGTGGCTATTACACGGGTGGCAAACCCAATGAACTGTTTGCCAAAACCACTTGGCGCGGCTTGCATGACGCCTATCAGATGACGGCTGGTGACGAGCGCCCGCGCTTTGACCCGATGCTGGCACAGCCGTCTTTCTGCTCCAGCGCGACCTATGGTGTGCTCATCAAGGCCCTGCTCATCTGGGACAAGAAGCACAAAATCAAACGTGAGGCATGGATTAACATGATGCCACGCGTGGGCATCGCCGACGAGTTCAACCCCGACGGGGTGGGGCAGGACGACGGTGTGGGTTTCTGGGGGCGCGCCAATGCCAACGGACCCGGTCTGGGCGTGCTGGTGCGGGAAATAGGCGCTGGCTACAGTTTCACCGCCTATCGTGGTGCCAAGAGTGAGCGCAACCGCGAGACGCCCGACGAGCGCTACCTCTCCGATGCCGAGTGGTGCGGGCTCGACATCTGGCAACGTGCCGTGCCTGGCGACCTGATGAAGATCTTCTGGAACCGCAACGAGAGCCGCGGTAGTGACAGCGGCGCCATCATCGGCTGCGACGATGACAGGACGGCTAATCAGGAAGCGGGCCACAGCGTCATCTACCTGGGTTGTGAGGGCGACACCGTCACTTATTGGTCCAGTAATGGCCCCGGCAAGCATCCCGAATTGATGGGTTACAGCATCGGCCGCTGCCATAAGAACGATATCCAGCGTGTGGTGTTTACCCGCATCACGCGGCCTGAACGCTTCAACAACGCAAGAAAAATGGCGCCGACCGATGTCAACGCCTATTTGAGTGACCTCAACGGCAAGCGCCACAGCACTACCGCTGAAATGCTTAAACAGTTAGGAGTAAAGAATTAATAAGGGTTAGGAGTGAACATTTCAACTCCCAACCCCTAACTTTTAACTCTTAATCCCAGACTCTTAATTGATATTCACCTTGCCGCTACCGGCAACATCCTTGGTGTGGTGCTTCACCGCACCCTTGAGGTTCACGTCACCGCTGCCAGCGATATCGACATGAACATCATCGGCGGTGATGTTGTCGCAATTCACGTTGCCCGAACCGGCGATATCAATGTTGAATTTGGCACAGGTCATCCCTCCGAGATTGATGTCACCGCTACCGGCGATATCGGCCTTGACCGAGGTCTTGACATCCAGTTTGCCGAATTCGATATTGCCCGAGCCGGCGATGTCGAGGACGGCCTTGTCACAGGTCATCTGCACAAGCATGATTTGGCCCGAGCCGGCAAGGTCGGCAATAAACTCACTTGACACGACAGGATTGCTGGCGGTAAACACACCAGAGCCCGCCAAGTCCACGCGCTTGATATCTGGAGATGTGACATAAACCTTGACATTCTTGAACGACACCGTAGGCTTCTTAACTGCCTGACGTATGCGCAACTGTCCATCCTTGACATAGACTGTCATCTCTTTGAGGGCCTGCTCGCTGGCCTCAATGCGCACGCTACAGTTTCCGCTACTTTGCTCATAAATCACCTTGAATGCACCACCAATCTCCACTTTATCAAACTGGTTCATCGTGGTCACTTGGTTGATACCCGTCACCTGAGTGGGCGTTTTGTCAACACCACCGTTCTCACCCAGATTTATACTCATGCACGATGCCATCATCATGGCTACTGTGGCCACCAGGGCCAGATTAAAGAATCTCTTCATCATTTTATAACTGTTTTAATTATTGTCTATTCTATAGACGCACGAGAGGCCCAAAAAGTTTCAATATTTTTCAAAAAAAATGACAAGAATAATGCAACTTGCTGATTTATAATGAAATATTTTTTCATAAAACAAGGCACGCCCGTTGTTACCATTGCGGTAACGGGCGTGCCTGTTCGTTCATTGGTGTGCGGTGGCCATCAAGGGCAGCAGCACATCAGGTTGAGCTTACTTCTTCTCCTTGAGAAGATCGCGGATTTCGCCGAGCAGCTCTTCCTGAGTGGGACCAGCGGGAGCCTCGGGCTCTTCCTTCTTGGGCATGAGCTTGTTCATAGCCTTGATCATCAGGAAGATACAGAAGGCAATGATGAGGAAGTCGAGAACGTTCTGCAGGAACAGACCATACTTGATGGTTGCACCGACAGCCTCGGTAGCAACGCCAGCATTGGCTGCTACAGTGCTAGCTGCATCGGCAACGGCATCAACGGCGCCCTCGGCACCTACTGCGCTTGCAGCATTGTCCACCATCTGGGAAACGGGGGGCAGGTGATACTCCAGACCAGAGAGGTCAACACCACCAGTGAGCACACCAATTGCGGGCATCAGCACGTCATCCACCAGCGAGGAAACGATTTTGCCGAAAGCTCCACCGATGATAACACCGACAGCCATGTCCATCACATTGCCCTTCATGGCAAACTCCTTAAACTCTTTAATAAATCCCATAATTTTTCAGTTTTTAAAGATTAATATAAAGACAATAAATTATTAAACATTCTTAAATGAGGCTAGAAAACAGCATTTTGCTATTCTAACACTATCTTATATCGATATTTTTGCTAACTTTGCAGCCGCATAGGCGGCTGTTCTCGGCCAAATGCCAATGCAAAGATAATGATAATTCAAAAAGTGAAGTTATATTTTATTAAAAAATTATTAAAAAATGGAGAAAATTAAAATCGGTATTAATGGTTTCGGACGTATTGGTCGTTTTGTTTTCCGTTCAGCTTTTGAGCCTGAGAACGTTAACGACATCGAGGTAGTAGGTATCAATGACCTGCTGGATGTTGACTACATGGCCTATATGCTCAAGTATGACACCATGCACGGCCGCTTCGACGGTACTGTGGACTATGACCTGGAGAAGAAGGAACTCATCGTCAATGGTCAGCACATCCACATCTACGCTGAGAAGGAAGCCCAGAACATCCCCTGGGGTGAGATTGGTGCCGAGTATATCGTTGAATCGACCGGTTTCTACCTGACCATGGATCGTGCTGAGCAGCACCTCAAGGCTGGTGCCAAGTACGTGGTTCTGTCTGCTCCCAGCAAGAAGGGTGACGACGGTCGCCAGGCCGACATGTTCGTTTGCGGTGTGAACACCGACAAGTATGCTGGCCAGACCATCGTCAGCAACGCCAGCTGCACCACCAACTGCTTGGCTCCCATCGCCAAGGTCCTGAACGACAGCTTCGGCATTGAGAGCGGTCTGATGACCACCGTTCACTCGGTAACCGCTACCCAGCGCACCGTTGACGGTCCCAGTGCTAAGGACTGGCGCGGTGGCCGTGCTGCCTGTGGCAACATCATCCCCAGCTCGACTGGCGCTGCCAAGGCTGTGGGCAAGGTAATCCCCGAGCTCGACGGCAAGCTGACCGGTATCTCGATGCGCGTTCCGACCCTCGACGTATCGGTTGTTGACCTCACCGTTAACCTGAAGAACCCCGCTACCAAGGAGGACATCTGCGCTGCCATGAAGAAGGCCAGCGAGGGTGAGCTCAAGGGTATCCTGGGTTACACCGAGGACAAGGTGGTTAGCAGCGACTTCCTGGGCTGCGCACTGACCTCCATCTTTGACGCTGACGCCGGTGTTTACCTGACCGACAAGTTCGTCAAGGTGGTTTCTTGGTACGACAACGAGATTGGCTACAGCCACAAGATGCTCGACCTCATCAAGGTGATGAAGAAGCACAACGGTTAATCTCCGAAATCTCTAACCGCATTTTCCCTGCAATGTGCCCTCGTGGTGACATTGCGGGGAATTTTTTTTAATAAAAAACAATAAAATATTTGGAATATAGACTTTCTGTGATGTAACTTTGTAACCAAGAAACCGTTTTTTATTAACCATCTAAAACAATTCACGACAATGAAGAAATGGAAATGCACTGTGTGTGGTTACATCCATGAGGGTGACACACCTCCCGAAGAGTGCCCCTTGTGCGGTGTAGGCCCCGAGGACTTTGAGGAAGTGACCGAGTAAGAGTCACTGGCCCGCTGGCGAAACCGCGACATCGCCAGGATCAAGATTACAAAATGTTCAACTAACTAATAACTAATTACAAAACAGACAAACTGAAGAATTATGGCTAAGAAATGGATCTGCACCGTGTGTGGTTATGTACACGAGGGTGACACCCCTCCCGAGAAATGTCCGCAGTGTAAACAACCCGCCGAGAAGTTCAAGGAACTCAAGGAGGACGAGGAAGTAACCTATGCCGCCGAGCATGTTATCGGCGTTGCCAAGGGTGTTGACCCCGAAATCCTTGCCGGCCTGAAGGCACACTTCGAGGGCGAATGCTCCGAGGTAGGTATGTATCTGGCAATGTCACGTCAGGCTGACCGTGAGGGTTATCCCGAGGTGGCCGAGGCCTTCAAGCGCTACGCATTTGAGGAGGCTGAGCACGCCGCCAAGTTCGCCGAGCTGCTGGGCGAGGTCGTTTGGGACACCAAGACCAACCTCGAGAAACGTATGGCTGCCGAGGCAGGCGCCTGTGAGGACAAGTTCCGCATCGCCAAGCTCGCCAAGGCCCAGAACCTTGACGCCATCCACGACACCGTTCATGAGATGGCCCGCGACGAGGCTCGTCACGGTCAGGGCTTCACTGGCTTGTACAACCGCTTCTTCAAGAAGTAAGCGATAGCCACATCAACAATAGAACAGGTGCCTGGGGACAATCCTCAGGCACCTGTTTTGTTGTGTGTCTCACGGTATTTCCCACCAGGTTCATTGTGGGATGGTCTAATCAAGTTTCATTCATACCATTGTTGTTGCATGAGTACCTTTTTATGATAGTGGGTATCAGTAAATGGTAATCTCGTCAAGCAGGGTTGCGCTGTCGTAGTAGCTGTCGCCGATGTCACCGGTCTCGATGATAATTGTGGCTGTCTTGCCTTGGAACTGGCTGATATCGAAGGTTGAAGTCTGCCATCCGGTCATATAGACGTCACCGCGGTCAAAGACGATAGTGGGCGATACCGGCGTGGGTGGATACTGGTCAGCCAATTCATCGATAGCCTTGGAGAAGAGCACCTTGGTCTGGTGGCCGTCGGTGATAGAGATCTTCAGGTAGTCCTGATAGATGCTGCCCACATATTCCATGAATTCCTCGGACAGGAAGTTCCACTTGATGGACAGGGTGTTCTCACTGGTGACCTTGAACGACTGTGAGATGCGGCCATAGGCCTCGGTATATCCCAATCCCGTTGAAACGATGCCCATGTAGTAGCCCTGAGTGGGTTTCAGTGAGCCCAGTTTGGTGATGACGCGACCGTCACCGTTGATGTCCCATCCGTTGAGGTTGCCGTATTCAAAGTCGCCGTTGATCAGGCCCATATAGAACCTCATGCTCTTGCTGCCGTCCATCAGATAGGAGTTGTACCAGGATTTGTCATCTTCAGTCTCCATGAAGTCGAGGTCGGCGATATAGGCCTGACCGGTGGTTTTGAGGTCATTGCCCACCATGGCCGAGAAGAACTCGTCGGCTTTGTTCTTGCAGGTGCTGGTCAGAACTCTGGCCTTGAAGCCGAGGTAGGTCTTGGCGCCCTTGCTGATGAAGGCATTGGACAGTCGGTCGGTCTTCATGCTCTCGCAGGAACCGTTGAACACGATACTGTTGGGCAGGGTGCCATTGACCTGGTTCTTGATGAACTTGGCGGTCACGGCATAGTAGGTCTTCCAGTCGTCCATGGTGACTATGCGGTAATTGCTGTTGAACAGGTTGTTGATGTCTTGAAACACCAATTGTGTAATGTTGCTTACCAACTCTCGCGTGTAGATCAGGTTACCGCCCTTACCATGGGAGTCGATGACGATGATGCCATACTTGTTCAAGTCAAGCAATGAGGCTCTGGTACATTCACTGTTAGCCAGGTACTTTACATGGAGGCCAACGATGCTGTTCTTGAAAATGTTATCCAGCGAGGGCTGCATGTCAATGGCGAACTGGTTCTCATAGGGGGCCCAGATGAGCACATTCTTGTTTTGGATGATGTCGTTGGAGACGGTGTTAGTACTGGCTTGGTAAGGTGCCCGGTGGGGTGCGGGTTTGCCATTGATACCGCGGGTCTGACGTGAAAGGGGGATGCTCGGGGTATTGCGGCGGTCAGTCACGTTGCTGCCACCTTTGATATCGCTGTTGATGGGGGTCAGCAGCACCTCGGATTCCATGCCTGAGATATGGGTGATGGTGATGCATCCGTCCTCGTTGACGGCATTCTTTACTGTGGGGACGGTAGCGAGCCACTTCATGAGTACCGAGGCCTTCTCTTCAACGCTCATGCTGTTCATCTCGGCGAGTTTCTGCTCAATCTGACGGTGGATATCCAGCAGGTTTTGCACATGCTGTGTGGCGTTCTGCTGATCGACTACGGTGAGGGTAAATACCGCCGAGAGACCTTCTACCTCGCCCTCGTCCTCGCTGGTCAAGGCCGATACGCGGAAACGCTTTGTGCCCTCGCTGTCATAGTTGAAGGTGTGTTTTACCGAGAACACATTATCGCCCTTGATCTCATCGCCATGGTCCAGGTTGCCATCGTCATACATGCTGCACACATCGCCCAGCACCTGATTGTTGCCGTCAATCTCGATAATCTTGACGCTGGAGGGGATGAGCCTGTCGTTGGGAGCGATGCTGACGGTTATCCACAGTTCAGTAGGATTGTTGGTGTACAGCACGTCATTATCTACCGTAGGAGTGCCCAGAAAGGTGAGGTATTTGTTCCTTGTGATGGTGATGCTGGCTGTCGACTTGTTGCCGCTCTCGTCGACGGCATTCACCTGGATGGTGTTGTCTCCTTGGGCCAGTACCAGGTCGGTGATAGACCAGTTTTCCAGTCCCGTTGCCGTGCCCGACGATCCCGTGTTGGAATTGTAGTTGACCGACTTGAGCGACTGGTTGTCACTCGCGGTACCCGAGATGACTATATTACCCTCGGTGGTAACAAACACGTCGTCGCTGGTGGGGTTGAGAATGTGGATGCTCGGCACCTCGGTATCATACTCCTGATTGGAGTTCACAAACTCGTCCAAGCAGGACTGGAGGCCCGGCACAATCATTGCCAGCAGAATTGCACACACGGTTGATTTCACGTTCTTGAATAAATGTAATAAGTTTGCCATAATTGTTTGGTTTTAATGAGTGAATAATTGTTTGAACGATGCAAAATTAGGGGCGTGTGCAGCCCCATTCCAAACAATCTCAGGCTTACTGAACGAAAGGTAGGGATTAATGTATGAAATGCAAAGCTATCCCCCAAAAAGCCCCTCAAAAACAACCTATTCATCCGATCAATCTAAGGGCATCCGCCTTCAAACATATAAGGAAATAAATACAATAAGGACAAGATATTAATATTCAGCTGAATAAAATCATTGTCCTTATTGTGCTGATTGTCTTCCTTATTTAACATGAATGGCCATGAATAATCCATTAATAGAATTATTCATGACCCATTCATGGACATTCGTGTTCTTGTTTTTTCTGTCGGCTAATGACGCGAATGAGACTAATGGCATCCGCACCCAAACAAATAAAGAAAACAATAAATACAACGAATACAAATTATTGATTCCCAATGGAATATAATCATTGTTTTATTGTATTTATTGTCTTCCCTTTTTAAACTTTGCGGCTTAGCGACTTCGCGTGAGGTCAATCAAGCGCGGATGCCATCAGATAATTTCAGACAACTCAGTTGTTGAAAGAACGTTGTCGTCGTGGAGTGGACTCAGCGGACGGCGATCTTCTTGCCCTGGTGGATGTAGATGCCGGGGGTCGTCGGCACGTCGGTGCCCACGGGCTGACCCATCAGGTTGTAGTAGTTTTCGTCTGCCAAGACATGTGATTGGTCTGT
>ONJS01000032.1 GCA_900318205.1 uncultured Prevotellaceae bacterium | reverse complement strand
GATAATTTCAAATCCGTTGACTCCAAAAATCGCTGTAACTAACTGAATTTCAATAATTTCAAAGAACTTTTATGATTTTTTAGTGGACACTAATGATATTCCATTCTAAGTGATAGAAATGTGGGGGGATGGGGCTCTTTATTGATGTTTATGGATTAAGAAAGAGAGATAGCAATGGAGAAGAAAACTGATAAGATGAGCATGAAGAAGACAAATATGAAGAAGACGAATAAGAAAGATACAGAACTGGTTTATCGGCCGGAGCCGGTGGATACTAGCGATGTCATTGTGCCTGAGGAACTGATGGGACTGGTGGAGGAGATGTCGCGCAATGTACATGAGGTGTGGGCCAAGAGCCGTATGGATCAGGGATGGACCTGGGGGCCTCAGCGTGATGATGAGCTGAAGACGCATCCTGATCTGGTGCCGTATGACGAACTGACGGAGGAGGAGAAGGACTATGACCGCGACACGAGTATGCAGACGATTAAGCTGATTCTGAAACTGGGGTTCAAGATCTCGAAGTGAAACTACGAATTACGCTAATTTAACGAACGTCCGCACCCTGTATTAACTACGAATTACGCTAATCTAACGAGGGCATCCGCAAACTATAAAGTGACAACTGAATAGTCTGATTATTTTGAGGACAGAAAAAGACAAGCCCTATGTTTGACTATGAAAGCAAACATAGGGCTTTTATTTATCAGTTAAATCAGATACTTCAGTTGTTTTACTTGGTGGGGAGAGTGCGGACGGGGAAGTTGAAGTAGGTGTTGGGGAAGGGCTCGTTCTTGAGACGGAAGTGCCACCACTCGTTGTCGAGGGGGAGGAAACCATGACGCATCATCGCTGAGCGTAACACCATGCGGTTGTAGAACTGCTCGCTGGTGAACGTGGGCACCGTCTGCTGGAATTCGAGGGTCTCGGGGTTACCTCCGCCGAAGTCGGGATGGCTCTCGATGCCGAACCAGTCGAACGTGCCGCCCATATCAACCTCCTTGCCAGTCTTCATATCGACGATGGTCAAGTCTACCGTCGAGCCGCGGGAGTGGCCGCTCTTGGTGGCAACATATTCTCCGTCAAAGACTTCCTTCTTGGTCAAGCGAGGATAGAAATAGGCCTTGGTGATGGTGTCGCCCTGATCCAGCGCCCAACGCATGAAGTGATCAACGCCACGCTGGGGACGGTAAGCATCATAGATCTTGATGCAGTAGCCATGGCGCTTAAGGTCGTCGCTGACGGCTCGCAGGCTATCGGCTGCCACACGCGTCATCAATGCCACAGGCTCCTCGTAGCCGTCGATGCGAGCACCCACAAAGTTATAGGTGCTGAAATAGCGGATTTCGAGAATCGCATCGGGCACCACATCGGTGACGTTGACAAACTGGCTGTAATCCATCGTCGGATCCTTGACCTGTGCCATTTTCTGGGCACTCTTGCAACCTGTGAGCAGACCTGCCATGACCAGCAAGGCTGCAGCAAACATCTTTGCGTATTTCATCTTACTTCTCTTTTAATTAAACATTTCCGCAAAGGTACAATAAAGTTTTCAAATACTAAAAGGCCGTGACTCTGCCACGGCGCAGATGGACCGCCAACCAAACGTACTAGTCCACATCATTGCCCTTGTGCTTGGTCTTGCGGGTGTAGGTCTTTTTGGAGCGGTGGACACGATTGGTCGAGTGGAAACCCGGGCCTAGCACCTCCTGCTCGCCCTCACGGTTGCCACGACGCATCGCCTTGATGACGTCATCCAGGCGCGATTTCCCTTTTTTCTTATTCTTCATACGTAGCTATAATCAACTCTCTATTACCTTTACAAAACTCTCGGGGAGGATGATGTTCTCGTCATCGATGGCAGCGGCAAACAGTGGAGCAATCTCCTCGATGGCAAAACCGGCAATGCCGCAGCCGATGGGTGTGACGAGAAACTTCAGCTCGCGATGGTCACGGGCAAAGGCAATGAACTCGTCAACATAGGGCTTGATGACGTCCACGCCACCGTGCATCGTTGGGATGGCATAACTCTGCCCTTGCAAGCCGACACCCTGTCCCCACACGGCGCCAAACTGTTCAAGTGCGACACGTGCAGCACCGCCACCATGGAATCCGCCCAGGTTGCTACCAAACACAAATATCTCATTCTCTTTCAGATCCTTAATCCACGCCGGTGTAAATTCTCTGTTATACATAATCTCTCAGTTATTAGTATTATAAACTCTGCAACAACCATGCCAACCACCCCACCCTGCCAAACGGCTGACACAACAATCAATAAATGATCTCATGTCTTTGAAAAAAAGCAGGGCGGATGCCATTGTGGCGCCCGCCCTTGTTTGTTGGGGTTATCAACGCCCCCTGCCCCTTTCTAATCTTAGATGGGGAACTATCGTTAAGGGGTTGATTTACTTCTCGAGTTCCTTCTTGATGCGCTCGGTCAACATGGGGACAATCTTGTGGAGGTCGCCCACGATACCCAGGTCAGCAACGCTGAAGATGGGGGCGAACTTGTCCTTGTTGATGGCGATGATGAAGTCACTCTCTTCCATACCTGCCAAGTGCTGGATGGCACCGCTGATACCACAAGCCATGTAGAGGTTGGGGCGGACGGTCTTACCGGTCTGACCTACCTGTACCTCGTGGGGCATCACGCCGTTGTCAACCATGGCACGTGACGAAGCCACCTGTCCGCCGAGGACGTCGGCGAGTGCCTGCAGCTTGTCAAAGCCTTCCTTGTCATGGACGCCACGACCACCGCTGACGAGGATCTTGGCCTCGCTGATGTCGGCAACAGTCTTGTCGGCCTTGATGGTCTTGACGAGTTTTACCTTAAACTTGCTGGCGTCGAACTGGGGAGCGAACTCAGTCACGATACCCTCGCGGCCAGCCTGGCGCTGCATCTTCTGCATCACACCGGGGCGCACGGTTGACATCTGCGGACGGTTGTTCGGGCAGATGATGGTAGCCATCAGGTTGCCACCAAATGCGGGACGCGTCATGCGGAATTCGGGCTCATTGTTGGCATCGGGCTCAATGTCGAGCTTGGTGCAGTCGGCAGTCAGACCAGTCTTCAAGCGCGAAGCGATGCGGGGTGCCAGGTCACGACCGATGGTCGTGGCGCCGTAGAGCACGATGCTGGGCTTACGCTCAATGATAATCTGGCCAACGGCCTGAGAATACTGCTCGCTGAGGAAGTCCTTCAACTCGGGAGCATCCACTACGATTACCTCGTCGGCACCATACTCAATAAGCATCTGGGCCTGGTCCTTGATACCCTCACCAAGGAGCATAGCTACCACCTTCTCACCGAGTGCGTCGGCCAGGTCACGGGCTTTACCTAAAAGTTCGAGTGCAACGGACTGGATGACACCTTCGCGCTGCTCAGCAAAAACGAATACGTTCTTATAATCTTTCTTATCCATAATGCGATTCTTTTTTTGGCTTTAGGCTTTAGGTTTCAGGCTTTAGGTAACTCTACTAACGCCTAATAGCTAATGCCTAATAGCTGACAACTTTTAGATAATGTGTTTAACTTTCAGTTGATTAACAATCAGCTCAACAGCTTCCTCGGGGGTCACCTCGTGAACCTCGCCGGGAGCCTTCATGGCCTTGGGGAAGGACTTGAACACCTTGGTGGGCGAGCCAGCGAGACCCAGCTTGCCTTCCTCGACGTCAATCTTGTCGGCACTCCAGACCTCGACTTCCTTGTCATAGGCCTCCATGATGCCGCTGACGCTCATGTAGCGTGCATCAAATGCCGAAGCGAGCACGGTCAGCAGGCACTTGCCCTCGACCTCGAGAACCTGTACGCCGTCCTCGTTCTCCTTGTCCACCTGCAGGTTGCCGTTTTCCAGCACCTTGGCATCGGCAACATAGGTGATCTGGGGCAGACCCAGGTGCTCGGCGAGCTCGGGACCCACCTGAGCGGTGTCACCGTCGATAGCCTGACGTCCAGCGATGATGATATCATAGTCCAGAATGCGGCACAGGCCAGACAGCGCATAGGAAGTAGCCAGTGTGTCGGCACCGGCGAACTTGCGGTCACTCAGCAGGATGGCACGGTCGGCACCCATAGCAAGCGCCTCGCGCAGCATGACATCGGCTTGGGGCGGGCCCATGGAAATCACGGTGACATTGGCACCGAACTGGTCCTTGAGTCTCAAAGCGAGCTCGAGGCCACCCTTGTCATCAGGGTTCATGATGCTGGGAACGCCTTCACGAATCAAAGTACCCTTCACGGGGTCAATCTTGACTACGGTGGTATCGGGAACTTGTTTTACACAAACAATTATATTCATATTCAGTTTTCAGTTTTTGGTTTTCAGTTTTCAGTTTTTCAGAGTCTGCGGATGCCGCTGACAACTGATAACTGACAACTGACAACTTGGTTTATTTGAATAATTGACCAGCGATTACCATGCGCTGAACCTCGGAAGTACCTTCATAGATCTCGGTAATCTTGGCATCACGCATCATGCGCTCAACAGGATATTCACGGGTGTAACCATAACCACCGTGGAACTGTACGGCCTTGGTCGTCACTTCCATTGCGGTCTCGGCGGCAAACAGCTTTGCCATAGCAGCGTCGGCGCTGTAGGGCAGGTGCATGTCCTTCTTCCAGGCAGCACTGCGCACGAGCAGACGGGCAGCCTCGACCTTGGTCTTGAGGTCAGCCATCTGGAACTGGGTATTCTGGAACTTGGCGATAGAGCGGCCAAACTGCTTACGCTCCTTGGTGTACTTGACGGTCTCGTCCATAGCACCCTGGGCGATACCCAGTGCCTGGGAAGCGATACCGATGCGGCCACCGTCGAGGGTCATCATGGCAATCTTGAAGCCCTTGCCGAGCTGGCCCAGCAAATTCTCCTTGGGGACGATACAGTTTTCAAAAATCAACTCACAGGTGGCACTGCCACGGATACCCATCTTCAACTCCTTCTTGCCGACGGAGAAGCCAGGCATACCCCTCTCAACGATGAAGGCCGAGATACCCTTGGTACCCTGTGACTTGTCGGTCATGGCCATCACGATGAACACGTGAGCGTTAGAGGCATTGGTGATGAAAATCTTGGAGCCGTTGAGCACCCAGTGGTCACCAGCGTCAACAGCAGTGGTCTGCTGCATGGCAGCGTCGGTACCGGCATTGGGCTCGGTCAGACCGAAGGCGCCAATCCACTCGCCTGAAGCGAGCTTGGGCAAATATTTCATCTTCTGCTCCTCGGTGCCGTGCTCCATGATGGGAGCGATGCACAGCGAGGTGTGGGCCGACAGGACAACACCCGTGGTAGCACACACGCGTGAGAGTTCCTCAACAGCCATGATATACATCTGCACGGTACCGCCGGCACCACCGTACTGCTTGGGCACGGGGATACCCATCATGCCGAGCTTACCCATCTTCTCGACTGTCTCGATGGGGAAACGCTCCTGCTCATCGATCTCGGCGGCAAGGGGCTTTACCTCGTTCTCTGCAAACGAGCGAACCATCTGCAGGAACAGTTGTTCAGTCTTAGAATAGCTAAAATCCATATTTCTTTTTAAGTTTTCAGTTGGCAGTTTTCAGTTTTCAGATTTCGCACATGCCGCTGACAACTGAGAACTGAAAACTGCCAACTTGTTAATTAATACTTATAGAAGCCTTCACCGGTCTTGCGGCCGAGGAGACCAGCACGGACCATCTTGCGCAGCAGCGGGTGAGGACGATACTTGGGATCGCCAAACTCGTTGTAGAGCACTTCCATAATAGCGAGGTTCACGTCATTACCGATGAGGTCGGCCAGTGCAAGGGGTCCCATGGGATGGTTGGCACCCAGCATCATGCACTTGTCAATGTCCTCGGCGCTGGCGATACCGTCGGCGAGGATACCCACTGCCTCGTTGATCATCGGGATCAGGATGCGGTTAACGACAAAACCGGGAGCCTCGTTTACGGGCACGGGAGTCTTGCCGATTTCGGTGGTCAGGTCGATGATGCACTTGGCAGTCTCATCGCTGGTGAGCTGGCCCTTGATGACCTCAACGAGCGCCATGCGGTCGGCGGGGTTGAAGAAGTGGCAGCCGATGAACTGTGCGGGACGGCTGGTGCAAGCAGCAATCTCGGTGATGGAGAGTGACGACGAGTTGGTGGCAAAGATGGTCTCGGGCTTGCAGATCTTGTCAAGCTCCATGAACACATCCTTCTTCAACTGCATGTTCTCGACAGCAGCCTCGATCACGAGGTCAGCGTCGGCAAAGGTAGCATAGTCGGTCGTCGTGGTGATGTTGGCCATGATGGCATCCATCTTCTCCTGAGTGAATTTACCCTTCTCGACGAGCTTGGTGTAACCCTTGGCAATCGAGGCCATGGCCTTGTCAAGGCTCTCCTGAGTGCGGCTCTTCATGACCACGGGCATCTTGGCGGCAAAAGCCTTGACGATACCCTTAGCCATCGTACCTGTTCCAATAACACAAATTTTCATAATCTGTTCTGTTTTATATTTTAATTGATGAATGTTGATTTATTCTCCCTTGAAAGTTGCTTCGCGCTTGTTGAGGAAAGCATCCATGCCCTCCTTCTGGTCGGCAGTGGCAAAGCATTTGCCGAAGAGTTTGTTTTCCAGACCGATAGCACCGTCGGCATCCAGGTCATAGCCCTCGTTGATGCTCTGCTTGGCCAGGCTGATGGCCACGGGAGCGTTCTTGAGCATCATCTCGGCCATCTCCATGGCCTTGCCCATCAGCTCCTCAGGAGCATAGACGGCATTGACCAGACCAATCCTCAGAGCCTCGTCGGCGCGGATAGCCTTGCCCGTGTAGATCATCTCCTTGGCATAGCCCTGGCCGATGAGTTTGGGCAGGCGGTAAGTGCCCGAGAAGCCGGGAATGATACCCAGGCCCACCTCGGGTTGACCGAACTTGGCATTGTTGGAGCAGATGCGGATGTCGCAAGCCATCGCCAACTCACAGCCGCCACCCAGGGCATAACCGTTGACAGCGGCAATGACAGGAATCGGCAACGTCTCGATGGCACGGAACACCTGTGCGCCCAGGCGACCGAACTCGACGCCCTGGGGCTCATTGAGGTGAGCCATCTCGCTGATGTCGGCACCGGCGACAAACGACTTCTCGCCGTCGCCCGTGATGATGAGCACGCGTGTCGTGGCATCCAACTTGCCGACGAAGTCGCCCAATTCCTTGAGAATGCCCGAGTTGAGTGCATTCAAGGTCTTGGGAGCCGAAATCGTCAAGATGGTGATACCGCCCTTGTGCTCTATCTTTAAATAGGTATATTCCATGACAGGGTGCTGGAATTAAACGTCCATGGGCTTCAGGTCGGGCGAGATGATGAGCTTGGCCTCGGTTGCAGCCTGTACATCCTCGACAGTAAACTCGGGATGGAGCTCACGTAGTACGATGCCCTCGGGGGTGATGTCCATCACACCCATCTCGGTGATAATCATGTTGACCTGACCGGCAGCGGTAAGGGGCAGTGTGCACTCCTTGAGGATCTTGGGGTTGCCCTTCTGGGTGTGCTCCATGGTGAGGATCACACGCTTGGCACCTACCACGAGGTCCATGGCACCACCCATACCGGGAGCCATCTTGCCGGGGATAATCCAGTTGGCGAGGTTGCCCTTCTCATCTACCTGCAGGGCACCCAGGAACGATACGTTCACATGGCCACCGCGGATGATGGCAAACGAGGTTGCCGAGTCAAAGGTGCAGGCACCGGGGTTGAGCGTGATAGCGCCACCACCAGCGTTGATGAGGTTCTTGTCCTCCTTGCCTTCCTCGGGCGTGGGACCCATACCCATAGCACCGTTCTCGGTCTGCAGGGTTACGGAAACACCGTCGGGCAGATAATTAGGAATTAAGGTGGGGATACCAATACCCAGATTCACAACATCGCCATCGTGCAACTCTTTGGCAGCACGTTTTGCGATGACTTCTCTCATTTGATATTTATCCATAATAGTACAATTTTGAGATTAATTATGTTTTTAAAAAGTTCTTTTATACTGTTAACTCAAGATTTCGTTCATTCAATGATTATCAACCAGCAATTCATCAATCACTAATCTCTAATCCTCAAGTTCCTACTTGCCGGAACTTGACTCATTTCATTCCTCTCTTGACCATCTCCTGCACGACAAACGATGCCACGTCGTCGGCATAGGTGTTCATGCCGAAGCCGGCGTCAAAGCCCAGCTCCTTGGCCAACTCGTGGGTCACGCGCGCACCGCCGCAGCAGCAGATCATCTTGTCGCGCAGTCCCTCGGCCTCCATCAGCTCGATGAACTCAGTCATGTTCTTGATGTGCACGTCCTTCTGGGTCACGGTCTGTGAGACGAGCAGCGCATCGGCATGGAGTTCGATACCCTTGGCGATAAACTCGTCGTTGGGCACCTGAGAGCCCAGGTTATAGGCCTCAATCATCTCGTAGCGCTCCAGTCCGTAATGACCGGCATAGCCCTTCATGTTCATGATGGCGTCGATGCCTACGGTGTGGGCGTCGGTACCTGTCGAGGCACCCACAATGACAATCTTGCGGCCGATGTTTTCCTTGATGTACTCATCGGTCTCATACATGTCCATCGTGTTGCTCTCCACCTTGGGGACGTAGATGGTGCTGTAATCCACAGTGTGGGTGCAGCTGCCATAGCAGTTGAAGAAGGTGAAGCCCGGGGTCAACTCCTTGTAGAAGACCACGCTGGGATTCTCCAGACCCATCTTGCGGAGTAACTGTTTGGCGGCCTCTACCGCCTCGGCGCCACAGGGCACGGGCAGGGTGAAGCTGAGCTGCACCTTACCGTCGTTCATCGTGTCGCCGTATGGTTTGATCTTGGTGAAGTCTAAGGTTTTGTCAAAATCCTTAGCTTCCATGCTATATAAACCTTCGCTCATAGTCGTATCGTAACCTTTATTGTGATGTGTTGTTATTATCTCTTGCCTTTCATCAGTTCCACAAACGGGTTGTAGTAGTTCTCACCCTTCATGGTAACGCCAGACAGACCCTTACCGCCGTTCTTGGGACGCTTCACGTCACCGAAGATACCCTTCTCCAAAGCGGTGAACAGGCCTTCCTTGGTGATCTCCTCAAGCAACTTGATGGTGTTGCCCAGGACCTCCTTGGCACGGTTGCGGCAGATACCGCCCTCGACAAACTCCATCTCCTCGCCAATGCTCTTCATGTTGTTGAAGATGTACTTGGCGTTCTCGATAGAGAGGTAACGGTCGCTCATGAACGGGGTGTGGATAGCCTCGGTAGGCATACCCAGCAACTGGATTCCCTGATGGGTCCAGATACCGATCATGTTGAACAGGGCATCCTGGATGTGGCCGCGGAAGATATTGCCCGTCATGAACTTCGTGGGCGGCATATACTTCAACGTAGCCTTGGGGAAAATCTCGCGGGTCATCTGAGCCTGAGCCAGCTCCAACAGGAAGCCATTCTCGAGCATCG
Source organism: uncultured Prevotellaceae bacterium (assembly GCA_900318205.1). Lineage (GTDB taxonomy): Bacteria > Bacteroidota > Bacteroidia > Bacteroidales > Muribaculaceae > Sodaliphilus. Next base: position 17,645 of record ONJS01000032.1, on the reverse strand, counting down.
GATCCATCTCAAAGGCGTGTCCCAGACCCATCTGCTCCTCGGGCAGACCAGCCATGAGGGCCAACTGCTCGTTAATGAGGTCCGAAGCCAGCACCGTGTGGGCAGCCTCGACAGCGTCGGCGGTAGTCAGGTAGTTGTCCTCACCCGTGTTGATGATAACGCCGGCAAAACCGTTGATGATACGGCTCATGTACTGGTCGATGAGCGTACGCTGCATGTTAATGTCACGGAAGAGGATGCCGTACAATGCATCGTTGAGCATCACGTCCAGACCCTCAAAGGCACCCATGATGGCGATCTCGGGCATACACAGACCTGAGCAGTAGTTGCACAGGCGGATGTAACGGCCCTGCTCCTCGCCTACCTCGTCAAGCGCCTTGCGCATGATGCGGAAGTTCTCCTGGGTGGCAAAGGTACCACCGAAGCCCTCGGTCGTAGCGCCATAAGGCACATAGTCCAGCAGACTCTGGCCCGTGGTGCGGATCACGGCGATCACGTCGGCACCCTGGCGGGCACCAGCCTGGGCTTGAATCACATCCTCATAGATGTTACCCGTTGCCACGATGATGTAGAGGTAAGGCTTGGGACCCTCACCGATGGTCTCGAGGTAATGCTCACGACGGGCACGGCGGGTGCGGATGCGCGTCATGCTCTCGTCAACGACAGGCTTCAGCGCTTCGGCAATCTGCTTGGGGTCGCGGGTCACCACCTTGGTGATGTCCAGCTCGTCCTTAGCCACCTTCTCGGCAATCTGCTGGGGATTGAGTCCTGTCTGAATCATGGCATTGGCGATGAAGAACAAGGCACCCTCGTTCAACACGCCCTTGTCTTTCAAGGCTTCCACCACCACGTTGGGCAGGGGCACGTCATTGTCATCAACACCGTCGATGCCCATCAAGCGGCACAGGGTGCGCTCGACGGCTACCGTCGTGTATTGTTCCACAAAGGACTGCACGTCCTCGGCGATGCCTTTGGCAAGACCTCTGGCATACTCAACTTTTTCAAAATCTAATCCTAACTTGCTCTTTTGCATAGTGTATATAGTATATAGTGTGATGTCATTCGTGTTAATTGGAGGTCTCCAGCAGGGTCCTCGCTGTTGTTATCCACTCGCTGTCGATGCCCAGGCTCTGGGCGATGTTGAGCGCCTCGTGGGGCACCTCGCCGTCCTGCACCTCGACCAGCTGATAATCCATCGCGCCGTTCTCAAAGCCCTTTACCCTGAGGCAGCGGGCATCTCCCGGCTCAATATCGTAGTGCGTCGTCATGACCAGGCTCATGTCCTTGCCAGCCAACACCTTGAGCAATGCCGTCACCAGGGCAGCGCCCTCGGTGGGATTGGTCGTGCGGGCAGGCTCGTCAATCAACGCCAGCAGTTTCTTGTTCTCGCGTGATGCCTTGATGACGGCATCGATGTTCTTCATCTCGGCGGCAAAGGATGACAGTCCCTTTTCCACGGACTGCTCGTCGCCGATGCAGAAGTATATCTCGTCTTTCACGGCAATTTGGGCCGAAGCCGCGGGTATGCCGAACCCGAACTGGTAAAGCAGCTGACACAGGGTCAAGGTCTTCAACACCACGGTCTTGCCACCCATGTTGGCTCCCGTGATGAGCGTGGGCTGCTCTCCGAAGGCGATGTCAACGGGCTGGAATTCACGGCCACGGCTGGCAAGCGCCTCTTTGACCTGGGGATGGAACATCGCCTGATAACGCGTGATTCCATCACATGACGGCATGGGGAAGGTCATCCCCATCTGCTTAATCTGCATCGCCTTGGCCAGGTTCACGTCGATGCGTGCCAGGGCGAGCTGTGCTTCTTCAATAGCAGTTGCAAAGGGATGCAGTTGCTGACTCAGATCCTTGCGCACACCGTCCTCAAGTTCACTCGCCTTGAGCAGCAGGTCATCCTGCTGCTCGGGATGCTGGCGCATTTGCGCGCGCAGGTCCTTGAGTTGTGCGCAATAGGAATCATATATATAAAATGTGGCTATCTTCATCCCGTCGGGGTCGAGGATGCTGATCACCTCGTCGAGGGCGGGAATCTCTACTACGCCGTCCATCCCGTGTTCTTGCAGCAACCGCGTCACATCGGTTGCCAGGATAGCGAGGTGCTTGACCTCAAAAAGCTCAATGTCATCGAGCACGGCATGGTTGTAAAGGTTTTTAATGGTGGTGCGGATGTCCTTCAATCCGCAAAGTTTGTTGTTCAGGGTATTAATAAAAAGCGGTTCAACCCGATTAACAAACTCATCGAAACGGTGCAGGACGGCATAGGAGGCGGCAATGTCCTCGCTACTCGTCATCATGGGCGAGTCAAGGAGCCAACGGCGCGCAAAACCCGACTGCAATTCCAGCTGGTCGAGCATGTAGCGGATGCCGCAAGGCGATTCTATGACATTCTTCAGTTGCACGGTTATAGTTTGTTCTTTATCAGGTCATATACGGGAAGCCCGATGGCTTCCGAGAGTTTGCTGCACAGGGTGTCCGAGTCGAGGACATAGCCGCTGGGCGACGTGGGGTTGACGGTGACGGCGATGAGTTTGCTCTTCTGGAGCACCCTAATGCGCCCGCCTGCCTTGAGAAACAGCCTGAACTGCTGTGGCGTGACGAAAATCTTGGTGAAATCCCTCACCACCAGTTCGGCCTGCTTGAGGTCTTTGTTCTTCCTCACCTTCTCGAGGAAACCGTCGACCAGCGCTCCCGCCACATACAGGGTCTGGCAACCGTCCATTCCCTCAAAGTGGATATCCTTGGAAAGGGAGGTCATCGTGTCCAGGGAGTGTAACTCGCCTTCCTTATCGATAAACCAGAGGCCCTTTTCCAGGGGCATGAGCGTGTCTAGATTGCGTTCACCGGTCAAATCCAGGTTGATGAGGTCAACCATGAAGGCGGTCTTGCTCACCAGCGTATTGAGGTTGGCCGAGTAGGCAGCGCCTGTTGCCAGAATCATCGACTGGCTCACGGCGGGTGATGCCGAACTCATGCGGGACAAGGCACCGTCGATGATGACCAGGTCGATGCCAAAGCGCTGCTGCATCTCGTGCATCCATCGCCTGAGGCTGCTCGCTGACGATGGTCCCGACAGGAGGATTTTGCCACCCGTGAGAGCCTTAGCGGTCACTACCCTACCCAATGAGGTGCTCTCGTCGCTCACGTCGATAAGTTCCGAGACCAGCCGACGCAGGCGATAGTGGGCCTCGCTGGTGCCGAAGTACATCCCCTCGCGGAGGACGATCTCGGGCTTCTGAGTGCGGGTCACCTGATCCACTGTCTCTCCATCAATGCCGATTGAGGTCACGGCGATGTGCTTGGTCTGGACGGGCAGGCGGTCGAGCACATATTTCAGGCACTCGGTCTTACCGGTGTTCTTCTCCAGCCCCACGATAGACAGGCTATCGTACTGCAATATGTCATTGATGAAGGGCACTCCCTGTAAACGCAATGATTTCCGCTGGTGTCTGAAGATGTGCCATAATTCAGGTCTATACTCATGTCCGTGCTATGCACGGAGAAATTAAACAATTATTATTTTCAAAAATTTTGTTTAATTTTTCGGCCGTTAGGCCGATTAAAAATTAAAAGCGAATTATGACACACCTCCAGACCAACGGATGCATTTCAATTACTTCTTGTTGCGTCCCTCGTTGCGCTCATGACGCTTCAGCGCCTTGGGCTCGATGTTCATGCGCTCGCCTTCAAGCAGCGAGATTACACCATCGACAGCCTTGTCGGCAGCCACCTGCTCCTTGGCACGTGCAGCCTGGCACTCGGGGCAGTTGCACTCGCTGTGGTAGTCGGTGGGCTCAGTATAGGTGGTGATAACGCCCTCGAAGTTGCGCAATACCACACGGCCGGGAGCCTGAGAGATGACGTACTGGGGCATGACGGGCGTCTTACCACCGCCACCGGGAGCATCCACCACGAAGGTGGGCACGCAGTAGCCACTGGTGTGGCCGCGCAGGCCCTCGATGATCTCGATACCCTTGCTGACGGGGGTGCGGAAGTGCTCCAGACCCATCGACAAGTCGCACTGGTAGATGTAGTAAGGACGTACACGAATCTTTACGATCTCATGCACGAGCTTCTTCATCACGTGTACACAGTCGTTCACACCGCGCAACAGCACACTCTGGTTGCCCAAGGGGATACCGGCGTCGGCCAGCATCTCGCAAGCACGGCTTGACTCGGGAGTCACCTCGTTGGGATGGTTGAAGTGGGTATTGATCCAGATGGGATGATACTTCTTCAACATGTTGCACAACTCGGGGGTGATGCGCTGCGGGCAAACCACGGGAGTGCGGGTACCCAGGCGTACGATTTCCACATGAGGAATCTTGCGAAGTTCCGAGATGATGTATTCCAAGCGCTTATCGCTCACCATGAGAGCGTCACCGCCCGAAAGCAGGACGTCGCGCACGGTGGGCGTGTTGCGGATATACTCCAGCGCCTTCTCGATGCGGTCAAGGCCGCACTCATTGTCGGTCTGGCCGGCAAAGCGGCGACGCGTGCAGTGACGGCAGTACATCGAGCACATGTCGGTGATGAGCAGCAGCACGCGATCGGGATAACGGTGGGTCAAACCGGGCGTGGGTGAATCCTCGTCTTCATGCAGGGGGTCGAGCAGATCGGCAGCAGCCTGATGGGTCTCGGCACCCGTGGGGATACACTGGCGACGGATGGGATCGTGGGGATCATCGGGATTGATGAGGCTCAGGTAATAGGGCGTGATGGCCATGCGCAGGGTCTTGAGGGTCTGCTTAACGCCCTCTTCCTCCTCGGCACTCAGGTTCACGTATTTCTTGAGTTCCTCAAGGGTCTCGATGCGGTTTTTCACCTGCCATTTCCAGTCATTCCACTGTTCGTCGGTAACGTCAGGAAATAATTGTTTTCTTCTTGATTCTACCATAATAAAAATGGATGATTAAGCCGCAGGAGCACGCCATGCGCGCTCCTCGGCATCAGTTTCTTGATTAAGCGTAGAGTTCCTCAAAGATCTTGCGCAGCTCAGGGCATTCGCGCAGCTCCTGCAAGGTAAAGTCGGCATGACCCTTGGTGTAGCCGTTACCGATGATCATGTTCACGTCGGCACCGATACCCTCAGCACCCAAGGCAGCCTTGGTGAAGCTGGTAGCCATTGAGAAGAAGTAAACCACGCCGTCATCCTTGGTGCACAGCACTGCGGTCATCTCGCAATCAGGCACGTTTACACAGTTGATGGTGGTGTCGGCCATCTTGCCGTCGGTCAGCTTGTAAACCAGCTCGTAAACCTCAACGGGAGTCATGCCGGCAACGCTCTCAACCACGTCACAGAAGCCGAGGTCCTTGATGCGCTGAGTTGATTTGGGGCTGTTGGCGAGGCCGATAACCTTACCTGTAACGCCGACGCGCTTCTTAGCCTCGTAGCAGCAGAGCATACCGCTCTTGCCACCGGCACCCAGGATAACAACATTCTGGCCATACTGGCACAACTTGGCGGTCTGGGCGGGAGCACCAGCAACGTCGAGGGCGCTCAGAGCGAGCTTCTCGGGCATATCATCGGGAATCTTGGCATAGATACCGCTCTCGAAGAGGATAGCCTTACCCTTGATGTCCACCTGGTCAACGTCGGCACGGATCTCGAGGATCTCGTCGATGCGCAGCGGGGTCAGTGACAGCGATACGAGGGTAGCGATGCGGTCGCCTTCCTTCAAGTCGATCTTGCCCTTGAGGGCGTCACCGATCTTCTCTACCTTACCCAGGAGCATACCACCAGAACCGGTACGACGGTTGCGGTGCTTACCCTGCAACTCAACGTTGAGGAGCATCTCCTTCTTGATTTCCTCCATCACCTCGGCCTCGTTGTTGGGGTCCTTGGCCTGCTGCTTAGCATAGTTGTGGATGTCGGTGAACGATGCGGAGTCAATATTCAGGGTCTGTACATCGATGAGGATCTCGTTGTCGTAGATCTCGCCCATGTTGTTGTCCAGCTTGTTGGCGGGCTGAGGAAGAATGCCCTTAGGTTCGATTACTCGGTGCGTACCGAATCTGTTTCCGTGTTTCTGCATTGTTGTTGTTTGTTTTAAGTGTTAAACGATTATTGTTAATTATTTGTTTTTTGGGTTGATTTGAGGGCGGTGCGTAATAATTCAAGCCTGTATCAATGTCCGTGCTGCGCACAGAGAAATTTTGTTTAATTTTTGGCTACGCCGAGCTAAAGGTTCTCGGCCCATAGGCCGATTGAAAATCAGAGGTGAATTATGACACAGCCCTTCTTTGGAGGCGGGGATTAGCCGCGCTTGGGGAGACCCAGGATTTCGCGAGCCTCGTCGCTGGTAGCGATGGGACGACCCAGTTCCTTGGCGAGGCGCACTACCTTCTCGACGAGTTCGCCGTTGCTCTTGGCAAGCACACCCTTAGAGAGGTAGAGGTTGTCCTCAAAGCCCACGCGCACGTTACCGCCCATGGCGATAGCGGCAGCAGCCATCGGGAAGGCATGGCGGCCAACACCGGTCACGGTCCAAGTGGAACCGGCGGGGATGCCGTTCACGAGCCAGCACAGGTTAGCGACAGTTGCGGGAGTGCAACCGGGCACACCCAGCACGAAGTTGAACTGCATGGGGTTGCCGGGAACCTCACCCTTGCGGGCCATGGTGAGGATGGTGTCGAGGTGACCCATCTCAAAGCACTCATATTCGGGCTTGATGCCGCGCTCCATCATGCGCTTACCGAAGGCGCGCATCGTGGGCATCGTGTTGTCAAAGATCTCATCGCCAAAGTTGCAAGTACCGCAGTCGAGCGTTGCCATCTCGGGCAGCGGGGTCGTGTCGGTCGATTGCAGACGCTCGTCGGGGGTCATACCCACGGCACCACCGGTCGAGGGAATCAGGATGACATTGGGGCACACCTTGAGGATGGCCTCTTCACACTCCTGGAAGCGGGCGCGGTCCTGGGTGGGCGTACCGTCGTCCCAGCGCACATGCAGGTGGACGATGGCGGCACCGGCGTCAACAGCCGACTTGGCCTCGCGTACGATTTCTTCTACGGTATAGGGCACGTTTGGATTCTGCTCCTTGGTAACCTCAGCGCCACAGATGGCGGCAGTGATAATCAGTTTATCCATTTTTCTGTTTTCAGTTTTCAATTTTCAGTTTTTAGTTTTCAGTTGTCAGTTTTCAGTTTGTGGTCAATCGCGGTAACCGCTGACAACTGAAAACCGAGAACTGCAAAACTATTTTATTTACGCTGGCAGTCCTTGGGGGTTACACAGGTGCCGGATGCGCGGCAAACTACGACGGGCTCCTCAAGGATGTCGGCAGCCGATGCCGAGATGTCAGGGCGAGCCTGAGCCACCTTGCGGGCCTCAAAAATCATGTGGCGAGAAGTGTTGCCCTCACGATCGATATAACCCTCGGCCTCGATAAAGTCCCCGGCATAAACAGGTGCCAGGAACTCGATGTTGTCGTAGGCGCAGAACAGGCCTTCGTCACCGTCACGCATAATCAACAATTCAGTAGCCACGTCACCAAACAGGTGTACCATGTGTGCTCCATCAACCAGGTTGCCACCGTAGTGTGCGTCCTTTGCGCTCATGCGCAGTCTGATCATTGTCTTGTATTCCATTGTTTCTGAGTTGTCTGTTTTCAGTTGTCAGTTGTCAGTTTTTAGTTGTCAGTTTGCTGGCGACTTATAACTTATTTTTCCACGTAGATGCCATCAACATAGATACCCGAAGCGTGAACATGCTCAGGAGCGATCTCGCCAACGGGAACCAACTTCTCGGCCTCAACGACTACATAGTCGGCTGCGGTGGCCATCAGCGGGTTGAAGTTGTTGGTGGTGCCCAGGAATACCATGTTACCGAACTCGTCAACGATGTTGGCGCGCAGGAAGGCGATGTCGGCACGCAGGGGCTTCTCCAGCAGATACTCCTTGCCGTCAACCGTAACGATGTCCTTGCCGTCGGCCATGATGGTGCCCAGACCAGTGGGGGTCAACACGCCACCCAAGCCTGCACCTGCCGCACGGATACGCTCGGCCAGAGTTCCCTGGGGAACATACTCGACAATGAGGGTGCCCTCATTCTTCTGCAAGGCTGTCTGCTTGTTGGTACCCGTGTGGGAAACGATAGCCTTCTTTACCTGATGATTGGAGACCAGCTTGCCGTGAGCCACCTCATCATAGGCGGTGTCGTTGGCAATGATAGTGAGGTCCTTAACACCTTTTTCTACAATGGCGTCGATAATCTGGGTGGCACTGCCGTTACCCAAGAAACCGCCAAACATAATAGTCATACCGTCCTGTACTTTCTCGACGGCTTGTTCCAATGTGATTTGTTTGTTCATAATGCTTATGTTTTGGAATTTATCGGTTTATGTCTATAATTGGGTGCAAATATAGCAAATTTTACCCAATTCATGACCATTTCCAACCAATTTTTATCAACATTTTATCTATTATATAGATAACTCCTCAAATGCCAGCACTTTGCCATGATCATTTAAGTGTCAGTCAACAGTTTTCCGCCACACAGAATAATGCCAGTTTACCTTACCGAAAAGCACCATAAAAAAACCTTAAAAATTATCACTGATTTTTTTGATTATACAAAAATTCCGATTAACTTTGCAAACGGCTATAACCAAAAGAAGTATCTCTTTGGGTCACGAAGCGATCAAAGCCCATGACTCCAAGGGATAAAATAGTGTATAACTTTTTTTGTTTAACATTTAACTATCAATCAATTAACCTTTATGAAAAAGTTTCTTTTTACGTTCGCTGTTCTGTTTACATGCGTAGGCCTGAGCGCCAATGCCGCCTCGGTAGATTATACCATTGACGAGGTGGGCACCGATTTCATTACCATCACGTTCACGCCCGATGCCAACGTGGCAGGCTACGCCATCTGCCTGTTTGAGGCAGGAACCGCCGAGCAGCAGTTTGCCATGTTCGGTCCGTGGATGGGCTTCCAGACCATGGGTGACATGATCAAAGCTTGGGGTATTACCAAGACCGAGACCTACCAGCACACCTGGACCAACCAGTCGCCAGGCAAGGACTATGAAATCTATGTGCAGTGCTGGGATGCCAATGGCGTGGATGCCGATATGATCATCATCCCTGTGACGACAGCCAACATTGGCGGCGCCGGTGAGGCCGTGATGACTATCGAAATCGGCGAATTTGGCGGTGATGAGGAATATGGCTACTATCAGTGGGTGACCTATATCCCCAACGAGGAAGTTGCCGTTCACCACGACATCATCATCCTGAAATCAGCCTACGAGTCCGAGGAATGGGGCATGGAGAACTTGCTCAACTATCTCAAGCAAGACAACCCCTACGACCCCTATTGGGATCAGTTTGGCATCGACCAGGCACAGTGGAACGCCGAACCCAACACCTGGTACATCGCCTTCTCGATTGGCAAGAACGCCAACGGTGAATGGGGTCCCCTGGCTGCTGTAGAGTTCAAGACTCCCGGCACGACAGGCATCAATGAGGTTGCTGGTGACAAGCAGGTTGCCGGTGTGCGCTACTACAACATCGCAGGTCAGGAAATGACCGAGGCCAACGGTCTGACCATCGTTGTGACCACCTACACCGACGGCACTACCCGCACCACAAAGGTGATGAAGTAACGCCACCCATGAGGGACTGCCCTACCTGACGGCAGTGAACCATCAAAAAAAAGAATTATCGCCGACTAATATCTGTTTTAGTCGGCGATAACTTTTTCACGATTAATCTGTGAGACTGTCAAATGTATAGTTATTTTGGGAATTCAAATCCCCCAAAAAACTAAACCAGCGGGGACGCGCTTTGTCAAGCATTGACAAAAGGCATCCCCGCCGATACTATTCTATTACTATCCAAACAAGGTATTACATAGCAAGACGCAAGCCGACATTGTCGTTATAAAAATTTTGTTCACAGCCAGGATGACGGAAAGAGACACGTAAATAAAAAGCGGCCTCCCACCAACTAGCGCCACGTATAATGCGAAGCGAACCCGTCTCTGGTCCAGTTGGATTCTCCTGCGGGTCAGCGGTATAACTACCAGACCAGTCTTGAACCCACTCATATACATTACCACTCATATCATACAGACCCAATTCGTTTGCCTGCTTTGTAGCAACTGGATGATGCCTGCCTCCCGAGTTACCACCAAAGTCGGCACCATACCATGCAACCTCATCAATATTGCTGTTGCCTGAATACAAAAATCCTTGTGCCTTGTTGCCACCGCGCGCAGCATATTCCCATTCAGCCTCGGTCAACATACGGAACTGTTTACCCGTCAAAGCATTCAACTGATTGATAAACGTCTGGCAATCATTCCAAGTCACTCGCTCAACAGGGCACTTCAAGTCATCTTGCCAACGACTGGGATTAGAACCCATCACAGCCTTCCACAACTCTTGAGTCACCTCAGTCTGAGAAACATAAAAGCTTGATAGGGTAACCTGATGAGCGGGATACTCATTGCTTTGTGCACCAGCCAAAACCTGCTCTTCGGTGGCTCCCATCATAAAGGTGCCACCCTCAACAGCTATCATCTTGAATGTTACACCATTCACAGCAAACACCTTGTCCTCATTTTGTTCCGGTGTATAACCTGACAGCAACCAACTGATAAGCGTCGTTACATCTGAAACGCCCAGTTTACCATCTCCATTGCAGTCACCAATCAAATGGTCGTCGGCCACACTCCTCAATGGCATTGCCAAAAGGAACAGAGTAAATACAGTTTTAATCATTCTTTTCTTGTTCATAAAGCAAAAATTTAAAGGTTATAGTTAACAAATAAATACTGTTGGAAAAACAATAAATTCTCGCCAGTAAACGGATCACCATTTACTGGCGAGACCATTATTTACAATAGTGCAAGTTTACTTCAGATAGTCGTCGAAGTAGCGGGTGATGCGCTCATGCAGGTGCACGCTCTGATGACCGCGCATGTTGTGACCCTGACCGGGATAGACGAAGAAGTCGGGCTGGGTGCCGGCTGCGATACAGGCCTTGAGGAAGCTGTAGGCATGCTGGGGCACAACGGTGGGGTCATTGAGGCCGATAATAATCTGCAGGCGGCCCTTCAGGTCACCAGCCTTGTTGATGAGGCTGGTCTTGGCATAACCCTCGGGGTTATCCTGCGGCGTATCCATGTAACGCTCGCCATACATCACCTCATACCACTTCCAGTCGATGACAGGACCACCGGCGACACCTACCTTGAAGACATCAGGATAGTTTGTCATCAGGCTGATGGTCATAAAGCCACCGAAGCTCCAACCATGAACACCCAGGCGATCGGTATCCACATAACGGAGAGTGCGCAGGAAATCCACGCCACACATCTGGTCCTGCATCTCTACCTGACCCAGCTCGCGGAAAGTGGCCTGCTCAAAGTCACGGCCGCGGTTCTCGCTGCCACGGTTATCAAGGATGAACAGGACATAACCACGCTGTGCCATATAGGTCTCCCAGCTGCGGCTTGCCCAGTGCCAGCGGGCATCCACGTTGTGGGCATGGGGACCGCCATAGACATAGACCACGGTCGGGTATTTCTTGTTCTCGTCAAAGTCGGTGGGCAGCACCAGACGATAGTAAAGGTCGGTAATGCCGTCGGCAGCCTTGATGGTGCCGCAACGGTATTCGGGAACGGTATAACCCTGCCAGGGATCGGGTGCCGTGAAGTAACGGTACTGACGATTCTCGCGGGTATTGACCAGAGCGATATTGCGCGGCACATCGGGTTCCTGATAGCTGTCGATGAGCCAAGCACCGCTGTTGCTCAGGCGGCCGTTGTGCCAGCCTCGTCCACCCTCGTCGATGCGGGTGCGCTCACCGCTGGAGATATCCACGCGGTAGAGGTTCTGCTGGATAGGGTTGTCGGCATTGCCACTGATGATGACAGCCTTGTTCTGCTCATCAAAGCCCAGCAGGTCCATAACCACCCAGTTGCCACGCGTGAGTTGCTTAATCATATTGCCATAGACGTCATAGAGGTACAGGTGGTTGTAGCCATCCTGCTCACTCCACAGCACGAATTTATCCTTGTCCCAGGGCAGGAAGGTGATGGGGTGCTGCGGCTCGACATACTTGGGATGCGTCTCGCGATAGATTGACCTGAGGCGGGTGCCAGTGGTGGCATCATAGGCGACCAGTTCCACTTCATTCTGGTCACGGTTGCCCTCCATCATATAGATGACGTTGCCGTCGGGGTTCCACGTGATATTGGAAAAATAACGGTCAGTCGGGTCACCAGCATCAAGATAGACGATGTCGCGTGTAGCCACATTGAGCACGCCGACGGTGACAACGTGGGATTCCTGACCTGCCATCGGGTATTTCTCGGGAGCGGCAGTGGCAATGACGCGACTGGTGTCATCCAGCTCGGGCACATCAACTAAGGGATAGTCGGTTACCATGCTCTGATCCATGCGATAAAATGCCAGGTGCGTGCCTTGCGGATTCCAGAACATACCGCCATCGATACCGAACTCGCTGCGGTGCACACTCTGACCATAGACGATCTCATGGTCACCATCGAAGGTCACCTGATACTTCTTGCCCATGGCATCGGCAACATAGATGTCATCGTCCTTGACATAGGCTGTTGAGCGGCTTTTCTTGTTCCACTCCTCAGCAACCATGCCGACGGGGCGATCACCCCGCCATTCCATCCGGTTGGTGGTGAAATTGACAAGCAGGCGCTCATTGTTGTTATATAGCAGCGCGACGGGCTTGTCGGGATAAGGGAATGATGTATAGCTGAGGCTGCTGATCTGCTTTGCCTCCTTCAGGCTGAGGGCCCTGTTGAGACCGTCACGGGTAAACAGCACTTTTTCCTTGCCCTTGACGGGGTCCACCGTCCAGCAAGTGTCGTTACTGAGGCGCACCAGTTGGTCACCCCACCAGGTGAGCGATTTGTTGGCCGGAACCATATTCCGGTAATTCGTTCCGCCAAAGTTCAAGTCCTCGAGCGTGAACTGTTTCTGCGCCAGTGCAGGCAATGCCATTAAGGCCAGCATGACCAGTGCCATGCCTTGTAGTTTAGTCTTTCTCATTGTCATAAGGTTTATTGCTATCGTTTAATAATTTGTCGCAAATTTACGGTTTTATTCTGAAAACAGGGCAAAACTTTTGTAACTTTGCAACATGATGAAGAATATTTTGCTGATAACGGGGTTTCTGACAGCCCTTTGCATCACTATACTCATGACCGGATGCGACAAGCAGCGCACCTCCAGTCCGATGGCCTACACCGTCACCTGCACGCTCGACAACAAGCTGCAGCACGACAGTGCCACACTGCTCGTGCTTGAGGAAGACTACAACAAGTTGAGGGTGTGCGGCACCGCCCATGCCCAGGACCATGTCTTTACCTTCAAGGGGCAGATTGACCATCCCCGGGTCGCTCTCATCCGCTGGGACAACGACTCGTCAAGCCCGTTCCACTTTGTGCTCGAGCCAGGTCACATCAACATTCACATCGACAAAAAATCATGGCGCATCAATGGCAGCCCCGAAAACCGCAATTATCAACAGTTTATCCATCACCGCAACGATATCATGAACGCCCGCCTGGCCGTCTGGCAGGAATACCTCAAGGCTGCCACCAACGCCACCCTCAAGCAGGAAGATGAACAGCGCATGGTACGCCAGGACAGCCTGCTCAACGACTCGCTGCAGCGCTTCACCGTGGAGCGCATCAACCGTGGTGATGCCGTGGGACGCCTCATCCGCGAGCGCTACGCTGACCAACTCGACCAGGAGCACCTCAGGCAACTCCGATAACGTGAGTTAGCCACCAGATAAACAGTAGAGACGCAAAATATTGCGTCTATACATAGCGAATGGATTGAGCACCAGCGCTTTATTTTATCAAGCTCATATTAAGCTACAGTACAACAATAGTTTAAGCTCCAAGAAACCTTGAAGCTTAAACTAAAATATAATCATGTAAACTCTAAATGTCTAAAACAGTCTTCCTACAAGGCGCACTGATACTACAGGATAGACGCTGACCTTGCTGATGGCTTTCAAGATACCGCCATCCTCGCCCTTGGCGCCTTCACTCGTCAACTGCTCGTTGTTCACTCCATTGTAAACCTTAGGCTTTCCTGACAGTTGCACACCCATATCAAAAAGGCAGCTGAAACGGGATTCGCCCGGAACGGCACGTCCAAATCCCAGACCCACATAGGGACGTATCTTCTTCACGTTGATATAGGCGCTGGCGTTACCGTTCTCGTCGGGCATGATGTTGTAGTCGCCCAACTTGACAGCGGCTTGACCATAACTCAGAGGGATATCGGCATAGACACCACGACGGGCGTTGAAATCGGCAAGCTTTTTCATCAGGGGCTGGTCGTCACAGTCCACCGTCACGATCTTCTCATCCTTGGCAAAATAGGCACCAACCGTCAGGTGGAAGCCATGCTCCCTAAAGGGATAGATGTCCAGCAGCGCGTGAGCGGTAGAGTTATGCAAAGTGCCCTTCACCTCTACCTTCTTCAACTCAGCAGGTATCGACTCGACATCCACGTCATGAGTCTGATTGACCTGACTCATCGAGAGCTTGGTCGAATACTTGAACTTGGGCATGAAATCAATACCTGCCCTGATACCCACATAATCGGAAGCCATGGTACCCAAATCGGCCGTGACACCCGTCGTGCCAACACCAGCCGACAAACTATAATGCCTAAAAATATTATTGTCCTGGGCGCGCAGTTGACAGGCGGCAAGAGCCAGGACAACCAAAAAACAAAAGTACTGTTTCTTCACAATGAATGATTTTTTAATGATTTGGGCGCAAAGTTACACACAATTTGCCACATCAGCAATGTTGGCGGAGAAAAACCTGCAAAGCGGCATCCCATAAAAAATCCCCGTCGGCATCAGCCAACGGGGATCATCAGTCACGTGCGATTAGGCACGTTGTCTTGTGGAATCAATCGCGAATTACTTCTTAACGATGAGTTCGCAGATCGAAACGCGGTTCCAGCTAAGCTCCTGGAACATGTCGGTCTCACCACAACCCTGAGCCTTGATGCGGTTAGCATCAATCTTGTACTTGTTGATGAGCATGTTCTTAACAGCCTCGGCACGGCCATTGGCCAGACGGATGTTGTTGTCGTGGGGACCCTCAACAGAGGCATAACCCTTGATGTCAACAGTGCTACCGGGGTTGTTCTTCATGTACATAGCAACGCGCTCAACATTAGCCTGCTGATCCTTGGTGATGTTGGTCTTGTTCAGGGGGAAGTGAACGAGAACGTTCAGATACTTAGCGTTGTTGTCCATAACCTCAGTTGAGTTCACACCCTTAGCGTTAGCAGCCTTGCGGGCAGCATCCAGGTCGCGCTGGAGCTGGTTGTTGCGAGCGTTAGCGGCGTCGAGGTCACCCTGGAGGCCGTTGAGCTGCCTGGCTGTACTTGTAGGGGCAGAAAGTGATGTAACGCTCGCCGTTGCTACCCTTGAAGTGGTAGGTGATACCAGCCTCAAGTTCTACAGCAGCGTGGTCAGCGTTCATGCGGCTCAAGTCACTGTGACCCTTGCTGTCGGCGGTGCGAGCAGACAGGTTGTGACGATATGCCTTCATGATGTCACCGTTCATGTCCCAAACAACAGCGGGCTTCAAGCTGAAGGTCCAAGCACGGCTCTCACCGAAGTTGAAGTTCAGGTTCAAACCAGCCTTGGTGTACCAGCTGTCATAGTCAAAGCCATAAGGATCCTTGGTCCAGGGCTTGTCAGCATCCAGCATCTCACCAGCGCGGTGGAAAGCGTGCAACCAACCAGCACCAAATACGCCCTCGAGCTCAAATACGCGGGGTTTGCCCTTGTAACCACCGAAGAGGTTGCTCAGGTTGAAGGTACCAAACATACCAACCAGAGTGTGGTCAATCATGTTCGGGCTCTTAGGTCCCCAGTAGTTGTCCTCCTTCAGCCAGCTGGTAGTGTTGATGGTAGCCTCACCCTCAACGCCCATGCCGAATACCGGAGTCAGCTGCTTCTTGATCTCCAAACCGAAGACGCCGCGAGCGCTGGGCCAGAATGCATAACCCTGGAAGGGCATGATAGCACCACCCTTGAGAGTTACTGACATGTTGTCAAAGAACTTGTTAGGCTCCAAAGACTGAGCCTGAACAGCAAACACGCCCATGAGAAGGGCTAAAGTCAAGATAATCTTTTTCATAATAAAAATTAAAATTTTATTAAACACTATATATTTATTATTACTTGTTCGATATTTCGCTTCATATCATTCGGCAAAAGTAATACAAATTTCTCATACTGCCAAAATTTAACATTCATTAAGAACAAAAACTCGACAAAACGGCTGTTATTTCCCGATTTTTGGCAATTTTTGGTCTTTTAGCGGGTCTTTTAGCATCACATGATAAGAAATCAAGCAAAGGTATGGTTAAAAATCGGATTACACAAATTTTCACCTGTTTTTATCATAAAAACACCTCTCTGCACGATAAATCGAAACCCAAACCCACGGTTTTTGGGCAGAGAAAGCCATTTTTCTGGGTCTGCTAACCCATTATTATGTCTATCACACTGTTGATATCGGCGACACCCACCTCGTTGTCACGATTGACGTCAGCGCGATGGCGAAGTTCCTCATCGGCGTCAGCGCCCAGGATAATGTCGGTCACGGCATTGACATCGGCAATGTTCACCTCGCCGTCCAGGTTGACATCTCCATGCAAGGTAGAAGTCACCACAACCTGACGGACGGCACCCAGGCTATTGACATCGGCCTTCCAGGCAGCAAAACGCAGGCGGGTCGAGGTCAGCCCTCGCGGGATGGCAATAGACATTTCAAGATAATTGGTGCGGCCCACGGTAGATGATGTGAGCCGATAGGTCACCGAGTCAAGCGCCACATCGTTTTCATCAAGTATCGCCGCAGTGAGTGCCACCTTGCTCACGTCAAAGTTGCTGTTCTTCCATTGTTCAGTAACCCATGTAACAGTCATGTCGATGGTCTGCCCCATGCGGCAGGGAAACTCAGGTGACGTCAATGTGTAATTAAAGCCTTGGGTGGTCTTGTAGAGGACAATCCTGTTGTTGGAAATGTCTTGTGTGGTGAGTTCAATGAACGGATTATTATATATCCATCCTTCAAAGTTCATGGGTGAGAACTGTGGCAACTGGGCAAAGGAACCCAACCACAGCAGGGCAAACAAGGTAAATAGTAAACTGTGTTTCATAAGCCAAGATTTTGATTTCACAAAAGTAACACTATTCACCAATATAACAAAAAAATGGAGACGCAAAATTTGGTAACAACGATGGTCAGGCCGTTAGCCTCGGTTACCTCCTGGCCAGCCAGGTTGAAGTAGCGTACGCCAGCAACGGTCTTGCCGTTCATCATCTCGCTAATGCTCGTGGGAGGCTCGGGCTCAACAACGAACTCATAAGCGATCTGCTCGCTGGGGAGCTTGTTAGGAGCTACGGCATAAGCCTCAACGCGGTGCTTGCCATCACCCTCGAAGCTCAGGATCTCATCGTAAACAGCCCACTCGGTGTACTCCTCTTCACCGGGATAGAGAACGCGGTAGTAGATTACGCTGCCCTCATCGGTGGGAAGGATCTCAACAAAGTAAGCGTGGATACCGTCGGTGGTGTAGCCGTTGAATACGGGAGCA
>ONJS01000026.1 GCA_900318205.1 uncultured Prevotellaceae bacterium | reverse complement strand
ACATCGACGAACTGCGCCGATTCGAGAAAGTCAACAAGATTCCCCCACTGGCTCCGAACATCCAAGAACAGATCAACAAATTCATCGATAAAGACTAAATCCGAAGAAGAAAAAGTGGAAGGTTCTCTTGATGTAAGAAATAACAACAATTATGTGTTCAGTTTTATTTCAGGGCCTATATTAACGCATAAAACCCGCTGGAATTCCAGCGGGTTTTGTTTTTTTCTGTGCGCCTGATAGGACTTGTTTTTGAACCCTCCAAAAACCATAAAAAACCTCTAAAAACTGATAACCAGTCATTTGAACGCCTATAGAAAACGCCATTTAGACGTTGAAAGGTGTTGAACGACACAAAAAGGGGGAGCGCACGCTCCCCCCAGAGAATGCAACAGAAAACAATAATCAAGATATCATTCATGGCCTCTTCAATTAATTGTGAGCAAAACTTTTCGTACCTTTGCAGTGCTTACTAAAATAGTATACGTTAATGTGATATTTTACGATTTTTCTATGGTAAAAACTGTCGTAATATGGATATAGAGAATCAGAAAATAGATTATAAAAGTATCCGCAAAATTCGCACGGGTGATAAGGGCTTTAAAGATTTAGCAATATCATGTGTAGCCTTTGCTAATGCATTAGGGGGAACGTTGTATATTGGCATAGAAGATGACACACTAACTCCTCCTGATGGACAAATCATTGGCGAGAATGAAATCAATGACGCTGTATCGCGCTTGAACAGTCTATGTTTCAATGTGAGTTTGTCTTCCTCGGGATTAATAAAACACGAAAATGGCGGGGACTACTTCAAGATTGATGTTGCTCCGTCAACAAAGTCCATAGCTACTACATCTGATGGTAAGATATATCGTAGAATTGCAGACAAATGTGAGCCAGTTCGCAATGAGGATTTACAACGATTGTCTATTGAAAAAGGTGCCTACCAATGGGAATTATTGTCAACGCGTTATTTACTTTCGGATTTACCCGTTGAGAATATTAAACGTTTTGCTAATGACATAAGACAATCTGACCGAGTCAAGGAGCATGTCAAACAGATGTCCGATCCTGAGATTCTAGAGCATTACAATCTTGTGGATAACGAAAAGGTCACCAATTTGGGTGTCTTATGGTTAGGTAATGCCAAACAACGCAGCCGCATTTCCTTCCCTATCACAGTACAATACATTGTTTATAACCACTTGGAGCAGAAAGTGAGAAAGGTGGAATGGCATGACAATACACTTAATCCCAAAGATCTATTATTGGCAATCGAAGATGAGGCTACAGAATTGTGTTACTCTCATGAATTCCCCGATGGCTTGTTCCGCAAGCAGATCCGTCACTATAATCCCAAGGTTTTGCGCGAATTGCTGCTCAACGCATTCGCCCACAAGAGTTTCACCATCTCTAATGATATCATGATATGCGTCTATCCCGATCGTTTAGAGATTTCCAATCCTGGAGGCCTACCTTTGGGTGTTACCAAAGATAATATCCTTCACCAACGGCATCGCCGCAACCCATACCTTATCACAATCATGAGTGATCTCAAACTGATGGAGGGAGAAGGGTCTGGTTATGATTTGATTTATGAGCTTAATGGCATGGAAGGCAAGAAACCACCATTCATCGAGTCTTCGTTTAATGAAACAAGAGTAACGCTGTATTCTGAAATCCAGAATGTTGAAGTTTTACCTTTGTTAGATTTTACTTTGAACAATTATAGATTATCTCAGAAAGGCTATATGGCCTTTGGTGCTATTGCTGTATCTTCTAAGTTGCAAGCAACAAAATTAAGTGCCTATCTCCAGTTATCCGACGATGAACGATTGAGGAGTTATGTTGATCCCTTGTTGCGTGATGGACTTATCACCAAACGTGGGACCAAAAAAGGAACTACCTATTATGTTAATCCTAAATTGATAGCCAATTCAAAGGCCAATATCAAGACATCGCTTAAAACCATAGAGCCTTATGCATTAAAGGCATTGATTCTAGAGGATTTGAAGTACCATCCGCAAAGCTTAATCTCAGAAATGGCAAATCGCCTCCCCGATGTGGAACGTGATGAACTGCGCAAAATGGTTTATAGTATGGTCGGACATGAAATCAAAGCTGAAGGCAGCAAAACATATAGAAGATATAGTTTGATTTGAGTGGCATAAAAAAAAAGAAAAAAGAAAAAACTGAAAAAGGAAAAATCATAAATACTTGATAATCAAAAAGTTTGTCTTTTTTTATTGTATTTTTAACAAAAAAAAGAAATATTATAATCACAAATCAATTGATACGGAACCACTTGATAAAAAATGTGATTGATTTTGAGTCTTTTATAGAATCATCGAAGTAATGACTAATTCAGTTATATAGAGGACAGTAATGATTTTTTAGTTGGTTTCTTATTCAGTTATGAATCTTATCGTGTGTAATACGACTTTCGGAAATTTTTTGAAGACTATTAACGGTTTTGTTTTTCTAAAAATCACAAAATAACAATATGAGCAAAAAAAGGAAATCATATTCAAGAATACAATTCAAGAAAGAGTTTGCGATATTAATGGAATCAATGTCAATTCCAAGCAATATGCCCGATGTGGATATAATAAAACGATATTCAGAAATATTTTCATTTGTCGAACCACATATACCCAAAAAGTTATTTCGCTTTCGCAAATGTGATATTAATAGTATGATCTCATTTGAACAGAACACAATTCCTGTTTGTGCAGCATATAAATTTGCAGATAAATACGATTCGACAATCTACTATGATCACAAGACAATTACGAAAAGAGCCAGAGATGCATATAATCAGCTTATACCCCAATTGATATTAGTGCTTAAAAGCAATCCTTCAGCACTGCCATCAAATGCAATGACATCGAAACTTTTAGAACTTATCAATAGTTCAAAAAAGGTTGAGGACATTCTAGAGTTGTTTTGGCACGAATACGAAAACTCACTATCCGAATTTATAAATCAGATTACAATTCAAGAACAATGGCCAAGAGCAAACAAGGCAACAAAAATAGCATGCTTTACGGAAACGGTCAAATCAAAATTCATGTGGGACAACTATGCTAACGGATATTCAGGATTTGCTTTGGAGTATGATTTTAGACGTTGGCGCTCTTTATCTATTAACAATCATGCAATCATGCTTTTCCCTATAATTTATTCTTCTCATAAGATGGATGCGACGGAAATGATAGATAGGCTTATAGGTCAAAATTATATGGTATTTAATAATAATGTGCCCGAAGACATAAAAAAACAGTATGCTGCAATGGTTCCAATAGATCGTTTGTATTTCCAAAAAGTATATCTTTATAAAGACAAAGCTGAATACTCCCATGAAAAAGAATGGCGTCTTTTGGATATTGAAGACTTAAACTCTCCTGAAGCAAAAGATGATTTTTTTGAAATTAATGATGTAAATAGTCTAAAAGCCATATATTATGGTCCAGAAATAGAATCGAGATATAAAGAGCATTTGAGAAGAATTGCAAAGCAAAAAGGAATAAAAGAATATGACGTAGTTCTTGATACTAATAGCCTAAAATACGATTTAACTATTATTCCTACATTATAGCATAGAAACACCTTTGCACATCAAAGCAACGACGAAACCAACCACAATCGGTTCAGTTTCATTTTAGGGCCTATATTAACGCATAAAACCCGCTGGAGTTCAGCGGGTTTTTGATTTCCAGTGCGCCTGATAGGACTCGAACCTACACAACCGGAGTTACCAGATCCTAAGTCTGGCGCGTCTACCAATTTCGCCACAGGCGCGGGCTTTTTTGCGGGTGCAAAGATAGGCTTTTTTTAGTTAATAGAGAACAGTTAATAGAGAATAGTTGGATTTTCTCTTGGTTTCTGGCTGGAGAGCCATTCGTCTATCAACTGGATTTATTGGCCTTGCTGCTGGATATCGGCGAGGATCTGCTTGAGTTGCTCGTCGGCTTGGGTGAGCTTCTTGCGGCAGATGTCAAGGAGTTCCTTGCTGCGCTTGGTGTAGTCGGTCAGGTTGTCGATGCTGCACTGCGGGTCCTGCATCTTCTGCACGAGTTGCTCAAGCTCGGTCACGGCTTGGGTATAGGTCATTTGAGTGTTTTCTTCCATATTCAGTTGTCAGTTGTTAGTTTTCAGTTTTCAGTTGTCAGTTGTTTTCAGTTTTTGTTAATTGATGGTGGCGTCGGTGGTGCCGGTGGCAAACTGCACGGTAATCTGGTCGCCGGAGTGCAACTGGTCGGCTGCTGTGACGCATTTGTCGCCAAGTCTCACGAGGGAATAACCTCGCTGCAAGGTGTTGACGGGTGATAGCAGTGTCGCCTTGTCGCCCAAAGCCACCAGACGTTGCTGTTCGCGCTGCAAGGCCCGCGACACGGCGTCGCCCATGCGCTCCACGGCCCGTTCCAGACGCGTGCGCTGGTTGACGATGAGACCCTGGGCAGCAAAGGGGATATTCCTGGCATGGTTGTCGAGCCTGATGCGGTTGGTGTCAATCAGGTGCCGTGCTGCAGCGGGTATCATGGTGGTGAAAAATGCCAGATGCTCCCTGGCTTGACCCACCGTGTCGCGCACGGCAGTCACGACAGCATCCTGCAACTCGTCAAGATGGGCTAACGCTGTAGTTCCGCGCTGGATAAGGGTCTCGGCAGCGGCGGTCGGTGTCTTGACGCGCAAGGCAGCGACATAGTCCAGTACCGTCACATCGCGCTCGTGTCCGATGCCCACGATGACGGGAATCGGGAAATTGGCGACATAGGACGCCAAGTCATAGTTGTCAAACGAGTTGAGTTCAGAGGTTGCACCACCGCCACGGATAATGACCACGCAATCAAACAAGTCGATGTGCCGGTTGATGCGGTCCATGGCTGCCATCACGGTGGGCACCGTCTGTGCGCCCTGCATGACGGCATTGAACAGGCAGGTATAGAACTGCAAGCCATAGGGGTTACCCGTCAACTGGTTCATGAAGTCGCCATAGCCTGCTGCCCCCTCGGCCGAAATGATGGCGATGCGCTGGGGCACTTCGGGCCACGGCAGCTCCTTATTCAGGTCGATGATGCCCTCGGCAGTGAGGCGGTTGATGATTTCCTGCCGCTGGCGTGCCATATCACCCAGGGTGTAGTTAGGGTCGATGTCGTTGATGACAACCTTCATGCCATAAAGGCTATGGAAATTGACCGTCACCTTGACCATCACCTTCATACCCGTAGCAAGTACTTGTCCAGTGGACCTCAAGAACTTGTTATACAAATCCCTGTAGGTACCCGCCCAAATGGCGGCTCCAATCTTGGCGATGGTAATGCCACGGTCATCCTTCTCGATGAGCTCGGTATAGCAATGCCCACTACGATTGAGTCGCAAGTCACTGGTCTCGGCGATGACCCACTGGTTCTGTAGGCCGGGCACACCATTGACCTGCCTCTCGATGCGAGCGTTGAACTCGCTCAGAGTCATTCCTTGGGGCTGATCAGGAAAAAGAGACGGCTGCTGCATGGTTACTTCTTGACAGGCTTGATTTTCAGTCCATTGAATTGGTAACTGATCGACGGCTTGAAGTGCTCGGCAAAACGCTTGTATTCAACGGGAGCGAGAAATTGCTCCAGCCCATGCGTCGCCTCGATGATGTCGTGGTTCTCACCCTTGAACGTGAGTTGCACGAGCGGGAAAATCATCACAGCCTCGAGGTCGGCACGCTTCTCGGGTGACATCTTTTTCACGATGAAATCGTCGATGCCAGGCATCTTGAAGAGTTTGTCGCTGGTATAACGCTGCCAGTGGACATTCCACTGCGTGAGGCGGCTATCGGGCACAGGAGTCAACACCGTCTCAATGACAGTGATGACGGTGTCTTTGCCCACGGTCCTCATGCGCATCTCCACGACACGGCTGGGGCTGGTCTGCATCTTGAGGTAACTGCTGTCGAGTTCCAACAGCCGGCTCTCGCCCACCAGGTTGTTCTGGATATCAACGACTTGTCCGCTGTTGTAATAGTCCACCATATCCAAGCGGTGGGTCTTGGTCAACAACGGGAAAATCCTGCCAGGCTCCAACGCCAGCATATCGGTAATCGTGCGTGCCACGCCCGTCGATGGCAACAGCGCCAACGACAAGGCTAAAATGGTCAGAAATCTCCTCATTCTCACTCAGCAATAATGCGTTTTAAACATGGTGGACCCAGCCTTGACAGCAGGTCCACCATGTCAATGGTTTAACGGCAACTAATTCTTAGCGCCATACTGCTTCTTCACCTCAGGCAACCACTTCTTGATGTCAGAGATACGGGTTGCGTGGCTCGGGTGCGAGCTCATGAACTCGGGCGGCTCCTGAGTCGTGGTAGCCGCCATCTTCTGCCAGAAGGTCACTGCCACATCGGGATTATAGCCGGCGATGGTCATCAGCACGAGTCCCATCTTGTCGGCCTCGCTCTCATGCTTGCGCGAGAAGGGCTGCATCACGCCATACTGTGCACCCAGGCCATAAACCTGCTGTGCAATCTGCTGGGTGGCAGCACTCTTGCCGCTGGTAAAGATACCGATGGCATTGGCTCCGTACTGGGCGAGCACCTGCTGGCTCATGCGCTCGTTACTGTGTTTGGCAATGGCATGTGCCACCTCGTGGCCAATCACAACAGCCAGCTCGTCATCGCTGCTGACGAGGTTCATGATGCCCTCATAGACAACGATTTTTCCACCCGGCATACACCAAGCGTTCACGTCATCACTCTTGACGAGGTTAAACTCCCAAGCGTAATTCTGCAACTCGCTCTCCAGACCGGCATACCTGAGATAGGCCTCGGTAGCTTGTGCGATGCGCTGTCCCACGCGAGTTACCTGGGCACTCTGGGTCTTCTTGTTCGAGATGGTCGCCGTCTGCATGAAGCTGGCGTACTGCTGGAGGCTTGCTGCCAGCACCTCCTGGTCACTGACAAGGTTTAACTGTTTGCGGCCGGTAATAGGAACCGAACCACAGCTGGTGAGCAGCATAGCTGCTACTGCCAACATTGCGATAATCTTTTTCATATTCAACAGATTTTTGAGTTATACATTATAGTATTATATACCATTGGTTATCAATGTGTTTGCACGACTTCGGTAGGCGGCAGGGTCTCGTTGCGGCGGTCGATGGCCTCGACGACGCGCGTGGCAAGTTGCTTGAAGGCAACACCGCTTACATCATTCATGCGCACGACGGGCTGTCCGTCGTCACTGCCCTTGCAGATGCTGGCTACCATAGGAATCTGTCCCAGCAGCTCCACGTTCAAGGTCTCGGCGAGCTGCTTGCCACCGTCATGCCCGAAGATATAATATTTCTCGTCGGGGTGAGCGGCAGGCGTGAACCAGGACATATTCTCAACAATACCCAGGACGGGAACATTGACATGCTCACCCAGGAACATGCTGATGCCCTTGCGGGCGTCGGCCAGTGCCACCTGCTGCGGTGTGGTGACCACGATAGCGCCCGTGATGGCGAGTGTCTGTACCAGTGTCAGATGGATGTCGCTGGTGCCAGGAGGCAGGTCGATGACAAAGTAGTCCAGCTCGCCCCAGTCGGCCTCGTTGATGAGTTGGCGCAGGGCATTGCTCGCCATGGCGCCGCGCCACAGGATTGCTTTCTCCTTGTCCACGAGGAAGCCCAGCGAGAGCATCTTCACGCCATATTTCTCCAGAGGGATAATCAGGTTCTTGCCGTCCACCTCGTGCATATAGAGCTGCTCGTCCTCGGCACCGAACATCTTAGGCATCGAGGGACCGAAGATGTCAGCATCGAGCAGGCCCACACGGTAGCCTTGCAGAGCAAGTGCCACGGCGAGGTTGCAGGCGATCGTGGATTTTCCCACACCGCCCTTGCCGGAGCTCACAGCGATGATGTTCTTCACTCCTGGCAGCGGTTTTTCTATTTTGCGTACAGGGTTGTCTTGTGCGGTCTTCACCCCGATGTTGCCCTTGATGTCCACCTCGCTGCCCACGTGGGCGATGATGGCGGCCTCGGCGGCCTTGACAACACTCTTGATGAAGGGGTCGGTGGGTTTCTCAAAGGTGAGCGACAGGCTCACGTGGTTGCCGTCGATGCGGATGTCATCGTTTACCATGCCCATCTCGACGATGTCTTTTCCCGTACCGGGATAGCGCACGGTGCGCAGGGCGTCCAATATCAGATTCGGATAAATGGTCATATTGAGTTGTTGGTTTTAAGTTTTTAGTTGTCAGTTGCCAGTTTTTAGTTGTCATTTTTTTGATCCTCTTGAGCGGGCATGAGCTGGGGCATCTGGATGTAGCCGCGGTTGTAGCTGCGGTAGGTGTCGGGCTCGATTTCGATGTCGGGCTCGACGAGTTCCACGCCGTGAGGCAGGGCAAAACGGATGTACTTGATGGTCAATCCGCGTTGCAGCCACTGCATCTCATAGTGCGTCTTGATGTCCAGGATGTCATCGGCCATGCCGCTGGCATACAGGTCGTCGGTGTCGGCAGTCACGGGCAGGTGGTTTTCCTCGACCAGCGCATGGGTGTAGGTGTAGAGGAAGGGACTGTCGGTCTTGAGGTGGACCGTGCCGCCGTCACACAGGATGTGACGGTAGTTGTCCAGGAAACGGGTCGATGTCAGCCTCTTGTTCACCTTCTTCATCTGCGGATCAGGGAACGTAATCCAGATTTCAGACACCTCATCGGGGGCAAACATGCGGTCAATCAGCTCGATGCTCGTTCTCAGGAAAGCCACATTGGGCAGTCCCAATTCGGTCGCCATTTTGGCGCCGGTCCACATGCGTGCACCCTTGATGTCCACGCCGATGTAGTTCTTGCCAGGGAAGCGTTGCGCCAGTCCCACGGCATATTCCCCTTTGCCGCAGCCCAGCTCCAGCACGATGGGGTTGTCATTCTTGAAATACTGCTCATTCCACTTGCCGCGCATGGGGCAGCCACCCTCCTGTGTCACCACCGCGAAGGGGAACTGGAACACACACTGCATGCGCTCCATGTCGGCAAATTTCTTGAGCTTGTTCTTTCCCATGATATCTCCTGTTGTAAATAAAGATTAATGTACGGCAATCTTGTAGCTCTTGCCGTTGAGCACGACTACATAGATGCCCGGATCAAGCTGGTGACGCGTCATGCCATCAGCCACATGGATGCTGCGCGATGTGCCGTTGACGGCTACCACCTGGGCATCGCCGTCGTTGCGGCTCTCGATGCACAAGTCATGGCCTTCTACCCACAAGCGGTCGCAGGCGGCTGACAGGTCCTCGATGCCACTGCTGTTGTTTACCCGAGCGGTGCAGTCGGCGATGTGCCAGCCCTTGTTATTGTCATCGGCAAGGACAACATTGCTCAGCGAGATCATGCTCTCGGTACTGAGGGCCTCGTCGGCACGTACGGTAATCCGCAGCACTGCCGTCTCGTCAAAGGCCTGCTTGTCCATCGAGTACATCAACAGGCGCGTGGTGGCACCACCCATGTCACGGGACTCCATCTTGTGGCCCTGGGCCGAACGTGCCTCCACAAGGCTCAAGCCCTGAGGCAGGTTCAGGTCACACTGCAGGGCACTGTAGGCCGACGCCCTGTCAACAGTAACGTTGATGGTGCGTTGCTCTCCGGGATGCAGATCCACGTCGTTGAGGTGCAACTGGTCATCGGTGTCGATGATAGCCGGAGCATGGCTGGAAGAAGTCAAGATGATATCCTGTACCTCATTGATGTCGGCGATACCGATTTCTCCATCCTCGTTGACATCGGCTCGCAGCATCGTCATGTCGTCAAATTTTCCGCCCAGGATGATGTCAATCAACGTATTGACGTCGGCGATATTCACCTCGCCATCGTTGTTGACATCGCCACGCAACCATGCCAGTTCATAGAGGAAGTTGCGCCACTGGCTTGCCACCTGATACAATTCCTTGGACTCGGCAGGGACAGTCAGCGGAATGGACTTCTGATTCACGCCTGCCCACACGTCAATACCCAGAGCAGGCACCTCGATGGCATTGCAGGTCAGAGCCGTCATGCCGGTCATTCCCGCCATGGCATAGGATCCGAGCCAGGTCATGGTAGCAGGCAGTTCCACGACAGACATCGTCGAGACATTATAGAGGGCGTAATCGCCGATTCGCTCGATTCCGTTCAGGTCAAGGCCATCGCTCAATGACGTTCCTGCCAACAGGAAATCGCTCAATTCCGTCACTTTGCCTCCCAGATTGACCTGGGTCAGTCCCCTGTCATAAAGGAACGCACCGTCGCCCACACTCGTCACGCTGGTGGGCAATACCACACTCTGCAGCGGCATCTGGACAAAAGCCCAGTCATCGATGGTCGTCAACTTCTTGCTTGCCGACAAATCCAGCTGCTCGATAGCAGTTCCAGCCAGGGCGCGTTCGCCTATTGACTGTGCATTGGCACCCAGGGATACCGTCGTCAGTTTGGGGCAATCAAGCAGCGTTGAGGCCTCAAGCCGCTGTAACTTGCTACCGGATTGTACGCTCAGTTGCTTGAGTGACGAGCAGTGCATATAAGCACCCTTGCCCACGACCCTCACGCTGGCGGGCAGCGTGACCGTCTGGAGTGCTGTGCAGCCAGCAAAGGCATAGTCACCGATGCTGTCGAGCGTTGACGGCAGCACCACGTTTGTCAACTTATAACAGCCCGTAAAAGCTCCCTCGGCGATAGACTTGAGCGTTGACGGCAGCTTAACAGTAGTCACACCCATGCCGGCAAAAGCACCCACGGGAACCTCATCGGCAGCAAATTTCTCCTGCCAGTAACGCTGATACAGCATCGAATACGGCATGACCTGCACTCCTGTCAAATCGATTGACGTGAGCTTCTTCATGTTATCGACGATGAAATAGAAATCCCGTGCGTCCATGGTACCAGTCACGACAAGCGTGGTGGCGTTCACGTCGGTCACTTGTTCGGACAAGCCACCGGCGCTACTCTCGACATTGATGGCGAGCGCCTGCAGAGCCATAATGGCTATCACTGTTGCTATGACGATTCTTTTCATTATTTCCTGTTTTAATTGATAATCATATTTCTAGACATCAACCGAGCCCTCACTCCTTGTCCCCAAGGGGACAAAATAGAGCCAGAACATACTAGTTAAATGTGCAAATTTAATGTCTTTTTCTGTACAACACACACTTTTATCCCAAAAAAATGACGCATTATTCCAATGGCTGGAACTTTGCCGGCTGCCTTTTCTCTCCGCCATTCAACAAGAAGGTGCGTCAGACTTTGACACACCTTCCTGCACAGTTTTATTGACGGGCTATAGCCCTGACGTCATTTTCAACGCAGTACCTTCTGGGTCGAGATGCTGCCGTCGCTGTAGCGCGTCACAACGATATTGACGCCATCAAACGGCTTCTTGCTCTCCACACCCATCAGGTTATAATAGGTCACGCTAGCTACTGTCTTCAAGGCGCTGAGCTCGAGGACAGCGGTAGGCGTACCGTCGTTAGACATATCCAGAGGATAAACCATATAGCTCGTACTGGGAGTTCCGGGCTCGGCAGTACCCTGAGGAGCCACAGTCAGGCGAGTGCCGTTAGCAGGTCTCATGACCACTGCATGGAACTCATAGGCCATGTTAGGCACGAGGTCAGTGGGACGGCCATAAACGAGAGCCGTGTTCTCATTGGGATCGACACCCGTGCAGTTATAGGTCCAATTAACCCGGAACGTACCGTTCAGGTGCCAAGCGTTGATGTTCTCATTCTCCCTGTGCTCGGTTTCGTAAACCGTGAAGATATCGTCTTCACCACCGTTCCAGACAGCCCAGATGTGGGCAACCTCCTGAATCTTGGGATTGACGAAGTAGAGCGAGTCACCCTGGCAACTGGGAAGGGCACCGTTGTCAGCCACAAAGCCCACTACCTTGCCATCCACCTCATGGTTGTGGTTCTCGGTCATGAAGTTGGCGGGAACATAGGTGTTATAAGCCAAGTCATACTTATCGCCCAGCTTGTTCTCGGGGAACGGACCATCATAGCCCGGATACTCGTCAACATCCATCTCAAGAGCATTTCCGTTGAGCTGAGCAGGTTTCTCTGTGATCTTGATCACGTAGTTCATACCATCAGAGTACTCATAGTACTCGCCAATGACAGTGTTTTCAGTAATCTTGTGACCAACAAACTCAAACGGATCAACATCATTGATGTCAGAGAAGTCAAGGACAACCCAGTTGCTCTCGTCCCAGGTCGGCTGAACCTCATCATCGAGGATGCGCTTATACTTGAGGATGTCCTTCACATAGTCGCGCTGTCCAGCAGTCTTGCCGGGCAACTTTTTAATCGAAGCATTGCCCTGGTCCTTAGCCCACAAGAGCTTAGCACCAGTCTGGGGATTCACTACAGCCCAGGCACCGATGAGTTCGTCACTAACCTTCACTACCTTGTGGTCCAGACCGGAAGTGGACTCGATTTCAGCCAGTGATGCAGTCTCAATTTCGGGAGCGCAGTCATAGGTGATGGTGAAGCCCTGCAAATAGGCACGAGCACTGGAACTGATAGTAATCGAAGTGATTGCCGAACTATTGAAGTCAAGCGTATAGCCACCCAGATTGCTGCTGATATTAGAGGTGGTATTTGACTGGTCGTTATCGGTCGTCACAGTGAAGGTGACTTCGTTGCCATTATAATTCTTGGCGTTCAGGGTGATGTGGCTCACCTTCCACTCGGTATCGCCATCGAGGATGAAAGTAATGGTACCACCATTGCTTGAGTTTCCAAACTTGAGACCTGTCTTGCCCTTATAGACTCGGAGAATATTTTCGGCGCTGCCAATGTAAGATTTACCAGCCTCAAAGTAGTTGTTATCATCCTCACCGCCAATTTTATCCCAAGTCGTTGCGGCAGTTTCGTCATCGTCGAGGTTCTTGAACTCAACCACTGCATTGCAGACGGTTGCGATGGTGTAGGTGTTGGTCACCGTTGCGCTCGAGGTGCCCTCGTCGTTGACACAGTAGGCAGTGATGGTAGTGCCATGGTTGATAACCACGTCATAGGGGCTGTTCACTTGCTGACCGTCCACATAGAGGGTGCATCCTTCAGGAGCGGTGATGGTAATTACAGTACCTGCAGTCACCGCACTGCTACCCATGCTGAAGCTGGGAGCCTCAGGAGCGGGAGCAAGGTCACGCGTATAGGTTGCGCTCACCACGTCACTGGTCACGCCATTGCTCGTCGAGCGGGCATAAATCGTCACGCTGCCGCCCACCTGATCTACCGTAGCAGTAAAGCCGTCGGTATAGGACTGCCAGTTGGTGCCGTCGGTGCTCCATTCGATGGTGCCGGCAGGACTGTCGGTGATTGTACCGCTGATGGTTGAGCCCGTGAAATGGGTGCCATCCTCGGGAGAAATCGTCACGGTGATCACATAAGGTGTAATCATGAACTGATTGGTCGCCGGATTGACGTTGACAGTATAAACACCGG
Organism: uncultured Prevotellaceae bacterium; assembly: GCA_900318205.1. GTDB lineage: Bacteria > Bacteroidota > Bacteroidia > Bacteroidales > Muribaculaceae > Sodaliphilus. Next base: position 27,568 of record ONJS01000026.1, on the reverse strand, counting down.
GAAGCAGACGGATGTTGTTCTTATTTCCCAGGGTATCAATGGGCACGTAAACGCCCTCGTGCCCATCAAGCCACCAGTTGCCGGAGCTTATGGGACCAAATCGACCGTCGTTGAAATTAGAACCTAACTGCTTGGTAAAGGTGATATAACCGGCTGTACCGTCACTCTGCTGTACTGTGATGATGCCAGAATAGAGACCGTTATCATCACGAGTCAGCTGGGCACCCTCGTTGGTGTTCCAGTGGGTATCGTTCACGTCTCCCGCTACATAGATGGGACCCGTGTAGAGGTAGTTCACGTCAACAATCGTGTTCACGATATTGTTGGCAGGTTGAACTTGACCAGTGGCACTCAGGGCATAGCCGTTATATTTCACATATACCGTACCGTTGACTGTACCGCCCTGGTTGTTGAAGCCCCAGGACTGGTCGCTTGTCCATCTCTCGAAATTGCCCGAGCCAGGAAGCACATTCACACCAACGTTGTCCGTGCCCAAGTTCAGACCACTCAACGTGAAAGTGCCGATTCTGCCGTTAGTCTCATTCGTGTCGTTGATGTTCAGCGGATTGGGATCAGCAAACAGCGTCGGCTCAGTGTTTTGAACATAGAGGTATGCCCATGAGCCATTAGCAGTATTGTAATGTCTGAAACTGTCACCACCTGTGCCTCTGAAATGCTTAATGTAGCGGTCATACTGGGCATTTTTTACAACGAAGCCATTTATACTTGTATTAGCAACGGAATTCGTGATAACCCACTTGGAGTTATCTGCCGAAACATCGCTTACAATATTGAATTGTACAGCATCAGCACCTTGAATGTAACCATTGCCTGTGAATAACACCCAAGCGCCTTCCGTGCCGCCAAGGGTCAATTCGAGAACATTCTTTCCAGAAATATCAACCTGACCATTGCTGACAGATAACCCAGAAGCGGCAGTGAAATGCTTAGGGCTAGTTGTGGTCTCAAAAGCACCCATTCCGACCGAAGAATTACCGTCCTCATACACGATAATGTACTTCTTGCCAGCCTTAAGGTCACTCGTACTGGTTACCTTGCGGTAAATCTTTGAATCACTGACACTACCTGGATTGATAGTGTAGGACTGGCTAGTGGAGATGGGGCTGTTGTCCATACCACTCTTGACAGCCATGGCCTTGAGAGTGCAGCTCTCAGTCAGTTCAACAGTACCGCCATTGGTGATGCTGCTTCCACCCACCACGGGATCAGTTCCATCGGTGGTATAATAGATAGTTGCGCCCTCGGTATCACTGGTAATGGTAACATTAACAGAACCCGTGAAAATACCGCCATCAGGCGAGAAAGTCGGTGCCTCACAATCCTCCAAATCTTCAACGTAAAGATAAGCATTCGTTCCTGAAGAATACAATCCAAAGGAATTAGCAGAATTACATCTTATATACTTTGAAGTGTACTTGTTATTTCTTACAGTACCGGTGCTGGTAACCGTCCATCTCAAATCAGTATAACCACCCAATGTTGCACTAGTAGCAAAACCATCTCCAGTTTCCGATACCACACCTAAGTACCTGTTATCTGGATTCTTGAAGGTCCAAGCATCAGAAGAGCCACCGAGGGTAAACTCAACAACACCTGTACCACCGATATTAACCCTATTGTCACTGATGGCTAATCCAGTCACAGGTGTACCATAGCTGCTAGTGATGGCACCCATACCAACGGAAGACTGGCCATTCTCCTTCATGAAAATATACTTTTTGTCGACGACAAGGTCATTGGCGCTGGTCACCTTACGATACCATTTTTCTGGAGCAGGAGGAGTACTACCTGCATCATAAGTAACCGTTATATCCCAAATGCGAATGCCAGCGCTGGCTGTAATGTAACCAGTATTCAAATTCAAAGAAGAACAGTCAATCGTAACGGAACTTGCTCCTGTTCCAGAAGCAACACCAGTGCCTGTTTCTGAAGTTGAGTTCGAGCTGCTGAAGTAAAGTGTTGCAGTATTACCTCCTCCAGTCATAGGTTGGCTAGAACTGGAAACCGTCATTACGATTTGTGTAATCTTTGTACCCAATTCTGGCACTTGGATATAGTACGCAGTATTACTTGCATACTTTTTAATCTGAAGATAATGATAACCGCTTGTAGCATTGCTATGCTGCTTTTTAATAGCATAGGCAAGCCAGGTGTTGTTATTACCATCAGTTATTGTCCAATTTTGATAGCTATTCTCTGCTGAACCAGCAGCGACAATATTTGCATTGGACAATGTTACCGTTTCTGCCCAGCCGACGCCGAAGGCCAGCAGGGCAACTAAGAAAAACGTTAGCAATTTTTTCATAACATGAGAATTTAAAAAATAGAAATTATAGTATCTGATGTTTCAATATATTCTTTTGATGGCTGTTGGAAATACAACAAAAAATGGCGCCCAAATCTATCTTGGCTGTTCGGTTGATACAACTAAACAGCTGATAGACAATGAATTCCATCATTGTGATAAACGCACTCATTTTCTTTATACCACAGTATATCTCTACTAACGCAGCTAATTTGCCGGCAAAGTTATATACAATAAATCACCCCCACAATACCACACCTCACTTTTTTTCAAACAAAAATCAAATATCAAAAAAAGTACCAAAAAATTGGAGGCAATCTAAGGGTTTCCAGTAGACCTATGCACGGATTTATCACAGGCCTACATCATTATAAATAACAAATCCATAGGCTGCATCAACGCCCACCGCTCCCTTCTAAAATTAGAGGGGAGCGGTGGGGTTACTTGATTTACTTGATTTCTTTTACTAGGTAGATCATTGTGGGGAAGTGGTCGCTGTAACCGTTGAGGAAGATGCCGCCGGAGTAGGTGCGCAGGGGGTAGCCCTGACGGTCACCCTCGTTGCTGCGGAGGAACTTGCGGTTCAGTACCTCGGCGCGGGAGAAGGTCAAGGTGGGCTTGTCCTTGCTGTCGTAGTTGCGCAGGAAATAGTCGGTGAAGATAATCTGGTCAAACAGGTTCCAGTTGCCCTTGTAGCCGAGGGTGCCGATGCCCCTGTTCAGGATGTTCCACCACGGGTTGAAGCATGAGCCTGGCTCAGTGCAGTCCTTGATTTCCTTCTTGGCACCGAGTGCTTCGCTACAGCTCTTGTTCTGCGGGTCATCGTTCAAGTCTCCCATGAAGATGATGCCCTGGTTGGGGTCGTCACGTAGCAGGGAGTCCATCGTCTCGCGGGCCATGCGTCCGCAAGCCTCACGCAGGTAGCTTGAGGCCTCGGCACCACGTCGTCGCGATGGCCAGTGGTTGACCATAATCGATACCTTCTCGCCCGCGAGTATGCCCGTCACCGTCAGCTGGTCGCGGGTGAGGAAGTCGGGATCGTCGGGGAGATACTTGTTGACACGCTGGGTTGTGACATTGAGCACCTTGAAGAAGCGGGGATTGTACAACAACGCCACATCGATGCCTCGGGGATCGGGACCGTCGTGGTGAACGATCTGATAGCGGCGGTCCTTCAACTCGGGCTGACGCACGAGGTCCTGCAGGACGGTGATGTTCTCAATCTCGCTCACACCGATGATGACCGGCCCCTCGGCAGGAGAGCCCTTGACCTCCATCTGGCTGATGGCATAGGCCATGTTGTGCTCCTTCTGCCAATACTTGATGTCGTTCCACTGGTAAGCGCCCTGGGGCGTGAATTCATAGTCCTGCCTGCCATTGTTATTGATGGTGTCGAACAGGTTCTCGAGATTATAGAACATCACGCCGTACATCGTGTAGCGGCGGTCTTGTTGCTGTTCATCCTGGGGCTGCTGAGCCAATGTTTGATTAACAGCTAGCGCCGGCAGGAAAGCTGCCAGCGCTAGAACTATATGAAATAACTTTTTCATCTTATTTGATTTCCTTCACCAAATAAATCATTGTGGGGAAGTGGTCGCTATAACCGTTGAGGAACACACCACCCGAGAAGGTACGCAGGGGGTAACCCTGGCGGTCGCCTTCATTGCTGCGGAGGAACTTGCGGTTCAACACCTCGGCACGGGAGAAGGTCAAGGTGGGCTTGTCCTTGCTGTCGTAGTTGCGCAGGAAGTAGTCGGTGAAGATGATCTGGTCAAACAGGTTCCAATTGCCCCTGTAGCCCAGAGTACCGATGCCCCTATTCAGGATGTTCCACCACGGGTTGAAGCAGGTGCCGTCACCCGGGCAGTCCTTGATCTCCTTCTTGGCACCGATGGCCTCACGGCAGGACTTGTTCTGCGGGTCATCGTTCAAGTCACCCATGAAGATGATACCCTGATTGGGATCATCGGCCAGCAGCGAGTCCATCGTCTCACGGGCCATGCGGCCGGCTGCCTCGCGCAGGTAGCTCGACTGCTCCTCGCCGCCCAAGCGTGAGGGCCAGTGGTTAACAATGACCGACACTTTCTCGCCAGCAAGCATACCGGTGACGCAGAGCTGGTCGCGGCTGCGGAACTCGGGATAGTCGGGCAGATACTTGTTGATGCGCTGATTGGTCACGTTCAGCACCTTGAAGAAGCGGGGATTGTAAAGCAAGCCCACATCCACACCACGGCGGTCGGGACTGTCATGGTGAACGATCTGGTAGCGGCGGTCCTTCAACTCGGGCTGACGCACAAGATCCTGCAAGACAGTGATGTTCTCAATCTCACTCACACCGATGATAACAGGACCCTCGGCAGGCGAGCCCTTGACCTCCATCTGGCTGATGGCATAGGCCATGTTGTGCTGTTTCTGCCAGTACTTGGTGCCATTCCACTGGCGTGCGCCCTGGGGTGAGAACTCCAAGTCATACACACCGTTGTTATTGATGGTGTCGAACAGGTTCTCGAGGTTATAGAACATCACGCCATACATCGTGTAGCGACGCCCAGGCTGGTCAATTGTCAAATCGGTAGGCTGGTCGGTAGGCTGGTCGGCAGGCTGATCGATGATCGTGTCGGTCTTCACCTCGATGTCCTGAGCCAAAGCCTTGGCCGGCAGCAAGGCTGCCAATGCCAGGACAAAGTATAATAACCGTTTCATATCTTAATTGGTATTATCTATAGGGACCTTAAGGTCTTTAAGGTCCCTAAGTTCCTTGATTCTATTAATTGGCAGCGTCCCAGTTGACGTTCCAGATCGAGACGCGATCCTTGTTGCCGGTCGCTGCTGACGGGCACAGGTTGGTGAACTCGATGGTGAAGTCACCATTGACATTGCAATTCTCTTCAAAGGCGTAAGCGTTCTTCTGCGTCACGTTCTCGTTGGTAATGGTCCAAGTCTTGACCACATTGCCATTCTGCTTCACGTCGACACGGAAGGAGAGTACCTTACCCGAGTAAGCGCAGCCATAGTTGAAGCGCAGCTTGGTCATGCCACCCTTCAGGACGGGAGACACGATGGTACCCGTGGTTGCGGTGCCACCATTGATGGTGGGCGCCTTGGCATACTCGGTGGATGAGCCGGTCACATTACCGATGAAGGTAAACACGGGGTTGCCGTCGGCAGCACCGCCTTCCAGCAGGGTGCAGTTCTTGGCTACCCAACCCTTCTCGGAGGTATAGGTTCCCAGCGTCGTGGTGCGGGCAGGCATCGTCTCAAAGTCGGCACGGGTGTCAACGGGCGGCTGCTTGCCGAATACCACGTTGTCAACACACCAGGTGGCGTAGTTGGCATCCTGGGTAGCATAGAAGCGGAAGCCGATGTAGTACACACCGTCGGCCCACTGGCTCAAGTCAAGTTCACCTGACTCAACCCAGCTGCTGTAACCACTGCTGGGAGCCGTAGCAAGCTTGGGATTGAGTTTAGCCTTTACCGTTGCCTGTTCGGGATCCTTGGCGTCAAGTACATAGACCTCAAAGATGGTCGTCGTGCTACCATAGCCGTTAACCTGGGTTGCGAAGCTCAAAGACTTGCTGGCAGCATTCTTAATATCAAGCGCAGGCGATACCAACCAAGCGTCAAAGGGAGGTTGAGTGCCCTTATAGCCCGTCATGGCAGCATAACCGTTGTCGTTGAAGGTGGTCTGGTACCAGGCCTTGTCACCAGTGACCTTGAAGTTGCCCCACCTGTCAGGCAGACCAGCATCGAAGGTCTCTTCCAACTCAACTACGGGAGGCTCGAAGGGCAAACGATAGTCATCAACCGGATTCACACCAGCAGCGCCCATGAAGGGAGCGAAATGACCTTTTACCTTGATGAGCTGCTGATAGTAAACGGGATTGTCATGCAGGTTGGCCTCGTCACGGAAGAGGCTGCCCTGAGCCAGAGGAACGATGATACACTTGGTGTAGTCCTTACAGTTGGGATCATCGGCCAGTACGAGGGTATTGCTCAAGGTGGTCGGAACCTTCCACTCGATGTCGGCATTGCTGGTAACGCTGGTCACCTCGGGAGCAACGGCACCTACAGCATAACCGACAACCCAGCCCTTAGACTTGTTCTGGTAACTGATAGCATCACCCACAGTATAGGGATTGCTCTGGGTACCGGGAGAACCGCCACCGATGACGTCGCTGGCGCTGCGGAGCACCAGCTGCCAGGTGGTACCATAGGAACCGAGCAGACCGACAACATCCACTTCACCGTCGGGCAGGATGTCGGCACGGAAGTCGGCATAGTTGCTGTTGCGCACGGTGAGGGACAGACCTTCGGAGTCGGTGATATTGCGGTTGGTAGAAGAGCCCGATTCAGAGAACGGAGTCTTACCATCGGCATCGTCAAAGGTCACACCGTTGAGGCGCACGAGGCGGCCCTGATACTTCATCAGGGTCTCGGGATCGGTCTTGCCCTGGAACTCGCTGATGCTCACCTCGAGGGTGTCCACCTTGCTCAAATCGGGCAGGCCATTGATCTCAACAAGGGATTCCCACATGGCCTGGGGCAGGAAGGTAGCCTCCCAAGCATTGCCAGAGGCATACCACTGGGGATAACCCAGCTGCTGCTGGCCATTGTACTTACCCACAAAGTAACCCTTCATGGGCAGGACGATTTCCTGACCGATGCGGTAGTTGTTGTACAGGCTGTTCTGGTTGATGGAGATGGAGAGTCCATAGCCCGACTCATCCATGATGTAGAGGCTCTTGTAAACATTGCCACTCTCGTCACTGCTGGTCACCCAACCATGGATAATCTCGTCCTCCTTTACAGTGTCGATGTAGTTGCGGTCATCTTGCCAGTGCTTGGCTTTGAATTCAGCGATGGTCATGTTGGCGTGGTGCTGGGCGGTGGGGATCACCATGGGCGGCTGGTCAAACTCATCACTGCAGGCAGCGGTGAACACCAACAGAAGCATCAAGCTGAGATAATAATTAAAACGTTTCATAGTGGTTGTATTGTTTGTTTTATTAATATCTGGTTGTTGATAGTTGAATTAGATGTGATGAATGATTAGAACTTCAGACCCAAGTTCAGGAACATCTTGAACCCCTGTCCATAGTAGTACTTATTGGGGAACTTGTTGGCGGTGTTGGCATAATCCTTGGTGTCGATACGACCCTGCTGGTAACCACCCGTCTGGATGTCCTTATTGTCGAGAATGTTGTTCAGGTTCAAGTTGATGTTGAACGATGCCGTGCGGTTGATGTAGATTACATGACCGATGCTGGCATTGATAACAAGAGCCTCGTTGAGTTTCTCCTGCTGGCTGATGTCCTTAATCATCTGCTGGAGGTGCTCCTCGCTATTGGCCATCGTGTACAGTTCAGGAATCTCAACGTGGCGCACGGGAGAGAGGTTGACATAAGAACGGTTCATCCATGCACCGTTCACTTCAACAAACCACTGCTTGGGGCCAGCCCAGTTGAAGGCCAACATGTAGCACTCCTGGGGTGTTCCACCAACGTAGAAGTTTTTCAGATAAACCGTCTGGGCGATGTCTTCCTGAACGCCATTTTCATAGCTTCGGGTACCGGTGGGACGGTTCTTGTACTGGTAGCGGGCGATATTGGCCGCTGCACTCATGGTGAGCGAGGGCGACAACTTGTAGCTGAGTCCCAACTCAACGCCCTTATACTGCTTGTGAACACCCGTGAGCGCAAAGTTACAGAAGGTGCTGTACTGGTCATCATAGAATGCCGTGCGCTCGGTGTTGTCACGCTGATCGGTAAAGAATACACTCACCACACTCTTGAAGTTGCGGAAGTTCATCGCATAACTCAGGTCGGCCGAGAAGACTTTCTCTACCTTGAGGTCGATGACATCATCCTTGGTGCGAGATGAGATGTAAGCATCGTAGGGACGCGGTGCCTCGGTACCATAGAAGACATGGCCCGAGAAGCTGTTGCGGCCATCGAGTTTGAAGGTGATACCGGCCTTGGCGCCGTAGGTCAAGAAGCGATGGGTCTTGCCCTTGCCATAGGAATTCTCGGGAGCACGACCATTGCGCATCTTACCGTCTCGCTGGAACTGGAAGTAGTCACCCTTGACACTGGCAAACATTTCCCACTTGGCCAGGTTGAGCACCCACTGGTGCCACAATTGGGCCTTGGTGGTAAGGATGTTGTAGTCATAACCGAAACGGTCACCCTTGAGGGCCTTAGCGTTAGGATTGTCCAGGTCGTTCTGGGCCATTTCGGGATTCTCGGGGAAGTCGCGCTCGCTGAAGTTGTCGATATCCAGCCAATAGCGTCCACCCAGCAGATCCTTGATGGTCTTGTAGTAGGATGACAAGGTATAGTTGGCGTTAACACCGGTTTGCATCGTCAGTTGATTGGAGAAACGCTTGTTGAGCAACGACGACAGCGTGAAGCTGGACTGGTTGCTGTGGCGGTTCTCAAGGATGTAGGTCGAACCCTTCTCCACGCCGGTCTCGTCGGCGAGGTAATTGTTCAGGTAGTTGGTCTGAAACAGGTCGTCCCACATGATCTGGGTATATTCGCTCTCATCGCGCCAACGGTCGAAATAGACGTCAAACACTTCGGAATTCACATCATAATACGAGGGCAGATAGCGATAATAATCGGGACGCGGGTCAGCAGCCTTGTGCCAGTTGAGGGCGGCCTTGCTGTAGAATGACTTGTGATAGGCAAAACCCGTGTTCAGCGAGGTGTGATCATCGGGTTTCCAAATCCAGTTCAAGATGGCAGTCGGGTCAAAGGATTCAACCACCTTGGAGTTGCGTTTCTTGCCTGCTTGCCAACCCCAGTCAGGGCTGTACATGTTGCTACCCACCAAGTTGGCGCATTCCTCATAGATGGCCGAGTTGGCTGCACGCTTGGTCGGTGCACCGAAGGTGGTCAGCGACAGCGTATGCTGTGGATTGAACACCTTCTGCAACGAGAGGAAGTAACCCCAGCTATTGTAGAATGAACCGGGATAAACACCCTCCTTGGCATATCGTCCCACTGCAGACAATGTCATTGCCCAGCCGTGCTTGTTCAGACCCGTAGCGTGAGTGACCATGCCACGCCAGCGGTAGTTACCGTTGGTGTAAGCAAGGCTCACGCGAGTGCCAGGAGCATAATCAGCAGCAAAGGTCTTGATGTTGTTGGCACCGCCAATACCACCGAAGCCATAGACATTTTCCTCAAGACCCATGCCGATGGTCTTGTTCCTGAATGCCTGGTTCATGCCGCCCGTCATCGAGTAGTTGAACGAGAAGCGGATAGCATCATTAAACGGCACGCCGTTGATGTAGGTCTCGGTCTTGTTGTTCTCATAACCGCGGATGCGGAAACGAGCGGTGCTGAAGGTGTAACTCGAAGCCTGATAGAAAGGATTGTCGGTCGCTCCACTCAACAGTGCCACCTCCTGGGTGTTGCCTTCCTCGTCCTCAAGTTGCGACTCGGAAAGGGCCATATCGGCCACTGTATTGCGGAATTCCATCGCCTCGGCGGTCTCAAACGAGAGATGTTCCACCCGGATGACGCCTAAATCCTCAACGACACCGTTGACGATGGTAACCGGTTGTGACCAGTCCTTGAAGCCGTAGCACAGGACCAAAAGTACGTCATTGCCTTGACTGGCATCGTCAATGAGGAAGTCACCGTTGTGACCTGTTGTCGCCACGATGCCCTGATTGTCAAGAATGACAGTAGCACCCTCCACAGGAAGGCCGTTCCTGGCGTCAAGCACCACGCCATGCACGCCTGTGTGCTGCGCCAGCATCGGCAGGCTGGCAAAGAGTGCTAATAGCAAAAACAATTTAAGTCTCATAAAATCACAAATTGTATTTAAAGTTATAGATGTTTGCTTGACAGAGTACTGACACTTTTTTTTAAGTTAATTTAATTTAACCAGATCAACGGCATTTCCTTTGATAAGTAAAATTTGTCAAAAGTACAGTTTATTTCTGACTTGTCAAGAAAAAACACCAGGCAATTTTTTACTTTTTCTTAAAATAGTCATTATACATCTTTATGCCAAACACAATAGCGCTCGAAATGGTCGTGATGACATTGGTGATGAACAAGGGCCAGTTCTTGAGCATCAGGCCCTGGATGGCAAAGAAGATACCACCCAGTCCCATCATCAGGAACGTGGGCAGAGCGATGCCTTCGGTGTCATGAGTACGGATGGTGTAAATCGCTTGGGGCATATAGCCTAGAATCAAGCACACTGACGCGGTGTAACCGATAATGTCGGTCAAATTATTAGTAATAAAGTCTATCATAAAAATATTTAGGTATAAAAAGTGGGACCCACAAAGGGCCCCACTGGTTCATTTATTTAAGTCCACATTCACGCATCAACTCTTCGACAGCAGCCTTGAGCTGCAGATCCTCACCGTTGATCACGGTCTCGGGATTGTTGGCAATCTTGATATCAGGCTCCAACTGTGTGTTCTCGAGGTAGTTACCCTCGGGCAGCAGGTAACCGATGATGGGGATACCAAACACGAGCGATGAGTCTTGCAGGCGCTCCCACGACACGCTGGTCATGGTGCCGGGAACGGGCATACCGACGAGTTTGCCCAACTTGTCATGGCTGTAAACCCAGGGTGTGCCGTGTGCGTTGCTGTAGTTGGCCTCGCACTGCAGCATGATGCTGGGCTTGTTCCAGCGGCGGCTGGGCATATCGCAAGCCTCGCGGCCGCGGATGACCTGGGTGAAGTACTTCTTACCGCTGAAGAGCACTTCGATGTCCTCATGCAGGCGACCACCGCCGTTGAAGCGGGTGTCGATGACGATACCGTCACGCTTGTTGTACTTACCCAGCACATCGCTGTAGATGTCGCGATAGCTGGCATCGTTCATCGATTCCAGATGCACATAACCCAGACGACCGCCTGACAGGCTGTCCACAATGTGGGCGTTGCGCTTTACCCAGCGTTTGTACATCAGGTCGCCCAGGGCACCCTTGCTGATGGGCTTCACCACCTCTTCCCAGCGCTTGCCGGTCTTGGGGTTGTAGAGCGAGAGCAGGGTCTTCTTGCCAGCCTGGCCGTTGAGCAGCTCGGTATAGTCGTTATTCTCGTCGATGGCTACGCCATTGATCTTCTCCAGGATGGTACCGGGCTTGACTTGGCTCTTGGCCTTGGCCAGGGGACCGCCCTCGATGACCTCGTCGATCTTGAGGCCGTTACCGGTATAGTTCCAGTTGTAGATAAGGCCCAAGTCAGACGTTGCCTCGCCAGCGGTGGGATAGTAACGGCCACCGGTGTGGGAAGCGTTCAACTCACCCAGCAACTCGCTCAACAGGTTGGCGAAGTCCTGATTGTTGTTGATGTGGGGCAAGAACTTGCGGTAGGTCTCCACGTTGGCTTTCCAGTCACAGCCGTGGTAGTTGAGGTTGTAGAAGCGTTTGCTGATCTGCTTGTCCACGTGGTTGAACATGTACTCGCGCTCGGCGAACAAGTCCATCTTCATGTCGGCCTTGTAGTCAATGCCGGCAAGCTTGTCACCGGCTACGGTGAGCTTCTGCATCTTGCTACCGCCCAGGATGTACAGCGTCTTGCCGTCCTTGCTGGCCTGGATGTCGGCGCCACCGCCGCCCATCTTGTTCAGCAACTTGGTCTCGTGCTTGCGCAGGTCCATCTTCCACAGGTCATAACCCTTCTCAAATGATGACAGGTAATAGAGTGACTCGCCGTCGGGGGTGATCATGCAGCCCGAGATATTGCTCGAGTTGGGGGTCACGCGCACGATGCGGTCCTCGATACCCTCCAGTTCCACCTTGACGCCCTTGTCGGCGGGCTTGTCAGCCGTTGCATCGGCTTTGCCTTTCTTCTTGCTGTTCTTAGCAGCCTCGGCCTTCTTCTCCTCAGCCTTCTTGGCTTCCTTCTCGGCCTCGGTCAGCAGTTCATAGTCCTCCTTGTTGAGGTTGTAGCGATCCAGTGCCTCCTGGTTGACAAAGGCCAGGAACACGTCGTCCTGCGAGCCCCATGAGGCGTGGCTGCGCATACCGAAACGGTTGCTACGGAACATGATGGCATTGCCCTCCATCACCCAGCGGGGACCTTCACTAATGTAGGCACTACCCGTGATGTTGGTAATGGGGCCGCCATTGGCCGACACGATACCGATGTCGGTATAGGGGTCACGCTGGTTGCCGATGAACTCGAGGGCAAACCACTTGCCGTCGGGCGACCAGCTGTAGTCAAAGCCGCCGTTGGTCTCATACCAGGTCGAGCCGTCGGTCACCTGGGTGACCTGCTTGGTCTTGAGGTCCAGCACCTTGAGGTAGATACGGTCCTCGATAAAGGCCAGTTTCTTGCCGTCGGGTGACAGACAGGGATACATGCGCTCAACCGTGGTCGAGGGCAACAGGATTTCTTCCTTGATGAGGGTGGCGTTGGCAAAGTTGGGGTCATCCTTGCGCTCGATGGTGGCGAGGACAAGCTCCCAGTTGCCATTGCGCTCGGTGGCATAGGCCAGCGTGCGGTTGTCGGCACCCCACGATACCCAATTCTCGGCAGCGGTGGTGTTGGTGACGCGCTTGGTGGTGCTGTATTCCACCGAGGTCACAAAGACTTCACCACGAACGATAAAGGCTACCATCTTGCCATCAGGCGACACGGCGGCATCGGTAGCACCGCGGGAGAACGACATGTTCTGTATCTGGTCGCTGTCATCGTGCCACAGGCTGATGTTCACCTTGCTGGGCTGACCGCCCTGGTGCATGGTGTAGAGTTCGCCGTCCTGAGTAAAGCACAGGGTACCCTTGTTATCAATAGAGAGGAAGCGCACGGGATTGACCGTGAAGTTGGTTACCTTGCTGAGCTGGCTAGGATGGTCGAGGGGCATCGAGTAGACGTTCATCGAACCACCGTTGCGCTCGCTCAAGAAATAGACCGTCTTGCCGTCGGGGCTGAGAACGGGATTGCGGTCCTCGCCACCGATATTGGTCAAATTGGTGTGGTGACCAGTCTTGGCGTCATAGCACCAGATGTCGCGAGTAATCGACGAGGTGTGATGCTTGCGGTATTCATCCTCACCACCCTTGCGGTCCTGATAAACGAAATAGTCGCCGGTCTTGTTCCAAGTAATGTACTCGGCAGGAGTACCCAACTCGCGAGTGGAACGGCCACCCTCAACGGGCACCCTATACACCTCGGTCAAGCGACCTGAGGGGAACAGCATGCTGCTGGCGGGGTCCTGGATAGCGGCACTGTAGTAGATGTACTTGCCGTCGGGGCTGAAAGTCCACGGTGTCTCGGCTGCACTGTTGCGCGTGAGCTGCTTGGGCTGACCACCAGTCGAGGGCATCACGTAGATGTCATTGTTACCCTTGCGGTCACTGGCAAAGGCCAATGTCGTACCGTCGGGCGACCACACGGGCATGGATTCATAACTCGACTGTGAGGTCAACTGCACAGCCTGTCCGCCACTGCTGGGCACCACATAGATGTCACCCTTGTAGCAGAACGCAATCTTGTTACCGTCAGGCGAGATGCTCGCAAAACGCATCCACAATGGCGTGTCGGCCATTGCTGTCATAGCCGTCACCGCGGCGAGGGAAAGCAAGAATTTTTTCATCATGATTGTACTTAATTTTGGGTTTTATCCTGCAAATTTACAAAAAAAGCCATTACAGCCCCCCATTTCTCGCAGAAAAACACTAAAAAACCATCTGTCTATGTGTGACATCAGCCGCTGCCATAGATTAACCTGACAGCGGCTGGTGGACCTGTTTCGGCAAATGCGAGATTAATCTCGGATTTTCAACGCCGAAACGTGAGTTCTTAAGAAATATCGCTAATCATGCACCTGCCCGTTGGACTTGAGGTTGCCAAGGTCGATATCATCGATATATTCTTTGTCAAACTATTAGTCGGCACCTGCACCCATTAAACCATCTAATAGTCCCTTAAATAGTCCCCCGACAGCATCGGGTCCCTCTTTGACTGTTGCACCTTGTGCCTGCATCCAGTCAAAATACTTTGTAAACAAGGCGGCCACATTTTCTTCTACAACTTTAGTGTTGTTGAATACATCCATAACTTTACGATAGGACTCCTTGGTGAAAAGCAATTGGCCGAAATCCAGATCTTCGTCAGTTAACGTGCCATAAGCCATATTCAATGCAATGACAGGCATATTGTCTTTGAACCAGTCTATTATCTTTGGGTCCATCTCATCTTCGGAACCATCTGAACTGGGTTCTTCCAACTCTTTAATCATTTTCGAAACGAGAGACATGTCATCCAGTAACTTCATCATCTTTGCGGCATAGGCGGCATCGATGTCGGCATCGGGTTGAATTGGCTCTAGGTTGAATTCCCCTTCAGGCTCCATGTCTAAGACTGCCTCAAGCATGAGGCTCGTGAACTCGGAACTTAACTCGCTTTCCCATTCCGCTTTATGAGCTGCATAAGTCTTGCCCTGCGGTGTGGAAAGCAATGAGTAAACTTCCTGCAAGTCGGCTTCTGTTATTTTTTGGGCCTGTAAAATGGGAATCAGTGATTCAGCATAATCATCCGCCAATTGCTCTTTGAGATAACGTTCGTTCAACTGGTCAAGGTTCACCTTGCCATCGCTGACGAACATCATCTTAAAGAACGGAATGATGGCTTTGCTCCGTTCAAACTTCTCATCCACATTCAGGTACTGCTTCACGGCCTCACGATAAGTGTCCTGGGCATAACCACTGGCGGCAACCAGCATCACCAGCAATGCAAAAAGTAATCTTGTCTTTTTCATCTAGTTATTGTTTTAAAGTTAATTCCAATTGGATTGATGTTGCAAAACTAATCATTTTTCATAACAATCCAACATTTAAACACATTGGCTTCACAACATCCATACAAATTTTCCGTTTTTTGACATGTATCACAAAAAATGTTCCTAACTTTGCAGGTTATACTTAACACCATTACAATAATGACAATGACGAAACGGTTTTTTTTGGCGTTATTCGCCGTTAGTTTGATAGCACTGAGTGCCGTGGCCGAAGACAAGCAGGCCGAGGCGACATTTGCCACCAAGAGCCATGACTTTGGTACCATCCAGGAAGAGAAAGGGCCCGTATCATGCACCTTTGAATTCACCAACACGGGCGACAAGCCGCTGCTCATTATCGATGCGATAGCATCATGTGGTTGCACGCGTCCTGAATTTCCCACCAAGCCCATCAAGCCTGGCAAGAAGGGCAAAATCAAAGTGACTTTCAGCCCCATCGGCCGCCCTGGTGCCTTCAAGAAGACAGTCAAGGTGAAAACCAACGGCAAGGAACGCACCACGACTCTGCGCATCCATGGCACTGTCACCCCCAAGCAGTAAGTGAGACGCTCATTGACCATAACGCTACTGCTCGCATTGACGGCAATGCTTGCTGTCGCCCAGCCCCAAGTGACCTGGCTGGAGCGGCATTATGACTTCGGGGTTTTCCAGGAGAAAAACGGCAAAGTAACCTGCCAATTGCGACTGGTAAACACAGGTGACGCGCCATTGCTTATCGTCAAGGCTCAGGCTGGATGCGGCTGCACCGCCGTCAACTATCCTGAAGCCCCCATCCAACCCGGAGATACCGCCGCAGTCAGCATCACCTATAACCCGACTGGCCGCCCGGGACAATTCACCAAACAGGCCATCATCTTCACCAACACTGAGCCCAAGCGCACCATCCTGGAAATCAGCGGTAACGTAATTCCTACCGACGCGACACTCAACAAGCAGTACCCCTTGCGTGCCGGTGCGTTGCGCATCAGCCAAGGCTCTATCCCCCTCGGGCAAATGGTGAAAGGCAAGAACACAACACAATTCCTGAGTGCCTACAACTCGGCGACCGACACCATCCTGGTCCATGTCACCGGCGACAAGCCGCACCTCCACCCTGCCCTGGTTCCCGACACGGTGCCTCCAGCACGGGTAACTGCACTGACGGTACACTACCTCTCGGGACATGCGCCGCTCTGGGGCCTCAATGTGGATACCTTGACACTGACCTGCGAGCCCCTCAGGCAGACATCCAACGCTGAGTCAGGAACGGCGACAATCAATGTGATGGCTCAGGTAATAGAGGATTTTGAAGGGCTTACCGACAAGGAACGCCTTGACGCCCCTGTCGTGGGGGTGGGTTGCGGCGAGAGTCTTGATTTCGGCACCTTGGCGCCAGGAGAAAAGATGACCCGCACCTTCACCGTCACCAACAAGGGCAAATCACCGCTCGCCATCAGACGCTTGTGGGCTCCTGACGGAGAGGGTGTTACGGTGAAGACTAACCGCACTGAAATCAAGCGCGGCAAGTCGGCCACCGTCACAGTGACCGTGGACACATCACAGATTAAGGGCGAGATACTCAACGTGCCCCTCACACTCATGAGCAACGATCCTGACTCTTCACAGTTGACCATCCGCCTCGTGGGCATCATTGACAAGAAATAATATCAAACCGACATACAGATAATGGCAAAGAAAAATACTAAGATCGTACAACATACCGAGGAGTGCCCCTCGCTGCAGCATCCCGAAAATGATGCACAATACACTGGCCTGCAGGTAAACAGCGGCGTGGAGCAACTGCCTAGCGTGAACCCTTACCTGAAACGCAAACGCAAACCGCAACTGACGCCCGCCGAATATGTCGAAGGCATCCGCAAGGGCAATCGCGCCGTGCTGGGCCAGGCGGTCACACTGGTAGAGAGCCGCAATGCCGAACACCAGATCATCGCCCAAGAGGTCATCGAGAAGTGCCTGCCCTATACGGGCAACTCGCGCCGCATCGGCATCACGGGTGTGCCCGGTGCAGGCAAGAGCACGTCGATTGATTCCTTCGGTATGCATGTCATCAAGGGAGGGCACAAACTGGCTGTCCTCGCCATTGACCCCAGCAGCGAGCGCTCCAAAGGCTCTATTCTGGGCGACAAGACACGCATGGAACGTCTAGCCATCGAACCTGACGTCTTCATTCGCCCTTCCCCCTCGGCCGGTTCACTGGGTGGTGTGGCACGCAAGACACGCGAGACCATCGTGCTGTGTGAAGCGGCAGGCTACGACACTATCTTTGTCGAGACCGTCGGTGTGGGACAGAGCGAGATCGCCGTCCACTCGATGGTGGACTACTTCCTGCTCATCCAGCTCGCTGGAACGGGTGATGAGTTGCAGGGCATCAAGCGTGGCATCATGGAGATGGCCGACGGCATCGTCATCAACAAGTGCGATGGTGACAACGTTGAGCGCGCCAACCTGGCTGCCGCCCAGTTCCGCAACGCACTGCACCTCTATCCCCTGCCCCCCAGCGGCTTCCTGCCCGAGGTCATCACCTATTCGGGCTATTATGACCTGAACATCGAGGGCGTGTGGGACATGATCGACCGCTACTTTGCCCACGTCAAGGCCAATGGCTACTTCGACGAGAAACGTCACGAGCAGGAACGCTACTGGATGCGTGAGACCATCAATGAGCAACTGCTGGCACGCTTCTACTTCGACCCCGAGATTGAACGATTGCTCAATATCAAGGAGGAAACGGTGCTCGCCGGCAAGCAGACTTCGTTTGTTGCCGCCAGCGACGTGCTCAACTTCTACTACGATAAAATCACTAACGAACACTCCAAGCAATGAAACATCTGACCATCGCTCTCGCCATGGGTGCCCTGCTGCTCCTGTTGTGCAGCAACTGCTCCTTTATGGACAAAATGTATGCGGCTCAAAAAATCGACCAAGTTGCCACACCTATTAAGTACACGACGTTGGAAAACTACTTCGTGCGCAACGATGTGGACTGCTCCAAGCAGCAGCGCCTCATCATCAACAACAAAGCCGAATTTGAGAAATATTTCGGCATGGCAGCCCACATGGGCGGCTTGCCCACCGAGGTGAACTGGAACAAGCAGTTTGTCATTGCCCTCGTCTTGCCCGAGACCAAGCGCGCGACTTCAATCTACCCTGTTAACGTCAAGGCAACTGACAACAATATCCTGGTATTCAGTTACCTAGTAAAGAAGGGCGACAATATGTCCCACAAGATGGTACCCTTTATTGCTGTGGCGGTTGACAAGCCAGCCAGCAAAAAGGAAATGAATATTTTCTTCCTCGAAAAATAACGACGCGCTATGGAAGGTAATTATTGCTATAAATATCCTCATCCTGCCGTGACGACCGACTGTGTCGTGTTCGGCTATGACGGGCTAAGACTCAATGTGCTGCTGATTGAACGCGGCGGCGAACCCTACAAGGGCTGCTGGGCCTTCCCTGGCGGATTTCTCAACATCGACGAGGACGCTCCTGATGGTGCTCGCCGCGAACTGCTCGAGGAAACGGGCATGCAAGTGACTAACATTGAGCAGTTGGGCGCCTTTGCCTCGCCCGACCGCGATCCACGCGAACGCGTCATCTCGATTGCATATTTCACGCTCACCCGCGTTCAGGAAGTATTCGGTGGTGACGATGCCCGTTTGGCATGCTGGTTCCCCATCAACAAGTTACCGCCACTGGCATTTGACCATCAGCAGATGTTTGAACAGGCGTTGCAACGGTTGTCCGACTGCCTCAAACTCAAGACCGGCAATTTCATCAGCGGCGACTTTTCCTACGAGGAAATCGACATGATCTACTTCGCCACCCTGACTAAACGATAATCTGACTTTTGTGTTAATAAATGTAAAAATTTGCGGCATTTTTAAGTAATGTCGCAAATTTGTGTTAATTTTTGGTTGTTTTGTGTTCGAAAATTATGTTATAAAACATATTGGTACTACTTTTGCATTGGTTTTTCATGGTAATAGTTTTTAAGGTTATGAAATTTCAGGTGTCGTGAGACAGTTGACTTTTCAGGTAAAAACAAAAAATGTTTTAAGGTTTATGTTAATGGTATTAGAAGGTTAATTAGTTAAGCAATCCCCGACGTGAGTCGAGGATTTTTTTTGCGCCTACCGGAATAGAGTATCGGAATATTATATAACTTTGCAGGCAGTATTCTAAACAAATTAATGACTATGAACAAGATTTTCTTTTTCGCTCTGCTGGCCATCTCCGTTTTATGGTCCTGCGGCAATATCAACAGCAACAACGGTTCCACTGCAGTCAATGAACAAGGAAGCTCCGACACCACCCTGTGCCAGTTCAGCAACATTGACATGGACAAGCAGTTCTCCTACATTGATGACGACGGCGACACGCTGTATTTTTCCAACTCCTTCTCGGCTTTCTGGCCACAAATCATCAATGGCAAGCCCTGCCCCAACCTGCAGCAAGCCTTGTTCCGCGCCATGACCGATAGCGCCGAACTCAACCAGTTGGACAAGGTCACCGAGTTTCTGCTCAATCCAGGCAACTACACCGACTATGACGCCAAGAAATTCGTCCCTGTCACCGAGGTCAAGGATGATGGCAAGTTATCGACCAGTGAAGTGGACGTGATCATGCAAAGCATGACCGACCGCCTGCTGCTCTACCATCTGGGCACCTCTTCCTATATGGCTGGTGGTGCACACGGCATCTACGCCAACAATTACGTCACCTACGACCTCAAGACCGAGAAAGCCGTTGCCCTCGAGGAAATCGTCGCCGACACTACCCTGCTGCGCACCGCCATCTTTAAGGCGATCAAGAATAACTACAACTACGACAAGGACGACCTCTTCATTCCCGACAACGGCCTGCTGCCCCTGCCCCGCGACTTCTTTATCGACGGCACGGTACTCCACGCCATCTATCAGGTCTATGAGATCGCCAGCTATGCCCAGGGCATGATCGACGCCCCCATCTATCCCTACCTGCTCAAGCCCGAGGAGATAAAACAACTCTACACCCCCTACGGCCTCGAGCTCCTCGACCTCGACGAGTAATCATCCCTCACGACAACATTCCTTATGAAAAAGATAACCATCAGCGTCATCACCATTGTGCTCATGACTTGGGCATGCCCTGCCATGGCACAATCGGCATATGGAGAACAATGCCAGTTCTATAACATCGACAAGACCGTCAGGGCAAAACTCGGCGAAGGGGAAGATGTCCAGTATCAGCAAAACTCCATCAAGGCCCTCTGGCCCGTGATGCTCAACGGCAAGGAATGTCCCAAGTTGCAAGAGGCCTTGTGCAAATGGCTGACCGACAAGGACGATATCAAACTGATGGACCGGGCTATCGAGTACACGTTGTACACCGACATCGAGAATGTGCCCTTTGGCGACAATGGCCCTTATCTGATTCTTGACAATTTCAATGATATAGAATCCTCTTATTCTTCCACTACCGAGTCAATCGAACTCAAAACTTTGGGCAAGCGGTTCGCCGTGTTCCACCTGTTTTCCTATATGTACTATGAAGGAGCAGCCCATGGCATGTATCTCCACAACTACATCACCTACGATACCGAACTCGGCAAAATCGTCACGCTGGACGATGTGTTGGTTGACCCGGAATTAATCCGTCCCCACATCCTAAAGTCCATCAACCTCAAGTATGACTACACCGAGGAGGACCTGTTCCTCCCCGATGACGGTATCCTGAAGATTCCTTCGGTATGGTATTTCGAGGAAGGTTTTCTGCATCTCGTCTATCAGGTCTATGAGATCGCCAGCTTCGCCCAAGGCGACATCGACGTCCCCCTCTTCTATCCCAACGATCCAAGCGACCCCGAGTACCTCACTCCCTACGGCAAACAACTCATGGAGGAATCACAAGCCGAAGCCCCCTGGTAACCCGTCAATCGAGCCTTCTAACCCTCGAGCTAACAAAAAATAGCCGTGGCGAAGCCCCGGCACAGTGGACCAGCCCAGCAAGCCCGGTTCCCCGTGTCGCGGCTCCGCCGCGGCCCTTTATTGCTCACTCTTGATGCAGATCACCCTGGCCATTTCATTGAGGTCAAGGCACTGGCTGCGCTTGATTACCCTCTTGTCATTGTGATGTTCCCATGGGGCAATCATGAGCATGCGACCTTGTGCGCAAGCGTCAAAGCGGCGGCCTCCAGGCTTAGCAAGGGGTACGAATCCGTTTTCCTGAAGCACGATAACGGGAAAACCATGCTCGAATGCCGCCTTCATCACAGCCTTTTCTCCTGGACTAATGCTTGGGGAGACGAGGACCGCCCCATTCTGGGCATGTGACAAGAACTGCTGCACAGTGGCTGTGATTTCCAGCTTTGTGAGTTTGCGGGTACATTGCACTTGCAACAGGCATGGGGCATCAAGCAAGAAGACATTCCCTAAGGCAGCAAAGGTGTAGTCTCCCACTTGTATATTTCTTTGGACTTTAAACAAATCAGGATGGCTACGCTTGATAGCGAGACGACGAGGATTGTCAAGGATATACGCCTTCATGTGCTGCAGTTGCCCTTCTTGGCCAAGAATAATATCGTTATAACCATCTTCCCACAATCCAGACAGTTCACTTTTGACAAGTTCTTTATAAACATGGTTACATCCCACTTTGAAACCATTAATCACCTTACCCAGGTGTACTGGAATACGTTCCTTAACAAAGACGATAAAGTGAAGGTGATCAGGCATCAATTGAAATGTCCAAATAGCAATCTCGGGATAGAATCGGGGAATATTGACAAGAGATTGGATAACAGCTTGTCCGAGTGGACTCGGCTCCACAATGGCTGGTTCCCTCTCCCCATCACCTTTGAGGGTACCGAGTAACGGCCGACGCTCCTTGACAACCAGTGTTATCATGTAGATGCAACGGCCCTGATAGTCATGCCCCACACGGCGGCGCTTCATCGATGGCTTCAAGTCACCAGCCCACTGCTTCTTGCTCTTATATCTTTCCCAATCCATAAAGCAAAATTACCTCAATAGCGACACATCACCAAAAAAACAAGCAAGAATTATCATTAAAGCCGTGGCTAAGCCCCGGCACAGGGAACACGCCCAAGTGCCTTGACAACACAAGGCCAGTCCTCCGTGTCGCGGCTCCGCCGCGGCCGTTTTTAACACACTAAAGGGTGAAAAAGCGTTTTTTTCTTGAAGGTTGCAACTTTTTACCCACTGGTGTGTGTCTATAGGGAAAACGGTAGGATATTTTGCTACCAGAAACACGATAACTCAATAAAACCTATAGACAAATGAGAAGATACTTTTTTACAATGATGATGGCTGTGCTGACCGTGATGACGGCAGCTGCCGAGACGTTCACCGGGCGGGTAGTCGATGAGACTCAGGCTCCGGTTCCCTTTGCCAACGTGGTGCTGCTTAACAGCAGCGACAGTGCCTTTGTAGCCGGTACAACAACTGGCACTGATGGACAATTCTCCCTTGCAGGAAATGCAGCAAAACCGCTCATTAAGATTTCCTATTTAGGGTACAAGACGCTGGTGCTGGATGCAGCAGGCAGCGACTTGGGCACCATCGCACTGGAGCCTGAAACGACCATGCTGGGCGAGGTCGTCGTCAAGGGCCAGCGCCCTGCCTTTAAACTGACGACCGAGGGTCTCAAGACTGAGGTGGAAAACACACTGCTGAGCAAGGTGGGCACCGCCAAGGCTGTGCTCGAGAATCTGCCGGGCGTGCAGCGCAAGAAGGACGGACTGGAGGTCTTCGGCAAGGGCACTCCGCTCATCTACATCAACGGCCGCAAACTCCAAAACCAAACCGAGCTGGACCAAATCAGCAGCGAGGACATCCAGAGTGTGGAACTGATTACCAGCCCTGGCGCGAAATATGACGCCACGGTCGAGTCGGTCATCCTCATCAAGACCAAGCGTCCCCAAGGCGAGGGTTTCAGCTTCAACACCCAGGCCAGTTACTACGTGGGTGAGGGACCCGACCTGGCGCTGGGCCTCAACTGGAATTATCGCCATCGCGGGCTAGACGTATTCGGTAGCGTGTGGTATAATGATGACAGGTACATCGAGAATGACGACTTCGTCTTTGACGTGCAAGCCGACACCACTTGGCGCATGAATGAACATTCTGACATCAAGAGCCACGACAACTCGATTTATACCTCGGCGGGCGTGAACTACATCTTTAATGACAACCATTCGATGGGTTTCAGGTATGACACCAAAGCTTTTTTCCTGAACCGCACCCGCGGCACCTTCACCGCCGATGTGATGGCCAACGGCGAGTTTTATGACCACTTGGAAAATGGTATACACATGTCCAGCAAATTCAACATGCCCCACACCCTCAATGCCTACTACAATGGTAAAGTGGGCAAAACGTCGATTGACTTTAACACCGACTACGTTTTCCACAAGGAACGCAAGAGCCAATTCAACGACGAGGTGAGCCAGGAGTGGGAAAGCCGCACGGTGACCAGCACCAGTGTGATTCGCAACCAGCTGTGGGCGGCCAAACTCGTCCTCTCTTGGCCGTTGTGGGGTGGTAATCTGCAGGTGGGCAGTGAGTATGACCACACTCACCGCAACGACGACTACATCAATCCTGAGCAGGTCGTGCCCACATCTTTTACCGAGCAGAAGGAACGCAACTACATCTTCTTTGCCGAGTACGGCCATCCGTTGCCCTTCGGTCAGTTGAAGGTGGGTCTGCGCAACGAGAACGTCAACACCGACTACTACAGCCAGGGCGTGCACATGTCTGAGCAGAGCCGTAATTATCACCACTTCTTCCCTAGCCTGGGCCTGATGGCAAGGGCAGGCAATGTGCAACTGATGCTGAACTATGCGATGAAGATCAAGCGTCCCGGCTACTGGCAGTTGCGTGGCAGTGTCACCTACGCCAACCGCTTCACCTGGGACAGCGGTAATCCCCTGCTCAAACCCACCATCAACAACGAGGTGTCACTCATGGCGATGTACAAATGGGTCAACCTGGTGCTGGGCTACAAGCATGACCGTGACGTAATCGTCAACGTGGCACACGAGATACCCGGCAGCGAGGCCACCACACTGATGACGCATGAGAACGTGGACCACAAGGACGCCATGCGCGTAATGCTCACCTTCTCGCCCCGCTTCGGACTCTATCAGCCGTCACTCACCTTGGGCATGATTAAGGACTGGATCAAGATACCGTCACCCATCGGCTTTATTACGCCACGAAATCCTTTCTTCCTGGTGCAGTTCAACAACAATTTCCAGATTATCCCCACGCTGACGGCTAACGTCAACTTTAATTTCACCAGCCGTGGCGACATGGAAAACGTCACCCTCACCGAGCCTGGCT
The DNA here is from genome assembly GCA_900318205.1 of uncultured Prevotellaceae bacterium. Taxonomy (GTDB): domain Bacteria; phylum Bacteroidota; class Bacteroidia; order Bacteroidales; family Muribaculaceae; genus Sodaliphilus. The sequence goes on along the minus strand of ONJS01000026.1, from coordinate 3,119 downwards.
ATCTGCTTGACATCGGCGCTACCAAGACCTTCCTGAACGACCGCCTGTCCATCAAGGTGACAGGGCATAACTTGCTCAATTCGCAGGAGCATTACAAGTTGCGCTACGGGCTACGCACGGCATGCCAGACCCAACGACGCGATGCCCGCGAGGTGGAATTCACGGTACGCTACAAGTTCAACGCTGCCCAGAGCAAGTACAAGGGCACCGGTGCAGGCGCCAGCGAGAAGGAAAGGCTGTAATAATAGTTAGGAGTTAGAAATGAGAAGTTAGGAGTTAGGAGCCTGTAAATAAACTATTACTCATACTAAATTCAGAATACCTGTTTCATTTTTCTATATCACATCATCAGATAATCTGATTTCATCAATAGAGCATTATTCTATTATCCTGGTTTACAGATTATTAATTGATGATGTGATATTTTTTTGAAAAATTTCTTGAAAAATCCTTTGTCAATTCAAAAAGTCGCCGTACCTTTGCAGTCGCTTTGGAAAAGAAATGCTCCTGTTGGTGTGTTAGTTCAGTTGGTTAGAATACCTGCCTGTCACGCAGGGGGTCGCGTGTTCGAGTCACGTACACACCGCAGTGGAGAGAGGATTTGGGTAAGTATGCTTCGGCTGCTTGCCCATTCTTTTTTTACGCACAGTGGCCTGCCCGGTGATGCCGAGCAGGCCACAATGCGTTAACAACGATATTACCACTTCGTGGTAGTTACAGGGGCTTGATTGAGACAGCAAAGCCGCCACCAGATGCGCTGTGAAGTTTAAGGGTGGTCTTAGCCGTCACTTTCTTTTTGGTGATGACGTAAGCTTGCGGATTGGTCTTGTAATCGGCATCCTTAGCGTCGGCATAAATCGTCGCCTCATACTTGCGGTCCTTGTCCAGGAAGTCCAGCTTTATGACGCTGTCGTGGGGCTTCTTGCCGGTCACGCTGCCCATATACCAGGCATTACTGTTCTTGTCCTTACGGGCAATGGTGACATATTCCATCGGCGCAGCCTCAAGATAGACCGATTGCCGCCAATCAACAGGCACATCCTTGATAAACTGGAAAGCGTCCATGAAGCGGGCATAGTTCTCGGGCAGGTCGGCAGCCATCTGCAAGGGGCTGTACATCGTCACATAGAGCGCCAGCTGGCCGCAAATGGTCGAGAGCACATGAGTATCCTTTTCGGGCGAAAATTTGGCAATATCCATCTCAAAGATGCCCGGCGTGTAATCCATCGGACCGCCCTGCAGACGCGTGAACGGCAAGATGGCGGTATGGCCGGGCTGCGTGCCCGCAAATGCCTGGTACTCGGTTCCCAAGGCGCTCTCGTTACCGATCAGATTGGGCCATGTGCGGCACAAACCGGTGGGACGCACAGCCTCATGGGCATTGACCATGATGTGGTGCTTGGCGGCAAGTTCGACGCAATACTGGTAATGGTTAACCATCCACTGGCCATAGTGATGCTCGCCGCGGGGGATGATATTGCCCACATAGCCGCTCTTGACCGAGTTGTAATCATACTTGTTCATCAACTGGTAGGCAGCCTCCAAGTGGCGCTCATAGTTGCGGGCACTGGACGATGTCTCGTGATGCATCATCAGACGCATGCCCTTGCTGTGGGCATAGTCGTTGAGCATCTTGATGTCAAAGTCAGGATAGGGCGTCACAAAGTCAAACACATAGTCCTTGCTGTTGCCGAACCAGTCTTCCCAGCCTTCGTTCCAGCCCTCGATGAGCAACTGGTCAAAGCCGTTGGCGGCAGCAAAGTCGATGTAACGCTTCACATTCTCGTTGCAGGCACCATGCTTACCATTGGGTTTAAGTTTGCTGTAATCGGTCTGCCCCAATTTCACCGAGGGCAGCTGGTCGGTATAGTTCCATGTGTTCTTGCTTGTGATGAGTTCCCACCACACGCCCATATATTTCACGGGCTTAATCCATGAGGTATCCTTTATCTTGCAAGGCTCGTTCAAATTCAGGATAAGCCTGGAAGCCAATATCTTGCGGGCATCATCCACAATCATGATAGTGCGCCAGGGCGTCTGACAGGGCGTCTGCATATAGCCCTTGTTGCCCAAGGCATCGGGCGTGAGCCACGACTCAAACACCATGTTCTTGTCATCCAGATTGAGGTGCATACAGGGATAATCGACCAGTGCAGCCTCATGCAGGTTGATGAAGATGCCGTCATCGGTCTTGAGCTGGAGGGACGTCTGGACGCCCGTGTCACTGAACTGCTCCTGTGACGCATTGGGCGTAATCGTGCCAGGCAGCAATCCCCTGATCTCACTCAGGCGCGAGCAGGTATATTGATACTCCTGCGTGTCATAATCGCCGGCAATCCACCATGCCGTGATGTCGCCGGGCATGGCAAACTGGGTATGTTCCTCCTTGATGACAAAGTAGGTGAGATTGGGCTGCTGCGGGAACTCATAGCGCAGTCCCACACCATCGTCATACACACGGAAACGCACAATGATATGACGTCCCAACTCGTCCTGATGGAGCGTTACAGCCATCTCATTATAGTGATTGCGAATGTTGCTCTCCTCGCCCCACACAGGCTGCCATGTCTCATCAAACGAGGAATAACGTGCTGTCAACTGGGTGAAACCGTCAAGCATCGAATTCTGATTCACAACCTGCTTGTTGTCAAAATTGTTGAATTCGCCATTTCCCTTGACGCTGACAAGTTCCAGACCCAGACGGCTGTCCCTTATCACTTCCTTCCCATTGAACAACACATTATATATAGGTATACCATCCTTTACCTCAAAGTTCACAGCGATATTGCGATCAGGTGAATAGACCGTCTCAACTCTAGCCGATACCGTTGCCGGAAGAAGCAATGACAATACCAAAATCAGGGAAGATAGAGTTCTCATTTTCAACATAATATATCATTTTGGTTACTAACGCTCATGTTTTAAGGTTGCTAAGATACTAAAAATTCCCCATCACCCCCAAATCCAAGAATAAAAAACAAGGACCTCCCAAGAACCACTCATCCCAGTGTTCCCAGTAGCTCCCATTGCTCCCAGCCCCCAACAAAAAAACGAGGGAGCCCCTGTTTGACCAGTGACTCCCTCTTAGGGGGCGGTTACCTACTCTCCCACTTTCGCAG
>ONJS01000031.1 GCA_900318205.1 uncultured Prevotellaceae bacterium | reverse complement strand
GAGGGTCCCACCTCTTCCCATTCCGAACAGAGAAGTTAAGCCTCACCACGCCGATGGTACTGCGAAAGTGGGAGAGTAGGTAACCGCCCCCTAAGAGGGGAGTCACTGGTCAAACAGGGGCTCCCTCGTTTTTTGTTGGGGGCTGCTGGGAGCGATGGGAGCAATGGGAGTAACTGGGATGATAGGGAGTAATAGGAGATAATAGGAGATGATGATGAGGGGTGGATATCATTTTAGCAGAGGGGGATTGTAGTACTTTAAGAGTGTGGATTGTTGAGGGAGAGGGTATTTTATTGAAAAAAAGAAAAATTTCTTTAAAGGTTTGTTTGCTCAAAAAAATAGTTATAACTTTGTAGATTGATTACGAGACGATGAAACGACTGTTGGTCATATTGGCACTTGTGCTCACGCTGGGGCTGGAAAATGTGGCTCTGGCTGAGGTGCAGTGGCGTGAGACCAACCGTGAGGTGCAAGGAAGGACGTGGAATGATCCGCGTGCCAGCGACGGTATCGAGATCTATGGGCGCAATGGTGTGATCACTATCGTGACGCCCAAGCGCATCACTGTGCGCGTCTATACAATCCTGGGGCAGATGGTGTCACAGGCTACGTTGCAGCCCGGCACATCCGAACTGCGATTGGGTACGCGCGGCATCTACCTTGTGCGTATCGCCAACATGACGCAGAAGGTGGCCATCTGATTGCACCGCCGTCTCATGATCAATAAAGAAAGAAATTGTTTTGACTAAGAACCATTTAATAACCTTAACTAACAAAGTATGACTAATTTAGAAAACATTGATTGGGCACATCTGCCTTTCGGTTACATGAAGACCGACTATAACGTGCGCTGCACGTTCAAGGACGGCAAGTGGGGTGAAATCGAAGTCACCCAGGACGAGACTATTACCCTGCACATGGCCGCTAGCTGTCTGCACTATGGTCAGGAAATCTTTGAGGGACTCAAGGCTTTCCGCGGCCAGGATGGTAAGATCCGTCTGTTCCGTCCTGACGAGAACGCCAAGCGCCTGCAGAATAGCGCCATGGGTATCAAGATGGAACCGCTGCCCGAGGACATCTTCCTGGAGATGTGCAAGAAGGTGGTTAAGCTCAATGAGCGTTTCATCCCGCCCTACGGCAGTGGCAGCTCACTCTACCTGCGTCCCGTCGAGATCGGTATCTCGCCCCGCGTTGGTGTGAATCCCGCCGATGAATATACTGTAATCATTTTCGTAACCCCCGTGGGCCCGTATTTCAAGGAGGGCTTCCACTGCACCAAGGTCGCTGTTTATCGCGAGTATGACCGTGCTGCTCCCTGTGGTACCGGTCGCTGGAAAGTCGGTGGTAACTATGCTGCCGGTATGGGTGCTACCGCCCGTGCCAAGGCTGCCGGTTACAGCGCTGCCTTGTTCCTGGATCCCAAGGAGAAGAAGTATCTTGATGAGTGCGGTCCCGCCAACTTCTTCATCATCAAGGGCAATAGCTACATTACTCCCAAGTCGGGTTCAATCCTTCCCTCAATTACCAACATGAGCCTCCAGCAGATTGCCCGTGACCTGGGTATGGAGGTTGAGGCCCGTCCCATCCCCCTGGAGGAACTTGCCGAGGCCGACGAGGCAGCCGAGTGCGGCACTGCAGCCGTTACCGCTCCCATCAGCGAGGTAGTTGATATGGACAATGATGTACACTATGTCATCAGCAAGGACGGTGAGGTTGGTCCCAAGGTGACCGCTCTGTATAACCGCCTGCGTGCTATCCAGATGGGTGACTATCCCGATGAGCACAACTGGGTAGTGTTTGTTGACTAATATGCTTGATTGCCTATCCATTATTGAAAGATACTATACACCCGGTAATGATGATTACCGGGTGTTGGTTTCTCATAGCCGCCGGGTTGCCGACATGGCGGTGGCTTTGAGTCAGCGCCTCATTGACAAGGGTACGCCCATCGACATCGAGTTTGTTGAGGAGGCTGCTATGCTGCATGATATCGGCATGTGCCGCACCGATGCGCCTGGCATCCACTGTCACGGCACTGAGCCCTATATCCTGCATGGTATCCTGGGGCGCAAAATGCTTGACGGAATGGGGTTGTTCCGCCATGGCAGGGTGTGTGAGCGTCACACGGGCGCCGGTATCACCGCTGCCGAAATCATTGCACAACACTTGCCCATCGACCCGCCGCGTGACTTGTTGCCTGAGAGCCTCGAAGAGAAGGTCGTCTGCTATGCCGACAAATTCTTTTCCAAGAGCCGCATCGACGAAGAGCCTAAGACCCTGGATCGTGCCCGCCAGTCGCTGGCCAAGTTCGGGGGCGATACGCTCCAGCGCTTTGAAGAACTGGTGGCGTTGTTCGGTGACCCTGCTGAGCTGTGATTTTTACGAGCCTGTGGCTCGCACAACACGACGATAGGGCTACTGGACAATACTTGCCTTGATAAAAAAACAGAACACCGTCGCACTCTCGCAGTGCGGCGGTGTTTGATTGATGAGTTTTCTCGTCGTTGAGGATTACTTGCGGATACCGAGTTCCTTCTTAGCGATGAGAGCGCGGTAGCGGTTGATGTCTTTGCGCATCAGGTAATCGAGCAATTTGCGACGCTTACCAACGAGCATCTTCAACGAACGCTGAGTCGTATGATCCTTCCTATCTGGGCCTCGGGAGAACCAGTGTCAGTATTGCTTTTGCCGTAAGTGCCAAAGATCTCTTTCTTTTTCTCTGAATCTAAGTACATTACAATTAGTTATTAAAAAATTATTTTCAAAAAGCGGTGCAAAGATACAACCATTTTTTGGAATAGCGGCAAAAAATTCAATCTTTTTTCAAGAAAGTTTTCTTTCAGTTTAGTTACCGCAGTAGGTGCCGATAAAGAAGATGCTATGGGTGCTCTCCTCCAGGATGAAATACAGGAAGGGTCGGGTGGCATGGAACTCAGATTTCTGGTATTCCTCGGGTCCGGCGGATACAACATCCATCTCGGCGATGCTGACGGCCGATGCCTTGGCGCCCTCCTCGTTGACTTCTATTTTTGCTTTCTGTCTCATCATTGACACATACAGCCTGGTATTGGACATGTTAGAGAAGTCGGCACTGGTGGTGAACGCTGAATTAATGCCCATGGGTTGAAGGACATCTATAAGATTTATATTGCTCACGATTTCAAACTTAGGCATGAGGATATCTACCACGTGAGCGGTCATGTTGACGGCATTCAGGTGGTCGGTCAAAGACTGCTGACTCATTTCCTGGATGAGTTCGCTTGTGGTTTTATCCTCGGCAGGCAGCATGACATACATGCTGTAAGCGCTGCTGCCAAAGGGAATGCGCAACATTGAGCACAAGTCGCTCTCGCAGACCTGTGCTATAGCCTTGCGGTGCATGAGGGGTTGTGTCACGATGGATCCGTCGGGCAGTGTGAAACTTGAATTGCGGGTGTCGTTCACGTCAAATTTCTCAGTCCAGTCGGCATTGAAGTAGATGGCGTTCAGCAGGTACATCGCGGCACTGGGATTGATTTCGTCAAGGATGCTCGGAATCATGCCGTTGGTGTTCTTGGAGCACCAACTGTTGATCTTGTCCAGTGTGCTGCTTTTGGTGAAGTCCAGCGCGTCAATCTGAGCGTTGTAGTAGTTCTTCATGTCATTGACATATTGCTTGAGCAGGCTCAACCCCCAAGTGGAATTGACATAGATACTGTTGGCGATTTTCACAGTTGCCGCAGGATCGACATTTGGCGCTTCGTCAATCATCTTCTTGCAGTACTCGTTCACTGCCTCAGGATCATTGCCAAATCCCAACACATTGGTGATTTCGTCACGTGTGGTACCCGCAGCCCCGGCATTGAGCATTCCCAGCAAATAGGTCACGCTGATGGGCGATAGCACTGTGCTGCTGTCTCCCTTTAGTTCCTGCATGGTCTGGAACAGTCGCCAAGCAAATTCGTTGTTGTTGTCGCGCATCTGCTTCTGCTCCTCGCTGAGTTGGATGTATTTGCGCCCAGGCAGCATGTAAACGACGTCACCATCCTCACTGGTACAAGATGCCATGGTCACTATGAATAAGAGCGTGATGACTCCAAAAAACAGTAATCCTGTTCGTTTTATAACTTAATTGATTAAATGTCATTTATTTATTGTTGGTTAGTCTCAATGTAAGCGATGTCCCTGATCTGCAGTTCTGCCAAGAAAATGCTGTCGCCATACTTCTTCCTGTAGGTCTCATCATAAATCTTGATGTAACCCAATCCGATTTCGTTCATGTTCTTGTAGACACGGGATTTTGCACTGTTCTTGCCCCCGTCAACAAGGATATAGACGTCATTGCTGTGGTTAATCAGTTTTCTGGTACGCGAGCCGTTCAACATCTGTTCCTGGCCGTCAATCACCGCAATTGCAGTTGTCTGTTGCACGTTGCCGACTTGGCCAGTCACACGTTCTCCAATGATATAAGGTTTGCCACCGATCAGTTTGGCTTGTGTCATGTGCATGGCGTTCAACGGGGTATAAGTGCCGTTGAGCCAATAACCCTGCTTGCTGTTTTTATCCTCAAAGATTCCCACTAGCAGGTCGTCGCCCTCCTTGTCGATAAAGCCATAATGAATAGGACCTTCCACCCCAGGCAGGTCAACGAATTCGCCGTTGTGCCAATAGACGGCTGTCTCATAATGGACGGCAGTCAGAAAGACGTTGCCGTTTTCAACATCCATATTTACAGAAACAAACTTCTCGGTCGGCAACGCGTAGATGCGTTCGAAGTTTTTGTAAACCCATTCTTGGTACAGGTCTTCACTGCAGCTGTCCTGCAGTGTGTAGATGTTGCCGTCCTCAATAAACAGGTCGTAGATGGTTTCGGTAGTTGTCTTATAAACAACTTGCCCGTTCTTGATGATACCGGATCCCTCTGGGTCGTAGAACATTGCATACCAGTCGCTACCTTCGGCGATGAGACGTTCAAGCATCGTGTTCGGCGCGCATTGGTAGATGGTATCGCCCTGGGCTGTCAGCACCAGGTCTCCTCCGTCCATGTTATTAATGACGGCCAGATAGAGATTATCCGATGTGACAACTGTAGGGAAATCAGGTCCTTCAGGCTCATCAGGTTCATCATTGTGGCAAGCCGTCAGCGCTAGCATCACCAGCAGCAGCGCCATCAGTTTCCTTATCGTATTCATGCGATATCTTGTTTTATTGTGTTTGTAAAAATCTAGCGAAAGAGCCCTCCCTATTTTTCCTACTGTTGCACACGCACGGCACGGACAGTCATACCGATGCTACGGTAGTTACTGCTGTATATGTGCACGCCGTCAGGGAAAAAGGCCATAGCTAAAGCACTGTCCGGGATTACGGAGACAAGCGCGTTTGACCAAAAATAGCCGCGCGAACCTTCAGTGATGAGGGAACTATTCCAACGGTAGCCTGCAGCGGGCAAGAACAATGTTTTTCCGTTGGGACCTGTGAACAACCGGCCATTTACCTCGTTTCTTATAGTCCATTGGATGCTGCAGTAATTGCATAATTCCTCTATTTGATTCATGGTTGGAGTGCACCACTCTGGACCCCAGTTCATGTATGCCGCATCATCCTCGGAATCCAACACCATCTTGTTGTCAACAGAACCATAGTAGGCGTTATCGCAGTATTTCGTAAACGTGTCAGCAGTACCATTGCACCACTTGTAAGTGCTCCAATCATAGACCTCTTTAGGCTCAATCTCGCCCCAAGCGAAATAGTCACCGTATTCCTCGGGGCTACTGGCACCGACGTTGCAGGTTGCCCACAGCGTGCCGCTAGGCAGTCCCAAGTCAACCCATTCGTGGTCATTTGGGGTGGAGGTGCCTCCGCCTAGAATGATGTCAATAATGGCATTGACGTCGGAGATATTGACCCCGCCGTCGCCGTTCACGTCACCACACAATGCCGGTTCACCCGAAAGGATGATGTCGATAACGGCGTTAATATCTGCTATATTGACCTCACCGTCACCGTTTACATCGCCAGGCACGCCATCACAGAATTCAGATTCAACTATTTTTTTGAATTGCCTCCAGTAAATAGATGCTTTGTAGGAAACAATGGAGTTTTTGGGTACAGTCAGTGTCGCATTTCGATAGCAAATGTAACTGAATGTATGCGAACCTTGCAATTCTGGAGGAATAACTGATAGGCATTGTACACTTGTCACATTATCGCAGTCATAGAATGCATATTCCTCGATTGAAGTTATCGAGCAGGGAAAGGTGAGTTCCGTCAAGCCACTGCAATTACTGAACGCGGAGTTCTCAATAGTCGTGACAGTTTCCCCGAAGTCAATCGATTTTAAACCCGAACAACTCGAAAAAGACGCATAACCAATTGAAGTGACGTTGCCCAAATCAACACTAGTCAATCCACTGCATCCATTGAATGTGAGATTGCCGATGCGGGTGATGGTTTCCGGAATAGTGAGATCAGTAATTTCCTGACCTTCCAGGAAAAGATGATGAGCATAATAAAGAGGGTTGGCAAGCGCACTGATAGCAAAATCGATGTGGCACCATGCTGTCAAATCCTTGATATTAACCCTTGTCAAGCCAGTGCAATTATTAAATGCATCTTCCCCAATGCAAGCCACACTTCTTCCAAAATTGATTTCTGATAGACAACTACAATCGCTGAACGACATGTATCCAATTGCTGTAACTCCATCACCTATGGTTACCGATGCCAGGCTGCTGCAACCCATAAAAGTACCCTCGTTGATTTTAGTGACTGCATCGGGAATAGTAAACTGGGTCAAAGATGAGCAGCCAGCGAATGCATAAGAGCCAATCGTTAACACCGACTTATTAAGTGTGACATTTTTCAGATTCTTGCTGCCAGAAAACGAATCACTGATAATATGTTTAATGGAATCACCCATCACAACACTGGTCAAATCATCAGAAGAAGCAAAAGCAGCGTAACCAATATCTGACACTGTATAGGTTTTGCCATCATGCACAACCGTATTAGGTATGATGATGTCTCCGCTATATTTTTCTAAACCACGTGTGACAGTCAAGGTGGAATCAACGTTGATGTTATAATATAGTCCGTCAACCTCGAAGTCATAAGCCAAGGCTGAATGCGCTGCTATGAGGGCTAGCAGCGACGTCATCAGTTTCTTTGTCGTGTTCATATAGTAGTATTTCATTCTAATATATAAACCCAATGAAGCTGAAATCTTGCATCATCAGTCCAGCAATTTCCACAGGCCGAGTAATTTTCCTCGGAAGATGCGGTACTCGATATCGGTCAGTTCCAGGGTGAAGGTGGGGAGGTCCACTTGGCTGATGATGTCCTTGAGTTTGTGGACGTTCATCCTCGGGTCCTGCACCCTGCCGAGGGTGACGTGAAGGCGGAAGTCGGATTGGATGATACAGCCTTTTGACTTGAAGAATTGCCTGACGTCCTCAACCAAATCCAGGAAATCCTCGGGAACGTCACTGGTAGTGAGGTGGATGACCTGCCTGTGAGGACCAGACGCAAAAGCGTCAAGCGTGTCGAAGGTGATGACCGGCGCCACTGCATCGCCCAGTATTTCGCTTAGTTCTGGGCGCATATTTACGTTGTCGGGGGCGAAATCCAAAAACGCCATCGTGATGTGGTAATAACCCCGTTGCCAGCGTATATCTACACCATACAACAGGTCTCTTAACTCCCGGAACCAATAATCGTCAAAGGATATAGGCACCTTGATTTCCAGATAACTTTTCATCGTCTCTCATCATTATGTTAATCAAGGCAAAGGTACTCATTTTCTCTAGAAACTGAAAAAACGAGTGTCAGCCAAACAAAGATTATCTTTGATTTCTTGCCCTGAAGGCAATCATTGCTCCAGACAATACTATATTTATTCCAGTGTAAGGCGCAGGCCGGCATTGAGGTTGATGTTCCAGGGCTTGTCCTTGAAGTAGTTCTCAATGTCGCTGCCATTATTGAAATAGTAGCGCATGGTAGGCTCGACATAGATGCCGAAATCTTGCGTGACATTGAATTGCAGACCTGGTCCCAGCATCCCTGAGAATTGGACGCGGTCCTTATCGATGTTGATATCGCTGGCTAGGACAGGCTCCTTGAGCGTTGCCTTGATGTTGAAGTCGGCCTGCATGCCACCGATGGCATAAAGGTTGACAAATCGCCACTGCCAAACAGAATAGGTCACACCCAATGGGATACCAAGATAATGCAGCGTCTGTTCGCGATTCCCTTTACCCGAAGAGAAGTCTGATTTGAGGCGTGTATAGACGATGCCGCTTGTCACTGCGAAGCGGTCGGTAAGAGGCACGCTCACACTCATGCCCAGTGAATAAGGGGCATGATGAGTGGCGTTGTTACTGTTTGCTTTGAGTGGCGCATACCTCCTGCCTTGTTGCATTGCTGCATCCTCTCCTCCGTGAGTAATACTGTCATTATCATGAGAATAATGTTGGCCAGGGTCAGGGGGCCAGCCATAGTAATCTTGAGGATAATGACCATTCCCTTTAAGATTGGGGAACTTGTTGACGGCATAGAAGCCGACAGAGAAGTGCTGCTTTTGCCTGGAAGGAGCAGCAGCGCGGTTGGGGGTAGCGCTAGCAAAGTGTGGCTCTTCTTTTGCCGTGATGGGTTGTCGGGGAGCGCTGGGTTGTGCCGTGGTTGTGTCACGGTCAGCCGTTTGAACGGGCTCCTCTGTTGTGCTTGTATCAGGTGAGGGCGACGCTTGGGTAGCCTCGGATTGTTGGACGTCAGACTGGTGTTGTGCCAGTGGCATGGCGTGATGAGCAAGGGGCGATGTCGCTCTGGACTGGACGGGCTTTTCATCGCAAGGGGTATCGACTTCGATGACAGGAACGTCATGCTGCACATCTACGGTTTGGGTAATGGTGGGCTGGTCGGGCGAGGTGCTGTCAATAGGGTCAGACGATTGCCACAACAGACTGCCCACGCCGATGACAGCCCCTACAACGGCTGCAGCCGTGGCATAGCGCAACCACAAGGGCAAAGCCTTGCGACGTTGCGGTAGCTTGGCCTCGATGTCCTGCCACAGGTCATCGCCGACGGGCTCCTCGTGGCGCTCCATCATCGATTGCAGTTGTTTTATCCAGTCGTTATCGGTCATCTTGTTCTTGTTGATATTGGTGAATCATCTTTGCCAGCAGTCGCTTGGCTCGCAGCAGTTGGGAAGCCGAGGAGTTTTCCTTGATGCCCAATGCCTGGGCAATCTCCTTGTGGCTCTTGTGCTCAAACACAAATTGGTTGAACACCACGCGGTATCCCGTGGGCAGTGAGGCTATCATGCGGATAATGACCTCGGGCGAAACATGGGAGACGTCGGGTGGCTCCTCATCGGGCAGTTCCACGTCATCAGTGTTGATGAAGGTGATGCGCGATTGCCGTTTCAGCTGATTGATGGACTCGTTTGCGACAATCTTCATCATCCATCCTCGCAGGGATCCGTCACCGCGATAGTCAAAGTCCCCGATGCGGGTAAACGCTTTGAGGAAACACTCTTGTAATACGTCTCGGCAGTTGTCGGTGTCGTCCAGATAGCGTCGTGCAGTGGCCATAGCCGAACCTGCCAGCAGGTCATACATAGCACGCATGGCCTTCCGGTTGCCGTTCTTGACACCGTTGACAATCTGCAGTTCGGTCACTGAATGTTTATCTTTCACTATCTAAACACAAAGGTATGGCGAATCTTGCATCCCTCATGTCCGAATTTTAGAAAAAACGCAGGCTCTTGTTAGAACCTGCGGTATTCTTAGGTAAAACCACATTGAAGATCAGCGGCGTTTCTTGGCTCCCTTCTTTGTGGTTGCTTTTGATTTGGTTGCTGACGATGACTTTGCTTGGTCGAGGCCCATCTTGATGTTCTTGATGAGGGCTTCGCTGGTGTAGGTGGCGCCAGTGGCGATGTCGGCGTCAAGCTTTTTGGCCTCGGCGACTGTCTTGCCGATGTACTGCGGCAGCACCTTGTCCTTGGCGCGCTTGAGATAGTTGGGCGACTCCTGGTTGGGCAGCACCTCGATGCTCTCGATCACGCCGTTCTTGACGGTGATATTGAGCGGGGTAGTGCCGTTGTAGCCGATTACCTTGTTGGCGATATCACCAGTATAGATGACTTGGGTAGTGGCTGCCTTCTTGGTGGCCGTCTTCTTCTTGGTGCGGGCATCGAGCGAAACGGTGCCAGCCACGAGCAGCATGATGGCTGCAATAATGATTGTTTTTTTCATATGTAGTTGTCAGTTTTTAGTTGTCAGTTTTTAGTTGTCAGTTGACAGTTTTCAGTTGTTTAGATGGATAAAACTGCCTGATGGTTTAATCGGCGCCTAACAATTCTTGGGCTTGAGCGAGCGTCTCGGGCTTGCCGATGTCGAGCCATTGGTAGTCGGCATCAGGGTGATAGCCGTGGATGAGGTGGTGCTTGCACTCGTTGACGTAGAAAGGCGTGATAGAGAATTTCTCGCCTTCCTGACGGCGGTAACGTTCCAGATGGGGGAAGATGCGCGGAGAAATCACGTGCAGGCCACCGAAGGCCATTTCCCGCAGATTGCGTCCCTGCAGCTTCTCGGGGTCGGGCTTGTACTCGCCCGTTGCCTTGTTGGTCCATCCGCACAGGCGATCGTTCTCGTCGAAGAGGAAATACCGCTGTGTCTTGCGTTCCTTGACGAGGATAGTCGCCAGGGCATCATGCTCGACGTGGTAGTTGTAGAACGCCTTCAGGTCCAGCGTGCTGATGATGTCGGTGTTGTGAACCAGGAAAGGCTCATCACCATCCAGCCACTGGCGTGCCTTGAGGATGCCGCCACCCGTGTCGAGCAGCAGGCCGCGCTCATCGCTGATGTGCAGGTTGAGCCCGAAGTTGTCATGCTTCTCCAGGAAGTCGATGATCATCTGGCCATAGTGGTGGATGTTGATGGTAATATCGTCAAAACCTGCAGCCGCCACACGCTCGATGACGTGTTGCAGCATGGGTTTGCCGGCAATCTCAACCATCGCCTTGGGGCGGTCGTCGGTCAAGGGGCGCAGACGTGTGCCAAGACCTGCCGCAAAAATCAGTGCTTTCATTGTTTGTCAATCGGATTAAGGGTGCGTTCATGGTCGGGTTGCTCGCGGTGAGACAGCTCGACGCGCACGTTGAACTTGTCGTGGATGTGCTCGGCGAGGTGCTCAGCGGCATAGACCGAGCGGTGCTGGCCGCCCGTACAGCCGAAGCAAACCATCAGGTCGGTGAAGCTGCGCTTCACATAACGTTCTACCGACTCATCGACCAGAGCATAGACATGCTCGAGCCACTTGTCGATGGTACTCTCCTTCTGCAGGAACTCGATGACGTTCTTGTCCAAGCCGGTGAAGGCCTTGTACTTGTCATACTTGCCAGGGTTGTTCAATGCACGGCAGTCAAACACGAAACCGCCACCATTGCCCGATGCGTCGTGGGGAATGCCTTTCTTGTAGGCAAAACTCATCACCCTCACGGTCAGACCCTTGTCTTCGCTGACAAAGTCCTTGAGATTGACCAGTTCGTCGATGACAAGGCTCAGATAGGGATACTGGGTGAACGGCTTGTCGATGACCAGTTTGCGCAGGTTGGCAACGGCGGGCACGATGCTGTTCTTCATGAAGTCGGGCTTCTTCTCGAAATAGCCACGGAAACCGTAGGCACCGAGCACCTGCAGGGTGCGGAAGAGCACGAACAGGCGCAGGTTGTCATAGAACTCCTTCTCTTCGAGTTGGGGAACATATTCCTTGAGTTTCTCCAGATAGGCCTTGACGAGGTCTTTCTTCAGGTCATCGGGATATTTGGCGCGTGCCTGCCATACGAAGGAAGCCACGTCATAGTAATACGGACCCTTGCGGCCGCCCTGGAAGTCGATGTATGCCAGTTTGCAGTCGGCAGGGTGATCGGCATCGCCCACGAGCATCACGTTGCGTGACTGGAAGTCGCGGTACATGAAGGTGTCGCTGGGCACCGCCAGCAGGTCGCGGGTCAGTTTCTCAAAGTCATTCTCCAGTTTATCTTCGTTGAATACCACACCGGTTGCCTTGAGGAAACAATACTTGAAGTAGTTCAAGTCCCACTTGATGGAACGCTCGTCAAAGCACTTGGCGGGGTAGCAGTTGTTGTAGTCAAATCCTTGTGCACCCTTGAACTGGATGTCCACCAGTCCGCGCATGGTGCGCCTCAGCAGTTCCTTCTCACCGCTGGTGAAGGCGTGGGTTATGGCGCTGCGGCGAATTTTGTTCCACAGGATGTTCTCGGGCTTTTTGCCCAGGTCTTCCTGAATGTAAGCCATGTGGTCCTCGCTCACGCCAAAGACCTCGGGCACCGACAGTCCCTGCTCACGGAAGTGCCGTGCTATATAAATAAAGGCGTCGTTCTCCTCACGCGACTCGCCGATGACGCCCACGATAGAGCGCTCACCGTTCAGGCGATAATACTGGCGGTTGGAGCCTGCCTTGTCCATGAGGACGACCTCGGTGGGTTCACTACCCACATATTCTTTGTACAGTTTTCTTAATCTTTCCATTGCTGTCGTTTTAGTTTTCAGTTGTCAGTTGACAGTTTTTAGTTGTCAGTTTTCAGTTGACAGTTATTAGTTTGTGTTTGATATTAGAATTCGCTTGTGAAGTGGAAGGTAATCTTCGGGAAGTCCTGTTGTGCCATCTGCAGGACGTAGTTGCTGTCGGCGAGGAACACGTCACGGCCTTCAAGGTCAAGCGCCATGAACTGGTGTTTGCGCTTCTTGAATGCCTCGAGTGAGTCATCGTCGTCGCTCTCGATCCAGCACGCCTTGTACAGGTGGATGGGCTCCCAGCGGCACTGGGCGCCATACTCGTGCAGCAGTCGGTACTGGATGACCTCAAACTGCAGCTGTCCCACGGTGCCGATGATCTTGCGGTTGTTGAATTGGTTGATGAACATCTGGGCGACGCCCTCATCCATCAACTGTTCGAGGCCCTTGTTGAGCTGTTTGGTCTTCATCGGGTCAGAGTTCTCGATATACTTGAACATCTCGGGTGAGAAGCTGGGCAAGCCGCGGAAGTGGAGGTCCTCGCCCTCGGTCAATGTGTCACCGATCTTGAAGATGCCGTTGTCGGGCAGACCCACGATATCGCCGGGATATACCTCGTCGATGATTTCCTTTTTCTGCGCCATGAAGGCGGTAGGGGCACTGAAGCGGTAACTCTTGCCGCTGCGCACGTGCTTGTAGTTGCCGTTGCGCTGGAACACGCCCGAGCACACCTTGACAAAGGCGATACAACTGCGGTGGTTGGGGTCCATGTTGGCGTGGATCTTGAACACAAAGCCCGTGAACTTGTCCTCGCCAGGCTCCACGGTGCGCTCGATGGCACTCACGGGGCGGGGTGACGGGGCGATGCGCACGAAGCAGTCCAGCAGTTCCTTGACGCCGAAGGTATTCAGCGCAGAGCCGAAGAATACGGGAGCGACCTTTGCATCCAGGTAATCAAGCGTGTTGAAATCGGGATAGACGCCATCGATGAGTTCGATGTCGGCACGCAGTTTTTCGGCATCAGCCTTGCCCACGGCCTGGTCGATGGCGGGGTCGTTGATGTCGTTGATATCGACGCGGTCGGTCACATGCTGCTTGTCGGGCTTGAACAGGCTGATGTTGTGCTCGTAGATGTTATAGACACCCTTGAAGTGGGCACCGATGTTGATGGGCCAGCTCAGGGGGCGCACGTCAATCTTCAATTCCTGCTCCAGCTCGTCAAGGATGTCGAACGGGTCGCGGCCCTCGCGGTCGAGCTTGTTGACAAAGATAATGACCGGCGTGTTGCGCATGCGGCACACCTCCATCAGTTTGCGCGTCTGGGTCTCTACGCCCTTGGCGACATCGACAACGATAATAACGCTGTCAACAGCCGTCAGGGTGCGATAGGTGTCCTCGGCAAAGTCCTGGTGACCAGGGGTGTCGAGGATGTTGATCTTGTAATCGCCGTAGTTGAATCCCATGACCGAAGTGGCAACCGAGATACCACGTTGTTTTTCGATTTCCATCCAGTCGCTGGTGGCGGTCTTCTTGATCTTATTGGATTTCACGGCGCCTGCCACGTGGATAGCTCCACCGAAGAGCAGCAGCTTCTCGGTCAATGTTGTCTTGCCGGCATCAGGGTGAGAGATGATGGCAAAGGTGCGGCGGCGGGTGATTTCAGTAGTCAGGGACATTTATTCTAGTTTATTGTTTATAGTTTGAAGCTTAAAGAAGTTTGAGGGTGTCCTTGAGGCTGTCGAGCCAGTAAGGAACGGTGACGCCAAAGGTGGCCTTGAACTTGGTCTTGTCCAGAACGCTGTAGGCAGGACGGTGGGCCTTGGCGGGGAATTCATTGCTGTGGCAGGGTTGTACGTCACAAGTGGTGATGCCTGCCAGCTGGTGTATGGCCTTGGTGAAGTCATACCATGAGATGACACCCTCGTTGCTGAAGTGGTAGATACCACCATGCCATTGCTCGGCACTCATGACGGTGACAATGGCACGGGCGAGATCGCGGGCACACGTGGGGGAACCTACTTGGTCAAACACCACCTTCAATGCGGGCTTGTCCTTGCCCAAGGCGAGCATCGTCTTCACGAAGTTCTTGCCGTAGGGCGAGTAGAGCCATGCGGTGCGCAGGATGACGGCATCATCGCCGAGCGCATTGAGCAGCTGTCGCTCGCCGTCAAGCTTGGTGCGGCCGTAGGCCGACTGTGGGCAGGTGGGCATTTCCTCGGTGTAAGGAATACAGCCCTGGCCATCAAAGACGTAGTCGGTCGAGACATGGACCATGCGAGCACCATGACGCTTGGCGACGCGGGCGAGGATGCCCACAGCGTCGGCGTTGAGTCGGGCAGCCAGGGGCTCGTTGTCCTCGGCAGCATCAACGGCGGTATAGGCAGCGCAGTTGACGATAACCTGAATGCTGTGGCCGGATATGATCTGCTCGACTGCAGCCTCGTCGGTGATGTCAAGCATGACGATGTTGTCGCCAGCCACATCGGTGAAAATGGCGTTGAAGCGCTGGTCATCGGCCAACACGTTGCGCATCTCGTGGCCCAGTTGGCCGTTTGCTCCAGTGATGAGTATATTGGTTGCTTCCATTATCAGTTGTCCATATCATTTAAATCGTCGCCGAACAGCGGCTTCTCCTCGTCGCGCTTGTAGTAGGCGGCGAGCATGCCGATGAAGTGCGAAATCTGTGCTATCGCAGCGGCGGTGTCCTGTGAAATTTCCTTGCCCTGGAGATGCAGCATCATCACGCCATAGAGGGCATTGAAGCAGGTTTCCAGTTCGCTGGGACGTTCCTGCTCGGGCAATGAGGCGCGCAGTTGCACGATGATGGGCAGGGTGCGGTAGTAGTCGGCGTGGTATTCGGGAAAACGCCCCTGGTCGGCCAGCAGTTGCTGGTGCAGGTCGTTCAGGCGGATGAGCACGTTGTGGCACACGCGGATGTGTCCCTTCTCGCGCACGTTCTCCATTTCCATCATCTTGATGAGCGACTCATACCACTCGCGGATGTCGTGGCGCGTCTTCTCGTCCACGTCATAGCGGGCGATGACAGCCTTGTCCACCGTGTCGATGTCCAGATGGCAGGCACGTAGCAAGTCCTCGACCTGCCACAGGTAGAGGAGATATTCGGCGATATTTTCTTGGCGTTTTTGTTGGGCGATGATCATAGCGTCGTGGAGCGTTAGCCGAAGCGGCTGATGTTGCGCAACGTGGGTTCGTCAACGATGCGGATGCGGCGACCGTCAACGGTGATGATGCGTTCCTGAGCGAAGGTGGAGAGGGTGCGGATAGCGTTGGCGGTAGTCATGTTTGACAGGTTGGCGAGGTCCTCGCGGGCCATGTAGATCTTCAGCGTCTTGCCATCGTCCTCGTAGCCGTAGTTGTCCACCAGCATACACAGAGCCTCGGCCAGGCGGCCACGGATGTGTTTCTGGGTCAATGTCACCACCTTGGAGTCACTGCCGCCCAGATGCTTGGAGAGCTCGTGGATAAAGAACCAAGCCAGTTTCATGTTGCCATCGATGAGCTGTTTCACCAGGGTCATGGGGAGACAACCCACCTGTGACGGCTCGATAGCCATTGTGCTCGCCACATAGGGTTCCTGGGCAAACCATGCGCGGTAACCGAAGTACTGGATGGGGCGGTACAGGCGCAGAATCTGCTGCTTGCCACCGATGCCGTTCTTGAATCGTTTCACCTTGCCCTTGATGAGGCACCACAGGAACTGCGGTTCATCTTTCTCGGCATAGATGATCTGACCTTTACGGAAGGTATGGATGACAAAATTCTCGGCGATGAGATGTTTCTCCTCGCTGTTCAGGATAGACCATATATCAGCCAAATCCTCCCGTATGATATCCTCTATAGTACTCTTTTTTACCATGCCAGTCTATTCGAAACCCAAATAAACAGGTTTAACGTGCAAAATTACAACATCTTTCCCACCCATCAAAATTAGTACCCCTAAAAATCACAAAAACAACATCCGGTAACAATAAAACCTAAATGTAAGAAAAAGCGTGAATGACAATAATTACATTTTTTAACGGCAATGATTTGTTTTCTTGTATTAATTCTTTGCAAAATATCATAAATAATCCATTTTGTTTGTGCGGCAGATGCAATTATTACTATATTTGCAGTTATCATAGTGTAATGAAACGAGGTAGAGATGAAAAAGTTCCTGAAGATATATTGGTTGATTGTGAAGATCTTTGCGCTGCTGATTGCTGCTGATTTTCTCTTTACCGTAGCGCTCTGTACTTTCCATAATATGATTGAAACAGGCAATAATTCGAATTATCGATCGCCTAAACAGCCTTTCAAATACAATTATTGCCTTGAAGACACCGAGTATCTGTTGTATGGCATCACACAGGATGAGTTTGTCACTAGATTGGCCGAACTGCTAGCGCAGGATACAGTCGCCCACTATGGTATATCGTCTTTTAAACATCATGTGAAATCTGATGTCGATATGGTACCCGATCAGGGTCGAGTGCTTGTTGATACGGTTGTGGTAGAGAGGCAGCCCGTTGCCCAAAAGAGCTCTCATCGTGAAGATCATCCCCTGCTTTTGGACTTCCCTGATGTGTTCATTGTTGACACGACTGTCCACCAATCCCGCGTGCCGAGTCTCGGGCTAAGGCAGTTTGATGGCATCGTTCCGTCATCGTTTGATGACAACGATATCGATACCTTGTCTGTTGGGACGTTCTTCTTCGTTGAGAATGAAACCGGCCCCTTGTGTTATTGTTTCAGTTTCTTTGTTCCGCAGGATAGTATTGGCTGTAGTCACTTCACGAGTCGTTATACCGATAGGGGAAACAAAAGCTATGAGGGCAAGGTGCTGATGTCGGTTGTTGTAGTCGATGAGCAACCGTTGAGGTTATTGCTTGAAAGGAATTATGAGGTACGGGCTCAGAATACAGCACCGGCAGATTATTTTGCCCGTCACTACCTTGACCCCATCTGTCAATATGACCGCCAGCGGTTTAAGAATGCCTGCTACTCATGGCTTAACTATTACACGCTCAGCGACAAGTCATTGGGCCATTTCTATTTTCTCATAATGTTGATACCTGTATTGATATTCTTCGTGTTGTTGGGAATCCCTGTCCAACTCCTCTATAACCACGAGCAACGTAACCAATGATTTCGGTTATTATAGGATTGACTTCAGCAGGTTGATTTCATCGTCAAGGCGACTGGTAAAGATATCGCCGCCCTCGTCAGCAGAGGTCTTGTTGCCGAGGAGTAGCAGGAAAGACGCCACAGGAAAGTTGTCCAGACCGTAATACCAGTTTTCGTTATAGCCCTGGATGCCGAATTCTTTTAGCATAGCGGTGGCTTCGGCTATGACAGCATTTCTCAAGTCCTTGTGCCTCACTTGGAAATGAAAGGTTTCTTCCGGGTTCTCCATTTCCTCAACGTCAAAATCAACACACAGTACGTCCTGGGATGTTTTCTTGATGGTGATGTTGTCGATGGTGCCGTCACTCTCGACAATGAATTGTATGGCTCCAGGCTCTTGATACCATTCCGTATGTCGTTTTATGGTCTCTTCTTCGTCCTCGGTGCTAGCATCAATCCTTGCCACGAGTGTGATGAGGGAAGACAGGGGGCAGCCACCAATATAGGAAGCAAGAAATCCAATCTCTGTTTCATCAAATGTGAGACTGATGGTCTGCCACCCGTTGCCCATCGCAATGACCTTGATTTTATATTGTTCACCAGTTCTGCCATATTGTTTTTATTCAAGTCGTCTTTTTGGGTTGAGTCGTTCAGTGGCGGAAGGGGTCTGGTATGCTAACAGGGCTGTTGGGGTTGAAGCCAGGTTGACTGCTGATGGCGTTGGGAACCGTAACGGGCCGGTATTTGGCATCGTCCCATTTGCTGCTGTTCTTGCCGTTGCCGAACATGTATTCCAGTACCTGGAAAATCAATGGACCGGCATCAAAAGAGATTGGTGCACCAAAAAGGCGGAAAGAGGGTTGTACTACTGGCAGCGTGCGCCACTGGCCCGTGTAGGGGTCATAGACGCGGCGAGCGCCCACGTCGAGGGAGAAATTATCGCTGGCTTTCCAGCCAAGGGTGCCGCCGTAGGAACTACTGCCCAAGAACGGCATCGCGGCCACCGAATGGAATCGCTGATTGACGTAGTATTGTC
Organism: uncultured Prevotellaceae bacterium; assembly: GCA_900318205.1. Lineage (GTDB taxonomy): Bacteria > Bacteroidota > Bacteroidia > Bacteroidales > Muribaculaceae > Sodaliphilus. Next base: position 13,483 of record ONJS01000031.1, on the reverse strand, counting down.
CGAAAGCGTTGAGTGACAGTCGGTCGTTGAGGCGGAAAGAGGCGCTGCCGAACACGCCATAGTCGTTCCATGCTGCGCGGTCAAAGTGGTACTTGCTGCCCGTCACACCCGCCGTGACTTGCAGGCGGTCGCCCATGGGTATGGTGAAGGCGACACTGGCACTCGCCATGTTGCCCATGCCAAGATAAGTCGTGTGGCTGCCGTTGCCGGTCAAGTATCCGCCGCCCACACGGGTGATGACGCCTCCTGACGACCAGTCGCGGGCGTAGGGATTGGTGTCGTAGTGGAAACGGGGCAGGTCGGTCAACTGACTGTTGCGCCAGTCTGGCTGATAGATGGCGAGCGAGTCAGCCCATTGGCTGTGAGTGTCGAGTTTGAGGTCGGCGGCAGTAGGAAGCTTGGCGTTAAAAGTGGGTTTGATGTTGGTAGCGGGAGAAACGGTCATGGGCAGTTCGGGCATGGTGAACTGTGGGCTGATTTTTGACTGGTCAAACTGCAGCTTAATGCCCTGATTCTCCTGAGCCGTCCCGATGAGGGCGACCATTATCGCCAATATGGAAAACACCCGCTTCATGCCGCAAAAATAGCCGTTTGTCCCGAGACGGGCAAGCGGGAAAGGTTAAATAGTCTTATTGTGCGCCAGGCATGTTCTCCCAAGCGGCATGCAGGGCTGCAATGATTTCGTCATAGTCCTGGTTGGTGAATGGCTCGTCGCTGTTGGACAAGATGGTGTATGTGATGTTATTGTAGGAGCGGTGGGCGCCCGTGTCTTTCATGCCGTTGCGCAGGTAGAAGGCGTAACGCCTCTGCCGCTGTTCGGGATTGGGCGCATCGGGTTGGAAGGGCGACTCGATATCCATGATGTAGGGGTTGCCGTTGCGGTAGTTGTTGACCATAGAGTTGAAGATGCTTTGACCGTAGCCTTTGCCCCGCAACTCCTCACGTACGGCGAAGTACCATGCCCAATTATACCGTGGAAGACGTAGCACCATCGTCAGCCCCACAAACATCTCGCCGTCATAGTAGGCCGTGTAGTCGATGTCCATGGCATCCAGCAGATAGATGAGCTCGTCATAGGGTATCTGCTCTCCGACAGGAAACGCTGTCTCGTAGAGCCTCCTTAACTCCTCGTTGTTTGCATTCTGGCTATCGATAACAACTGTTTTCAACATACTGTATTGCCCTTGATATCAGCTTTGAAAAGGTGATGTCCTACAACCCTAACTTTTTGCTTTCTCCAACTCTTCTCCTGCGGTTTCCCATTGGGCCATGACTTCTTCAAGTTCACGGGAAATCTTGGAGTGGGTGTAGTAGATGTCCAGATCCTCGGTGGAGGCGGTGGACAATTTGTCCTCGATGTCGGCGAGTTGCTGCTCCAGTTCGGCGATACGGGCTTCCAGCGTCTTCACCTTTTTCTCGGCCTGGCGGATGAGGCGTTCACGCTCCTTCTGCCGCTGGTAATCCATTTTGCCTTGGCTGACGGAAGACGCAAGATTTTGCGTCTCTACATCATTTGCAGGAGCCGGTGCGTTCTTGATTTCTAGCTGCTGCAGGGTGTCCAACTGCTTCTTCTGGAGGAAGTCGTAGATGCCGCCGAGGTGCTCGCGCACGCGGTGTTCGCCGAACTCATAGACCTTGCTGACGATGCCGTTCAGGAAGTCTCGGTCATGGGATACGACGATGACCGTGCCGTCAAATGCTTGTATGGCCTCCTTGAGCACATCCTTGCTGGTCATGTCCAGGTGGTTGGTCGGCTCATCGAGGATGAGCAGGTTGACAGACTGCAACAGCAGGCGTATCATCGCCAGACGGCTCTTCTCGCCACCGCTCAGCACCTTGACCTTCTTGTCGGCGTTCTTGCCGCCGAACATAAAGGCACCCAGAATATCGTTGATGCGGGTGCGGATGTCCCCCACAGCGACATAGTCGATGGTGTCGTGCACCGTCAAGTTCTCGTCGAGCAGTTGAGCCTGGTTCTGAGCAAAGTAGCCGATCTTGACGTTATGGCCAATCTGCAGTTTGCCGTCAAAGGGAATCTCGCCCATGATGCACTTGACCAGTGTCGATTTTCCCGCTCCGTTCTTGCCGACGAAGGCGACCTTCTCGCCGCGTTTGATGGTGAAAGTCACGTCATGGAACACGTTCAGGGCACCGTAGTCCTTGCGCAAGTCCTCGGCGATGACAGGATAGTCGCCGCTGCGGGGCGCGGGCGGGAATTTCAGCCTCATGCGTGAACGGTCCACCTCATCCACCTCGATGCGCTCCAGCTTGTCGAGCATCTTGATGCGGCTCTGTACCTGGACGGCCTTGGTCGCCTTGTAGCGGAACCGCTCGATGAAGTCCTCGGTATCGTGGATGAGCTTCTGCTGGTTCTCATAGGCGCGCATCTGCTGTTCCACGCGTTCCTTGCGCAGCTCCACAAACTGGCTGTAGCTCACCTTGTAGTCATAAATCTTGCCTAGCGAAATCTCGATGGTGCGGTTGGTCACATTATCGATGAATGCACGGTCGTGGGAAACCAGCAACAAGGCACCGTTGCGGTTCTTCAAGAAGGATTCCAGCCACTGGATAGACTCGATGTCCAAGTGGTTGGTTGGCTCATCGAGCAACAGCACGTCGGGTCGGCGCAACAGCAGCTTGGCCAGTTCAATGCGCATGCGCCAGCCGCCGCTGAACTCACTCGTGGGGCGGTCAAAGTCGCTGCGCTCAAATCCCAAGCCGGTCAATGTCTTTTCTATCTCGGCCTCGATGTTCTCGCTTTGCATCAGGGACCGTAGTTCGGTCTTCTCGGCCACACGTTCGATGAGTTCCTGATAGTCCTCGCTGTCATAGTCGGTTCTGTCGGCGAGTTCCTGGTTCATGCGGTCGATGGCGGCATCCATCTGCTGCAGGTGCTCAAAGGCGCGCTGGGCTTCCTGCTTGACGGTGAGCTCGTCCTTGAGTACCATCTGCTGCGGCAGGTAACCTATAGTGATGTCGGCTTGGCGTGCAACAGTGCCGCTGGTGGGCATTTGCTCACCGGTGATGATGCGTAGCATGGTGGTTTTGCCGGCACCGTTCTTGCCCACCAGTGCTATCTTGTCGCGCTTGTTGACGACATAGCTGATGTTCTCGAACAGCACCTGGCTGCCAAATTCCACCTTCAGTCCTTGAATAGAAATCATGTGAGAGTTGTAATTTTCAGGCTGCAAAATTACAAAAAAACCTAGATATACCAGATAATCCAGGCTTTCAAGATATTCAGGAAACTCTAGAAGAGGCTAAGCGGTTTCAGTTCAATGCTTGCACGGGCCCGTTTCACATAGTCGGGGTTGATGTCGATGCCGATGCTGCGACGGTTCATCTCGTAAGCGATTTTGCATGCCGTACCGGTACCGCAGTAGGGGTCGAGTACGATGCCGCCTCTCGGGCAGGTGGCGACAATGGGCAGGCGATATAGCATGTCGGGGGCGACGCAGTAGTGGGCGATACCCGATCGCTGCACACCGATGGTCCACACGTCGCCGGGCACCATGCCGTGTCCGACTTCGGGCTGCAGGTATTGCTCCTTGACCTTGCCTGATTTCTTGCGTCCCTTGTCGTCGTTGCGGACAATGAGGCCATAGGTGTGACGCAACTCTTCATCGTTGTAATAGAAATCATCGTTCTTGACCAGATGGAACATGAACTCATGCACCTTGCGCAGGTGGTCATGGCTGCCTTGTGGCGAGGTCGTTGTCTTGTTCCACACGACCTCGTTGACGAGTTGCCAACCTTGACGGTCCATCATGGCAAGGACAACACGCCAGGGGATGCCCTGGACAAAGCCGTCGGTCGTGTCGTCTCCCATGTTGAGCCACAGTGAACCTTGCGGCTTGAGCACTCGGCGGGCTTGAGCCATGGTCTGCAGCAGTTGGTTGATGAATTCGTCGGCAGTGGTGGCCGAGATGCTCTCGGTGCCTTGGGTGCGGCGGCGCCAGTAGGGTGGAGTAGTGACGATGCAGTCGATGCTCTCGCTCTCGATGTGGTTCATCACGGTGGCGGCATCGCCCTGCTCGATGTGGGGCATCGTCGCCCGTCCCATGCGGAACACGATGTCGCGCTCTACCGAGTCCCTTGAATCGCTCATGGTGTTCTCTTTGTCCTCCGATTCTGGGCTTTCGTTCCCTGCCAGCATGTCGTTCAGCAGGGTAGCCGCACGGCTTGCCATCTTGTCATGGGCGATACGTGAGTAGGCTTCGTCGGCGAGCCAGGCAGCGATCAGTTCATCGGGATCGGTCTTGAACAAGCGTGCCAGCCTGAGAACCTGTTCGCGCTTGGGGCGACGTTCGCCATGTTCATATCTGCTATAGGCGGGCACATCGACCCCGATGGCCTTGGCAAGGTCTTTCTGGAGCTTGCCGCTGCTGATGCGCAGTTGTTTGATTTTCTCTGAGAACAGCATAATGAAGGACAAATTTGTTAGAATTTGACAAAATTAGTGCAAGTCGTGCACAGAACAAAATAAAAGACGCAGTTTTTTATTTTTTATCTTTATTGTCCGCTAAAAACATCGAAGATGTTGGCGGTTCGAAGAACCGATTTCAATGAGAAAGACCATGCAAGAACCTCGGAGAGGTTCGCAGCTTGGTCACAGAGCAGACCACTGCAAGTGCCTCGAAGAGGAACTTTTTGGTTGATAGAAATTTGGCTGTGGAAGTTCGTCTTCGACGCACATGCTTTTTGGTATAGCTGTCACCAAGCTGCGCCCGTCATCGACGGGCTTGCATGGTGTTTTCCATTAAAGTCGAGTCTTCGAACCGACCAGCCTCTTCGAGGCAAGAAGCAAGCCCATGATTCATAAGAGGCCAATATTTATCTTATTTTCAAATGATTACTGAGCAACTAAATGATTTTACCAAACACTATCTATGTCATGACGCCGCCTGATTTATATGAAATTCAGGCGATACTTTTGCCTGTGACAAAAATATCGCCTGAATATATCGTCCCTTGTAAAAAACAAGAGGTCATTTTTTCTTCTTGCGGCGGTGCTGGTAGCGCCAGTGGTGCTGAATCGAGTGATACAGATAGTGGCGGAAGGGGTGCAGCAACCAGTAATGGTAGAAAAGGAATGCCAAGAGGGCGGCAAACGAAGCTGCGTACACATTGTTCAGGTCGTAGTTGTAACCTGAATACTGCATCAGACCGATTTCCATGATCAGCGACAAGACGCCTGTTGAAACGGCAATGCCGATTTCCTGGTTAACCTTGCTGTGGTGGGGCAGACGTGCCTTGGCATAATCAAGTATAAATACCAGGCCAGCAATGAAATACAGCACAAAGTGTCCAACATATTCAGCATAGGGAATGGAGTGGAATACATTCAGCCCAAGGGGGTTCTTGGCAAATGTGAAATAGAGGACCAACAAAAGCATCACTGCTGTTGGAACTCCTTTAGGTATTGACAGGATGAAAGTTTTCATTTGGTGTTATTCAGTTTTTTCAGCGTGCAAAGGTAGTGCTTTTTTATTTAAGAAATGATACTTTATTAGGTTTTTTTAATTTTTGGCTTGTTTTTTTAGGGTGGGATGGTGACAGAGTGGCAGATATTTCCTATTTTTGCTCATTATTCTGAGGTGGCTATGATCAAGGATTTCTTTGAGATGACAAGGCATGAGCGTCGCGGGGCTATTGTGGTTCTGGTGACGATTGCCCTGTTGCTGGCGGCGACGTGTTTCACACGATGCCACCGCAGGGCAGATGTGCCTCAGCAGGCCGATGTCATCCGGCAGTTTGAAGCAGAGTTGGACTCCTCGACGGTGGAAATCTCCAAGCCTCTTCCCGAAAAGGCGGCGAGTCCAGCAGTCAAGCATCACAAGGCGTCTCCCAAGCGTTCCAAACCAGCCCATTCGCCCAAGCCGTCCCCCTCGTCGCGTCCCATGGAACCGGTTCCTCAAATCTAACCATGAAGCGACTCTCCATGGGGGAAATCTTGGTGAGATGTTGCCAGTGTCATAGAATATGCCTACTTTTGTAGCCGATCTTCTAATAACTATTCACAATGGCAAAACGAGTAGGATTTGCGACACGCTTGGGTGCCATCGCTGCTGCGGTGGGCTCGGCAGTGGGTTTGGGAAACATCTGGCGTTTCCCCTATGAGGCAGGTGAGAATGGCGGCGGTGCTTTCATTCTGGTGTATATCATCTGTATTCTGGTGATGGGCATTCCCGTGATATTGAGCGAGTTCATCATCGGTCGCTCGACGCATAGCAACATGAAGGCGGCGCTGCGCAAGCTGTCGCCGGGCAAGAAGTATTATCTTTTTACCTATGTGTGCATTTTAGGCAGCTTTGTGGTGATCGGCTTCTACAGCGTGGTGTGCGGATGGATTATCGAGTACCTGTATCAGGCCGCACTGGGCAACCTGAGCGGGCACACGCCACAGGAGTATAGCGACATGTTCACCGCGTTGGTTGCCAATCCCTGGCGCTGCGTCGGCTGGACGGTGATCTTCCTTGTCCTCAACTTCCTGGTGATGAGTCGTGGCATCGCTAAGGGCATTGAGCGCGTGGCGAGCATCATGATGCCGTTGCTGTTTATCATCCTTATCATCTTCTGTATCAACGCCTTGCTGTTGCCAGGGGCTTCCAAGGGTCTGCGCTTCATGTTCGAGCCTGATTTCTCCGAATTGACGATGAAAGGTGTTCTTGCTGCCTTTGGTCAGGCTTTCTTGTCGCTCTCTATCGGTATCTCGTGCCTGGTGACCTATGCCTCCTATTATAAAGATGACATGTCGCTGGTCAAGGATGCGACGACTGTCGCTGTGCTTGATACGATGGTGGCCATCCTGTCAGGCGTGATGATTTTCCCGGCTGTGTTCTCCTTCGGCGTGGAGCCGACGGCAGGTCCCCGTCTCATTTTTGAGGTATTGCCGGGTATTTTCCAGCAGATGGCGGGTGGCTATCTCTGGGCGCTGCTGTTCTTCCTGCTGGTGTTCTTTGCCTCGTTGACTTCTACCATCTCGTTGAGTGAGATACCCATCACCTTCATGATCGAGGAGCACAAGATGTCACGTCCCCGCGCCATCGCATGGACGGCACTGTTCACATTTGCCCTTGCGGTTCTGGCAGCCCTGTCGTTCAATGTGCTGGACGACATCAAGTTGTGGGGCAAGAACATCTTCGACATGATGGACTATGCCGCCAGCAACATCTTCATGCTCATTGGCGGCATCTTCACGGCGTTGTATGTGGGATGGATTATGGACCGCAAGATCATTCACGAGCAACTCACCAATGGCGGACGCCTCAAGGGAAGATCGGAGTCCTATATGCTCTTCTGCATGCGCTATATCGCTCCCGTCTGCATCGTCTTCATCTTCCTTTACCTCACCGGCATCATCTGATACCCTTATTATCAAACAACTATAAACAACTTGATTGACAACAAGGACAACTATTGATTGTTTTTCTTGTTTTCTACTAGAATACTTGTTGTTTTAAGAGTGGTGGCTGAGGATCATGTCGATGATGGCATTGATGTCGGCGATGTTGACCTCGCCGTCGCCGTTGACGTCGGCTGGGTCGATCCAACCGCCACCGTCAGGGTTGGGAACTCGGGTATGGCCATGGCTGCTGCCACCATTGATGATGACAACCACACTGTTAGCATCGGCAACGGTAATCTCGCCGTCGCCGTTCACGTCACCAGGGATAATCGTGGTGGCATCAAACTCCTCGATATGCCTGAAAGACCCCCAGACGGGAACCTGCTCGTAGATTTCTTTAGTGCCCCTGGGGACATACAATGTGCAGTTCTCGTAATGGTAGTCTTCAAAGGTGGTGCCCATGCAGCCTTGTGGCTCGCTGCTGAAGTTGTAAATCTCGGTCAGATATTCACATCCTTCAAAGCAGGTATACTCAAGATTGGTAATTTGTTCAGGCAGAATGACCATGGTGATACCTTGATGTTGATAAGCACCGCGTGCAATCCATGTCACCTCCCGGGGCAAGACAGTACGTGAGCAAGCCGTGAACAATATGTGCCGGTCATGCACCATGCTGTTGTTCACCGTGGTGATGATACCATTACAGTTATTCCTCGAGTCATAGATTGGGTTGTTCTCGTCAACGGTAATGACTTCGAGCGCTGTATTGCCCACAATGGCGCTGTTGTCAAGGTTGACCGCTCCGCTGCCCAGATGCAGTTCCCTGAGCGACTCGTTGTGGGCAATGCCCCATTCCTCGATGGTGACAACACTATTGGGAATAGTGATGCTGCGCAATTTGGGACACTTGTTGAATGCCGCCTCGCCGATGATTTTAACCGTATTGGGGATAGTGACCTCTTCAAGGTCGGTAGCCCATTGAAAGGCAACCCAGCCAATTTTGGAGACAGGCAGCATGGTGGTTCCATCAAAAGAGACACTGTCGCGGATGATGGCGTGAACCAAGCCTGTATAGTTAATCTCCTTGTCTTGATCATAGGTGTCGCCCACAACGACTACAGCCTCTTGGTGCGAACCGACCCAATAGGTGTTATAGAACACACCGTCAACCTCGATGACGGCATGTCCTGCCAGTGAGGCACATGCCATTAATAGGGTGATAAAAAGCAATCTCTTCATATTGTTGTTAAATTTTCATTATTCTCACTCCACAAGGAAAAGTCGTAGTCTCGGCAGAGGCCCATTAAAAATGCCGAAAATTAATTGCCAGATTGTTGATAGTTGACTTGAACCGTCACAGGGTCATCAATGACTTTGGAAAAACGCCCATCAGGCTGCACTTCATCAAGGCAATCATTACCATCGAGTGACATGGCGCTAATTCCACTATTGTCAGACGGATTTACCTTTAGTATCATTGGCCTGTCACGATGCAGACGCACGCCGATGGTTCCACATTCGCTCTGGCGCAAGGTCAGTTTGGTGAAAGGCTGTTTCTTGAAAGCGACATTCACATCCATCGCCGTTTGCAGATTAGGGATAGAGTACTTGCCTTGCTCAATAACTTCGTCGCTGAAGTCAAGATATTGTGCGTCGTCATAGAGCGTTACTCCACCAGTGATGCGGTTACTCTTATCAATGCCATCCACTGTGAAACCACTGATGAGATGCTTGGCTTGTGGCGTGATGGACAATACCACATTCTTCCCAGCTGGGGCATAGTGAAACACCTCCCATTGCGTCAGATCGTCACTTGTCACCTCGCCGTTGCCATTGATGTTGATATTCACATCGCAATAACTCCCAAGCGACTCGTCTTCCAATACATCTGCATTGCAGAAGTAGTGGTAACGATAGTGGGCTTTAGTTCCCTTGGGAATATACTCTTGATGGATAAAATTCCATCCCAGCCAACTATTTGAACCTTGAGGCGGAACAGGCGACTTGAAATAGACGTTATGGCCACTTATCGCTTCTTCACCCAAATAACTTAGTGTCGAGGGCAGATAAATGTCAGCATCCTGGCAGAAGTTGAACACATGGCGACCGATAGATGTCACGCCTTCCTCAACAATGACTAGTTTTAGGCTGTTGCTTTCAATGATTTTGTCATTGCCTAAGACTTTCACACTTCCAGGAATAGTAAGTGACCTGATAGATGTTCCGGTAAAGCAGCTCCCGCCCAGAGATGTAAGCGTTGAAGGCAAGTTGATTTCTTCAATGGATGAGTCATACATGAATGCCATGTCTCCAAGTGTGAGCAAGCCTTCAGGCAAAACAATAGACTTCAAGTTCTTGCATGACGAGAAAGCAAACATTTCAATGTTTTTTAGCGATGATGGTAGATTGATTTCCTCCAGTGTAGAATTGCCAAATGCTGTACTGCCGATATGGTCAATCGTCGGCGGCAACGTCATGGAAGTGATGCCCGAGGAACTGAAACTGAACAAGCCAATACCAGTAACGGTATAAGTTTCTCCATTGTAAACCACTGTTGACGGGATATCGACATGCCCGCTCAGCGATCTCGGCCCACGAGTTTCAACGGTATGTTCACTCTCGCTCAAAACGATGTACTGGATGCCGTTATAGAAAAACTGGTCATAGTCGGCGCCAGCCACTGGCAACGAGAATACGAGTGCCAGCAGCAATGCCATGATTGAATATTGTTGATTGTATTTCATAGTCGGGATGCGGTTTAGATGTGAATTTTTACTGTTAAATCCTTAGTACTCACTATATAAATAGCGCTTGGCAAGGCTATGGTTATCGTGTAGCCGTTACCCACATGGCGGGCGACAACATGCCCAGCGACATCGACCACGGTCAATACCTGATTGGCGGGCAAACCTTCGATTCGCAGTCCTCCAGGCTCACCCAGGACGCGAACATGGCTAGTCTTAGCTTCGGCAATGCCCGAATTGTTCGCAAACGCCACAAATGCTTTGACACGCTCTGGTTCATTAGGATCCAAGTCAACATAATCATTGCCTCCCACTACGATGACATCATCCACTTTACGGATAGTGAAGTCGCCATATCCGTCAAGTTTCTTGGTGATGTCCTTGCCGTTGAGCGTAACCGAGTGGATTGTCCACGTGGGGTCGGCAGTCACATTAAGACGCAGCGGCTCGTTACATGTGACCCTCAAGGCCACATCCCCAAGGTCGCTCTGCTTAATGACAAGCGTTGTGTAGGAATTCATTGGGACGAAATAGGCATCAATTTGTGTGTCGCCTGCAACATTGTTTAGCGTAAACAAGCCCTCGGCATCGACCTGGCTTAAAATATCCGTTCCGTCAACATACAGCGCAGACAGTTCATAACCCTCATAAGGCTGCACCACAAAGTCCACGTCACAGCCCAAGGTTACGCGCCATTGGCCATTAGGCAAGGGATTAAGATGCTGTGCTGTGACACATCCCATAGTGTCCTCATAGGCTGTTACCGTGATGAGACATTCTTTTCCTATTGCGGGAATTGTCAGTTCCAGTTCAGCCGGTTCACTCACGAGCATACCGCTGGCCTCGGCCGTAGCGGTCACTGTGACGGTATAATCATCCTCGGCACGAGGGGCACTGTAAGGATTTGCCACTTCCTCTCCGTCAATGTAGAGTTTGACCATGCCTTCGCCCGTTGCAGTGATGTTAACAGCATCGCTGGTAATCACATAATTAATGTCGGGGCTGGGTGATGAGACTGACGGCGGCAAAGAGGTGTCCAGGAAAATCGTGAATCCGGTCTTCATCGGGTAATATAACGAATTATTCAATCCACGCCACTGGTAACTGAGTGTGTCACCGTTCTCGTCTGGAGTGCCCCACTTGAGGTAGGCCATTTCTCCAAAGCCCTCATCGCTGTTAAAATCCATACTAACAAGTGCTGTAAAATCAGCGAGGCCACTCATTTCAGGTTCATTATAGCCTTCCACAACCACCAGGATAGAACTGTCTATCGTTAGCACAGTGGGATGACCCTGTTTATCAATCAGGTCAAAAAGAACCAGTCCCCTATCGTTAGAACACTCAATGGGCTGCAATTTCGCTATGCCTGATGCCAGCAGTTTGTGCGGTTCTTCGGGCAGGGTGACATAACCGCTCTCACTATATTGAGGTATCTCGTCGAGTTGATATACCTTGCAGGTCATGTTTACCGTGTCGGTCACATGTAAATTCGAGACTTCCATGGCAATGCCACGCAGCGGGTAAGGATTCTGTGGTTCCTCAAACGCCTGGGCAATGCCGTCAATTTTTACTCCCGATTTTTTCCCCGCATTTTTTCCAAAGTACCAGCCATATTCATTGTTCCCACTGGGATTCAAGCCGTAGTAAGCAAGTAACTGGCCTGCCTGTGTGTACGCTTCAAGAGAGCCATCCATGCCGCCAAAACAAAAGTTCTTGCCAGACCTCAACAATTCGTAGCCAAGTAACATCCCGGGATTGTTGGAGGCCGCAATCAGCGACGGATGTTTCTGGCGGGGCCACTCACCCTCTACCATGCCACCTAAGAAAAAGGTGTCCAAATAATAGCCAGGTTCATCTTCCTCAGCAAGAAAGATGGGAACAGAATCTGTGACACCTTCACTATAGCTGACGGTTACAGAATCCACTAACCTAATAGTGCTCCATTGTCCACCCTGTTGAACTTTCCAACAGGGAAAGACAAACTCGTTGAAGCCCTGACATATTCCATGGAAGGTGTATTCCGCTCCTGGCACCATGCATAGATAGGGAACATTCAAGTACTGGTAGTCACCACTTTTGTCAACTACTACGGCTCCATAGAATGCACCAGCTGGACGATGATAGGAAACTGTTGGTTTCCTGGAAATCTTGTTGGCAGGCACTATAACATCTTGCTGCTGCGCATTGAGCTTAATAATTTCAGGCTGGCTGGCTCCATCTTGCTGCGACAACGGTTTCATAGGCACAAAAGATTGAGCCGATGCCATGGTCGTACTCAGTATCACAACAGCCGCGACCCACAGCCAAATAAAAAATACCTTTCTCATTTTATTTCTCTTTTTATTATACATTTTACATTCTCACTCATTGCAAAGATATTGTGCTCATTAACCATCTGCAATACCCATTTGGGTGTTTAAGCTCTGTATCGTGATGTGGCTGTCACAACGTAGTAACCGGTCACTGCAAAGTTACGGTAAATAATTGGATATTTGGCGAAAAACGGGCTTCATTGTGACTTCATTTTGACAGTCATAAACCATTGATTATCAGATACCCGAAAAACAAAAAGTTCATTTTGACATAATTCGGCCCGATGAGACCGAAATTGTTGCCCAAAAATGAAGTAATTTTGTGAGTAGAAAACTACAAATTTCGTGAATTAGATAAAAAAACAACAATAAATACAATAAAAACAATCAAATATAATTGTCAATGAATAATTAGTATTTTTTGTACTTATTGTTTTCCTTTTTTATAAAATATGAGATCAAGAAATATTGCTTTTACCGCATTAATAGTTGTTCTTGCGCTGGCGTTGGCCTGCTGCAACGGGGGCTCGGATACTGCCACCATGCGTGAGCTATTGGCCATCGACTCGCTGCTGTCAAAGGCACGTCAATATGAACTGGCGCAGCAACGTTTGGATTCTCTCCATCCGGGCGGGTTCAACCAGGCTGAGCGCGCCTATTATAGCCTGCTGCTCACCCAATCACATTACAAGAACTATATCGACGACACGACCGATGCCGTGATCGGCGACCGTGAGAAATACACCCGCGCCCTGCTCTATCGGGGCTGTGTCTATCAGATGATGGGCGATGCCGAAAAGGCGATAGCGTCCTATAAGGATGCTGAGAACGCTGCCGAAGAAGATGACCTGGAAAACAAAGCCTTCGCCAAGCTGCGGTTGGCGACCCTCTATGCCGACAATTCAAACTATGCCGACCTGAAAATCAGGAAATACAAGGAGGCCCTTGACCTATACAACCAGCTGGGCGACAAGCACTACCAGATTGTGTGTCTGACCGACATGGGCGGTTATTACCGCAGTTTGCCCGATAAACGCGACAGCGCACTCTATTACATCAATCAAGCCATCCAGCTGTCT
>ONJS01000010.1 GCA_900318205.1 uncultured Prevotellaceae bacterium | reverse complement strand
GAACATCTCAACGCCGGTAACTACCGACTTCATCTCGGCACCCAGACCCATGATCTGAACCTCGTCGCTCACCTTAACGACACCAGTCTCGATACGACCAGTAGCAACGGTGCCACGGCCAGTGATTGAGAAGACGTCCTCGATGGGCATCAGGAAGGGCTTGTCACGATCACGCGGGGGCAGGGGAATCCACTCGTCAACAGCGTTCATCAGCTCACGAACGGTATCCTCCCACTTGGGATCACCCTGGAGTGCACCAAGAGCGGAACCGCGGATGATGGGGGTGTTCTCACCGTCGAACTCATACTCTGAGAGAAGGTCACGAACGTCCATCTCAACGAGCTCGATCATCTCTTCGTCAACGTCGGGGGAGTCACACTTGTTCAGGAAGATAACCAGACGGGGAACGTTCACAGCGTGGCCCGGGCAGTCAACGTGAGCATAGTGACGATTCTTGGTCTCATACTCAACGTGAGCGGTGTTGATAGTAATACCGCGCTCCTTCTCCTCGGGGGCGTTGTCGATCGAGTCGAACGAACGAACGTTGTCACCAGAGATATCACCGTCCTTAGCAAGCACGGTGGTAATAGCAGCGGTCAGGGTAGTTTTACCGTGGTCAACGTGACCAATGGTACCGATGTTAACATGCGGTTTTGTTCTTTCAAAATGCTCTTTAGCCATAACTTTAAGTTGTTATTGAAAATTGAATGATAATATATTACTCTACCTTATTGCGTAAATCACTCCACCTCTTGTGATAACTTTAACCCGCAATCAGTGAGAGGCGAAGCGTTCTACTTTTGAGCCGATGGCGGGATTTGAACCCGCGACCTCTTCCTTACCAAGGAAGTGCTCTACCCCTGAGCTACATAGGCAATATTCGTTTTGTTCTGTGAGCGGAAGACGGGGCTCAAACCCGCGGCCCTCAGTCTACCCATTGTGTTATGTTCTTTGAGCCTCTTGTCGGATTCGAACCAACGACCCCGAGATTACAAATCACGTGCTCTGGCCAACTGAGCTAAAGAGGCGTCTATCTTCGCGCATTGAGATACGGGGCGTTCTCGTTTGCGGATGCAAAGGTACTGCCATTTTTTAAACTGACAAACTTTTTCGCACTTTTTTTTCAAAAAAAATCCGCACAATCCGCCAGAAAACCATTCAACCGACTGAAATTCAAAATATTACAAGAAATCAAAAAGTATTAACAGTTTTTGAACCATCCGCCCCAACACACATTATATATAATAGAAAGCCGCAAAAACTAAGTAGCCAGGTTGATGAAAAAGCAGGCCATGAGAGTGCTATGGTCAACCCATAAATGAGCCATCAATGGCAAAAAATCCCTACCCCACCTCAGGCTTCTCGACATTTCACAAAGTCACATCATTTAGCGTATAAAACTTTTGGTCGACGAGGAAAACAAGCCGGATTGATGTGATTGTCCCCGGGTAGTTGCCCAAAAGGCAACTACCCGGGGACGGTTTCTGTGATACAAAATCCCCCCGACGGCAGGGCCATCAGGGGGAGTGTTGTTTCCTTTATTCAAAAATGTTTAGACGAGTGCGTTATTTGTCTTTACGGCCTTTTTCGAGCTGACGCTTGAGTGCGTCCACACAGTTATCGATAGCTTCCTCAAAGGTATCGGCCACCTTGCTGGCAAACATGTCATCGTTGCGGGGTACCTTGAGGCGTACTGATGCCTCCTTGTTCATGGCAGTTTCAGGCTTAACGACCTTAAGGATGACCTCGGCATTAGAGATCTCCTCGTTGTACTTCACCAGTTTGTCCACTTTCTTGTTGATGAAATCGTTGAGCTTCTCGGTTGCTTCAAAGTGGATAGCATTGATCTTAATATCCATATTAACCTCCTTTTTTAAGTGCCCGAGGGTGGGCAAGTTCATAATTATGTTTTAATTCGCTTAGGGTCACATGTGTATAGACCTGGGTCGCTGCCAGGCTCTCGTGGCCCAATAATTCTTTCACACTGTTAAGTTGCGCCCCGCTGTTAAGCATCACGCTGGCAAAGGTGTGCCGGAGCACGTGGGGGCTTAGTTTGCCCGTACCGCCAGCCATCGCCAGCCCGTCGTGGACGACGTGATAGACGAGCGAGGGGTACAAGGGCTTGCCCTTGGCCGTGACCAGCAGGTTGTCACATTCGGGCTTGACCGTTGAGCGCAGGTCGCGGTAACGTTCCACCCACTGTGCCAACTCGTCGCCGAAGGGGACGATGCGGTCCTTGTCGCGCTTGCCGCGCACCTTGAGTTCACGCTTGGCAGTATCGACGGCAGCGTCCTGCAGACCGATGAGTTCACTCAAGCGGATGCCGGTCTCGTAGAAGAGCATCACCACGAGGCGATCACGCACCTGGGTAAAGTCATCGATGTCGATGTCGGCATCCAGGACGGCATCGACGGTCTTCTCACGAACGAACTTGGGCAAAGGCTTGGGCAACTTGGCGAGGTCCACCTGGGCAGCAGGATTTGACTCCACCATGCCACGGCGCAACAGATAGCGGTACAGGGCACGCAAGGCCTGCACCTTGTGCCGCAATGTACCAGGCACATCCCCCGCAGCCGAACGCTTCATGAGCCACTCGCGGATGTCACCGGCTGTCACCGATGCCAAATCCAACTCACGCCCGCCGTCAGCCACATAACGCTCCCACTGGGTCAGGTCACGGCGGTAAAGGTCCACCGTTCTCCAGGACAGGTTGCGCTCAAAGCGCAGGTATTTCAGGAAACTCTCTACTGTAGCGTTCATAGGCATACAACAACGTGTGTGACAAGCGCCTCAAAGCCGTCTTGGGGCGATAGGGGCTGATTTTTCGGTGCTAAAATTAGCAACTTTTTCAATGAAATGCAAATTTTAGGCCAAAAAAATGACAGGAACCAACAAATTTGCCGGTTCCTGTCCTATAATTGCGTCGAGCGGTATTACTCCTCGCGGTTGCGGAGCTGCTGAACATAGACAGCCTTCATCATCTTCCTACGGTTGGTGATAGAGGGCTTCTGGAATGCCTGACGGGTGCGGAGTTCCTTGATGACACCAGTCTTTTCAGTTTTACGCTTGAATTTCTTGAGGGCGCGCTCGATGTTGTCGCCTTCCTTAACGGGAACAATAATCATAATGAGTTTGTTTTGTTTTAAATGTTGTTATGTTTGTTTGTAAATATTTGGATTTTCTCCTTTGGTTTGCAGCTCTACATGGATAGCACATCGCTGGCGAGCCACGGGCCAAGCGATGTCATTATGGTCGATATGTGCTGATTATCAATTTCTTAAGGCAGTATCAACAACCCCCTTTCCATTTTTAGCGCCGCAAAGTTACACAAACTTTCCTCAACCGACAAACCTTTTTTAAGTTTTTTTTCATCTAAGCCATCTAAAAGGGAGGACATCGTTCAGATGCACCCCCTCCCCCAAAAAAAGAACACTGTATGAGACTGATCCCATACAGCGTTCCCCTCTTATGAAAAAAAACTACTATCTCTTTCTCTTTATTTCTTTCTGTTACGCACCGAGCGAACACCAGTGTTGACAGTCTGGGTGCTGGACTTGGGCTTACGTTCCTTGATCTTGGTCTTTTTCTCCTTTTCTTTGGCTTTCTTAGACTTGGAGGTATCTTTTGACTTTGATTTGGACTTGCTGCCACGCTTGGTGCTGCGGGTCACGGTCTTCTCCTCCTCGGCGGCAGCGGGTTCTCCCTCAGCCACTTCGGCGCCTTCCTCGCCTTCTTCAAGTTCACCCTCGGCCTCGGCACGGGCTTTCTCCTCGGCTTCGGCACGAGCCTGGAGCACCTCGAGAGGCGGTACCCACAGATCCTGGTTGAAGCTGCGCAGGCGACGCTCAATGCTGTCCTGAGCGTGCTTGTAGGCGACGGTGTCGGGGAACATCTGCTTGAGCGAGAGGTTGCGCATGTTCTTGGTCTTGATGATATCGCCGGTGTACATGTTCAACTTGAAAAAGTCGTCGATGCTGTAGCGGGCCAGGTTGTTATCGTCGTCGGTGAAGATATACTGCTGCGCCATGTAGGGGCGAATGTCGTTGAGCTTAACCCAGAACATCGGGTAGCGGGCATTCTCACCACTCCAGTCATCCACCTGATGGAGCACGGGGCAGATGTACTGTACATTGGCCTTCATGCGGTTGCTGCGGGTATCAAACTCCCACTTCTCGATGATGTAATAACTTTTCACCTGGTTGGAGCGGATATCGGCATCCTCAAACTCGTAGATGCGGTTCTTCTCGGTGCTACCCTTGGCCTCGGTATAATAGATACCGTAGTTATCAAACATCTGGCCGACGTCGATCTTGTGATCATCGGTGAAGATTTCATCCATCGAGTTATAGGCCGTAATCTTGTTCTTGGCCAGCAGACGCATGATGATGAAGTACAGGTTCTCACCATCCTCATTGGGCAACTCGGGATAGAGCAATGCGGCGTTCTTGCCCTTTTCCAGATCCACCTCTCGCTGGATAATCTTCATCCACTGCAAGTCGGCATCGCTGGGCTCCTTGACCTCATAGAACGACTGTTGCCTGTCGGTGATGGTTGGCGTGCCGTCATTCTTGTCCTTCTTGCGGGAATCGTCGCCCGAGCGTTTTGTCACCTGGGCGTTACTACCCAGCGTGAACGACAGGAGCAGCAAAGCGATTATCAATTTAAGACTTTTCATATTCTTTATATTGATGTTATGGTTGTTTCAATGTTAGTTGATGATGACCTGAATGGGCGCAATCGTTCGCGTGATACCGTCAGGACCGGTGGCCTTGACATTGGTGATAAAGAACTGCTTGCCGTGTTGCAGGCGGCGCATGCGCTCCTTCTGTCGCTCAGTGAACTGCGAACCGTTACTTGCCTCGGGGTGATAGTCGCCCATAGCATCGACAAAGTTGCAGTCAAACGATACGACCTTGTAGTCAATGTTGAGCAGTTCGTCATCGATAGCGGCATCAAGTCCTCCGGCAGCAATCAGCAGAGCCTTGCTGATACCGGGCTTACCGCCCTTATAACGGTTGGGATGACCCTCGGCGTCCTTATAGGTAATGAAAGGCGTCGGGTCGGGCAGTTTGCGTACACGGAAGGTGGAGCTACCCACGTTGGTGCGCTGTCCGTCCATCTCAGCAGTCACCGAAATGACACACTCCGAGCCGACCTTGGTGGGATGGGCAATCCATCCTTCACCACTCTTGGTGAGCGTACCGTTGGTCATCGTGGCACTAATGCTACCCTGGGGCACACCAGGCACAGCGATGCTGATGGGGTTGTTGATACCGGCATAGAGCACGTTCATCATCGTGGCACTGATGGTTGCCAACGGGTCGATGACAGTGTAGCTCGACTTGAAGTCGCGCTTGGTCACCGTGCCGTCACGTCCCAGCACCTCAATCCAACCTGAATACTCATAATTGCCAGCCTTGCCGGTACCCACCTCATAGATGCCGGTGTTGTTACCCAAGCGTCCACCGTTGACATAGACGACGGGGCGCTGGGTGGTATCGATCGCTGCAAGGACAATCTGAGCCTTGTATTTGGTACCTCGCATCACGATACGCGAGTCGGGCACAACGAAGGCGTTGACCAGGTTCACGCGCAGGTCACCCAGGTCGATGTTGGTCAACATCTGGTTGAGGACCTCACCCTCGGCATAGCGCACGTCGTTCTGCAGCTTGGTGAGCAGCGTGACGGCAGCGATACAGGGCATGTTATCAAACATAGTCTCTTCCCAGTTCTTCTTGCTCATCTCCTCGCCACGGGCTTTGGGAGGCACTGTCGAGAGGGCTGTTTCCAAGTTCTTGCGTTTCTCGGGATCCTCGAGGAACGAGGTCACGAACTGGCGATACTGGTCGATGCGTGTTCTCAGAATCTTGCCATTACCGGGTCGTCCCGTCTCTTTGGGAGGCAACATGACGATGCTGGCCGCCTCGGTGTTGTCGCGGCTGCGGATGTTGTTGACATCGCCATCCTCGCCATCGGCAGTCTTGACGATCAAGAGCTTGAGCGAGTCTATATAGTTGTAAAGTTTATCGGTTTCACCCACCACATTGGTTGCCTTGTCAAGCCACACCTTGCCCTTCTCGGGGTTCTTCTCGTTGAAGGCCTGGAGTTGGGCATAGAGGGCCTGGTTACGCGCCATGATGGTGCGGTTGGAGCGAGTCAAACCGTCCTGCACCTGACTGAAACCGTTGAGCACGTCGCTCGACACGTTCAGGGCAAGCATGGCCGTCAAGACGATATACATGAGGTTAATCATCTTCTCTCGCGGCGACATGCGGTTGACGCTCTTATTTTTTGAGGTTGCCATCTATCTTATCTCTCTATCGTTAAAATAGGATTGCTGTCGATATTTGTAACTATTGAAAAAGAGGCGCATCAAGCGTTGCGGTCATCACTGTCGGGCTCAATGCCGGGCATACCGGGCATGGGGCGGTACATGTTGACGGTCATGGCCTTGACCATCTTCTCATAGACGCTGTTGAGCTGCTTCATGTAGCGAGCCATCTTCTCGGTCTCGTCACAGTAGTGGGCACTCTCGGCGGCGCTCTTCTCGTACATGTCGCGGATGTCCTTCAAGCCGCGGTTCACACGGTCGATGTTCTCGAGCTGCGAAGAGATGCTCTTGAGCTGGATCTCGTAGATGGTGTTCAGGCCACTGATGTTGTGGTTGAGGGCCTGCATCTGGTCGACATATCCCGTGGAGCTGTCGCTGATAGTCTGGCTGTTCTCGGTGATGGCACGATAGCTACCCAGCAGGGTTTGGCTCACATCGTTGAGGGCAGTGGTAGTTGCTTCAAGCTTCTGCATCTGCTGGCTGATGGCGACCATCTGGCTCAAGTACTGCTGCGTGGCGTCTGTGAGTTCGGCCATTCTCGAGAGCTGGTCGCTGGCGGCAGCCATCTTGGCAATGCTCTCGCTCAGTGACAGGGTGTCCTCCTCACTCAGATTCACACCCTGGGGCAGACCGACGGCACTCTTGGCCTCGCTGACGCTAACGTTGATATCGCCGCCTTCATAGCCGCCCTCGCCACCGGCTCCGCCGATGATGATACCGCCACCGCCATTGAAGTCGGGACGGTCCTCAGGATTCTGGCTGGCCAGCACGGGGAAGACCTCCTCCCAGTGGTACTCCTTCTCAGGCTTGTCAAATGCTGTGAGCACGAACATGAGCACCTCGGTACCCATACCGATGGAAAGCAGGGCGTTACCAGCCGGCATGTGCAGAATCTTGAACAAGGCACCCAAGATAACGATAGCGGCACCGATACTGTAGGCAAAGTTGAAAAAACGCTGTCCGCTGTCGCTCTTGAGGAAGCGGCCGGCTTTCTTTTTATATCTCTTGATTTTACCCATTGTTGCTTGAACTATAAAAAATGAGTGGAATGATTAGTTTTTTCAGTTTTTGTTTTTAATGTAAGGATCAGTCCTTGCAGCAGTTCTTGCGACGGCCCTTGACAAGGCCCACCTTGGAACGCACGCAACGGAAACCGATGTAGCTCCTCTGCTCGTTCTGATATTCCCACATGCGCAGGTCGGAACGCAGGTTGTGTACCACATCCTTCCAGGAACCGCCACGCACGATCTTGCGCGACATCTTGTAGGGATCCTCCTGTGCCACATAGTAGCGGTACTCGGGGTTGATGTCGTCAGTCATGCGGTCGATGCTCTCGGTATAGGCTGTCGAGGTCCACTCGCTGACGTTACCAGCCATGTCATACAGGCCGTAGTCGTTGGGTTCGTAGGTACCGACGGGTGAAGCGATGATGTATCCGTCCTTGACGTAGTTGCCCTCGTCGGGCTTGAAGTTGGCATAGAAGCAACCCTCATCGACCGTCAGGGGCAGGTCACCGTCCCACGGGTACTTGTTCTTGTTCTGTCCGGCACGTGCAGCAAACTCCCATTCGGCCTCGGTGGGCAGACGGAAGGGCTCTACATAGATGCCCTGGTTGCCCAGCGACTTCTTCAAGAAATCGGTGCGCCAATTGCAGAAGGCATTGGCCTGCTCCCAGCTCACACCGACAACGGGATAGTTGTTGTAGTTGCCGTTAGCAAAGTACATGCGAACATAAGGTTCCTGATAAGCGTTCTCAAAGTCATTGACCCAGCACGTGGTATCAGGATAAATATTAACAATGTAAGTGTTCAGGAAGTCATAGTCGCTCTGCATGGCACGAGTGATGGTCTGGCGAACGATACGTCCCTCGTCATCGATATAGGCCGTATCCTTACTGATTGTGGGTGCCGTATAGTCCACCTCATGGTCGGTGTTGTAGTCACGACGGGTGGGGTCAAAGCGATGTTTACGCTTGGCGGCCTCGGTAAGGTTATAGATCTCGTAGCGGTAGTTCATCTGCGCGGCGTCAAGCTCCTTCACTCCCGTGATAGGGTTGATGCGATAAACGCTGTTGATGGCACGCTCCTCGTCCTCGCTGGGGTTCTTCCAGGGTATGCTCTTGCTCCAGTCCAGATGCGGGGTGACGGGGTTACCCTCCTTGTCCTCCTCAATCTTGAACTCCTCGTTGCCGCCGTAGGCGGGATCGGCGAGTCGCTCACGGATGATAGAGTCACGCACCCAATAGACAAACTGCTTGTACTTGGAGTTGCTCACTTCCATCTCGTCCATCCAGAAGGCGTCTACCGAGATGCCGTGAGCCGTGGAGTCAATGCCCCACACCGAGTCACGCTCGTTGGGTCCCTCGCGCATCGAGCCGACATCAACGAGTACCATGCCGAATGGTGTGGTCTCGTTAAACACGGGAGCGCCAATGCCGGTGACTTCACCGCCATTGGTACCACCCTTGCGCACCGAGCCGCAGGACACGGTCGCCACAGCGACCAACAGTATCAAAAAAAGTTTCTTCATATTCCTTACATTAAGCGTACGCTTTTTTGTTTGTTCTTGTTCTTCTCCCTGTTCTCGAGCTTCACTTTATAGGTGACAAAGACCTCGTGGCTGCCGAAGGTTGCCTTGCTGATGGCCGATACCGGATAGTCGTAGGCATAACCGATATAGGCATCCTTAAGGTTCACCCCGATGAAGGCGGTCACAGCATCCTTCCATCTATAACCCACGCCGATGTTGAACATGCGGTTATAACGAAGCATCGTAGCCAACTGAGCCGTCCAGACGTTCTGTGTGAGCGCGAACATGGCAGAGGGCTGTATTTCAAATAACGTATTATTAATCGGAATATTGCCGCCACCAGCAAAATAATAGCCGCGGCTCACCTTAAACTCATAATAATCAATAGACTCTCGCGACACTTTCAACTCGATGCCGGGTGACGTCACGTGGGTCACGGCAAGGCTTGCCCAGTAGCGGGGATGGGAGAAGAAAACACCCACGTTGGCATCAAAGGCGGTACCCGAGACATCCTGCTTGGGGATGGCCTCATCATTACCCTGATGGGCATCGTCCTCGGGCATGATGACCTCCTTGCCGCGGAACGTCTGTGAGAAAATGCCGGGCTGTATGCCGACACTGAGCAACATGTTCCTGCCCAGCTTGCGCTTATAGGCGATTTGGGCACCGATGCGGGTATTGGTATAAAGACCGATACGTTCAAACTCAGCCTTCACACCAGCGCCAAACTTGATTCCCAACAGTTTATAGGGCATATCGACGGTGAGGTAGAAGCTCATGGGGGCGTGCTTGAAGTCCACCCACTGCATGCGGCTACCCAGGTTCATGTTGATGGCATTGAGTTCTCCTGCCGCAGCCGGGTTATAATAGCTCTTGCCCACCCAGAAGTGAGAGAAAGCGGCATCGGACTGAGCCATTGCACCAAGCGCCACGATAACACCCAGTGTCATCGCGGCAAGCAACCGTCTTATGTCCTGAAACATTCTCGTCATTACTTCGTCATTCAAAGTAGAACGTCACCACCACCATGTTGTTCTTGACCTTGTTCACACTCTTGGTAAAGATCTGTAAACTTGGATCCTCGGCCAAATCCGGGCGATTCTTATCCAAAACGTTTTTCAAGCCAAAGCAGAACTTCACCTCGGGACAGAGCTTAAAGAATGACATATAAAAATCACATCCCATTCCCACGGTAAGCATCACATCGCTGTTTTTCAACCTCAATTGCTCACTGTGGTCTTTGGCCAAGTCACCCGTATACATCGCGCCAGCGGTGAAATAGGGTCGCATGTTATGGTAACGCTTAGCGCTCATCTTCAAGTCTATCGGCACCACGATATAGGTGGACTTGATGTTCTGGCTCTGCTTGTACTTGTACTGGTCCAGCCACTCGGGATTGCCTCGGTGGTTAAGGTAGCGCACCGTCTTGTTGCCGAAGTACAGTCCCGGAGAAATCCTCAAGTTGAAATGCTCGGCAATGCGATAGTCGGCCAGTACGTTCACACTGAAGCCCGGCGAGTGAGAAGGCACATCGGCGTACCACTCCTCATCACCGGCATCGGTAACGTAGCCGTTATTGGTAATGGCAATGTTCTGGAAATTCATGCCCACCGAGAAACCAAAATGGACTCGCTTGGTGTCGGCGTAGGGGCGATTCAGAATCATGTCATTATCCTGGGCGTATGCTGCCGCGCATCCTACGATAAGCAGCATCATTACGACAATATGTCTCAGCTTAGTCAGGTCCATTTATCCAATATAACGCAAAAAACTCCCCCTTATTGCTCAAATTGTAAAAAAGTGAAAACTTTATACTATCTTTGCGGCACGAAAACAATAAAAAACGAGATATAACTATGTCATTACAATGTGGAATCGTGGGGTTGCCCAATGTGGGCAAATCAACCCTATTCAACTGCCTATCAAATGCCAAAGCGCAATCGGCTAACTTTCCTTTCTGCACCATAGAGCCCAACGTGGGCGTCATCACCGTTCCCGATGAGCGACTGAATGAGCTTGCCAAACTGGTGAATCCCGCACGCATCGTGCCCACCACTGTCGAGATCGTCGATATCGCCGGTCTGGTCAAGGGTGCCAGCCGCGGTGAGGGCCTGGGAAACAAGTTCCTGGGCAACATCCGTGAGACCGACGCCATCATCCATGTGCTGCGTTGCTTTGACGACGACAACGTGACCCACGTTGACGGCACCGTGGACCCCGTGCGTGACAAGGAAGTCATCGACCTGGAGTTACAGTTGCGTGACCTGGAGACCATCGAGAGCCGCATCAACAAGGTGCAGAAGCAAGCCCAGACCGGAGGTGACCGTGAGGCCAAGGCACAATACGAAGTGCTGAAGCGCTACAAGGAGGCCCTGGAGCAAGGACGCAGCGCCCGCACCGTGGAACTGCTCAACAAGGACGAGGAGAAAATCGCCCACGAGCTGTTCCTGCTGACCAACAAGCCGGTGATGTACGTCTGCAATGTGGACGACAAGAGCGTGGTGAACGGCAATGCCTATGTGGACGCCGTGCGCGAGGCTGTCAAGGACGAGGACGCACAGATCCTGGTTGTCGCCGCACAGACCGAGAGCGAAATCGCCGAGCTCGAGGATTACGAGGAGCGCCAGATGTTCCTTGCCGAAATCGGTCTCGAGGAGAGCGGCGTGAACCGCATCATCAAGTCGGCCTACGCCTTGTTGAACCTGGAGACATTCCTGACCGCTGGTCCCAAGGAGGTGAGGGCATGGACCTATCGCCGCGGCAGCAAGGCTCCGCAGTGTGCCGGTGTCATCCACACCGACTTTGAGCGTGGCTTCATCCGTGCCGAGATCATCAAGTATGAGGACTACATCCACTATGGCAGCGAGGCTGCCGTCAAGGAGGCTGGCAAGCTGCACATCGAGGGCAAGGAATATGTCATGCAGGACGGTGACATCGTTGTGTTCCGTTTCAACGTGTAAACAGAAACAGGAATGCGAGTACTGCTGGTCAATAAGTTCTATTATCCTCGTGGTGGCGACTGTGTAGTCGTCATGAATACCGAAAAACTGCTTCGTGAAAACGGGGTGGACGTCCAGGTGTTTGCCATGGACTATCCTCAGAACCTGCCGACACACTATCAGAATTATTTTCCCAGCCAAGTGTCGTTCGGAGGTGGCATGAGCAAGCAGTGGCAAGCGCTGAAGCGCACGCTGGGAATGGGCGACGTGAAGGACAGCTTCAACGCCGTGCTCGACGATTTCAAGCCCGACGTGGTACACCTGCACAACATCCACAGCTATCTCTCGCCCGTGGTTGGCGAATTGGCTCACCAGCGCGGCATCCGCGTGGTGTGGACCCTGCACGACTACAAGCTGCTGTGCCCCCGATATGACTGTCTGCTGGGAGGCAAGCCCTGTGAAAAGTGTTTTACAGGCGCCAAGCACAATGTGCTCCTGCGCAAATGCATGAAGGGCTCGCTGGCCGCCAGTGGCGTAGCATGGCTCGAGGCCTTGAAGTGGAACCGCCACCAACTGGAAAAGAACACCGATGTGTTCCTGTGCCCCAGCGAATTCATGGCCAAAAAGATGGTGGCTGGAGGATTTGCGCCCGAGAAAGTGAAAGTGCTGAACAATTTCCTTGATCCGGTCAAATTAAGAAGATATCAGGCGATCGACAACAACGAGCCTCGCGAGGATTATTACTGCTTTGTGGGACGACTCTCGAGCGAGAAAGGCATCGAGGACCTGCTGGAGGCAGCCGCTCACCTGCCCTATCGCCTCAAGGTCGCCGGTAGCGGCACCCTGGAGCCCGCCATGCGCATCAAGTATGCCAACTGCTCCAACATTCAGTTCATGGGTATGCTCGATGCCCCCGATGTGGCACAGCTCCTGGCTCACGCCCGTTTCAGCATCGTGCCCTCGCAGTGGTACGAGAACAACCCGTTGAGCGTTGTGGAATCGTTGTGTGCCGGTACCCCTGTCGCCGGAACCGATATGGGCGGTATTCCCGAACTGATTGACGATAGCAACGGCATTGTGTTCCAGTCCTTTGACAAGGAAGCACTCGCCAATTCCATCACCATGGCGATGTCCAGGAAATGGGACCACGCATCCATCGCCCGTCGGGCCCTGGAGCGCTTCTCTCCCGGCATCCACATGAAACGATTGACAAGCGACATCTATGGCATTTGAACACTTTTTTGATTTTTTTGCCATAAATGCACAATATTTTGCACATCGTTTAGTTAAATAAATGTAACAGCTTTTTGACGATAGCAAATGAAGAATGTGATTCAGGGAAGTCTGATCACCACTTTCAGATGCAATGCACAGTGTAACATGTGCAATATCTGGAAGTTCCAGACTCACCCCAACGAAGAAATAGACGCCTCCTACTATGAGAACCTGCCCGCGGGGTTGCGCATCAACATCACGGGTGGTGAACCTACATTGCGTAAGGACATCGACCGCATTTTTGAAATCCTCTATCCCAAATCACGCCTTTTAGAGCTGAGCACCAACGGTTACAACACCGAGAAAATCGTGGAGCTCGCCAACAAATATCCCAATATCCTGATCCGTGTGAGTGTCGAGGGTCTGCCCAAGGTCAACGATACAAAGCGCGGCATCAAGGACGGCTTTGACCACGCCCTGCGCACAATGCTGGAGTTGAAGAAGACCAAGTGCAAAAACATCGGCTTCTCGGTGGTCATTTCGCCCGACAACTACATGGACCTGCTCCATCTCTACGACCTGTGCGTGGCACTGGATGTGGAATTGGGCAACAGTGCGGTGCACAACTCCTGGTACTTCCACAAGGAGGACAACCAGATTGAGAGCGAGAAGGCCCTGGAGCAGCACGAGAAGTTTGTCAAGGCCCTGCTCACCAGCAAGCGTCGCCACCTGAAGGACCGCTTGAAAGACTACGGCCGCGCCTACTTCAACCGCTCGATTCACCGCCGCCTGCGTGGCGACACCGACGAGTACCGTCCGCCCTGCGGCGCCCTAAGCGACTTCTTCTTCATTGACCCGTGGGGCAACGTGACCCCGTGTAACGGCAGCAGTGAGGAGTGGAAACTGGGCAACATCAAGGAAGATTCCCTCGAGAACATCCTCGCCAGCGATAAGGCCAAGGAAGCGATGGAAAAGGTGCGCAACTGCAAGCGCAACTGCACCTTCATCGTCACCGAGCGCCACGACATGGTGCGCCGTCCCTGGGTGCCCATCATGTGGGTGCTCAAGAACAAGTGGCGCATCCGCAAGGGCCAAGACCTGTGCTGGGAGTGAATCAGTTAAGAGTTAGGAGTTAGGAGTTGAGACTTTAACTGAAGACTGACAACTGAAAACTAAAAACTGAAAACTGAAAACTGAAAACTAAAATGAAGACTGTAGCGGTGATCGGCACACGCGGGTTCCCTGGCATCCAGGGCGGCGTTGAAGTTCACAGCTATTTTCTTTATACCCACATGAGGGATACCCACGTGAGGCTTTACCGCCGTCGCGCCTACCTGACCGAACAATCAGCGCAATCTTTTCCCAATATTGAGTACGTTGACCTGCCCTCGACCCGCGTCAAGGGCTTTGAGGCGGTGTGGCACACGCTGCTGAGCGTGCTGCACATCGCGTTTCACCGTCCCGACGTGGTTCACATCCACAACATCGGGCCGGGCATGTTTGCTCCCCTACTCCGCCTGATGGGTCTGCGCGTGGTATTGACCTACCATAGCCCCAACTATGAGCACGACAAGTGGAATGGTCCCGCCCGCTGGCTGCTGCGCCAGTGCGAGAAGCTGTCACTCAACTTCAGTAACCGCGTCATCTTTGTCAACCGTCACCAGATGGAGAAATGCGGTGCCCTTGACAAGAGCGTCTTTATCCCCAACGGCATCGACCCCGTGACGCGCAGCACGGCGACATCGTTCCTGGAGAAGCACGGCATCGACCAGGGCAATTACCTGCTGGCCGTGGGCCGCCTCACGCCCGAGAAGGGTCTGGAATACCTCGTCGAGGCAGCAAACCGCCTGCCGCAGGTGCAACAGGTCGTCATTGCCGGCGCCAGCGATCATGACAGCACCTATCGGGAACTGCTGGAGAGGCTGGACGTGAATAAGAAAGTCATTTTTACGGGATTTACCACGGGCGAGGACCTGCGCCAGCTCTACAGCCATGCCCGAAGCTTCGTCTTGCCGTCGGTCAACGAGGGTTTCCCGATGGTGATGCTTGAAGCGATGGCCTACGGCCTGCCCATCCTGTGCAGCGACATCCCCGGCACCCGCCAGGTCGAACTGCCCGAGGAGGACTATTTCACCGTGCGCGACGTCAATTCCCTGTGCGCCGCCATCACCCGCCAACTCGACGAGCCCAACGAGCCGCGACACTACGACCTTGAGAAATACAACTGGGACACTATAGCTGCCACCACACGCCAGCAACTATTCCCCTAATTATTTTATTTAGTGTCCTGGGAAAATCCAGTTTCCTATTATAAAGGTCTCGGTATAAGCTAATTAGACAGAATAATTAGATGAGGGGCTTACTTTAAGGACGTATCAAAAGCCACCCAAGGGGTGGCTGCTTTGGGGACGGTTTCTATGTATGAAAAACGCTTGTGTTTTTCGTACTTAGGAACCGTCCCCTGTAATAGGCGAGAGTTACTTCTGGTCGGATTCGACACTCACATTAATCCCACTTGTTTCCCTGAACACTAATTATTCAAAACCCGGGTTGGATGTCTTGCGGATCCGGGTCAATACCGCTGTCATAGCCCCACTTGGACTGTAGCCAGGCAACTTTCTTGTTGAAGCAGTTCTTGGTGTAACGATTCAGGCGATAGATGGTGTTGTTGCCATGATATTTAGGCCAACGGACGTGGTCATAGTTGCCAGCGACCTCAACCTTCTCGGCAAAGGCGTCCAGGTAGGCTTCCATGGTGGGATAAACCTGCTCATAGAACTGTTTCCAGTAGTGCCGCACCCTGAGTTGGAAGTGAGGAGACTTGACAATCTCACTGATCCACCTTGCGTTACAATAGCTGGGCATATTCTCATAGATGAACTCATTGAAGGGGTAATCCTTGTTATAGCGGACAAACGAGCTGCCGCAATCCCACAGAGGGCCAAAAACGAGTTTTGTGTTCTCCCCCCTTTCTTTATGCATAAAACAACTGCCTGAAAATGCTTCGGGGTTGTCAACAGCCTCTTGCACAACATAGTAGATGGCAAGCGCATCAATGTCGATGTAGCGTTCCCACTCGATGCTCACCTTGTTGCCGATATAGATGGCAGCATTGGTTTGCTGTAGAAAATTGGTGATGTATTCACGCTGCGCGTCACTCAACACCTCTGGCGAATGAGGGGTTATGCTGAACGTGAGCCCATTTCCCTCGGTAATATGGATACTATTGGGCTCTCCATAATTATCTATCTCCAACAGCCATCCGCCAGTCACCTTGGCGGGGTCGGTCTCATTGTCTTTCTGTTCTGTGATGTTGATGCGGTTTTCATCGATACGCACCTTCTCGGTGAGGAAATACATGCCGATATACTGGCCGTTGAGCACTACCTCGACGGGCTCCATGTGCGGATTCCATGCCATACCCATGCGACGTCCTATTTCAAAGGGCAGAGCATCGGAAACCTGTCCCATCCAATCGAGAGCCTGGGCCTGCAATGTCCAGTGCTTGTTAGCCGACATCCCCAACATCGGCTGTTTCTCAGCCAACTTGAGTCGGAAGGATTTTTTATCCAGATTGGTCCATGTGGCGTTGCCACGGCCCTTGATCTGCATGCTTCGTGGCTGATCTGGCGACCCGATGGATTGATATCCATCAATGCCCATCGCATCAAGCCACCACTCGGCGCGCAGGTACTCTTCCTTGCTGACGATGTTCTTACAATCCTCGGTCTTGATGAACAACACGGGCAATGTGCCGGAATATGAAGGCATGGGCGGCAGTCCTCCGTCCAAGAGTCCTTTGATTAGAGCTGTGACATCCTCAATATTGATGGCCTTGTCATCGTTAATGTCGGCAGCATAGGTATAAAAGGCATGATACTCTTCCCCACTCAACATCATGACAATAAGCTCTGTTACATCGTCAATGTTTGCCTTCCAGTCACAATTCACGTCGCCGCGAGGGCGCAGTGTGGACTGCCCCAGCAAGCCAGAAGCTGACATCAACAGGATGAACGACAAGATGTATCTCATATTCTACCGGGTTTTACTACTGATTGCCACTGGTTCCCCATTGCGTTTGAAGCCAGTCGATTTTGCTATGGATATACTGCTTAAACTCATTCTTCTGGTGATCGAGGCTGTAATCTGACCACCGAGCGGCATTAGCATTGATTGCCGGTCTGATGGACTCTACATAGTCATCGATAAATTGATCCAGGTGCATTCCATTGAAATCAGAGCCGTAAAACTCTTGCCAACACTCCCTGACCGCCTGCTGGAAATTGGCGAACTTTGACATCTCCTTTATCCAATGGGGGTTTGAGAAAGTGGGCTGCTCATAAAAGAAATAGCACAGTGAGTCAACACCAAAAATCGGTGCCCTGGTAAACGAATTGCCAAAGTCCCACACGGGACCGAAGCACAGTTTGGAATCTTCTCCTCGTTGCTTATACATGAACAAG
Source organism: uncultured Prevotellaceae bacterium (assembly GCA_900318205.1). Classification (GTDB taxonomy): domain Bacteria; phylum Bacteroidota; class Bacteroidia; order Bacteroidales; family Muribaculaceae; genus Sodaliphilus. Next base: position 67,455 of record ONJS01000010.1, on the reverse strand, counting down.
CTGCCAGAGAAGTGTTCCAAGTCGTCCATAATTTCACCCACTATGTAATGCTTAACAAGAGTATTCAAATCTATATACTGCTCCCATTCGGTACTTGATACATCCTGTGACTGGATAGCGACATTGGCATTTGTCAAGAACTGGGTGATGTAATTCTTCTGCTCACGAGACAACGTATCAATGTTCACCACATCAAAACAGAGCATGTCATCCCAGTTATAAGGCTGGTTGTAATGCTCTTGAATATAAATCATTGGGCCATCAAAAGAATTGAGTTCAAGAAACCAGCCACCAGTGATTATTGAAGGGTCTGTTTCCTTATTAGACTGTTCCTCAATGTTAACCCTGTGCTTACCTACTCTCGGTTTTTCGGTCAGGAAATACAAGCCGATATACTGGCCATTGAGCACCACCTCAACAGGTTCCTGTGCCGGGGTATAAGGAAGGCCGATGCGACGGCTCAGTTCAAAACCTATCGTGTTCTTGAGTTTGGCCAGATGGTCATCGGCATGAGGCAACAGGCAGAAATGGCGGTTGCTACTCATACCCATCAGCTTGTGTTTCTCGTCCAGTTTTATTCTGTACGGTTTTTGATCAAAATTAGTCCAAGTGTAGTTTCCACGCCCCTTGATGAGGAGTCCCAACGGGGCATCAGGCGAGCCTAAAGATTCAAACTCGTCATGGCCCATATTGTCTAGCCACCAGTCGGCATGGATGTAATCCTCTTTTTCCTTGCTGACGATATCTTGATACCCCTCGGTTTTGATATACATGACAGGCAAGGTACCCGAGTATGACGGCATGGGAGGTAACTCGTCACCCAAGACAGCGCCAATGGCCAGATTAATGTCAGCGATATTGATTTCCTTGTCGCCAGTGACGTCGAGGGCATAGGTATAGAGCGCATGATAAGCAGTTTGGGACATAACTGCATCAGCCAGTTCATTGATATCGGCAATGTTAACTTCCCAATCGCAGTTCACATCACCACGTGGACGTAAACCGTCCTGTCCTGCCATGAACAAGTAGGAGAACAGGAGAAGGGTTAAACTTATGGTCAATCGTATTTTCATGATTTGGGTTTGTTAAGGTCGGTCTATAAATGAAACGGATTTTTAACCGTATTATTGTTGATTGATTAAGTAATCGATGGAAGATAAGGCAATCAATTAAAGTCCCTTGATACTGATCATCTTGCGGGCACAAGCCACGTTGGTCAATTCCTTACCCTCTTTGACGCAGGCCTCGTGCATCTTGTCATAGTCCGCGATGACATCCATCAGGTCGTTCTCGTCCCAATCGTCACGCACGATGCCAAGGCCTCTGGCTGCGATAAACGGGGCAGAAGACGGCACGGTATTGGTCACTACCGGCGTGCCGCTGGTAATGGCCTCGGCAGTGGTGAGCATGTTCAGGTCATTACTGGTATCCACCAGCAGGGCAATAGCGCGTCTCAAGGGTTCGGCGAGTTGCTCATGCGTGCGGAAACCATGAAAAACGACTTGCTGCTGAAGACCGAGTTTCTCCACCATCGACTCAAGCTGCTGACGTTGATCGCCGTCACCGATGATGTCCAGGCGGTAATCGCTGTACTGCTCAAGAGCCACCAAGCGGCTGAACTTGGTGATGATGCGGTCTATGTTCTTGCCAGGCACCAGGCGTGCAATGACAATAAAGGCTTTGTCGTGTTCCTCGCAAGGATGAAGCACGGCGGCGTCAGTGCCGTGATCGACAATCACGTTGCTCACACGTCGGCTATACTGACTGATGAACTGCTTGGCGGGCTCGCTGCGCGGCACAACGGTCACACCACGCATGAACAGCGGGACGATGACATTGTACCAGAGGCGGGACGGCAACTTGAACAGCAAACGCTGATGGCGTACCATCTCTTGCCAGATGAGCAACTTGGACGCACAAACGCGTGATGCCATCAGGGTCGGTATCTGGAACGATTCACTGGCAATCACCAGGTCATAAGCCCCCACATGCTGTTTGAGCCATCGGTGCATACCCTTGGGCCAAGGCAACAAGTCAGGCTTGAAGACCTTGGGCCATCGAGAAGGGAAATAAACGACCTCAAATGGCAAGGACTCCTCGCTGGTAGGGCGGAATTCCTCCGAAGCGAGCAGGGTGACATTGTGTCCCAGCTCAATGAAGCCGCGCGCAAAGGTGCTAATCATGCAGTCCCAAATGGATTTTTTGGGAGTGATGACCCCTTTCTCGGCAGTCGAGAGTATGCAGTTAATAATGAGTATCTTCATCGTGATATGATCCAAGTCAACGGGATATCCTGTTGTTGGAAACCTTGCGCTTCTTTACATTAGTGACATTACGGAACAAGTCACTTTCGCTCTTGATGCCACGAATGACGTTGTCCCTGACTTCCAACTGATCAAAACGCATCTTGTTTGACGAGCCTTTTGACCAATGGGTCATGAACTGGCCCTTGCCATCTTTCACCGTAACATCGTTATTGTTGAAAACGACAGTGCCCTTATTGGCAAATTCCTCCAAGAAGAAATTCAGATTATCGCTGACCAGTGTATTGTTAGTGAAATTGATGCGCACCTGCTTGATGTTATTGCAGTAGATGCGTGTATCACCCGAGAAGTAATTGTTGCGGGCGTTGAACGTCACAAGGTCGGCTCCCTTGCTGGAGCTGAAGAATCCGGTATAATATACTCCTTTGAATACATTATCCCTCATCGTGATGTCTCCACCCTCAGCGCCACACCACAACACACGCACGCCAGCGGCTTTACCGTTAGCAGGATTGTACATGGCGCTATTCACGACCTTGTTACCCTGAACCAGAAGATTGCCGCCATGAACACGCAAGAACGTGTAAGCGCTGCTGCCACTGGGATTGATGACCACATTCTCATTCCTGACGGTATTGTTCAGAATGCGAATAGTATCAGGGCAGGAGCTGTCATCATGCACTTCAATATCCTGATGGTAGAACCTATAGTCACGCTTGATGGCAGTGTTGATAATCTGATTGTTCTCAACAGAGATATCCTCATGCCAGTCGGCAGGATTAAAGCCGATAAAGATGCAACGTGTTGTCACTTCATCGACATAGAACTTGTTGTTCCTTAAATGGAAGTTACGGGTTGTACACCTGTCCTTGCTCTTGTTGCTCTCGGTAAAGAGCGAAAAAATCATACCGCAATTAGCCTCAGGGTCCAGTTTCTTGCCCGGATAGCCGCCATAGTGGAACTCATTGTCCTCCACAAAGATGTTGGTGCGGTTTGCCACACCTCGCACATACTCCTTGGTGTGGTCAACGAGTCGGTCATAAATGGCGAGGGTCTCGTCTTTACCGTATTTATAGAACTTGTTGCGCTTGACTGTGATATTGTGCATTTCGCCCCTTATCCACAAGCACCCGCCGGTCTCGCAGTTGTTATAATTGGTAAATACACAATCTGTTATGCTCACATTAGAGCACACATGCAGGTCCAGGTTGGTGATATAGGCATCGGTCAGGTAACTATCCACATTATGCACATCCACACGATTAGCGTGGTAGATTTTCACGGCATAGCGTTCACGCTCTGTCCACCAGATGCCCTCATGCTTCTTGATGCCGAAACCGATGTCGGTAATCGAAACGGCAATCTGCTGACTCGGTTTGCCGACAATCTTGAAAAAAGCATCAGACGTATAAGCCTTGAAGCCATTACGGTCTTGACCTTGGTTGAACACAATCGTCGTCTTGTCGCTACCAAGGCCCTTGATAATCACATTACATTTACACTCAATCGTACCGTCAATGACATATTCACCCTTGCCGAAGTTGAGTACCACGGTATCGGTATATGCTGCTCGTGCACATCGCTCACGCAGGTTTTTAACCAAGTCGGTCTTAACAGTATTGACGTCTATATTGATGACACGGGCTTGGCCAGTCACCGCAGCCATGCCGATGAGCATGACAAGACACATGTATTTCAAGAACTGTTTCATAGTCATTTCATTCTTTTTCCGTTAGACTCGGTGACAAAGATAGTGTTTATTCTTGAATGTGACAAATCACGCCAAACAAGTTTCAAGAATCAGTCAAGAATGGTAGAGAAAATGCCTTCCAGGGCATCGCGCATGGCCTGGGGAGCATACTCCCTGCTGTAAAGGTCACTGGTTGTGGCAAGTGACTGCAATGAGCGACTGATGGCGGCTGCAAGCGCCTCGCTGTCCCCAGCCGTAAAGAACTCAACGCCCTCATAGCCTTCACAGGTCTGCTTGAAATAGGGCACATCGCTGAGCACCACGGGCTTGCCGTAATAGGAAGCGATGCTCACCACACCACTCTGGGTGGCGGAAACATAGGGATAAACGACGACCGATGCACGCGAGAACAGGTCTTTGACCTCGGCATCATCGACATAACGGTTGATAAACGTGACCCCCGATTCATCGTCACGGCGCTTGAAATAGATATAACCGGAACCAGCGATGACCAAGGGGTGCTCCCGTAACTCGGGATGTGACAGATAGGCGTCATAGAGCAAGTGGATGCCCTTATAAAGCTGCAGGTTGCCGAAAAACAGGATATACCCGTCAGTGACATCAGCCAACTCTGCTACCCTTGCATCGCCACGGGCAATCTCATCGGTGACCAGCGTGGGGAACGGAGCATAAAAGACTTTGTGATAGGGATACAGTTCCTTGACCAGTTGCTGCTGGGACTTGCTGTTGGTGATCTGATACCGCGTGTGCTTGATGAGCCGCCGCTGGGGACCGGCAATCAGCACCTTGTGCTTGAGCCATGTCACCACCCCCTCGAACTTGGAATCGTGGCCCACGGCGTCATGGACGGTATAGAGGACAGGCACCATGCGCTGCAAGCGCTTGATACAGTTGACAAGGATGAGTTCACCGGTGAGGCAATAAATGAGCCGGATACCCTGCTCGGTGACCAGTTGCTCAATACATTCCATCAATCGGGACGGACGGAACCTGAAAGCCAGTTTCTGTAGTTTGGCGGTCGGGTAATCCACCCACGTGACACTGTCGCCCGGCAGGTCATCCATATCGCGCTTGACGCTGTCCTCCTTGGCAACAATGAGCACATGGTCACCCTGTTGCCACAACGAGTGGATGATGGCGCTGGCATAGGGTCTCATGCCGGCGGCATACTCGGTAGCGATAAACAGGATATGGTGTGAAGGTTTTCTCATGCCAGCTGAGCGGTGTTTACTTCCTGCTGCTCTTCTTGTTCTTGCTGTTCAATCAGATGCCGCTTGGAAGCCTCGACCGACTCAAACTCGGGATGCACCTCGGCAGCAAAGTGGCGGTTGAGCGACAGGCCTATGAACATGAGCGAGAGGTTCAAGACCTGCGGCGTCAACGGGGCCCAGTCACTGTTTCCCTGCACCAGCAGACAGAAAATCACACCCAAGCCTGATATGTTCAAGATGTTGTAATAACGGTTCTGCGACATGCGGGTTCGCCGCTTGAAGGTCCCGATATACCAGAACACAAAGCACAGGATAGGAATAAAGCCGATGAGGCCCAACTCGGTAATCAGGATAATCCAGATGTTGTGGATGGGATTGGAGAACATGAACTCCTCGGGCTGATAGATGTCGGCTGCATCAAAAATCTGCTCAAACATCATCGCCGAGCCGTTCTCGACAAGATAATTCAAGTGGTCATTCAATCCCACGCCCACCAAGGGATGATCCTGGAAAATCTCATAGCCGCAATAGTAGTGCATGAGTCGCGAGGTGGTCATCTCGTCAAGATTGTCGGTATCACTGAACAGGAAGCTCAGGGGACCCGTGAGCAGCAAGGCAATGATGATGCCCAGCGGGACGATACCCTTGAGGATGCTCTGGAAACTCAGCAGCTTGTAACGGCGATACACATAGAATACCACGATTGCCAGCATGGCTAATACCGCCGAAGCCAGTGCGCTGCGGCTTGCACTCAGGATGATGACAATGAATGCCATGGCAGCCAGCACAGCGCTGGTGCGCCGCTTGTAGGCGGTAATGAAGCAACCGACAAAGAAACAGAAATAATAAGAGACATAGGTTCCCAGCACGTTGGGGTGACCCATCGTGCCCACTGCTCCCGCACGGTCATCGCTGCGGTTGGCAGCATCACTGTCAAACAGCTTGATGGCCATCTCCATATCCAGGACAGGGTACATAATGGCCAGGAGGAAATGCAGCACGACCGTTGCCGCAAGCCCCATGAAAATGCCGTCAACAAGGTTCTTTACCGTGAAACTGTTGGCAAACAGATACATGAAAATGGCAAACGACAGCAGATAGAATACCGCTACAACAGTCTGTAAACGAGAGACATCGTAGGGGTTGGCCAGTGTATAGATGGCATAGCCCGTGAATACGAAAAACAACCAGATGTTCGGGCGACGGATGCGCCACTGTTTCTCGCGGGCAATGATCCAGATCAGCACCAGTGACAGCCCATAGAACGGCCACACCGCCAAACTGGCGCCAAAGGAGCCTTCGGTCTCGGTAGCCGCCTTGAGGACAGGCACATACAGGCGCGTGAAGCAGCACGAAAAGGTATAGATGGCAATGATGATCTCATAGAGGCGCACCTTGGTCAAACGAGCGCTTGCCCGCACAAGGAAAAACACTAATGCGAAAGCTAAGGTCGCCAATATAAGGACACGATCCATCTTGAAGCAATCAGAATGGCAGCGGGTGATTACCCGTTATTGTTGGTATTGCTGATGCCGTAGCCGTAGGTGTTGTCGCCCGAGGGCTTGGTGTCGTTGAGGACAACGCACATGTTCTTGAGCTGCTTGTTGGCGGCAATGCGGTTCATGAACTTGACAAAGTTGCGGTGGGTGTAGTTGGCACGGGTGACATAGACCGTGGCGTTGCTGTACTTGTCCAGGGCAAAGCTGTCGCTCACCTGTGCAACCGGTGCCGAATCCACGATAATCACGTCATAACGTTCACGTAGGTCGCGGAAGAAGTCTTTCACGCGGTCACCCAGCAACAACTCCGAGGGGTTGGGCGGGATGGCACCACCGACGAAGACGTCCATACCCTTAACCTCCTTGCACGGCTGTGCAATCTGTTCAAGGGTGACATCGCCACGCGAGAGGTAAGAGGTCACACCAGGCATCTCGTTGAGTTCAAGCATCTGGGCCAGCTTGGGTGAACGGATATCCATACCCACGAGGGCCACACGCTTACCCAACAGAGCAAACGACGAAGCGATATTGGTGCTGATGAATGACTTGCCCTCGCCGCTGACGCTGCTGGTGACCAGGATGACCTTGTCCTCCTCCTTGTTGAGCAGGAACTGCAGGTTGTTGCGGATGTAGCGGAACAGCTCGACAATGGATGATGTCTTGCCGTCCTTGACCACGAGCGGAGTCTTGTGGCGGTTGTGGTGGATATGACCGATGAAGGGCACCTGAGTGATTTCCTCAAGTTCTTCCTGGTTGGCAAACTTGGTGGTGAAGAGGTCTTTCAAGTAAACCAGCAACAGGGGCAGCATCAGGCCTGCCATCAGAGCCAGCGCCAGAGCCATCATCTTGTTGGGGCTGATGGGCGAATGCTGGGCATAGGCATGATCGACAATCTTGCCCTTGGGGGTAGTAGCCGCCAGCACCAGCGAGTTCTCCTCACGCTTCTGCAACAGGAAGGTGTAGAGGGTATTCTGGATGGCTTGCTGGCGATACAGGTCTTGAGCCTCACGTTCCACCGAGGGCACTTTGCTCATATCATTGTTGACCGAGTTGGTACGGCCTTGCGCCTTGTTGAGCTGCATGTTGATTCCCTTGATAGAGGTGTTGACACCTTTCAGGATATTCCCGTGCAGGCTCTCCATCTGCTCGTCAATCTGCTTGAGGGCCATATTGTCTCCCTTGGCCGACTGCTCCAGTTCCTGACGCTTGGTCAGCAAGTTGTTATATGCCTTGATGGAGCCCGAGGCGGCACTGGAGTCCACGTCAAAGGGGATATAGGAATGCTTGTTCTTGGGGTCGGTCAGGAAGTCCCTCAACATACCCAGCAGCTGCTTATTGGTTTCCAGCTTGATGATGGCATTGTCGGCGAGTTCCTGCTTGGCCATGGCACTCTTGACCTGCACCTCATAATTGATCATGTTGTTCCTGCGCCTGAAGGCCTCGATATCGGCCTCGCTGCCAGCCAATCCCTTGTAGATGAGCGCCAGTCGCTCGTCAATGAACTTGGCGGTATTGATGGCCTCCTCGTCCTTCTCGCGCTGTCCACGCTCGTTGTACAGGTCCATGAGCCTGTTGAGGATGTCGATGCCTCGTGCCTTGTTGGTCTCGGCAATCGACAAGTTGATGCCATTGGACTTCTTGGTGGCGAGTTTAATCTTCACGCGACGGTTCAACTGCTCACCACGGAACTGGTTACCGTAAACGCTTGCCGTGAGGTGACGCTCTTTACCCGGCTTGAAACTGTCCGAAGCCTGGAAAGCGAATACACCGAAGGGCGTCTTGACAGTGACGGGCAAGGTAGCATCCTTGACGTCAACCATTTTTTTCTTGCGGAACTTGGATTCAATATCCACCAGTCCGTTCTTGTCAATGTCAATCTTGAACTTCAAGGAGGTAGTCAAGGTATCAAAAAACTCCTCGGGAGCAACAATCTCGACAGGCGAGCTGTTGTAGTGGTCCCTGTCGGCCTTGAACCAGCCCTTGTCCTCGATATAGGTGCGGTTGAGCTTGAGCTGCTTAACTACCTGGGTGCACAATTCCTGTGACGAGAAAACAACCATCTCGTCGTCCACCTTGCTACCCTGCCCCATGAGTTTCATGCTCTTGAGCAGGTTGGTGCCGGCACCATTGCCATTGTCATCCTGAGAAATCAGCACGACAGACTTGACATTATAGACGCGCTGGGCAGATCTCAAGTAGAGAAAAGCCAGCGAGATACAAGCAATCAGCGACAGCAGGAAGAGCCACCAATAACGCTTGTACTTGCGCACGAATGCACTGAAGTCAATAATCTGCTCCTCTTGCTGAGCAGTGGGAGGTGTATTGAATTTTGCCATGTCAGATTCTTAATAAATTATCTTGCGAGAGCGATGACGAGAGATGCGACTACCGACACACTGCTCACGATGGTTGAGATGACCGAGAGCTTGAAAGCATTGTTCTGGTTATACTTGGAATTGTCGATGCGGATCTGGTTAGGTTCCACATACACGACATCATTCTGCTGCATGTAGAAGTAGGGAGAGTTGAAGACTTCGCTGTTGGTCAGGTCCAGGCGATGATAAGTGCGCTGGTTCCCCTCGGTGCGGATGACATAGACGCGGTCACGTTTGCCATACTCGGTGAGGTCGCCACACGCTGCCAGAGCGTCGAGCACAGTGAAGCACTGCTGCCCGGTGACCACACGGTGAGGATTGCGCACCTCGCCCAGCACGTCAATGCCGAAGTTGACAATCTCGACGCGAACGAACGGGTCCTTCACATCCTTGGCCACCAGCTCGGTAATGCATTCCCTCACCTCCTCGGTGGTCTTGCCGCCGACAGCGATGCGTCCCAGCTTGGGCATCATGATATAGCCCTGGCTATCGACCAGATAGGTCTGGGAGCGGGGATTTGTTGCCGTGAGAATAGCGGAACGGGTAGCGGGATTGTTCATCGGCACGTTATAAACGGCAGTAGCCTCGGGGACAGCCGATGTCACCGAGATGACCAGCTCGTCATCGGGCTGGAGCCTGACAGGGTAATTGCCCTGCACATTGGGCAAAACACCACTGGCCGCATCACCCAAATTATGGAAATAGGCGAGCGTGTTATCCTTAGACGAAGTACATGACAACAGCGTGACCGCTGCAATCATCACGATAAGAAATCTTGATTTCATAACGGTATAACAATATTGTTTTTACCCTATAAACGAGGATAGCGGGGATTTATTTTGTATCCCTGTGTTTTTTGAGGATTTTTGACAGCAGCATCTCACGCATCTCGCGGTTACTGCTCCATGCAATAATCACCAGTGCCAACAGCATAAAGGTGATGTCATACCAATAGTTGGAGCTGAAATAGAACGGCAGGGCACTCACCAAGATGACAGCCACGGGCACAATAACGCGTACATCAATTTTCAAGACGAAGTATCGCTTCATGTCATGCCAACGATAGACCACCAGCACAATATAGGTCACCAACTGGGCAATGATCACGCCATAGATGCCAATCAGCCTGATGAGCGTGAGATTGAGCACCACATTGACCACGGCGGCAAGCACGATGGCAGGCAGCGTGCGCTTGGTATCCTTGGCACACTGATAACCCATGTCAAAGAATGCGGCGACAGCAAAAATCACCGCCGACACGCCGAGGGGATAAATGAAGATGATGCTCGAGCGGTACTCATCGGCAACAAGCCACCAGTAATTGACCTTGAGCATGAACACATAGCCCACCAGTATCGTCGCCAGCAAGAAAATGTATCCGTTGAACATCTTGGAGAAGAAACGGTCACGGTCGGGACTATTGTACTGTAAGATAGCGGTTTCCTGCCATGCCTGATAGAAGATGATGGCCAGTGTGCTGATGATGCCCGTGAAGCGCATGGCAACAGCATATACACCATTGACTTCAAGACCGATAAAGTGCTTGATAAACAGCGGCTCACTGCTACCGGTAATCCACCAGCATATCGAACCGGGCAGCAACGGCAACGTGAAACGGAGGATTGCTCGCCCCACCTCGCGCGAACTGAGTCCCCATCGCGTGTTACGGACAATCAAGCGCACACGCATTTCAACAATCGCCAGGGCTATCACACGCGCCAGAATGTTAGCCATGAATATACCCTTGATGCCCCAATTCAGGCCTGCGACAAAGAGGACACTGAACAAGCCGATGCCAAAGGCCGACAAGATGCCCACCATGACAAAGGCGCGGTTGTTGCCCAATCCACGGAACACCTGAGAAAAGACCTCCTGTAACGACATGGCTATCAGCAATGCCAGCACGTAACCGAGGTAAGCGATATGGGTCGTCAAAGCCAAGACAATGGTCACCAATACGGCAAGCGACATCGTGGAAAGCATGGTGCGGCTGACAAAGGTGACGATGCGCTGCCTGCGCGTCTCGTCGTCACAGTCGAGCAAGAACCTGAAAGCGCCGTCACGCAACTGCAGGGTCAAGAATGGCATGAGCAGGAAGCATACCGTCAGGCACACATCATAGTAGCCAAAGTCGGAGGTATCGTGCACAAAATAGGTGTACAAGGGCACCATCAAGAACGTGATGACCTTGGAGCCGATATTGCCGATGGCATAAATACCGATGTCCTTCAAGAACTTAGAACCTCGGTTAGTGGATATATTATTGTTTTGGTTGCTCTCCATTCTTATTTAGCGGGTGCAAAATTACAAAATATTTGTGTTTTTTGGCGTTCTTTGAACAAATGTTTGTAATTTCGCATGACAAAGAGCGCCCGATGGCGCTGAATAATCATCAGTAACTGGCAAAGTTGACTTGAAAGAGTTTTGACTAAATGATTAAGACAATCAACTCATGGCGCGGACTCATGGCGGTCGCAGTGGTACTGTTCCACTGTGGCGTGGGCTGGATTTACAACGTGGCCGTGTCGGGTGTGACGTTCTTTTTCATTTCGAGCACTTTCCTGTTGGCGATGCGGCATCCGTTTGAGCGGCTCACGTCCCGTGAATACCGCCATTTTGCCCTGTCTCATGCCATGCGATTCTATCCCTTGCATTGGCTGGGATTGGCTTTGCTGATTGCCATGGCGTTGCTGTTCACCGGCGAGAAGATTGACTGGGGAGCCACCGCATTGAGCGCCATGCTGCTGCACTCCTGGTCACCGGTCCATGACGTCCATTATGGGCTCAATCCCGTGGCGTGGTACCTGTGCGCCCTACTGTTCTGCTACCTGATTTATCCTTTCATGGCGCACTGGCTGGGACGATGGCGCCTGCGACACAAGGTGGCGCTGGCCATCGTATTGGCTATCATCCTGGGAGCCATCCTGATACCCTTGGATATCCCCAGGCGCGAAGCGGTCTTTGTCAACCCGATTTCCCATGTGCTTGACATCACAGTGGGCCTTGGACTGATACACCTGTTTCATATCCTCAAGCAACGGTGGCCACGGGTGAGTTACCGTATGGCTACCGTCATCGAAGCCGTCGCCCTGCTGTCGCTTGCCGCTGTCATTGCCGTCAATATGAGCACCACATGGATACGTCCCTGGGAAGACGTCATCATCTGGCTGCTGCCACAGGGGGCCATCCTGCTTGCTTTTGCTTGGCTGGGCGGCCAGGAAGGAGCCATCGGCCGGGCATTGATGTGCAAGCCGCTGCAGTGGTTGGGGAGCATCAGTTTTGAGGTCTATGTACTGCAGTTTGTGGCATTCCGTCTTTTCGGCTATGTGATATCGCCCATTGCGGGGCACCTCGGGTGGCACATCTATGACCAGGTGGCATGGTTTGCCTTGCCCTTGTTGATTCCCATGGCATGGGTGGTCAACCGTTACTTTACCCGACCCGTTAACCAATTCATCCAACGCAAATTATCAACAACAGACAAATGATACGGACAATCAACGGCTGGCGCGCCGTCTTCGCGCTGATGATCGTGCTCTTTCATGTCGGAGCCACCTCATTTGAAGAAATGACCTGGGCTGGCGTGACGTTCTTCCTGATGGCCAGCGGATTCCTGATGGCAAGGAAATACCCGTTTGAGCAACTTGACGGTCAATCCTATCGTCGCTTTGCATGGAACCATGCCGCCAAATTGTTCCCGTTGCACTGGCTCACACTGGTATTGTGGCTCGTCGCGATGGCTCTGCTGGGCATGCTTGCCATTAAACCTGTGGCACTTGCACTCAACGCCACGTTACTGCACAGCTGGTCCCTGACCCATTCCATCTACTTCTCCTACAACAAGTTCTCGTGGTTCCTGAGCACCTTGCTCTTCTGCTACCTGTGCTATCCATTGCTGGCCCGGCGGTTCACTCCCCTGCCCCAACCCATCAAGTGGCTGATTATCGGCGTGCTAGTGATTATCGACATCCTCATTCTGGCAGGGACCGACGACTATGGCCGCACGGCACTTTACGTCTTCCCTCCCGTACGACTCCTTGATTTTGTCATCGGTATGGCGCTCGCCCAAGCCTGCCAAGAAAGCAAAAAGATACAATTGTTGGGAAAGAGTTCCACTGGCATTGACGCAGAACTCATTTCGCTTGCTGTTTTGTCGGCTGGAGTGATGTTATTCCGCAGTTATCCGTCACTGCTGCCCTGGAGCGATGCGGTCCTGTGGTGGCTTCCCATAGCGGTAATCCTGGTGACCTGCATACTCTATGACAAGCGGGAAGGTTTTATCGGCAGGATTCTGGCTTCCAAGCCACTGCAATGGCTCGGAAATATCAGTTTCGAGATATTCATGCTTCAAGGCATCGCCGCACTGGTCTATAACTACTGGGTGGCACCCGTGCTGGCCCACATCGGTGTTCAACGGGTCTATGACTATGTTGCCGCCGATCTGCTGGGAGCCTCGGCGCCGGGACTTATCGTCTGGCTCATCCTTCCCATCGACATCCTGCTGGCATGGGGCGTTAACCGCCTGTTCACAAGGCCTGTTGCGCGCCTGCTCCGCCGTAGTTAAGCATTCACTTGCTGACACTCAACCACAATGCAGCCGATTTTATGCAATCGGTTGCATTAATTTTTTTGATTTGTTGCACATTATTTATAATAACAACGGGCGAGAAAATGTTATTTTTGTAGGTGTTAACCCATATTAGAACGAAACTATAACTTAACATAACAAAAAACAAGAATTATGAAGACTAAACCGGATTTAAAATTTAACCAGCTGTGGAACATCAGCTTCGGTTTTTTCGGGGTACAGATTGCCTACGCGCTACAGAGTGCCAACATCAGCCGCATCTTTGCGACTTTAGGTGCCGACCCCCACAACCTGAGTTACTTTTGGATTTTGCCGCCGCTCATGGGTATGGTAGTGCAGCCTCTGGTGGGCTACTTCAGTGACAAGACTTGGCTGGGCCGCTGGGGCCGCCGTATCCCCTATCTGCTGATTGGAGCGCTGGCCGCAGTCATCGTGATGTGCCTGTTGCCTAACGCCGGTTCACTCGGTTTGACCATTGCAGGAGCCATGACCTTTGGTCTGATTGCCCTCATGTTCCTTGACACCAGCATCAATATGGCGATGCAGCCCTTCAAGATGATGGTGGGTGACATGGTCAACGAGAAACAGAAGGCCAAAGCCTACAGTATCCAGTCCTTCCTATGCAACGCAGGTTCGCTTGTAGGTTACATCTTCCCGTTCCTGTTCACGGCCATCGGCATTGCAAACATTGCCCCTGAGGGTGTTGTCCCCGACAGCGTGAAGTGGTCCTTCTATGTGGGAGCTGCCATCCTCATTCTGTGTGTCATCTACACCATCAGCAATGTGAAGGAGTACACCCCGCAACAGATGGCAGAGTTCAATGCCGCCGCCAATGCTGAAGGTGCAGGCAACCAGCAAGCCTCAACCGAGATGAGTCAGAGCCAGAAGTCCCACGCCATCAAGGTCTTCTTTGAAGTTGGTCTGGTGCAATTCTTCTGCTGGGCAGCCTTCATGTACATGTGGACCTACACCAACGGCACCATCGCCGACACCGTTTGGGGCACCACCGACGCAGCCAGCGAGGGTTATCAGCTGGCGGGCAACTGGGTGGGCATCCTGTTTGCCGTTCAGGCCATCGGCAGTGTGCTGTGGGCAGTCGTTTTGCCGCAGTTCAAGAACATCAAGGTGGCTTATGCGTTGAGCCTCGTCATCGGTGGTATCGGCTTTGCCATGGTACCCTTTATCCATAACCAGTACATGCTGTTTGTACCCTACTTCCTCATTGGTTTCGCATGGGCTGCCATGCTCGCCATGCCTTTCACCATGGTGACCAACGCCTTTGAGGGCAGTAGCCGCATGGGTACGGCACTTGGCCTGTTCAACTGCACCATCTGCGTGCCGCAGATTATTGCTGCAGCCCTGGGTGGCGTGCTGTTGAAGCTGATGAACAGTATACAAGGCAACATGCTGCTGTTGGCAGGTATCCTGCTGGCTGTCGGCGCCGCCTGCGTATTCATCATCGAAGAGAAGAAGCGTAAATAAACCCAAAAACTAATAACTATAAAAAATCATGAAAGTCAGATTTAATCTGGAGTACAGCACCGTTTACGGCGAGAACCTGGTACTCAATATCATCGATAACACCTCGGGCGAGAAAGTGGCAAGCCATGCCATGAAGCCCGCAAGTGACAAGACATGGAAATGTGATCTGGATGTTCCTGCCAAGGCTGGCTACATCAATTATTACTACAGTGTGGAGCGCGAGGGCAAGGAACTGCGCCACGAGTGGATTGTCATCCCTCACCGCCTGGACCTGAATGCCGCCAAGGCCACGAAATACATCACCTATGACCACTGGAATGACATGCCTGACGACAGCTACCTGTACAGCTCGGCATTTACCGACTGTGTCGCACTGCGCAAACAGCAGGCGCTGCCCAAGAGCAAGTTCACCACCATCATACAGGTAAAGGTACGCGCACCCCAATTGCGCACCGGCGAGGTCCTGGGCATCGTGGGTAATGAACCCACTTTGGGCGATTGGGATGAGACCAAAGCCCTCAAGATGACCGAGCACAACCATAACGAGTGGGTCATCGCGCTTGATGGCGCCGCCTTCAAGAAGGCCTTTGTCGAGTTCAAGTTCGTCATCATGGCCGAAAAAGGCAAACCGACCATCTGGGAGACCGGTGATAACCGCACCGTGTTACTTCCCGTACTGAAAGAGGGTGAGCACATCGTCTATGAACTGCAGCAGGCCTACTTCCCCCTCTATCCCGCCAAGCTGGCGGGCACTGTGGTGCCCATCTTCTCGCTGCGCAGCGAGGGCAGCTTCGGTGTGGGTGACTTCGGCGACTTGAAGCTGATGATTGACTGGGTGGCCAACACCGGCCAGCGTGCATTGCAGGTATTGCCCATCAACGACACTACAATCACCCACACCTGGAGTGACAGCTATCCTTACAACAGCATCAGCATCTATGCCCTGCACCCGCAGTACCTCGACATGCGTCAACTGCCCAAACTTGAGGACAAGAAGCGCATGGCAGAGTTTGAAAAGCTGCGCAAGGAACTCAATGCCCTACCGCAGATCGACTATGAGCGCGTGAACAACGCCAAGCGGGAATACATGACCCTGCTGTTCAAGCAGGAAGGTGAAAAGGTGCTCAAGAGCGACGAGTTCAAGGAGTTCTTCACCTCCAATAAGGATTGGTTGATACCCTATGCCGCATTCTGCCACTTCCGTGACGAGTATGGCACAGCATCATTCTCACGCTGGCCCAGCCACCATGTTCTCACCGACGAAGAGCGTGTAGCAATGGCCAATCCCCGCACCAAGGCCTTCAAGGAAGTGAGCCTGTGGTACTTCATCCAGTACTTCCTTGACAAGCAGATGCGCAGTGCCCACAAGTATGCCCAGAGCAAGCATGTCATCCTCAAGGGTGATATCCCCATCGGCATCAGCCGTGACAGTGTGGAAGCTTGGGTAGAGCCCAAATACTTCAACCTCAACGGCCAGGCCGGTGCTCCACCCGATGCTTTCTCGACCAACGGCCAGAATTGGGGCTTCCCGACCTATAACTGGGATGTGATGCTCGCCGACGGCTGCCAGTGGTGGGTAAAACGTTTCCGCAAGATGGCTCAATACTTTGACGCCTACCGCATAGACCACGTGCTGGGATTCTTCCGCATTTGGGAAATCCCCATTGATGCCGTTCATGGTCTGCTGGGACAGTTCTCGCCCTCGCTGGGTATGAGCGCTCAGGAAATCCGCAGCTATGGCCTCAATTTCCAGGAAGAACTGATGACCAAGCCGTTCATTGCCGATTGGGTACTGGACCGCATCTTCGGCAGGCTGGCTGACACCGTGCGTGAGAAATACGTTGAGCGTGTGCATGACGACATCTACCGCATGAAGCCCGAATACGACACCCAGCGCAAGATTGAAGCCGCTTTCCAGGGCAAGGAGAGTGACGATGACATCTGGCTGCGCGACGGCCTGTATGCCCTGATCAGTGACGTGCTGTTCGTGCGCGACCGCAAGAATCCGGCCCTGTTCCATCCGCGCATCTCGGTACAATTTGACTTTATCTACGAGGCACTCTACGATAACGACAAGGCCGCCTTCAACAAGCTGTACAACGAGTACTTCTACCACCGCAACAACGACTTCTGGTATCACGAGGCCATGAAGAAGTTGCCCAAACTGGTGCAGGCAACTCGCATGCTCGTATGCGCCGAGGACTTGGGCATGGTGCCCGACTGCGTGGCATGGGTGATGAACGAATTGCGCATCCTGAGCCTCGAAATCCAATCGATGCCCAAGGACAATCACATCAAGTTCGGCAACCTGAATTCCAATCCCTACCGTAGCGTCGCTACCATCTCGACCCATGACATGCCCACGTTGAGGCAATGGTGGGAAGAGGATTGGGACCGCACACAGGAGTATTATAACACATCACTATGGCACAATGACGCTGCGCCCCATCCGCTGCCCGGCTGGCTCGCTGACGAGATTGTGCGTGCCCACCTCAACTGTCCGTCAATGCTGTGCCTGCTGTCGTTGCAGGATTGGCTCGCCATCGACGAGAAGATGCGTCTGGAGGATGCCGATGCCGAGCGCATCAACATCCCCGCCAATCCCCGCCACTACTGGCGCTACCGCATGCACATGACCATTGAGCAGCTGATGAATTCCAACGAATTCAACAGCCACGTGAAAGAACTCATCAATCAAAGCGGAAGACAATGAAACATCTCACTTTACTGGTAGCGATAATCATGACATTCATCTTACCGCAGGCCATCAGTGCTCACACCAGGGTAGCTTATGCCCCTGGTGAGAGCACCTTTTCGGTAGAGACCAACGAGGACGCCCAGCAGGTGACCTTGCGCATCTATGATGACGGTGTGGGCGGGAAAGCGACCAAGACCGTCAAGATGACTAAATCCCAAGCCAATCTGTGGCAGGCGACCGTCAAGGGAGACCTCAAGGGCAAGTTCTACACGTTTGACGTGAATTATGGCGGTAAATTCCGTGGCGAGTGCGCTGGCGTGTGGGCAACCGCAGTCGGCGTGAACGGCAACCGCGGCGCCATCATCGACATGGCCCAGACCAATCCGCAGGGATGGGATGCCGACGTGCGTCCCGCCATCGCCCCCAAGGACCTGATCATCTATGAGATGCACCATCGCGACTTCTCTATCGATGCATCCAGCGGCATCAAGAACAAGGGCAAGTTCCTTGCTTTGACCGAGCCTAAAGCCATTGAGCACCTGAAGGCGCTGGGCGTGAATGCCATTCACATCCTGCCGTCGTTTGACTATGCCTCTGTCGATGAGACACGCCTGAACGTGCCGCAGTACAACTGGGGTTACGATCCCGTGAACTACAATGTGCCCGAGGGCGGTTACTCGACTGACCCTTACAAGCCCGAGGTGCGCGTCAACGAGTTCAAGCAGATGGTGCAGGCCCTTCACAAGGCTGGCATCAAGGTTATCCTCGATGTGGTCTATAACCACACCTGGAACATTGATGGGAGCAACTTCCAGCTCACACGTCCCGACTATTACTACCGCAAGAGCGCTGACGGCTCCTACAGCAACGGCAGCGGTTGCGGCAACGAGACGGCAAGCGAGCGCGAAAGCATGCGCCAGTTCATGATCGAGAGTGTGAAGTATTGGGTTGATGAATACCACATCGACGGCTTCCGCTTCGACCTGATGGGCGTGCACGACATTGAGACGATGAACGCCATCCGCAAGGCTGTGCCCAGCGACATCTTCATCTATGGTGAAGGATGGAGTGCTGGGGCATGCGCCCTGCCAGAGAACAAGTTGGCCATGAAGGCCAACATCAGTTATCTGCCGGGTATTGCAGCCTTCAGCGACGAGATGCGCGATGCGCTGCGCGGTCCGTGGGACAGCAACAAGAAGGCTGCTTTCCTGGGTGGAATCCGCGGCAACGAAGAGAGCATCAAGTTTGGCATTGTGGGTGCCATCCAGCACCCTGATGTGGACTATAGCAAGGTCAACTACAGCAAGGCACCCTATGCCACCGAGCCAACCCAGATGATAGCCTACGTGAGCTGTCACGACGACATGTGCCTCGTGGATCGCCTCAAGACCAGCATCCCCAAGATTACCGAGGACGAGCTCATCCGCCTCGACCTGCTGGCACAGACTGTCGTGATGACCTCTCAGGGTGTACCGTTCCTGCTCAGCGGCGAGGAGATGCTGCGCGACAAGAAGGGTGTGCACAACAGTTATGAGAGCCCTGATGAAATCAATCATCTGGACTGGGATAACCTGAAGCGTTACCCGCAAGTGATGGAATACTACAGCAACCTGATAGCCATGCGCAAGGCACATCCCGCCTTCCACATGGGCAGTGCCGACATGGTGCGTGAAAACCTTCATTTCCTGCCCATTAAGCAGAACCTCGTAGCGTTCCATATCAACGGCCGCAACGTGCCCGGCGAAAAGTGGGGAGATATCTATGTTGCATTCAATGCCAATAAGATTGCACGCTCGATAGAGGTCCCCAACGGCAACTACACCATCGTCTGCTACAAAACCTCCTGCACCCCCAATGGCGGCATCAACACCGTCATTGCCGACGGAAAAATCAACGTCCCGCCTCAAAGTGCCCTAATCCTGCACAACTAGTTGTGCAGGATAGATTAGTGATTAGAGATTAGTGATTAGTGAAGATTACTACAAGATGGAATATCAATTTGAGCGATTAAATGCATGGCAAGAATCCAGGAAATTGGTAGTAGCCGTCTATCGGTTACTCAAGAAATTCCCCGAAGATGAGCGCTTTGCGCTGTGCAATCAGTTACGCCGTGCTGTGATTTCTATTCCGTCAAACATTGCAGAAGGCAATGGCCGAATAGCCATTAAAGAACAAATCCATTTCCTGGAAATAGCTTTTGGTTCTGTCATGGAAGTATATTGCCAACTGCAAATTGCACTTGACCTGGGTTATATTTCAGAAGAAGATTTTAATCAAATCAAGCCCCAAATCTTCAACACATCAAAACTGATTAGCGGATTGCGATCCAGCAAAGCCGCCACCCTCACTAATCTCTAATCTCTAATCACTAATCACTAATCAAAAACAAGAGCCTTTTGGGCTCTTGTTTTTTACTGGAACTGGTTCTCGACGATGTCGGTGAGGACGTCGGTGAGGGAGAGGCCAGCGGCACGGACTTGCTGAGGGATGAAGCTGGTGACGGTCATGCCTGGGGTGGTGTTGACCTCCAGCAAGTTGATGTGGTCGGTGCCATCGGGATTCTTGGTAATGATAAAATCGATGCGGATGATGCCGTTGCAGTGCAGGATGTCATAGATGCGTGACGTCTCGGCCTGCAGAGCGGCGGTCAGTTCATCGCTGATGCGGGCAGGCGTAATTTCCTCGACCTGACCGTTGTACTTGGCATCGTAGTCAAAGAACTCGTTGTCGGTCACAACCTCGGTAACAGGGAATACGACAGATTTCTTCTTGGTCTTATAACAGCCCACAGTGACCTCGGTTCCATCAAGGAAACGCTCAATCATCACATTGTCGCACTGCTTGAAAGCAAACTCCATGGCATCGTCCAACTGGTCACAACTCTTCACCTTGGTCACACCGAAGCTCGAGCCGTCGGCGGTCGGTTTAACAAAGCAAGGCATACCCAGATAATCCTTGACCTTCTCGGCTGTCCAGCCATGAGCCACACTGCGACGCACCTGGATACTATCGGGCACCGAGCAGCCGAAGGCCTTCAGGTAGTTGTTCAATGCGAACTTGTGGAAAGTCAGTGCCTCGACCAGCACGTTGCTAGTCGAGTAAGGCAGACCGATCATGTCAAAATAGCCTTGCAACACACCGTTCTCGCCCGGAGTGCCATGAATGGTGATATAGGCATAGTCAAAACAGATCTTTTCACCATCCTTCAAGAACGAGAAATCATTCTTGTCGATGACCGATTCCTGACCGTCGGGCAGGTTCACATGCCAGTCATTCTTCCTGATCATGACGATATAAACGTGGTAACGGTCATGGTCAAACGCATCGAAAAGCCCCTGTGCCGAACGCAGGGAAACCTCATATTCTGATGAGTCGCCACCACAGACGATGGCAATGGTTCTCTTGGTTGAATTCATTTTTTGCACACACATTAAAAATCGGGTGCAAAATTATATAAAATAATCGGCTTTTTCAGTAATTTTGTGGCAAAATAACTGATAAGATTATGGACAGCAAAGAACTTTACGCAATCTACGAGCAACATCCTGTTATCACTACCGATAGCCGCGATTGCCCTGAGGGCAGCATTTTCATCGCCTTGAAGGGTGAATCATTTGACGGAAACCAATTTGCAGCCCAAGCACTTGACAAGGGCTGCGCCGTCGCCATCGTGAGCGATGAGCAGGTATATAACGATTATCACGGCAACAAGCAGATGATACTTGTTCCCGACACGCTGCAAGCCTACAAAGACATGGCACGCGAGCACCGCCGCCGCTTTGACATCCCCGTCATTGCCATCACAGGAACAAACGGCAAAACTACAACCAAGGAACTCGTGCGTGCCGTCCTCGCCGAACGCTACGACGAGATGGCGACCGAGGGCAATTTCAATAACGACATCGGCGTGCCCAAGACCTTGTTCCGCCTTAGTGTCATGCACGAGATTGCTGTCGTTGAAATGGGAGCGAGCCACCCAGGTGACATCAAGACGCTTGCCGAGACGGCTGAGCCGACCTGCGGCCTGATCACCAACGTAGGCAAGGCCCATTTGCAGGGTTTCGGTTCACTGGAGGGCGTCATTCACACCAAGGGTGAACTCTATGACAATCTAGCAAAACGGGAGGGCAGCGTCATCTTTATCAACGCCGACAACGAGTACCTAATGGGTATTCTGCCCAAAGGCGTCAAGGCCGAATATTATACCCAAGACGAAAACAAGCCCGATGCTCAAGTGTATGGCAAAATCATTGCCTGCGACCCGTTCCTGCGTCTGAAGTGGAAAAATGGACAGGATGGCGAGTGGCATGAAGTAGCAACCCACCTCATCGGCAGCTATAACCTCGACAACGTGCTGGCAGCAGTCACCGTGGGCCTGCACTTTGAATTGACCCCCGAACAGATTTGCCATGCGATAGAGAACTATATTCCTGCCAACAACCGTTCCCAACTTACTGAAACCGAGCACAACCACCTCATCGTGGATGCCTATAATGCCAACCCGACATCAATGGCAGCAGCTCTCGACAACTTCAGCATGATGGAGGTATCTCCCAAGATGGCTATCCTGGGCGAGATGCGCGAGTTGGGCGACAGCAGTGCTGAGGAGCACCACCGTGTCGTGGAGAAACTGGCAAACTGCCCCTTTGACGAAGTATGGCTCGTGGGCAAGGAATTCAAGGACATCGACTGCCCTTACCGCAAGTTTGACGACGTGGAAGAGGTCAAAGCCGCCATCGCCGCCAACCGTCCCGAGGGCTGCTACATCCTCATCAAGGGTTCCAACGGCACCCGCCTGTTCCAACTGCCCGAACTCCTGTAACCTTTTGAAGACAACCAACTCAATAACCAAAATGAAGAAGATATTTTTATTATTTGCCTTGGCTGCGGGAATACTGACTGCCCAGGCAGCTAAGGTCAATGTGGACCGCATTGAGCCGACAGACTGGTTTGTGGGCATCAACAGTGTGCCCAGCGTGCAACTGATGGTGTATGGCACCGGCATCGGCACCGCTCAAGTGAGCACACAATATCCCGGAGTGACCATCGACAGCGTGGTGAGAGTAGATTCGCCCAATTATCTGTTGATTTACATGGATACCCGTCATGCCCAGCCGGGCACGATGGAACTCAAGTTCCAGCAGGGCAAGAGCAAGAAGACTGTGAAGTACCAACTCAAGGCCCGTGAGAAACGCGGCAGTGAGCGTATGGGATTCACCAATGCCGATGTGCTCTACATGCTCATGCCTGACCGCTTTGCCGACGGTAACCCCGCCAACAACCAGCTTGCAGGCATGGAGGCCTACAAGAACGACAGGACGCAGCCCAGCCTGCGCCATGGTGGCGACATTGAGGGCATCCGCCAGCACCTGGACTACTTCAACCAACTTGGAGTGACCGCCCTCTGGTTCACTCCCGTATTGGAAAACAACTCGCCCGATGGCCACAACCACTCGACCTATCACGGCTATGCCACGACCAACTACTACAAGGTGGATCCGCGCTTCGGCACCAATGAGGAGTATCGCCGCCTGTGTGACGAGGCCCATGGTCGCGGGCTGAAGGTGGTCATGGACATGATCTTCAACCACTGCGGCGCCCACCACCCTTGGCTCAACGACATGCCCACCCATGACTGGTTCAACCAGCCAGACTACAAGAACAATTACCTGCAGACGAGCTACAAGCTCACCCCCGTGATGGATCCTTATGCCAGCGAGATTGACCTTAAGGAGACCGTCGAGGGCTGGTTCGTCCCCTCAATGCCTGACTTGAACCACCACAATGTGCACGTGATGAATTACTTGATCCAGAACAGCATCTGGTGGATTGAGACCGCAGGCATCGACGGCATCCGCATGGACACCTACCCGTATGCCTATGCCGACGCTATGGCACGCTGGATGAAGGTGCTCAACACCGAGTATCCCAACTTCAACGTCGTGGGCGAGACCTGGGTCGAGAATCCTGCCTATACCGCTGCATGGCAAAAAGGCAATAAGATGGGCAAGCCCGAGAGCTACCTGCCCACCGTGATGGACTTCTCCTTCTACGAGAAAATTGATAGTGCCAAGCACGAGGAAACTGACGGCTGGTGGCGCGGCTACAACCGCGTGTATAACAGCCTGTGCCACGACTACCTCTACCCCAACCCGTCGAGCGTGATGGCCTTTATCGAGAACCACGATACCGACCGCTTCCTGCGCAACGGCCAGGATGTGGCAGCCCTGAAACAGGCCCTTGCCCTGCTGCTCACTATCAAGCGCATCCCACAGCTGTACTACGGCACCGAGGTGCTGATGAACGGCACCAAGCAGGTGACCGACGGCAACGTACGCAAGGACTTCCCCGGCGGCTTCCCCGGTGACCCGCACAATGCCTTCACAGCCGAAGGCCGCACCCCTGAACAAAACGACATGTTCAACTGGCTGAGTGCCCTGTTGCACTGGCGCCAGGGCAATGCCGTCATCACCAAGGGCAAGATGACGCAGTTCATTCCCAAGGACGGCATCTATGTCGTCGCCCGCACTCTGGGTAACAGGCATGCCGTTACCATCATCAACGGCACCACTCAACCGCGCGAAATGAAGCTCGAACGCTATCACGAGGTATTTGGTAACGCTACCGTCGCACGCGATGTGCCCACTGGCAAAACTGTCAGCCTCGCCGACGGCGTGATTTCGCTCCCTGCACGCGGCACGCTCGTCCTGGACTTCTAAGAACAATCCTTACAACCCCCTGACTATTTGCTTCAGGGGGTTGTAAATAATAATTACAACATCCTACAACAAATGGTGATATTTATTGATTACAGTTATTGTTGAATTAAAAATATATATGTACTTTTGCAATTCGAATGATTGTATCATAATATGAGCCTACGTAAGCACTACCAGCGTTCAAGAAATCCCAAAGGCTTTTGGGGCTATCGCGTCATCAAAGCGATGAATGGCAAGCAGCATGCTGCATTGCCAGAATGGGTTTTTGCCGATCTTGAAATCAAAAAGGATGCTCAAGTGCTTGACGTGGGGTGCGGCGGCGGTGCCAATGTAGCACGCATGCTTGAGATGTGCCCTGAAGGCATTGTAACAGGCATGGACTACTCCACCCTCGCCCTTGAAGAAGCCAACGACTACAACTACCGCGCTATCGTTGACAAGAAATGCTATATCGTGGGTGGCAACGCAGTCCAGATGCCACGAGCCAAGGAGATATATGATCTCGTGACCGCCTTTGAAACCGTCTATTACTGGTCCTCGCTGGAACTTGGCTTGAAAGAGATATTCAGGGTACTCAAGCCTGGCGGCACTTGTGTCATCGCCAACGAAATGGATGGACTTGATCCTGAACACAAAAAGTTGGAAAAATCCATCGCAATGCTGGTCTATTCCATAGAAGACATTAGCGACATTCTCGCCAAAGTCGGCTTTATCGACATCAAGCAACGCCATGATGAGGAGCGTCACTTCATCTGCGTGACGGCCAAGAAACCATAACATCCCCCGTCGTAACGTCCTTAATCATTACGAACTGCCGCTAAGCAACTCACGGCAGTAGAAGTCATGTGCTGTCTGCTATTAAATCCCATGGGAAGGAGATTAACATTATTTAAGCTTTGAGTTATACTCTATTCGGTATAATCGGCGTAATTTTGCAAATATATTAAATTCAATGCATCTTGAAATCACCAAGAAGGACATATTATGCAAATTTCAGGCTTCCAGAGGGACTACTAGGACGCTATGTTGTTTACCGCATGAATGGTAAGCGCCACGGAACCCTCGCCGAGTGGGCACTCAAGGATGTTCAACTCAACAGCGATGCCTCTATTGCTGATATCGGCTGTGGCGGCGGTGCCAATGTAGCCCGGATGCTTGATAAGTTTCCCGATAGTAAAGTCTCTGGTGTGGACTTCTCACAAGTGGCCATCAATATGGCTCTCAGGGTCAACAAGGAAGCCATTGCTGCCGGAAGGTGCAAAATCGTTGGCGGGAATGCCAAATTGTTACCTCTACTCAAAGAAACCCATGACCTGATTACCGCATTTGAAACGGTATATTATTGGCCCTCATTCAGTGAATGCCTCTCCGAGATTCACCGCGTGCTCAAATCTGGCGGCAAGGTCGTCATCGCCAATGAGACCGACGGCGTTGATCCCGAAGGGCATAAATGGGCCAAGCTCGTCGGCCACATGCGCATCTACACGATTGAGGAACTTACTGAGTATCTTACTGAGGCCGGCTTCACCGACATCAAGTCACGCCATGATGAAGAGCGCCACTTCATCTGCGTCACAGGCATAAAGCCATAAAAAAGGGCCTTACGGCTGAAAAGCCATAAGACCCCACATTTGTTTATCCACAATCACTTCTGCAGGAAATTCTTCAGTTCATACAGTGCTGGAGTAGCACGTCCTGTCTCGTGGTTCCACAGTCCGGCATTATACCAAGCGTCATTGACGTGCAGCACGCTCCAGTTGTTACCGCCCAAGCCATACTCGTTGGCCTCGGGGAACCACCAGAAGAGGCCCTTCACGCGGGCATAGGGCGCCAACTTGGCAATCAGGTCGGATGTGTACTTACGCTGTCCCTCAAGGGTCAACGGCCATGTTGAGGAGAAGTCCTGATCCCCCACTTTATACTTGTAGCTATAGCCAGTCTCGACAATCATGATATCCTTGTCCTGATAGGTATTGCTCACGTTGTTGAGCGCAGTTGCCAGAGTTGACAAGTTACCGTGGAAGTAAGGATAATAACTCAAGCCGATGATGTCATAGTCCACATGCTTGTCACGCATCTGGTTATAGAAATTGAGCAGGATGTTGAGCTTGGCAACGCGCTCGGTGTGCAGGATAATCTTGGCATTGGGACACACCTCACGGCAAGCACGACCGGCAGCCTTGAGCAAATCGGTGAAACGTCCCCAGTTGGCCTCGTTACCGACATAGCACTTCTTGAGCTGGGAGTCGGGCGTTCCAACGGGTCCCCACAGCATACCGTAACTGATCTCGTTACCCGTCTGGATATAATCGGGTTCGGCACCTGCAGCCTTGAGCTCACTCAGGCAGTCACGGGTGTATTCATAAATCTTCTGTACCAGAGCCGCATCGTCAAGTGTAGCCCAATCGGCAGGGGTAAACTGCTTTACAGGGTCGGCCCAGCTGTCGCTGTAATGGAAGTCAAGCATGAACTGCATCCCTGCAGCCTTAATGCGCTGGCCCAGCACCTTGACAGTGTCCAGGTTCTGGATGACACCCTGCCCCTTATCGGCTGCCGACGCATTGGCGGGATTGAAAAACAGGCGCACGCGTGCCGCGTTCCAGCCCTGTTGCTTGGTCCAAGTGATGACATCGTCAATAACCGCACCATACTGGTCATAGTAATGGGCCCAGGTGATGTTATAGCGCGATTGCGCCATACGCTGGTGAGCCTCATACTTGGTCAACATCGATATGTCACCACCCACTACCGGGCCATCATAGGGCTGCTCTTCACCACCTCCTGTAAGGATATAGTCAATGAGGGCATTCACGTCAGCGATGTTTACCTCACCGTCACCGTTCACATCACATGAGGCAGTGGCGCTATTGCTCAATATCGCATCAATCACAGCGTTGACATCGGCGATGTTCACTTCACCGTCGACGTTCACGTCATATTGATTAACGGCATTGGCGCTAAATGCCGAAAACACCAGCGCCAATGACACACAAAACAATCTTATGGTTTTGTTCATATCTGATTATGAAATCTTTACTTCAAGATATAGTCAATCTCATCGTTTACATCAGCGATGTTCACCTCACCGTCGCCATTCACATCAGCCGTTGCACTGCTTGAATTGGCGAGGATGAAATCAAGAATCGTATTGATGTCGGCAATGTTCACCTCACCGTCATTGTTCACATCATACTTGTTACCGTCCAGATAAGGCAAGAACTGATCGGTGATGTCACGCACCTGATACTTGTTAGTCTGAGTGGTGACTTCAAAGAAGGAAGTCTTGTTGATATCGGTCACGTCCTCGGTCTGGTGACTGCTGGCAGTGGCACCGCCCTGGTTGAACACGAAGTTCACATAGTAGTCCTTGTTCTTGATCGTATAGTTGTGATAGTAGAACTTGACACCGTTGACCATTTTGGTAGCAGTGATGGTCTGACCGGGCCAGTTGCCGTTGAACTGCTGGTTAGAGCTGTCCCAAGTGTAGTAGTTGACCACGCTCCAGTTGTTGGGCGCAACGGTAGGATCCTTGAGGAAAACGGTAATCTCATAGGGCTCAAACTCCGAGTTGTCGATGGTGTAGTTGCGCACAATCACGCCGCTCACTGCGTTGCCAATCAACAGACCCACCTTCAAGGTCGTGGTCTTGTCGAGGCTGATGGTAGTGCCATCGGCGACCTGGGTGCCGTTGCTGGCGGTGGGATCACTGCCGTCAATGGTATAGACGAGCTTGGCATCGCCTGTCTGGCTCACCGCTGTGAACTTCACGTCGATGGTGCCCTCATATTCACCGCTGGGTTTGCTCACCCATGCAGTCTCGGTAGTGCGGCTCAACGCCAGGCGGTAGTTCGTTCCGCTAGCCACTTCAACATAGTTTTGAGGAATCTGATAGGAAGTGCTACCCATGGCTGCCAGGATCACGCCACGATCACCAATCGTGCGCTGAACATAGTAGTTCGAGCCAGCATTCATGTCCACATTATAGGTATTGCTTGTGTTGGTCACACCAGCCAACTGACGCACATAAATCATCTGCTTGATGCTCTCCTTGTAAGCAATCCAGTGCTTGAGGAAGACGCAGGGAGTGCCCGGCATGGCGAGCATGTAGGCATTACCGGCCTCGATGTTGTTGCGGATGGGATCCTGCTGCTCATTGGCACTGCGGTACTCGGTATCGTGGTTCTCAATGAAGGTAACCGCATAGCGGCGGTAATTGTTCTCCTGGCAGAGTCCCTTGTTGCTAGAGGTACCCAGATTGGTCCAGCGGTTATTATTGACCGCGTCGCGAATGACGTAGCGGAAGGGGAAGTCAAATGCCGCACTCTGAACGATGCCATTCACCTTAGTGCCGTCGATCCAGTTCTTGACAGCACCCTGATTGCCATCCCAGTACTCGCCCACCGAGAACTCGGGAGCAGCATAGGAATTGTACATGCCCGTATAGGTCGCACCGTAGCCCTTGACCATGTCATAGCGGAAGCCAGCATAGCCCAGGTCATCGAGCAGCATCTTGACGTAAGCCTTTACGATCTCCTGCACATTGGTGCTGCGGTGATCCAGGTCACGCATGCCGCCCCAGTCCTCACCGGTATCGTTATTATTACTCAAGGAAATGCCGTTCTGGCTTGCCCAGTTTTGAGTGGCACCGCCATCGTCATTCTTGCAAATGTCGGACGGGAGCATCTTGTAGGTCACACCATTATACACCTCGACGGGGAAGGTCACCCAGTCGTTGATGGTGGCGCGGTGGTTGATCACCACGTCGGCAATGGTACCGATGCCCTTGTTCTTGAAGGTCTTGATCATCGAGCGCAGTTGTGACTCATTACCAAAGGCGCTGGTATAATTGGTGAGCCAGTACAGGTCATCATAGCCCATCGACTGACCATTGCTACACTTGGCGCTCTGGGGAATCCACACGAGCTTAAAGAACTCAGCGAACTCATCGGCCTGAGCCTCGAGTTTGGGCCATCGGGAGTCGTTAAAGGAATTCCAATAGAAACCCTGTAACATCACGCCGCTATACTTTGACGGCCAGCCCTGTGCCATCATCAGTAATGGCAACATCAATACAAGTGCTGTAGTAAAAATCTTTTTCATAGTCTTAATATATTTTTGTTCAGTTATTATTGTTCGCTATAATCCCCACAAATATACCAAAATATCGGCAATTCCAAACATCTGATCAAAAAAACTCAACACATATTCACCGTGCAATCGTTTGCAGAGGTGTGAAAGTGACTATAAACGACAGCGGGGCCGCGCCTGACGGCACGCCCCCGCTGGGATAATCAAGTTAATCGCTCGTGATTACTTGGCGATGAAGTAGTAGTTGCCCATGATGTCGTTGAAGATGACATCATAGGTACCGGCTACAACATGGATGTTAGCACCGCCCTGGGTACCAACGCCCACGGGGAAGCCAGCAGCACCCCAGTTAGCAGCCCAACTACCGTCGGCAGCAAACTTGAGGTCGGTGTCAGCACCATAAGTCACATCCTTCTTCACCCAGTCGTGGTTCTCAACGACAGAGCTCATGGGATTCATCAGCGTGCCGGCAGGATTCCAATCCTGATAGTCGCCAGGCATACCCATAGCGCCGTAAACGCCCACAGGACCGGTGTACTTGGTGATGGTCAGAGCATCGAAATCCATGTCATAGGTAATCTGATAGTAGCCATCCTCGGCCACCTCAATGTTACCGCTGCCACCGTCATTCTTCACGAGAACGCCGTCGGTCATACCCCACTGCTCGTCCCAGTTGCCGGGCGTGTGGATGAGCTTGAAGCCCTGGCCAGCGGGGAAGTAGCCCACATAGCTCAGGATTGCGTAGTTATCGATAGCGGGATACAGGGGAATCAGTGCAGTGCCAAGGGCATCGGGAGCATTGCCCCACGAGCCGTTACCGATGCAGCTGCCCACGAGGTACCACAGGTCGGGAGTACCCAGCTCAATGATGGGCTCGAACTCGAAGGTGCGGTTCAGCATGTCGAAGGTCAGACGATACTTGTCGGCACGGATGTCGGCGGGAATCTTGAAGGCGAATGCGATCTCGTCGTTAGCGCCCTCCACGAAGCTACCGCTCATCTCGTTCTCACCGTTCACGGCGAAGCCGATGAAGTCACCGCTCCAGAAATTGTCCACACCGAGGTCCATGGTCTCCTGAGAATAGATCTTGAACCAGTTGTCCTCACCGGTAGCGGGAACTACAACGGTGAATACGGGGTTAGAATAAACATCACCACCGCCGTTATCCAGCTGATAAGTGGGATCACATGCGGTCCAACCGTTGCTGGTACCGATGTAATAATAAGCACTCGAAACCATGGGGGTAGCGGGAATAACCTTCACGGGGAACTCACCACTCATGATGCTGGTGGCGGTCGCGCCGTTGGTCATGGTGCTCTTGACGCGAGCGGTGAGCTCACGCACCTCGGGAGCCTGACCGAAGAGCGATACCACAAAGTCAGACAGATCCTTCACGCTCATGGTACCATCCATATTCAGAACGAAGGGGTTATCATTCAGATAGATGATATACTCGGGTTTGTAGGTCGTATCATTGGAT
This sequence comes from uncultured Prevotellaceae bacterium, assembly GCA_900318205.1. Taxonomy (GTDB): domain Bacteria; phylum Bacteroidota; class Bacteroidia; order Bacteroidales; family Muribaculaceae; genus Sodaliphilus. Next base: position 36,340 of record ONJS01000010.1, on the reverse strand, counting down.
GTGGGAGCAGTAATGTTGCACACCTTGACCACATCGTTACCCTCGGGAATCTCAGCCAGATCGATGACGTCCACAGCGGCAACCGAACCGTTACCGAAGGCCACCATTTCTCCCTGGGGATTGCTCTGGGGGGTTGCCCAGTCCTTGAAATCCTCGGTACAACTTGCCAGCAACAAGGTCATTGCAGCAATATATAAAAACTTCTTCATAATAACTATGTATCGATATTATATCTGACTGGGTGGGCCGTCGCACGGGCCACGGCCCATCCGTCAGAACTGTTATTAATTACTTAATAAGGATAAAGTTATAAGTGCCCAAAATGTCGTTGAAGAACACATTATAAGTACCAGCAGTAACGGGAATGTTTTTGCCATCTTGTTCACCCTTACCATAGGGGAATACATCTTTACCCCAGTTTATAGCCCAAGCGTTGTCGGCAGCAAACTTGAGTTCAGTGTCCTCGGTAATCTCCATCTTGCCAACATACCAGTCATGGTTCTCGGTAACAGTAGTCACTGCATTCATGAGATTCTTGCTGGTATCCCATCCTTGGTATCCGCCAGGCATTGAGATCTGAGTAAAGACAGGACATTCCCCGAGTTTATCCCAAGACATCTCGTGAGTCTTAGTATTGATCTCAATTCTGTACCATCCTGCCTCGGTGATGGAGATATTACCGGGATCGTCACCGCCATCACGGTAAACCTGACCACCATTCTCATCACCGCCACACATGCCGTAATTCCAGTTGCTCAATCCGGCTTTAGCAATAATCTTGAACTGGGCACCCTCGGGGAAGTAGCCAGCATACTCAATGACACCCTGGCCAGTAATCTTATCATACTCCATGCCGGGGATAGGATACATCGGAGTCATCTTTGTACCGATAGCATCTTCGCTATTGGTCCACGAACCATCGGCAATGCAGTTACCAGTGAGGTACCACAACTCGATGGGAGCATCAGCCAACTCGATGTAATAGGGAACAGCCCTCATCTTGATCACGTTGGAATAAACCGTGCCATACTCGTTGAACGAAGCGTCCTGAACGGCAGACTTCACACGGATAAAGACGGGAACCTCGTTGGGGATGATAGAATCCTCGGTCCATCCATACAGACGAACCAGGGCTTTGTCAATGCTCTCGGTTGACACGTTAACCTTGCAAGTGGTGAAGGTCTCGTCCAGCGTCACAAAGTCGGCAGCTGAATTGTCCTCCTGACTAGCATCGTACTCGTTAGTGTAGTTGCCATTCTTAGAAACCTGGATAGAATAGGTGGCAATTACAGGAGCATTAAAGGTGGTGTACACGGGCTGTGACCATGACATGGGGATGGTCTTGCTCTCCTCGAGGTCAATCAGTGCATTAGCATCAAGGGTGAGCTCATTGAGTTTGAACTCAGTGGGCTGAATGAGCGTCGGGTTAGAGTCATTATCGTCACTGCACGATGTGAATGCCATAGTGCAGGCCACCAACATCATTGCATAGAAAAATATCTTTTTCATATTACTGTATTCTTAAGTGAGTGGATTAATAACCTGGGTTCTGAACGAGCTTGGGATTGGCATTCACGTCCTCGGCAGGAATAGCAAACAGGTTGCGGAATGCGGGAATCGGGGCACCATTCTGGGCACCGCCTTTCCACTCCCACAGATAAGCACCGCTCCTGTCACCACCAAAGTATCCATAACGGATAAGGTCGGTGCGGCGGAAGCCCTCGTAATACAACTCGCGTGAACGCTCGTCAAGAATCTGATCCAGAGAGTACTGGCTTACAGTCCAAGTGTTGGCACGGTTGCGCAGTGCATTGATGTAACCGGCACCCTCGGGAGTCGTCTGACCACCATTCAGGCGGGCATCAGCCTCGGCAGCGATGAGGTAAGCCTCGGCCGAACGCATCAGGAAGTAGTCAGCGTCAACAAATTGTGTACTGTGTGAATTTGCACCCGTCGAGTAGGTGTTGCGGTACTTACCAACAGCATAACCCGAGGTATATTCACTGGGATTGTCCACATTAGCGGTGCGGCCCTTGCCGTAGAACAAGGCACGGTCATCGCCAGCAGCCTCAACCATATTCTGGATATTCACGCTGGGCACAGTACCACCAGGGAAGAATTTCTGAAGCAGTTGGAAACGTGCACGGTTACCAGCCCAGAACTCGGTGGTGCCATAAGCATAGCTGCGAATCAGAACGGTGTCAATGCCATCGTCGGGATCGTTATCCACGGTACCAGTGGGCAACCAGCCCTCGTCACCGTTACCAAGGTCATAGAGACTCTCATCCATGTCGCTCTTCCAGGTCGAAGCCATCAGGAACAGGGTAGTACCCCAACTGGTGGTCTTCAAGCCATCTTGCAACAAGGGAAGGATAGCTTCCTGAGAAGCACCATTCTCACCGTTGTCACCCATAAAGAGCATCTGGTAAGCGCTCCACTGGTCGGTGCCGTTAGTCCAAAGCTTGTGGGGACCATCGATGACCATCTTGGCATACTTCAGCGCGTCGGACCAACGGGCAGTGCCGGTATAAACCTCAGCGTTCAAGTACATACGGGCCAGCAACAGATTGGCAGCATCCTGGTCGGCGCGGCCATAACCATTGTCAGTGCTCTTACGAGCTGCGGGAGTCATCATATCATCCTTCACGGCCAGCAATTCCTCCTCAATCCACTTGAACAGGTCAGCACGCTGAATCTGCTCGGGGAGCGAGGTCATGAGAATTGTGGTGGCAAAAGGCACATTGCCGTAGCAATCCATCAAGTGATAGTAGTACAGGCAGCGCAGGAAGCGCACCTCGGCCTCACGCGTCTTGTCAACGCCAGAGAACAACTCGAGATAGTGGTTGCAATAGGAAATACTCGAGTAGAGGCGGTTATAGAAACCCTCCAGCATGGGATGGGATGCATCCCACTGGTTATAGTTAAAACCGGGAATACCAGGGTCACCCCAAGCACAGATGGCCTCGTCGGTGGTCAACTCATTGGCATTCCAGAGCTGGCGAACGAAACCTGTGGTACCGCCATCCAGACGGTCGATGTCGCAATCGCCGTTGGCGCCAGTGTTACCAGCAAGGGCCATAGTGGCATAGCACTTGGTGAACAGAGCAACCTCGTCGGCCTCCATAGTAGTACTCGGGTCGATCGGAGTAACATCCAGGTCATTGACACAAGAACTCAATCCTGTAGCGAGCAGGCAGGTTGCGCCAAGCATTATCTTTTTGAAAAAACTTAAGTTCATCATATCTAAGAATATTGAAGTTCTATTGTCATTAGTTATCAGAAATTCATGTTCAGACCGAGCTGAACTGTGAAGGGACGGGGATAAATGCCACCGTCAATACCACCGAAGACCTCAGGATCAAGGCCATCATACTTGGTGATGGTGAACACGTTGGTAGCACTTACATAAACGCGGCCATTCATACCCTGCCAGTTACCCCTGTGCAGGAGGTTGGCGAAGCTGTAACCCAGCGTGATGTTGTCACACTTGAGGAACGAAGCGTTGCGCACGAAGTAGTCGCTGACCACCTTGTCATAGGTCGTCCAACCGTTAGCAACAGCCTGGGGAATCACGTTCTGGAGATAGCCGAATGAGCTGTCATAACGCTTTGCGACGTTAGAATAACCAGCGCCTCTATCCCAGTAAACATAGTTGTCGAAGTTGGCACGCAGGTTGAAACCGAGGTCCCAATTCCTGTACTGGAGACGTGAGCTCAAGCCAGCGGTGTAGGGAGCTGCCGGGCTCTTGTAGAAATAGAGGTCGTCCTCCGAAATCTGACCATCGGAGTTGCGGTCAACAAAGACGCCCTCCAAGGGTCGGCCGTCCTCGCCATAGACCTGCTGATAGACATAGAACGAGCTTGCAGGGTGACCAACAGCATGGGCCTGTACGGTGTTACCGGTACCTGCCGAGATGCCACCCGTTCTAACGAGTGCTGACTCACCTGTCAACTCAGTGATCTTGTTCTTGTTATAGGTAAAGTTACCGGTGAGCTCCCACTGCCAGTCCTCGGTCGAGATGGGACGAACGGTAATCGAAGCCTCAAAACCGCGGTTCTCCAGTGAACCGATATTCTGGGGCACCTGGTTGCGGAAGTTAGAACCTGCCGATACAGTAGCGGTATTGATCAGGTCAGTGGTCTTGCGGTAATAGTAATCAAAGCTACCGCTCAAGCGGTTATGGAAGAACATGAAATCAAGACCGGCATTGTAGGTCGTAGTGGTCTCCCACTTCAAATCCAAGTTGAAAGCATCGGGACGATAGAGAAGACCTTCGTCGTTCAGGCCCACGAGAGGATAACGACCGTCGGTGTTGTTGGTGTTCACATTATAACTAGCAAAGTAGTTGTAGTTACCGATACCATCCTGCTGACCGGTCTTACCCCAACCCAGACGGAGCTTGAGTTCATCCATCCAGCCGAGGTCCTTCAAGAAGGATTCCTCGCTGATCTTCCAACCTAATGCTACCGAGGGGAATGTTGCCCAGTGCTGTTTGAAGCGGCTCGAACCGTCGCGACGAACAGTGAAGGTCAACAGATAGCGGTCCCAACCGATATAGTTGGCACGGCCATAGAACGATACCAGGTAGTTCTCCTGCTTCCACTCGCCAATGCTGGGCTTGTAGGCCTTGCCTGCGGCGGGAGTACCATCTTCCAGTGTGGTCTCGTTAGTGGCAGGATACCAGCCAGTGTAATAAGAGTTGCCCCAGTATTTATTGTGGCTCCACTCATAACCGCCCATGATGTCGAAGTGCTGGGTCTCGGTGAAGTCCTTGAAGTACTGAGCATAGGCTGAATAGGTCAAGTTGTACTTTTTCTCCTTGGTGAAGCCGTCATTGCCATAGTAGAAGTTTGTCGGACCCCAGGGAGCGTAGTAGGTGTTCTGCTTACCGTTGCTCCAGTCACCGCTGAGGTTCATGTGCAAGCGCAGGTCCTCAAAGCCATGGATCTGATAGTCCACCTCGACATTACCCATGTAGTCGTAGGAGTTGGCGCGGTCGTCCTTCTCGTTGAGCAGAGCGACAGGGTTCTTGGCCGTGTTACGGTTGGGAACCAGCGGGAAATTGGGATCACCCAGATCACCCTTGTCGGTCCAAGTGAAGTAGCCACCGAATTTATCAAAGCCTTCAGCCACCATAATGGGCTGGGTGGGATCCATGCGAACAGCCTCGCCAATGGCCGAGCCATTAGCATAACGGTTCTTGGCATACATGAATTTACCATTGATGTTGAAATTCAGATGGTCGTTCAGGAACGAGGGGTTCAATGTTGCGCTGACAGTGGCACGCTGGAAGTTGGAGGTCTTCAAGACACCATCCTGATAGGTATAACCAGCGCTCACGCGATAAGGCAAATTGGCCAAGCCACCCGAAACGGTCACGTTGTGGTCGGTCGTCATGGCATTGCGGTATATCTCCTTCTGCCAGTCGGTGTTGGCGTTGCCAAGCAACTTAGCGGCATCGCTTTCCTCACCATAATAGTTGTAGATGAAGTTGCGGTACTCGTCGGCATTGAGCACACCGAGCGTCTTCTTAACAGTCGAGAAGCCGACGCTACCATTGTAGCTCACGCGCGGAGCCTGACCCTTGCGACCCTTCTTGGTGGTGATGATGATGACACCGTTAGAACCACGGCTACCATAGATGGCGGTGGCCGATGCGTCTTTCAAGACGGTGAAGCTCTCGATGTCGGCGGGATTGACCATAGACAAGGGGTTAGCAACACCCTTGACACCCTGGCGGTCCAGAGCCAGACCATCAATCACGATGAGGGGGTCGTTGGATGCGTTCAGTGACGAACCACCGCGGATGCGGATGGTGGGAGCGCCGCCAGGCACACCGTCACCGCTGGTCACGTTCACACCGGCAATCTTACCCTGGATCATGTCCTGTGCGTTAACAACCAGACCGTGGTTCTTCTCATCGGGCTTGAGAGAAGCGACCGAACCGGTCAAGTCTTTTTTCTTAACGACACCATAACCGATGACCACCAGATTCTGGAGCATCTGGCTGCTCTCGGCAAGTGTTACTACCACGTCACTGGCTGCTGTCACCTCCTGGGCGTCATAGCCAATCGACGAAATCTGGAGCTTGGCGCCCTGGGGCACGCCTTCGAGGGTAAAGAGACCGTCAAAGTCGGTAACTGTACCCTGCTGCGTGCCGACGACACGAACACTCGCGCCGATGACAGGCTCGCCGGTAGCATCCTTCACAACGCCATTCACAGTAATCTGTGCATAGGCTCCCAGTGACAGGAACAGTCCCATCACGAGGGTAAGAATCCTAAACGGAATTCTGATGTTTACCTGCTTCATTTTAAAATTTTTAAAGTTAATATTATATTGGTAATCAAATATTTAATACTTGAAGTTAAGCAAAGCCAGCAAGGCTGTCCAATCACAGCGAGGTCCTAATTGGGGCTTTTACCGCAATTAAAACAAGGCAAAAATAGAGATATTATATCTTTTTTCCTTTTTTTATAATGTTAAATTTTTGTTTAAATAAATGCAATCGTTTGCGTAGTTCGATTTTTTGCTTTATCTTCGCCCCGTATAGCAATTATAGCTCATGTTCAAGTATAATCCAACTCATAAAATTTCCGTCACAAGATGAATGACAAGCAACAACTGACGATGAAGGACATCGCCCGTGAGCTGGGCGTGTCGGTGGCTACCGTGTCGCGAGCGTTGAGCGACAGCCCCAGCATATCCAAGGAACGCCGCCAGGCGATTCAGCAATTTGCCCGCGAACACAATTATTTCCCCAACGTCATTGCAGAGCAGTTGCGCCACAGCCGCCGCAACCCGTCACGTGCCATCGGTGTGATCGTCCCCGAACTGGTACACTACTACTTTTCCTCCATCCTTGACGGTATTGAGTCCGAGGCCTCGGCACGCGGTTACCACATCCTGGTGGCCAAGAGTAACGAGAGCTACCAGCGTGAGGTACAGATCTGTGAATCAATGCTCAAGAACAAGGTGTGCGGCATCATCGTTTCCCAAGCCAAGGACACCGAACGCTATGACCACTTTGAGCACTTGGAACAAGCCGGTGTTCCGCTGGTCTTCTATGACCGCATCTGTCCCGCATTGAATGCCAGTCGCGTCGTGGTCGATGATTATATGGGCACCTTGAATGCCGTGTCCCACCTGATAGAGACGGGCTGCAAGCGAGTCGCCTTCTTCGGCGCATCAATGAACATGATTATTGCCAAAAACCGCTTCAATGGATACCGCGACGCCCTGTACAAGCATGGACTGACGCTTGACGAGTCGCTGGTGCGCATCTGTGACAACCGTGCCGACGCCGAGCGCATCACGCCCGCAATGATGCGCATGGAGAACAGGCCTGACGCATTCTTTGCTGTCAACGACGAGACCGCCATCGGTATCCTCACAGTGGTGAAACGGTTAGGTTACAATGTGCCCGACGAGGTGAGCATCTGCGGATTCACCAATGGCTTCCGCGCCACGGTGTGCGACCCGATGCTGACGACAGTAGAGCAGCGCGGATCCCAGGTAGGTAAAGAGGCCGCCGACATCCTCATCGGCCTTGTGGAGGGCACCCTTCCCGCCGACCATGCCGAGAAACGCATCGTCAAAACCCGCCTCGTCATCCGCGGCACCACCCGCCACCCCTAACCCCCAAAAAACAACTCACATTTTTTTTAAAAACAACTCAAACAACTTAAACAACAATTATTTATGCTCGACATAAAATCTTTAAAGAGTTATATGTATGATGTTGTTGGAGCAATTCACGAGGTTCACGCTGAATTGGGTGCAGGACTTAATGAATCTTGTTATCAAGAGGGGCTGCAATTCCAACTTGAAGAGCAAGGAATACCATTCATACGAGAACAATCATTCCATCCCCGCTACCATGGAAAGGAAATGCAAGCTGTATTTCGCATTGATTTTTTATGCAAAGAAAACATCATTGTTGAATGTAAGTCTGTGGGTGAATTGATTTCTGCACATCGTGCTCAACTTTTTAATTACATGCGGCTCTTGAATAAGCCTTGCGGAATCATTGTAAATTTTGCCCCAAGGAATTATGATCTTGAACGATATTTTTATGACCAAGAGACAAAGAATATTATCACCATTGATGGAGATGTATTTTACAACTTCAAAAGATCAATTCCAAGTCACTAATAAAATTGTTTAAGTTGTTTGAGTTGTTTTTGAATATCGATACTAGCAATCTATAAATTAATACTCAAATGATATGGAACGAATGAAAAGGATTTTAGTTGTTGTGATGGCTGCTGTTGCACTATGCGTGAGTGGCCAGGTGGAGAGGCCCAAGTTGATTGTTGGGCTGGTTGTGGACCAGATGAGGTGGGACTACCTCTATAATTACCAGTGGGGAGAGGGAGGCTTCAAGACTTTGCTCCAGGATGGCTACTTGTGTAATAACACCATCATCGACTATGTGCCTACTGTCACCGCAGCGGGCCATGCCACCATTTTCTCGGGCACGACGCCCGCCTTCCACGGCATCGCGGGAAACAACTTCATGCTTAACGGGCAAAACGTCACCAGCGTGCAGGACGACACCGAGCGTGCTGTGGGAGGTAACGAAAAGACCCGTGGCAAGTCACCGCGCAACCTGATTACCACCAACATCGCCGACCAACTGCAGCTGGCGACCAACTTCAAGAGCCGCACCGTGGGCATCGCACTCAAGGACCGCGCCTCGATCCTGCCGTCGGGCCACCACCCCATCGGCGCTTATTGGTTTGACAGTAGCAGCAAGTCGTTTGTCACAAGCACCTACTATATGGACAAGTTGCCCAAATGGGTCGCTGACTTCAACAAGAAACATCACGACGAACTCTCGATGGACCTCAGCAACCTGCCGATAGGCACGACAATGACATTCGCCCTTGCCGAGCAGGCTATTATCAACGAGAAGCTGGGTCAAGGTGAGGCGACCGACATGCTCACCCTCAGTGTCTCTAACACCGATATGTGTGCCCACAGTTTCGGCAGCCATTCACCCAAAGTGGATGCGATCTACTACCAACTTGACAAGGAGCTCGCCAGCTTTATCCAGTTGCTCGACCAGCGCATCGGGCGCGGCAACTACCTGCTGTTCCTCACGGCCGACCACGGCGGCACACACAGCTATCCTCGCATGACCGAACACGGCCTGCCCAGCGGATGCGTGAGCAACTCCGCCAATGTCAATGCCGCCAATATCGAGCTCGAGAAGCAGTTTGGTGTACCCAAGCTCATCAAGTTGAGCATGGGATATACATACTATATCAATACCGAGGTCATCGACAGCGCTAACCTTGATTGTGCAGCAGTGACGCGTGCCGCCTGCAAAGCGCTGATGAAGTCAGACGATATTGAATGGGCAGTAGATGTCCTCAACATCGACAGTTGCCCCATACCCTCCATCCTCAAGGAGCGCATCAAACTCGGCTATTTCCCTGGCCGCAGCGGCGAGATATACGTCGTACCACGCACGGGCTTCTATTCCGGCAGCCCCAATGAAGCAGGCTCAAACCATGGCTCATGGAGTCAGAGCGACTCACACATCCCCCTGATTTTCATGGGTTGGCACATCACGCCCGGTGAAACCTCACGACTGACTCACATGACTGACATCGCCGCCACCGTGTGCGCCATGTTACATATCCAGGCGCCCAACGGCTGCATCGGGACTCCCATTTTCTGAACAGCCCATTCTACAATAAATAATAATATTTTAGCCTTTTTTGGAATAAATTAAAAAAAATGTAGTAACTTTGTAACACTTTTTTCAAAAAAGGACCTGATAGAAGCCTGAATCAGAGCCTGTCATGATAATATCACCACCGCACCCTAAAGGTGTTTGCAACTTGAAAATTTAACTTTATTTACTAAATTGTATAACTATAAACTAAACTAAAACAAACAGCGTATGAAAAGATTCTCATTACTGCTAGCAAGTTTGCTGCTGATATGTACAGCAGCGCTTGCACAGGTCACTGTCACTGGTACCGTAGTATCGGCAAGTGACAACGAACCTGTCATCGGTGCATCAGTCACCGTTGTAGGCACCAAGACGGGAACCGCCACCGACCTCGATGGCCGCTTCACCATCACTGTGCCTAATGCCAACAGTCAGCTGCACGTCACCTACATCGGCATGACGCCTGTCACGGTGAAGGCCGAGAACGGCATGACAGTTGAACTTTACAGCAACACTCAGGACCTTGACGAGGTTGTGGTAGTTGCTTATGGTACTGCCAAGAAGAGTGAGCTCACCGGTGCCGTGTCACAGGTGACTTCCCAACAGATTGAGGCCCGTCCCGTGACCAGTGTCACCTCGGCACTGGAGGGTACCACGACCGGTCTGGTGGTTAACTCAACTTATGGCCAGCCTGGTAGCGATGCCTCGATCCGCATCCGCGGTTTCGCTTCGATTAACGGTAGCAACGAGCCCTTGTATGTCATCGACGGTGTACCCTTCGGCGGCAACATCAGCGACTTGAACAGTGCCGATATCGAGAGCATCACCGTGTTGAAGGATGCTACATCGGCAGCCCTGTACGGTAACCGTGCCGGTAATGGTGTCATCATGATCAACACCAAGAAAGGCCGCAACGACAAGTCTCGCATCAATGCATCAATCATGTTGGGTACTTACACCCGCGGTATTCCCGAGTATGACCGCATGGATGCCCGCCAGTGGATGAATGCCATGATGCAGAGCTACGTGCGCGAGTTTTACACCGCAGGCAACAGTGGCGACAATTCCATGACTTGGAGTGACGCCATGAACAAAGCCAACCAGGAAATCATCGGTTCTTATCTGCACTACAACATCTTCAACCTGGCCGACGATAATCTGTTCGATGGTTACACGTTGAGGAGCGATGCTCAGATCAAGAGCAACATCGCCGGTGACCTTGACTGGTTCAAGGCCGCTATCCGTAGCGGTTTCCGCCAGGAGTACAACGTCAGCGGTGATGGTGGTAGCAAGACCTCTAACTACTACCTCGGTGTAGGTTACACCAAGGAGGACGGTTACACCAAGGAGTCCGGCTTCGAGCGCATCAGCGGTCGCGCCCGCGTCAATCTGGAGCCCAAGTCCTGGTTCAAGACCGGTTTGAACCTTTCGGGTTCACACCAGCTCACCCGCTTCCACAGCGACAGCGAGAACAGCTACAAGAACGCCTTCAGCTACTGCCGTAACATTGCGCCTATCTATCCTGTTTATCTGCACGACCTGGCTACACCAAACGGTGACTTCGTTCTGGACGAGACGGGTAACAAGGTTTATGACAGCGGTGAAGAATACACCCGTCCCCAATATCCTGGCCGCCACTACCTGTGGGAGACCGAGCTGGATATGGACAAGACCTACCGCAATACCTTGGATGGTCAGGGCTATGTCACCTTTGTGCTGCCTTATGGATTTGACCTCACGTTGAATGCCGACTTGAACGTGCGCAACACCGAGAACCGCGAGTATGACAACGCCATCATCGGTGACGGTATGGGTAACAACGCCCGCACCAAGCGCGTCATCTACCGTTACAAGAACTACACCCTCCAGCAACTGTTGAACTGGAACCGCACCTATGCTGATCGTCATGCATTTGAGGTACTGCTGGGTCATGAGAACTACTACTACAAGTACAACTACCTGTATGGTTACAAGGCTAACGAGACCCTGGCTGGACACATCGACATGATCAACTTCTCGGACATCCAGAACCTGTATGACTACGAGAACAACGACCGCAGGGAGAGCTACCTGGGCCGTGTACGTTATGTCCTGGACAACAAGTATTCTGTTGAGGGTACCTTCCGCCGCGACGGTAGCTCACGCTTCCATCCGAAACACCGTTGGGGTAACTTCTACAGCATTGGTGCCAGCTGGATCATGAGCCGCGAGGACTTCATCCGCAAGTATGAATGGATCAACAACCTGAAGTTCCGTGCTGCCTATGGTGAGGCCGCTAACGACCGTGCCGCTGACTACTACAGCTACATGGCACTGTATGACATCACCGTCAATGGTGGCATGGGTGCTCTTGTTAAGAGCCAGTTGACCAACGAGCTCCTCAGCTGGGAGTCGGTTAGGAACCTGAGCGTCGGTCTTGAGGGCCGTCTGTTCAACCGCCTGAACTTCAGCATCGAGTACTTCTCCAAGGGCTCGCATGACCTGATCTTCAGCCTCAACCAGCCGCTGTCGGCAGGTGCAACCAGCACCAGCAGTGCAGTATCACAAGTACAGGTGAACCTGGGTAACATGGTGAACCGCGGTTTTGAGCTCTCGGCCGATGCCGATATTTTCAAGACTCGTGACTTCCGCTTCAACCTGGGTCTGAACCTGACCTACCTGAAGAACAAGATCACCAAGATGCCGGACATCTACAATGTTGGCGAAGAGAAGGATGAGTACACTGCAGGTTTGCAGAGCGGTCAGTACAACTACCGCAAGGGTCACTCGATGTACTCCTTCTATACCTATACCTATAAGGGCATCGACGACATGACCGGTAGGGCACTCTATACCTTCAACGATCATGACTTCTATGTACCCGGCATGTTGAAAGCCGGTGAGGACATCGGTGAGCGCGAGGCTATCCCCGCCGAGGAGTTCGTTGTTATCGACGGTATTCCCTACGTTTACAAGCCCGCCACCTATGGCAAGCGTGAGTGGCACGGTACTGCTGTTCCCAAGTTGTACGGCAGCTTCAATCCCACGATTGACTTCAAGAACTTTACGTTGGGCGCTATCTTCGCCTTCCAGCTGGGTGGCAAGTGTATCGACTGGACCTACCAGAGCCTGACTTCGATGGGCGGTACTCCCAGTGCCATCCATGCCGACATGACCAAGGCTTGGGTTAAGGACCTTGACGGCACCGCCGTTGTCTACAGCGATGATCAGATCAAGGGCATGACCGTGGGCGAAGGCGAGAACAGCTATGTGAACTATCCTGCTAACCGCTTGGATCCCAACGGCACCCCCGCTGTCTTCTCGGGTGACAACAGCTACAACAGCGCTACCAGCGATCGCTACATCACCTCATCGAACTACTTTATCGTTAAGAACATCGGTGTAACCTACCGCCTGCCTCGCTTCATCTTGAACAAGATTGGCTTCACCAACATCTCGCTCTCGGCAACCGTTGAGAACCTGTACACCAAGACTGCCCGCAAGGGTATGAACGCACAGCAGAACTTCAGCGGTTATGTGGGTGACTACATGGTAACTCCGCGCGTATTCTCGTTCGGTGTGAAGTTCGGTTTCTAATCAACAATCGTAACATTTTAATATAGAATACATTATGAAGATTTTCAAATATATACTGATTGCAGGTCTAGTTGCTTTGGGGCTGTCATCGTGTTCTAAAGATTACCTTGACACCGCTCCGACCGCCGAAACCGGTACGGCAACCGCATTCGAGACCACCGAGAATGTTAAGCTAGCCATCAATGGCTGCGCCCGCGTGATGATGAACCAGTACCTGAGCACACAGGGTATGTGTGGTGAGGGTTGCATCAAGATGTGGTACGGTAACTATCCTGGCCAGGACTTCTTTGTGAACCTTCCCGGCTGGGCATCGCTGATCAACCAAAACGTACACGACACGCCCAACAGTCTGTACACCTACTATCCCTGGTTCTACTACTACAAGCTGATCAGCAACGCCAACAGTGTTATCCTGAACGTTGATGATGCCGAAGGTATCGAGGCCGACAAGCAGTTCCTGAAAGCCCAGGGTCTGACTTTCCGCGCCTATGCCTACATGATGCTTGCCCAGATTTACTGCAAGCGCTGGGTTGACTCTGACAACGGCAGTTGCCCGGGTCTGGTGCTCCGTCTGGACGAGAGCGTGGGTGACCTGCCTCTGACTTCGCTCGCCGATGCCTATGAGCAGATTTACTCTGACCTTGATGAGGCCATCAGCCTCTATCAGGAATCCGGCAGAAGTCGTGGTGCCGACGAGTTCTTCTTGCCCGACCTCGATGTAGCCTATGCCACCTATGCCCGCGCTGCCCTTAACCGTTGCGACTGGGCTAACGCCTCCAAGTATGCCAAGCTGGCTCGCGCCAACCACCCGCTGATGAGCAACGCCCAGTTGCTGAGCGACGGTTTCTGCAACCACAACAGTGAGTGGATCTGGGGTGGCTACAGTGCCAGCGACCAGACGCTGTACTACTACAGCTACCATGCTTACATTGCTTACAACAGTAATGCCGGTAACGTGCGCAACTATCCCAAGTGCATCAACAGGGAGTTGTTCAACCAAATTCCCGCAACCGACGTTCGCCGTCAGTGGTGGCTCGATCCCACGGGCTACACCTACACCACCACAACTGGTGTGGCTGCCAACAGCACTGATTTGGCCAAGAATACCCGCGCCAAATATCCCGACCTGCTGAGCAATGCTACCGTCTATGCCTACATGCAGTTCAAGGTTCGCTGCAACGACACCCCGGGTGTTGGTGAGCTGAACAACTTCCGCTCCAGCGAGATGCTGCTCATCGAGGCCGAGGCCGAGCACATGATGGGTAACACTGGTGCTGCCCAGGCTGCTCTGGTTGCTCTGAACAAGACTTCGGGCCGCGATCCCGAGTACAGCTGCAGCAAGACCGGTACCGACCTGCTCAACGAGATCAAGCTCTATCGCCGCATCGAGCTGTGGGGCGAAGGCTTTGACTGGTTCGACCTGAAGCGCTGGAAAGACACCCTCGTGCGTCACACCTACGAGGACGGTGGTAACTTCCTGGCCACGCTGGCTGTAACCATCAAGCCCGAGGAGAAGAACGAGTGGCGTTATATGATCCCGACCCGCGAGACAGACTACAACAAGGCCGTTCGCGACGGTGTCATCACCCCCGCCGACTAATGCTCAAGTTCACCACTTGACATTACATAACACAAGTAGTGCCGACGCCCACCCGCGCCGGCACTACTGTTTTATCCATCTACAGCTCGGCAAGTCTCATCATGGTGAAAAAACGAGGCTATTTACATTATTTTAATGGAGAAAATAGTAACTTTGCGGGTTAGTTAATCAGACACTAAACAATCCAATAACAATAGAACAATGAGTAAAGAGACTTTTTCTCACCTTGAGGCACTGCGCGAGGAGATGCGCCGCCTGAATGTCGATGCCGTCATCATTCCTGGCACCGACCCACACCAAAGTGAATACATCTGTGACCACTGGAAATTCCGTGACTGGCTCTGCGGCTTCACGGGCAGTAACGGCACCGCTGTAGTGACCCTTGACCAAGCAGCACTGTGGACCGATTCCCGCTATTTCCTGCAGGCCGAAATTGAATTGGCCGACAGCGGTTTCATCATGATGAAGGAAAACATGGGCAATGACCCCACCATCCACGAGTGGCTGTTACAAGTTCTTGAGGAAGATTCGGTTATCGCTATCGATGGCAGATTGTATAGTGCACAGGATGCCAACCAACTGGAACGTTTCTGCGGCGAGAACGGCTTTATGCTCGCCACCGAGTTCTACCCTGCCGACAATATCTGGACCGACCGTCCTGCACGTCCCAGCGAACCTGCCTTTGTCCACGACGTGAAATATGCCGGCGAGGAAGCCAGCACTAAGATTGAACGCCTGCTCAAGGTGCTCGAGGACAACGATGCTACCGCCATGCTGGTGACCGCCCTCGACGATATTGCCTGGTTGCTCAACCTGCGCGGCAATGATGTAGCCTTCACCCCGGTGGCCATCGCGTTTGCCTACATCTCACGCAACAACAAGGAACTGTTCATTGACGAGAACAAGGTAACCGATGAGGTGCGCCAGCACCTTAAAGACTGTGGCGTGAGGGTGCGCAACTATGACGATATCGTCCACTTCCTGGAGCGCGTGAACGAGCACGAAGTGGTACTTATCGACCCGAACCGCGTGAGCGACACGCTGGCCAATGCCCTACCCTGCCAGAAAGTATATTTCCGCTCGCCCATCACCGACCTGAAGTGCATCAAGAACGAGGTACAAATCGAGGGCTTCCGCCACGCCATGGAACGTGACGGCGCTGCACTGGTGCGTCTGTTCAAGTGGATTGAAGAGATGGCTCCCAGTGGCACCATCAACGAGGTGGACGTGTGGAACAAGGGCATGGAATATCGCGCCCAGCAGGACCTGTACCGCGAGGACAGTTTCGCCATGATCTGTGGCTACAAGGAGCACGGCGCCATCGTACACTATGAGGCAACCGACGAGAGTGCTTCGACCCTGCACGGCGAGGGCATCCTGCTCGTTGATAGCGGTGCACAATTCCTCGATGGAACCACCGACATCACCCGCACCATCACTTTGGGTAATCCCACCGCTCAGGAGAAGCATGACTTCACACTCGTACTCAAGGGCCATCTCGCCCTGCAACGTGCCAAGTTCCCCGTGGGAACTACTGGCTGCCAGCTTGACGTACTGGCGCGTCTGCCGCTATGGCAAGAGGCCATGACCTACGGTCACGGCACGGGTCACGGCGTGGGCCACTTCCTGGGTTGCCACGAGGGACCTCAGAGCATCCGCACCAATCTGGTGGATGTAAAGCTGATGCCCGGCATGATCACAAGTAATGAGCCCGGCCTGTACAAGACCGGAGAATACGGCATCCGCACCGAGAACCTGTTGCTCGTCGTCGAGGCCGAGAAGACCGAGGACTTCGGTAACTTCCTTGCCTTTGAGCCGCTGACGCTCTACCCCTATGACCTGCAACTGATTGATCGCTCGATGCTCACCGCCGAAGAGGTGGCACAGATCAACGATTACCACCGCATGGTGCGCGAGCGCATCACCCCGCTGCTCAACACCGACGAGGCCGCTTGGCTCGCAGTCAAAACACAAGAACTCTAACCCTTAAACACTAAACTTCAAACACTATACCAAAAACAATGGCAATCATCAAGAAAGTTAGGGGCTTTGAGCCCAAGATTGGAGAGAACTGTTTCCTGGCCGACAACGCTGTCGTTGTGGGCGACGTGACGATGGGAAAGGATTGCAGCATCTGGTTCAATGCAGTGCTGCGTGGTGATGTGAACACCATCACCATTGGCAACCGCGTCAACATCCAGGACAACAGTGTGATACACACACTCTACGAGAAATCGGTCACCGAAATCGGCAACGACGTGTCTATCGGCCATAACGTGGTCGTACACGGTGCCAAAATCGGAGATATGGCACTCATCGGCATGGGCAGCATCATCCTGGACCACGCCGAAATTGGCGAGGGTGCTATCATTGCTGCAGGCAGCGTCGTCCTGGGCGGCACAAAGGTGGGTCCTCACGAGTTGTGGGCAGGCAGTCCGGCGAAGTTCAAGAAGATGGTTGACCCCAAGCAGGCCAGCGAAATCAACGTGAAAATCGCCAAGAATTACCTGATGTACTCCACCTGGTATGAGCAATAATATCTAGTTATTCTAGACAATCTAGAGCATCTAGAAAATCTAGAGCATCTAGAATCACTAGAGTGATTAACCAAGATTCAAGAGATGAAGAAGTATTTTCTATGGACCGTCATGGCGCTTGTGCTGGCGATTATGCCGGCACAAGCAGCCATCTATATAGTCGGCAGCGGTCCTCTTGGAGGGTGGAACCCAGCCCATGGTGTCGAGATGACAGACATGGGGAAAGGCATCTACACCTTGACAACCGACATCAACGAAACGGTGTGGTTTGTTTTTGCCGACGGGCTTACCAGCGACTGGAATGACTTTAACGCCAACCACCGCTTTGGTCCCAACGGCAACAGCAGTCAGACGGTGTCCCCCTCGGTGACCTATACCACACAGAAAGCCAACAACAATCACTCCTACATGTTCAGAGACGCCCATGGGGAGTACACCTTCACATTTGACCTCAACAGGCTTGAATTCAAGGTTGAAGAATATAGTGAGCCTCTCACACCAGACCCGTTCAGCATCAGCGCGGGCGACGTGAATGGTGACGGCGAAATCAACATCGCCGACATCAATACCCTGATTGACCTGCTGCTGGGCGGTAAAGCCGACTATGACACCCACCATCGAGCCGATGTCAACTACGATGCCGAAGTGAACATCGCTGATGTCAACGTCCTCATTGACTACCTGCTGGGCGGAGACCTGCCAGAGCGCGTCAAGGAAGGTTATGACTATGTATGGGACAATGATGTCATCCCCGAAGTCCATATCGACATCAGCCGCTACCAGTGGAACAGGTTATTGACACTGTATGACATCAACCCCTACACCACACAGTATGTGGTGGCGACAGCCTCGTTTGTTAAGGGAGGGGAAACCACCATCATCGACAATGTGGGACTGCGCCTCAAGGGCAACACTTCCCGCCGCCGTCCCGAGGGCTGGAAGGGGCAGATGCACGAGCAAGACAACACCGACTGGCACCACGCCCACTTCGGGCTCAATCTGCGCAAATATGTCGATGACGATGCCCACACCATCCAAGGTGTGCGCAAACTCCACCTCAAGTGGTTCAAGGACGACCCAGCCTATGTGCGTGAAATGTTCTGCTATGACCTCTTCCGCCGTGCCGGCGTCTGGACCGCTGTGCGCGACACTTATTGCCGCTTGTGGCTCCACGTCGAGGGCGACAGCAAGGAAGCCTATTATGGCGTCTATGAGATGATTGAGCCCATCGACAAGCGTTATCTCAAGGACCGCAAGAGCCGATTCGGCAGCAGCGACGGCTACCTGTGGAAATGTCGCAATGCCGCTGCAGGTCTCAACAACCCCAATGGCGACATTTGGTATGACGATGACAGCGACGACCGCCATGCCTACACGCTGGAGACCAACACCACGGAGTTTGACATCGCACGCGTCCAGTTGGTGGACTTCATGGATAAAGTCTGCCATTTGAAAGACAGTGAATTCTATGCTTGGATCAAGGAGGCGACTGACGTCGATTTGTTACTCAAGACCTATGCCGTCAACGTCGCCGTGGGTATGTGGGACGACTATTGGAACAACGCCAACAACTATTACATCTACTTTAATGGCACCGAAACCAGCGGTTACAAGTTCTTCATCATTCCCTATGACTACGACAACACGTTGGGAACAAGCCTGCGCTGCGGTGTTCAGGATGATGCCGGACGTCAGGACCCGCTCCATTGGGGCAACGACAACAACCCCCTCATCGCAAGGGTGCTCAAGTTCATTGATTTCAGGACCAAGTATATCGCTTATCTCAAGGAACTGGTGAAATCGGGTACAGGGTTAATGGACCGACAATCATCCCAGGCACGCATCCGCGCTTGGCAGGCACGCATCGAGCAATATGTCAACAACGACACCGGCGAGGACACCATGGTTGAGGACAAGCCTGCCTCGTGGAGCAACCGCAATTACAACCTGCTGAAGAGCAACGACGATAACTTCTTTACCGTCAAGGCCTCCAGCATCAATACGCTGCAATAAGGTTTTAGGCTAATCCCAAGTCGAAGTCTTTCAGGAACTGAGTGAAATTGGGGTTATTCTGCTTGATCTGTTCCACGACTTCGCGGGGAGACAGAATCTTGGGCGTGTCCATTGGCACATCGCTCAACTTGACATCAAGAGTCAAAAGATCATTCTTCAAGGCATCGCACAGGAACCGCATCAGGGCTTCCTTGTGTTCCTCTACATTCTTCAACTCCGTCGGACTGGCGACGGTCACCACATAGTGCTCGACGCTATTGCCATCGGATTGCGGACGTGCATAGGACATCGTGGCCAGCAATGCCTTTTCCTGAGGGTGCTGATCCATATACTCCTGCCATGCCTCCTGCAACTGTTCGGCAGTGAAGGCCTCGGAGCGCTTGGGCTGTGTCGGGGCGGGAGCCTGCTTGGGTGCCACATCCACATTGGCCACATTCATCATGATGCGTGGCTTGTTGCCTAAAGCGCGCGGCAGGGGGTTACCCGTAGGTGACGGAGCGGCAGGACGCGGCTGCGGGGCGGGATTTGCTGCCTGAGGTTGAGGCCGAGCTGGAGCCTGGGGTTGAGCCTGGGGTTGAGGCTGCGGCTGTGTCGGAGCCTGAGGCTGAACCCTGGGTGCCGCTTGTGCTTGAGGCTGTTGCGGTGCGGCGGGACGCGCTTGGGGCGACGGCTGAGCAGGTGCGGCGGCCGGCGTAATCTTCTGGAGAGACGGCTGGGCTGCCTGTTGCGGCTGTGGCGTCACCAGTTGGCATAACTTGACCAGTGTCAACTCCACCAACAGTTGCTTGCTGCTGGCATTGCGGTAATTCAAGTCACAGGTATTGCACAGGTCCAGTGCACGGTAATAGAAAGCAGGAGCCAACTTAGTACTCTGCTCGCCATAGCGCTGAGCCACCTCATCATTCATCTCGAGCAACTTGCGCGTTTGGGGCGTGGCGGCAACCATCAGGTCACGCATGTGCTGCGCCAGACCGTTGATGAAGAACTGCGAGTCAAAGCCCCTATCGCGTATTTCCTTATATATCAGCAAGGACTGGTTCACGTCTCCGGCAAGGAAACAATCCACAAGCCTGAAGTAGTAGTCATAGTCCAGCACATTGAGGTTGTCAAGAGCGCTCTGATAGGTGATATGCCCCTCGGTAGAGGCGGCTACCTGGTCAAAGATAGAGAGGGCGTCGCGCATGGCGCCGTCGGCCTTCTGGGCAATGACGTTGAGCGCGGCAGGCTCGGCATCGATATGTTCCTGTTCACACACATACTGCAGTTGCTGCACAATATCGGGCACGGTGATGCGGGCGAAATCATAAATCTGGCAGCGGGACAGGATGGTGGGGATGACCTTCTGCTTCTCGGTAGTGGCAAGGATGAAGATAGCGTATGCGGGCGGCTCTTCCAGCGTCTTGAGGAAAGCATTAAAGGCCGCTTGGGAAAGCATGTGGACCTCATCGATGATGAAGACGCGGTAACGGCCAGTCTGCGGCGGGATGCGCACCTGCTCGGTCAAGTCGCGGATGTTGTCCACACTGTTGTTGGATGCGGCATCCAGCTCATTGATGTTGTAGGAACGTTGCTCGTTGAACGCCTTGCATGACGGGCACTCGTTGCAGGCCTCGCCCTCGGCCGTAGGATGCTCACAGTTGATGGTTTTGGCAAAGATGCGGGCACACGTCGTCTTGCCCACACCACGCGGGCCACAGAAGAGGTAGGCATGCGCCAACCTGCCGCTGGCAATCGCGGTTTTCAATGTATGGGTCAATGACTGCTGCCCCACCACGCTGCGAAACGTCGAGGGTCTATACTTACGCGCCGATACGATATAATTGTCACTCATCGGATTACAAAATTGTCTATTTCTCTAACCTGCAAAGATAATACATTTAACCCGACTTTTCCCTACCCCATCAAAATAATTTTTCAACAAGAGGTTCAGAAGCGGATGCCGACGAGGGCGACAAACTCCAGCAGGGAGCCAAAGAAGTGGTGTGTTTCGGATTTATAGCGGTGGATGTCGCCAAAGCTCTGCAGTCCCACAAAATACTGCTTATGGTTATAGACGGCGCCCATGCGTGCCCTTATGTTGAGGGACCACGCGCTGGCACGGTCCTCGTTCTGCGTTTCCAGCAGGTGGCGATAGCCCACATAAGGTGTCACCGTGAAATTGAGCAGCCACTTGGGACCTAATACCCAGTTATGGCCATAGCCCACCATCACACAATAGTCATTGTACAGGAAGTGAGGCATCTCCACATCGGCGGGGAGATAGTCCTTAACCACTTGAGGCAGTTCGTCCATGTTGATGCTCATGTCGCGATGCTGCAGGCAGATACCAGCGATCAGTGAGCCGGCATTGCGCTTCTGGTACTTGGAGAAACAGTAAGCAGCCGCTTGGGCATAACGACGGTTGTTGAAAAAATAGTAGGCACTCAAGCCGTAGGACTTGCGGTGCAGACCACCAAATTCCTTAATCTTAGACTTTATTTTTTCGCCACCGTATTTGCCTGTCACCCAAGCCGTAGTGGTACCGCGGTTTTCCATATAATAGGCATCGGCGGCAAAGCGGGCACAGGTAAACGAGAAGTCCACCTTGTTGGAAACTTTCTCGCCATTGATCAGATTGGTAATACCCAAGCTGTAGCCCACACTCACTGCCATAAATGAAAGTTGGAAACCCATGTTGGCTGCCAACTTGCTGCGCATGTCCACACGGATGCCTTCGTTGGAGGGTTCACCCTGATAGTTGTCGTTCCAGTTGTTGGACTTGAACATGAACTTCCAGTTCTTACCCGTGCTGACCACATAGGCCGTATCGTAACTGTTGAACGCCTTGTCGCCCCACTTATAGACTTTCCAGCAGAAGTCGATAAACGCCGGATAGTCGATTGTCCCGCCGTCCAAATCCACCTTGCCGTGCTTCAAGGCACGCCACCAGTAGCCCTTGTCACGGATGGTGTCGTAGGGCTCATTCATCTTCTCCTGGATGCGTTCTTTCGCCTTTAGCTTAGCTCGCTGGAACCTGTTCAGGTGCACTGTTGTATCGGCGACTGCGACCGTATCGACAGGCACGTCATTATGTCCCCACGCTGCAAGAGATACCAACGTGATCAGCGAAACCAATATGTAACGAAAGCTTCTCATTTGCCCACAAAATTACAACAATTCCTGAAATAACCAATCACACAGAGCGGAACAAATACCTAACATGAGGTCACAGGGGTTTAATTTAGGGGGGAGGTTAAAAAATAATTGGGGTCAATATTGCACAATTATGAGAATTGGTGTATTTTTGTGCCTTGATTTAAAAACATAAACCTGAACATATATAAGATATACTGCAATGAAAAATATCCTGATCATCGGCTCAACGGGTCAAATCGGCTCAGAGCTGACAATGAAGTTGAGAGGCATCTACTCGGGTAATGTCGTGGCTGGTTATATCCCTGGTGCAGAGCCCAAGGGCGAACTCGCTGAGAGCGGTCCCTCGGAGATTGTTGATATCACCAATGCCCAGCAGATTGGTGCTGTCGTTGACAAGTACAACATTGACACGATTTACAACCTGGCAGCCTTGCTGAGCGCCGTTGCCGAGAACAAGCCCCAGCTGGCTTGGCACATCGGTATCGACGGCCTGATGAACGTGTTGGAAGTATCGCGCGAGAAGAAATGCGCCGTATTCACCCCCAGCAGCATCGGTTCCTTTGGTCCCAACGCCCCCAAGGACGGAACGCCTCAGGATACCATCCAGCAGCCGCGCACGATGTACGGTGTAACCAAGGTCACCGGCGAGTTGCTGAGCAACTACTACGCGCTGAAGTTCGGTGTTGACACCCGTTCGGTGCGCTTCCCCGGTCTGATCAGCTACGTCACCCCTCCGGGCGGCGGCACGACCGACTATGCAGTGGACATCTACTATAGCGCCGTACAAGGCAAGAAGTTCATCTGTCCCATTGCTGCCGGCACGTTGATGGACATGATGTACATGCCCGACGCCCTGCGCGCTGCCATCGAGATTATGGAAGCCGATCCCAGTCGTCTGGTACACCGCAACTCATTCAACATTGCTTCGATGAGCTTTGACCCCGAGGTCATTTACCACAAGATCAAGGAGTACATCCCCAGCTTTGAGATGGAATATGATGTTGACCCGCTGCGCCAAGGTATTGCTGACAGCTGGCCCAACAAGCTCGATGACACTTGCGCCCGTGTCGAGTGGGACTGGAAGCCCGAATACGACCTCGACGCCATGACCAAGGACATGATCGAGAAACTGCGCATCAAGTTCGGTCTTAACAAGTAATACTGTAACAACGATGAAGAGAAGCTTGTGCCTGTTGATGTGTGCAATCTGCCTTTTATTGACAGGTTGCAACGACAGCTACAAGCTGGCCAAAGACTACGCTTCGACCGATTCTTTCGGCTATCTGGTATTCGTCAGTGAGTCCGGTAAGCAATACGACGACCTGTGGGTCAATATTTCGGGTTTGAAGAAGACGTTTCTTGCTTCCACGGCCCAAATCGTTGACGGCGAGGTCAAGGGCATGCGTTATGGAGCCCAACAAGGCACGCGCCGCGTCATGATCCGTCAACAGAACGAACGTTTGCTCTTCCAGGATATCGTAGAAATCAAAGCCGGCGAGGACTGCATCATCAAGTTCAAGGACTGATTTTCAAACTACAAGACCGACGAGTAAACGGCAGTAAGATTTGCTTTAGCCTCCGCAGGGTTGCCTGCGGAGGCTAATTCGCTTTATGCGAAAAAGTCAACACCTGTTGACGATAGGTTAGAAACTGTTTCTTTCCTCGTTTTAGCAATTATTCTGGAAAAGTTTCTAAATTTGCTGATTGATAATAACAAACAAATTACCCATCTGCTTATGAAAAAAGTTTTATTACTTCTCGTTACGTTCCTTGCAGAGCTCACAGCGCAAGCCCTACCCATTGATGCGGGCCCCGACTCTGCCGCCTCAACGCCCCAGTACACCTACAACAGTGCTACCGGTGCACTGACGCTCAACTGGGGCGAATTCAACCAGTACAACAATTGGAGCGGTGACGTCATCAACACATCCGTCAAGAGTGTCACTGCTACCAGCGAAGTGAGTTTCACTGGTGACTGCTCACAACTGTTCTATAATTTCAATCATTGTGAGAGCATGGACCTGAGTCAGGTAAACACCAGCGAAATGACTAATGCAAAAAGGATGTTCCGCGACTGTTCAAGCCTGACATCGCTTGACCTGTCAAGCTGGAACGTCGCCAATGTTACCGATATGTTCGAGATGTTCTGCTACTGCGAAAGCCTCACTTCGCTCAACCTCTCGGGATGGAACACTGCCAATGTCATCGACATGGGCTTAATGTTCTACTACTGCTTGAGTCTGAGCTCAATTGACCTTACAGGTTGGGACACCTCCAATGTCATCGACATGTATCACATGTTCAATAGTTGCGAAAGCTTAACTTCACTCGACCTCTCGGGTTTCAACACCGCCAATGTTTCCAGTATGACCCAAATGTTCTATGGTTGCCGAAGCCTAACTTCTCTCAATCTCTCGGGATGGGACACAAGCACTGTAATGACTATGGTAGCCATGTTCTCTGGTTGCTCGAGCCTAACCTCACTCGACCTCTCAAATTGGAACACAGCCAATGTCATCAGCATGGACAACATGTTTAATGGTTGTAAAAGCCTGACCTCTCTGAATATCTCAAGGTGGAATACCATAAGTGTCAACGACATGCAAAACATGTTCTCAGGATGCACGGGCCTAACCTCGCTAGACATCTCGGACTGGAACACCTTCAACACCTGGTACATGACCAACATGTTCAAGGACTGCACTCATCTGACCACCATCTACGCCGGAACAGGATGGACTACTGATAATGTCTATGGCGAATGGGGTGAAGGCTTGTTCACCAACTGCACTGCTCTGGTGGGCGGAATGGGAACGGTCTATAACGAAAACCACACCGACAAGACCTACGCCCGCATTGACGGTGGCCCGTCAGCGCCAGGCTATTTCACATCCAAGTCCAGCGTCCTGCGCGGCGACGTGAACGGTGACCATATGGTAAACATCAACGATGTGACCGACCTGATCAACTATCTGATCTCGGGCGATGCCTCATTAATCAATCCCGCAGCTGCCGACTGCGACTTGGACAGCAGCATCCGCATCAGTGATGTCACCACCCTCATCGACTATCTGCTCAAGCAATATTGGTAAATATAAAGAACAATCCCCATGCTTGATTTTGAGGGTCAAGCATGGGGTTTATTCTGCTGTTTCTTGCTCGAGGTGCGTCAGCCGCGCAGGATGTTAATCAAGTCGGCGACACCCTGGGTGGCAGGCTTCTGGATGACATGGACCCAATCAGGCACAGCGGCGGGTCGGGGGTCGATGTAATAGATGGGCACGTTGCGTTTCACATACTGGATGAGTGCGGCAGCAGGATAGACCACCAGCGAGGTGCCGATAACGACAAAGATGTCGGCGTCATGCGCCAGTTGAGCAGCAGCATCCATGTTGGGCACCGCCTCGCCAAAGAACACGATGTGCGGCCTCACGTGGTCACCATAGGGGTCTAACGTATCTACACTAGTCACCAAACCCTTGTCGGTGAGATCATCGCACGGCAAGGTGTAAACGCGCTCCTCATGTCTGAGCGAGCGCACCTTCATCAACTCTCCATGCAGGTGCAGCACGCTGGAGCTACCGGCACGTTCATGCAGGTCATCCACATTCTGGGTGATGACACGCACGTCAAAATCCTTCTCCAGTTCCACCAGTCCCAAGTGGGCAGCATTGGGCTGAGCGTTAATCAGTTGCTCACGGCGCTCATTGTAAAACTTGTGGATGAGAGCAGGGTTGCGCAAGAAGCCCTCATGGCTGGCTACATCCATTACGGGATAATTCTCCCACAGACCATCGGCATCGCGAAAAGTCTTGATGCCGCTCTCGGCGCTGATGCCAGCACCCGATGAGATCACTAATTTCTTTTTATTCATAGTCATTGGCTTATTTAGGTTGGAGTCTCCTTATTCTATAATGTGATAGCAAAAATAGTAAAATTTTTCTAAAAACGTACTCGCTAATCACATAAATCACTATCTTTGCACCGTTTTTTACAAAAAAAGTAGATTTTTCAATGGATAAATTGAGCTATGCATTAGGCTTGAGCATGGGTGGAAACTTCATCGGCTCTGGCATTAAGAAACTGGATATCAATGACTTTGCTGACGGCTTGAGGGCTATCTACGAAGGTGCAGAACAGAAGATGACCTTTGATGAGGCCAAGCAGATTGTTACCGAGTTTTTCACCAATCTTGAGAAACAGGGTGCCGAAGAGAACGAGCGCCTGGGTCGCGAGTACTTGGAGAAGAACAAGAGCGCCGAGGGCGTGAAAGTGACCGAGAGCGGCTTGCAGTATATGGTAATTAAGGAAGGCGACGGCGCTCAGCCTGGTCCCAACGACGTGGTTACCGTACACTATACCGGCAGACTGATTGACGGTACCGTATTTGACAGCAGTGTTGAGCGTGGCGAGCCCGCTACCTTCGCCGTTGGTCAGGTGATCCCCGGCTGGGTCGAGGGTCTGCAACTCATGCGCGAGGGTGCTGCCTACAGGCTGTTCATCCCCAGCAACCTGGCTTATGGTCCTCACGGAACCGGCCCCATCAAGCCCAACTCGACGCTCATCTTTGACGTACAGCTGCTTAAGGTTGAAAAGAAGTAATATCGCCAACACAATTATTGAAGCAATGAAAAAGATATTTGCTATCGTTATGGCAGCCCTGCTGATGGCAGGCATGGCAAGTTGCAGCAACAACACTTCCAGCAACGAGAACACCGAGGAGGCTGCTCCCGACTATGGCCAGCAGATCAAGGACAACAAGACCGTGGGCCGCGAATTCATGGAGCAAAACGCCAAGAATGACAGTGTGGTACAGACGACAAGCGGTCTGCAGTACATGGTGCTGAAAGAAGGTACCGGTGCCAAGCCTAGCGCTGAGGACACTGTAACCGTACACTACACCGGCAAACTGCTGGACGGCACCGTGTTTGACAGCAGTGTTGAGCGTGGCGAACCCGCTAGTTTCCCTCTTAACAAGGTTATCCCTGGTTGGACCGAGGGTCTGCAACTCATGAGTGAGGGTTCAAAATATCGCCTGTTCATCCCCAGCGAGCTGGCCTACGGCTCCAAGGGCGCCGGCGACAAGATTCTTCCCAACTCAACGCTTATCTTTGACGTAGAGTTGATTAAGGTGACAAAGAAGAACTAAAAAACTTTATAAACAACATTCAAAATTCATTTAAAAAACTGGTTTTATTATTATGAAGAAGATTTTAGCATTTGCAGCAGCAGGTCTTTTGACCGTTGGTTTTGTTGGCTGCAACAGCAAGGGTGCAAGCGGTAGCAGTGAGGCTATGGACTCTCTGAGTATGGCATTTGGTGACCTCTACGGTTCTGGTATGGGTCAGCAGCTCCGCAGCATGGACTCCACCATCAACATCGAGCAGGCCCTCAAGGGTATGGAGATGATCGCTAACGCTGACACCAGCAAGAATTTCCAGATGGGTCTCCAGATGGGTATGCAGATCGCACAGCTCTATCAGGGTATTGAGCAGCAGTGCGGTATGCCCATCAACAAGAGCCTGTTCATGCAGCACCTGCGTGATGCCATCATGAAGACTACTCCCCTTAGCCAGGAAGACATGATGGCTATGCAGAGCAAGATTGAGCCGCTGCTCAACAAGGCTATCGAGCAGTCTCCCAAGGCCATTGCCAACAAGAAGGCCGGTGAGGAGTACATGGCAAAGCTGAAAAACGACAAGAGCTATACTTTCACCAAGAGTGGTATCGCCTACAAGGTGCTCGCCGCTGGTGAGGGCAAGAACTTCAGCGACAGCGACGTCGTTAAGGTGAACTACGTAGGCCGTCACTTGGATGGTACCGAATTTGACAAGAGCGGTGAGAACCCCGTGCCCTTCAACCTGAAGCAAGTCATCCCCGGTTTCGCCGAGATGATCCAGCTCATGAAGCCCGGCAGCAAGGTAACCGTTGTCATCCCCGGTGAGCTCGCTTACGGTGCCCAGGGTAACCGCGGTATTGATCCCAACGAGACGCTGATTTTCGACATCGAGACCCTCGGTGTTGACGACAGCAAGCCCGCTACTCCCAAGATTCAGCAACTGCCCGTTGCCAAGAAGAGGTAATCAGTTATAATACTGAAACAGAATCCGCCCGACTTTTTAGGTCGAGCGGATTTTTTTCATCTACAGGAATGGACTCTAGATAACGAGAGTTCAATAAGAAAAAGTGCTGATACTCATTTCATCCGCGATGTAGGAGGTGTGTCATAATTCGCTTCATAATTTTTAATCGGCCTTACGGCCGAGAAATTAAGCAAAATTATTAATAAAATTAAATGAAAACTTGTCTTGTTTAATTTTTATACAAATTTTTGTTTAATTTCTCCGTGCGAAGCACGGACATTAGTACAAGCATAGATTGAAATTAACTACTCAAACTACATACTTTTATAACTTGCTTATTTATAAAGACTTACATCTGTAAAATAATTTGAAGAAAAATGAAAATTTACTGGAATTGGAGTCTGGTTTATATAAAATAGGGTGATATTTGCTAAAATTTGCCGTATTATGATTATCTTTGGGCAATCAATAAAGTACTACTATTATGATTCCACTTAAAGATACAAAAGCAGAGGAATATGCCCAGCATATTCAGCAACTGGTAAACCAACTGAAGAAAACCAGTAAGAAGGCTATAGCAGAGAATGAAGCCTACTTAGTACCACCAGAAGTAGCTAAAGAAAAGTATGGTGGTAGGGTAGGTGAAACATTCTACTGTTTTCCTGATGATGCACCTTCACAAGAAATCATAGATGCTTATGAAAGGGTAAAACCTTACTATGGTACTGGTGAAGATGCGGTATCTTTTGAAATGCACTTATCACACCGACAAATGACTGTGATGTTTGTAGATGGTGATTTGGTGATTAGGAAGGATAGGGAGTTACACATAGATAGGCTTACAGAGAATAATTTGCGTGATAGAATCCAGTATGCAAAGGATAATTATAATATAGACTGGAATGAAGCCAAAATCTTCATATTTCCTTATAAAACCACATACTTCTATATCTCAGATTCATTTGAAGTTACCCTAGGAGGTGGTAGGTCTGACTTGCGTAATCCTTATAACTGGTTTACTATCCCATTCACAGAAGATTTTGATTACTCTGAGATTAGAAGGCAATGCAGGGAATTTGCTAAAAGCCGACCTTTGGAAGAAGATGACTACACTTCAGCTACTATAAAGGTAGATCTATCAAAGCTAATGGATGAAGAGCCAGTTAAACAACCAGAGCCTACTAAGAATAAAGGATGTATGCTGCTTCTGGGCTTGATACTGATACCATCACTATTGCTATTGTTGATATAATAAAAGAGCCAACCCAATTAGGGCTGGCTTTTGTTTTTTCACTATCTTTGCAGTATCTATTAACTTTAAAAACAATTATATTATGAAGAAGATTATTTTATTATTACTGCTTGTTTTAGTAAGTGTCACCGCATCTGCAAGAAAGAGTTATATAACAGTTTATTCAAATACATTTAGCGGAGGTGCTAGTGATGCATATTATAGAATAACAGGTGATGTTCCTGATAATATTGAGGGTTTTGTATATAGTAGCAACTCGCACTACTGGTATTATGACAACTCTATTAGAATATATACAATAGGGGAAATTCTGAATTTGCTATCTAGTTACGGGTATGAAGTAGAATTTGTGACTAGTGATATTAATCATTGTTTATCTTACTTATTATCAAAAGAAGTTTCATCAGGTCAAACCATAATCAAAGGTGATGTAAATGAAGATAGTGAAGTAAATATTGCTGATATAAACAGATTGGTAGATATGATATTGGGTTATGTAAGGGAGCATCCAGAAATACTAGAACAAATAAGGAAATGACGCCATAGAAACAACAAGAGCCAAACCCTATTTAAGGGCTGGCTCTTAGTTTATTTCATAGTAGTTGAATAACTAAAATATTATATCTTTGCGGTAAATTAATAGACTCATATAAACTGCTAATACGATTATCTTATGAATACTGTTATAAAAATGGCTTTGAATGTTGTGATAGGGTGTTTTATTGTCCTACTGGGCTTCTCAATATATCTACTCATTAAAGAGCCATCTGGGGCTAATATTTGTGCTACAGCCTCTATTTTACTGGGATTCCTTTTGTCATTAGTATTAGAGGTTCAACAAAGATTAATAAATCGTTACTATAATGATCTCTTGAACTATTTGGGAGAAGAGACAGATAGTCTTAAAGATAATATTCTTGATTTATCTGGTGATGATTTTATGGATGATTTTAATATATAAAAACCACCTTAGAAAACATACTGGTGGGGTTAATTGTGCTTTATCTGCCTAATTCTTCTGCTATCTCTCGCCATCTGTTCTTTTCATCTACCATCTGCCAGTAAGCATCTTTGTACTCTCTGGATTGTGCCTTGTATTTCTCTATTTGCTCTTGCTGGTGTTCTATTATCATACCATCTACATTTACTTTTAATTGATAGAAGGTAAGTATTATCATAATAACTATTATACACCACTGGTGAGTCTTTAAAAAAGCTAATATTCTCTCTTTCATAGTCTTTTCCATTTATTGTTAATTAATTGTGCTTTCATAATTGCTATATCTTTATCAAAGTAATATATCTATTTGCTCTTATATCTGTTTGAGTAACTATTGGCTTTCATCTATGACACATCCCCATAGGCTGCATTTTGGTAATGCCTAACGATTGGAGACGCAAAATTTTGCGTCTCTACATGTCTCAGCGGCTAACCAGAGTATATTCACGTCGAACTCTCGTTAGATGAGATCCTTCGCTTTGCTATAGCCACAGGAGGAAGTCCTCGCGCTGCAGCTTGGGATTAGGATTGAGGATGGCGATTTTGTTGTTGGTATAGGTCTGGCCCATGGGCATGTACCCGCAACAACCAGCAAATAGGCGCGACATAACCTCGTCGCGATTCAGGTTGCGTATCACGACCACGCATTGGGCATTCAGGAGACGTCTTAGCATGGCTTCATCAACCGGCATGTTAACCAACGCCAACATCGGCCCGGGGGCGTGCTGCAACATATCATTGACGGCTACCGTCGCATCGTCATAGCACTCTACCCTATTGAGCTGGCTTTGCAGCACACGCACGGCAAGTGCCTTCTGCTCCAGTTGCGGGTCATAGAGGTAGAGACGGCTCTGGCTGTTCACCTCCAGCATGGCGACGCTCTCAACGCCCGTAGCGGCTCCCACCTGAAGAATTCTTGTGGGGTTGAAGAAATTGGTCACCCTGAACAATAATTTCGCCTCAGGCTCGCTGATAAGGTCCAGCTCACGTCGCTGCTGCCTGGTCGTGACGTCCCTGATGGTACCAATCAACTGCCTCAAGCCCCCATAGGCATAATAAGGCAGGCGCTGGCTCCACACGTTGCGCACAAACTGGTAAGCGTAGGGTGAATGGATGCCGAAGCCGCCACTGCGGTGGTGACGGCTCCAAGCATTGAGATATCGTTTTGGCTGAAACAAGATTTTAGGTTTTAGGCTTCAGGGGCCTCTTTTTCAACCTTGTTCTTGCGCAACTTGTCGCCGAACAGAGCGTAGTTCAACGCCAACAGGAGCAACAAGTAGATGGCGATGACTGCAAACTTGGCCCACGACTGGGTCTTGTTGACCTCGTCGGGGACAAACTTGAAGTCAATCTCATGGTCACCTGCGGGCAACTGCAAGGCACGCAGGATGTAGTTCACGCGGCCCATCTCAGCGGGCTTGCCGTCAACCGTCACCTTCCAGCCCCAGGGGAAATACACCTCGCTGAATACAGCCAGGCCGCCGTTGGCGCTGTGGCTCTTATAGGTCAGGTGATTGGGGGCATAGCTGGTCTCGTAGATGGTATCGCCAGGCTGTGCCGCACGGGCATCGCCCAACTGCTGCTTGAACTTGGCATCAGCCACGGCACTCTTAGCGGGATTGAAGTTGTCGAGGAATGCCATTTCCTCATCGGCATTGTTGACATAGGTGAGCGAATCGACAAACCACGCGTTGCCCAGGGCATCGGGGTTGCGCTGCACGGTCTGGTCATCAACGATGACGTAGCGGGTGTTGAGCATATTGAGCACCTGCACGTTGTTCTTGGCAATCTGGTTGTTGATGAGGTCGTTGTAACGCGTCAACTTGGCTGCATGATAACCACCGACGGTCTTGTGGAAGTAACTGGGCATCGCCTCGCCGAAGTGCTGCACATCCATCACGCGGTAGTTCATGTCCTTGTCTTGCAGAATCTGGGCGTCGGCAGGACGCTGTACAAACTGCTGCTCGGATACATCATAGTGGGAAGTGAAGGTGTCGGCGTTGATGTAGCGCTTGTTCACGGCATACATGTCCACCAGCACGATAGCAGCCAGCACGAGGGTGGCGACCATCTCATTGACTTTGCCTTTCAGGTAAACAAAGATGACACCGAAGCCGAGCAGGATGACGATGAGGCTGCGCCAAGCGTCACCGCTGACCAGGGCGCCACGCACGGCAGCGATAGCAGCGTCAACACTGGGATACTGCTGAATCTGACCCGTAGCGACCAACTGCTCATGCTCCTGAGCCGAGAAGTGGCCAAATATGCCCGGGAATATCGCCGTCAACAGGCAAACGAAGGCGCAGAAGCCGAAGGATGCCAACAGGGCGACCTTGTGCTTGCGCCAGCCGTCGGGCTCCTTGAAGAGTTCCCGCAATCCCAGCACGGCCAGGATGGGCATCGCAATCTCGGCGATGACGAGGATTGACGCCACAGTGCGGAACTTGTTGTACATGGGGAAATGGTCAATCATCCAGTCGGTGAGCCACATCATGTTGTGGCCCCACGAGAGCAGGATACTGATGATGGTGGCGATGAGCAGAGCCCATTTCACTGGACCCCTCACGATGAAGCAACCCAGCAGGAAGAGGGCACAAATGAGGGCACCCACATAGACGGGGCCGTTGGTCATCGGCTGGTCACCGAAGTACTGCGGGAACTGGCTCAGAATCTGGACATCTTGCTGGCTCATCTGGCCAGTGTTAGCCATCTTAGTGGCCTTATCGGTATCACTCAACACCAGCATGCGGTGGTCGCCGTGCTCGGGCTTGAGGGTAGCACCGCCCTTCACATTGGGGATGAGCAAGGTGAAAGTCTCGTCCTTGCCATAGCTCCACTGGGTGATGTAGTCCTTGTCCAGACCTCCCTCGGTGGGCTTGGCGTTGACGGCATCTTCGCCCTGAGGCGTGAGTTCGCTGTGACCGCCGCGCATGGTCTCCTGGGCATATTTGTAGGTCATGAACAGGTTGGGCGAATTGGCCAGCAGTGCCAATCCGGCTGCCACTGCCAACGCAGCAGTAGCGATGCACCAGCGGCCCACCTGCTTGTCGATGATGGCCTTAACGAGATAGGCGATAACCAACGCCACGATGAGGAACATCGAGTAATAGGTCATCTGCACATGGTTGCTGGCCAGCTGCAGAGCGGCAAAGAAGGCTGCAACAGCCATACCGCCCAGGTACTTGCCACGATAACACCAGACGATACCTGCAATCGTGGGCGGAATATAGGCGAGCACCATCAGTTTCCAGATGTGGCCGGCGCCCATCAGGATGAAGAAGTAACTCGAGAACGCATAGCCAATAGCGCCAAGGACGGCATAGTACCATTTAACCTTAAACGCCAGCATCAGCAGGAAGAAGCCCAGCATGAGGATAAATACCCAGCTCACAGGCGTCGGGAAGCCCAAGCGATAGAGTGCCGAGGCGGGACTCAGCATAGTCGTTCCCTCATAGGACGGCGTGATCTGGAAGGCGGGCATACCGCCAAATAGGGCATCGGTCCACCATGACTTCTCACCCGTCTGCTGCTCAAACGAGTTGATTTCCTGACTGTTGGCGGCACCCTGCATCACGTCGTTCTGCTGCAGGACATCGCCGTTCACGTCATTGGGATAGAAATAAATCCATGAGATGGCGGCAAAGATAATGACCGCAATCGCAAAGTGGATCACGTCGGCCAGCGACAGCGACCCCACCAGTTTCTTGTCTAAGTTACTCTTCATTATTGTAGTTGATGATTAGGTTTTCTTGATTACAACCTGCAAAGGTAGGGAAAAGTTTTCAGTTTTTAGTTTTTAGTTGGGAGAAATTAGGGGATGGGGAGTGATAGGGGGTGATGGGAGCAATGGGAATAATGGGAGAACTGGGGAGGGGGGGACAATGGGGGGATTGTGGGGGAACTAGGAGGGGCAACCTTGAACAACTAACGAATTGTGTTGTCAAGGTTGTCCCTCCTGTGTTGTCTGGGTTGTCTGAAAAATCTTAGAATTCGGTGAAGGAGAGGGGCATGGTGTCCTGGAAGCTGTCAAGGATGTAAATCTTTTCCTTGCCGGCGAGAATGAGCTCGATGGGATGGCCGTTTTTCTCAAATTCCAGGAAAGCCTGGCGGCAGACGCCGCAGGGGGCGGTTGGCTCGACGACAAACTCGTCTCGCGTGTAAGAAGTGATGGCTACCGACTTGACAGGCACACCAGGGTATTTTGCGCCTGCAGCATAGAGTGCGGCACGCTCACCGCAGATGCCTGCAAAGGCCGCATTCTCCTGATTTGCACCGATAAACACCTCGCCGTTGTCAAGCTCTAGAGCGGCTCCAACCTTGAAGTTGCTATAGGGCGAATAGGAATTCATCGTGGCCTCTCGAGCAAGGTCAACTAATTTTTTTTGCTCTTCGGTGAGCTCATTATAAGAATAAACCCTTACCTTTGTGGTGATTTTCTTTTCAGTCATAACAAAATTATGAGTTTTTACTTAGAACGCAAAATTATAGATAATTTCCCGATAAACAAGCGAATTTACATTTTTTGCTTGATTTTTGCCATTTTTTATGCCTTTACGGCCTCTTCACAGACTACAAGACAGGATTATTTGGAGTATATCGAGCGCTACAAGCCCGTAGCGTTACAGTTTGAGCAGGAATACGGTGTTCCTGCCAGCATCACGCTGGCCCAGGGCATCCTGGAGAGCTACGCCGGCAAGAGTCGCATGGCCAAGGAAGCCAACAACCACTTCGGCATCAAGGCCTATCACTGGAAAGGTGAGATCTATGGCAAGGGCGACTCCCTGAGCAGCAATGTGGGCTACCGCAAGTATGGTGCCCCCGAGGATTCCTTCCTGGACCACGCCAAGTTCCTCAAGGGTCCCCGCTACAGCATCCTCTATGAACTGGAAGTGACCGACTATCGCAGCTGGGCACAGGGGCTCCGCGACTGCGGCTATGCCGAGGACATCAACTATCCCACCAAACTCATCAACATCATCGAGCAATATGAGCTGTATGCCCTCAACGGCGGCAAGCGACTTGACGGTGCCAAACCCGCCCAGCAGGTCGAAGCCGAGGAAGAGGCTCCGAGCAGTTCACGCTGGCACCACCGCAAGCGCCGCGACCGCAACCGTAGCCAGAACAACATCCAGCAGGAGCCCGTCCAAGGGCAGCAGGATGTCAACATGCCGCAGCGCCAAGGCCTCGTCGCCTCCAGTGCCGACAACGATTAGGCTTCAGGGGGAGAGTCATCTCACTGAAAACTAAAAAAACTGACGACTGAAAAACTGAGAACTAAAGAAAAAAATACTACCTTTGTAGCCATCTAATGAACCTAACTTAATGTCAAACCTTTAATAATATTAGTTTTTTATCATGTTTGGAAAATTTCAGGAACATCTCCAGAAGGAGCTCGCCGACATCCAGGCTGCCGGTTTGTACAAGAACGAACGTATCATCACCACGCCGCAGCGCGCCGA
>ONJS01000005.1 GCA_900318205.1 uncultured Prevotellaceae bacterium | reverse complement strand
CTCCTATTACGCACCGACTCCCAACAGCAACTCGGGCGTGCTCTCGGTCACCTGGAATCGCATCAACAGCGGCAAGACCTGTTCGCTGCGCATCAACAACGCCGCCTACGGCCAGGGCATTGAGCGTGACACCTTCTATCCCGTCGACCAGAAGAAAAAGTACACCTTCTCCTTCCTTGCCGACAAGATCCCTAACGTCCGCTCCGTCTTCCACATCGACGGCAAACGCTACCTCTGCGAGAAACTGACCGCCACCTTCACCGAAGACGGCATGTCCCACCTCTTAAAAGGCCAGTTCTACAAAATCACAAGCAATTAAGGTGTTCATTTTTAAGCTGTTATTCATTCTTTCTCCCCAACGCGAAAGCCGAGGGGAGATTTTTTGTATCATCTCGTAATTTGTTTCACGGATTGTTTCACTAAGCGTTCCACTACCAGCACCAATGGCGGCACCTATAGGAGCATCGATGGCGGTACCGATGCAGG
Source organism: uncultured Prevotellaceae bacterium (assembly GCA_900318205.1). GTDB lineage: Bacteria > Bacteroidota > Bacteroidia > Bacteroidales > Muribaculaceae > Sodaliphilus. The sequence continues at coordinate 128,745 of ONJS01000005.1, read as the reverse complement.
CACCGATGGCGGCACCGCCCGAGGAACCAATGCAGGCACCACAAAAGGCATCGTAAAAGGCACCACCCAAGGCACCACATAAGAAACCGCCAATGGCATCACAACTGACACCATTGGCGGCTCCAAAAAAGTATACTTTTGAGGTTATCTCTTGCCGTAGATAACCCAATCTAGAACCTTGCGGTTCGCCACGTCAACTTTGCGCTGATCAAACTCAATGTAGATATCGGTCACAGTGTTACTACTATGTCCCAACGCTTGGGCGATAGTCTCTTTGGGGATATCAAGGCTGGCAGCTATTGTTGCCCATGTGTGACGTGCCCAGTATGTTGAAATCTTCGGGAAGAGTGGCTGATGAACTTTCTTGCCTCCACGTCCCACGCGCTTCACGGGGCCAATCTTCTTTAGCGAGTTGTTCATCCTATGAGTGTAGTTGCGGTGATCTTCATAACGATCGAGGATATTTAGCAACCAATCCTTGCCGCGATAGCGATTGATGATTTCAAGTGCCTCAGGCTCAACCTTAACGGAGTACAAGCGCCCCGTTTTGGCACGATAATAGTTGACACGGCCATCCTCAATCTCTTTGAGCCTACACAAATCCACGATGTTGATACCCAGAAGCATGAATATCAAGATGAACATGTCTCTGTATTGCTCAGCATATTCTTCAGTAGGGAAGTTCATCAAAGTGCGCAGCTCATCCACCTTCAAGTTTCGCTTGGGCGTAGCCACTGGACGAATCTTGAACCGGCGGAACGGGTAGAACGTGGTAACACCATCATCTATAGCCTCATTGAACACTGAACGGATGTTACGAAGATGAATATTTCGGGAGTTCTTTGACTTCGCTGTCTTTGCCATGAAGTTATCGAAGTCTGTGAGCCACTCCTTTGTGATGTCTTCAAAACGGAGTCGGTTCAAACGCTGCTCACCGATAAAGTCTCTCATGCGCCTATACGTGCACATGTAAAGCCCACGGGTACTAGGTTTCTTACTTTCAGCAAAAGCAAGGAAACGGGTTATGAACAAGTCTCTACTCTGCTTTCTCTGCTCCTTCTTCTCAACCTTGTCCGGATTGAGCCTTCGCTCAATTTCGTCCCTTATTTCATTAGCAGTCATTCCCTGCACACGCCCGTCCTCAGTGAGGAACAGGATTATGCGGTTGACATGATGCTGAACCCTTGAAATATAGAGATTCAGCCTCTGCTCATCTGGATGGTTGATAACTCGCGAATGATCAGCATCCCACTGTTCGGGGAGCAGTTTCGCATCAAGAGATACATACGATCTAGTATTGCAGTTGGTAATTACAACTTTCAATACCGAGGAAGAACCTGGCTTTGTTCTTCGCGTGTCGAGAAAAAATTTTGTCGTTGCCATAATAAAAACTGGCGGCTACTCTCTCCACATCCATCTGTCCGTTTCATCTTGCCTGGATCTGTGTACGTACACAGGTATGTACACAGATTTTTAACAGCAAATCAAGATTTTTGACGATTTTTGTGCAAATTTTGCCTTTTTTTTTATGGCATTTGCCTTGAAAATAGGGCTGAAAATCTAAAGATTTGTGTAATTAACCTCTTGATTTTCAGCTCACTATACTTTTGAGCGGTAGACGGGACTCGAACCCGCGGCCCTCAGCTTGGGAAGCTGATGCTCTACCAACTGAGCTACTACCGCAATATGGTCGGTTATCGTGCCAGCACTTGGCAAGCGGTGACGATATTTCAAAGACCTTTTCCTGGCGCTTGAGGTGTCAGGCGCCTACCTCGTTGACGACGTCGGTGACGCTGTCACCATCGTGAGTCACATAATACCGCACGGTCACGGTATCATTGATATACCAGGAGTCCTTGTGGCCCCTGTCAAGGTCAGGATACTCAAAGCTAACGGTATCTCCGCCCACAAGCAGCGAGATGCTGTTGTTGGCACCATCGACGGCAACACCTGTAACCTCATGGATAGCGGTGTCTGCTACCACAACGGTGGTGTCGATAGTGTCATTATCGGATGGATCGTTCTCTTGCTGGCCACCAGTACAGGAGAACATAGAGATAGCGAAAAGCGCCGCTAAGGCAAATACCAATTTTTTCATGTCCTTAATAAGTTTGTTTTACTGCGACAAAATTAGTGAATATTCTTAATGACGCCAAAAAAAACGCTGATTTTTCGGATAGGAACAGGAATTGTGCCCTCGTTTAGAACTTGTAATTGTCGTTATCCAGGCTGTCCATCTCGTCGAAGTCGGAGATCTCGTCCTCATCGTATTCCTCGTCACCGTAGAATTCACTCTTGTCGATGGCCTCAATATTGTTGGCATCGGGAATCTTGGGGATGGTGATGTAATCGGAGATATCGACATTCTCGGCAGGTGGATTGCCAATCTTGCTCTCGCACAAGGGGTCATGCAGCGTCTTGCCAGGGATGACTTCCTTGAGCTTGACTTTGAAGAATCGCTCGGTCATGTAGTCAAAGACAAATTTCAGCCTCTGGCCTTCATCCTCGAGCAGTTCGTCGAGCTGTGTATCGTCCATGATCCAGATATCCTCGTCGGTATCTGTTCCCATGTCCATGCAAGTCACTTCTTTCTCTTTGGCCCACTCCTCATCACAGATATAGAATGAGTCCATCTGGTCCTTTCCGTATCCGGCAGAATCCAGAATGACGTTGCGCAACTGCATGAAAGTAGCCGTTGAATCAATGGCAATCTGCAATTTAAAATTATCGGCCTCATCCGAGACGATGACAAATTTGTAAATCATAGTGCTATCGCGTTTTCTATCCTTGTTTGATGTTGCGAAATTACTAATACAATTTTAACGGGCAAATGTTTTTGTGTTTTTTTTTCTAAAAGTGCTGAAAAAACGAGGCGTTTGATGGATAAAACAGTGAAACCACGCCTGAAATGGCATGGTTTCACTACTTATTCTGTATATTTCCTGATTCCTCAGCCTTAGGGAACGAGGCCGTAGGAACGGAATACCTTCTGGATCTTCTCGAGCGCAAATACCACCTGCTCGTGGGTGTGGGTGGCCATGAGGCTGAAACGGATGAGGGTGTCGTTGGGAGCCACGGCGGGTGAAACGACGGGGTTAACAAAGATGCCCTCGTTCAAGAGGTCGCGCGTGATGGCAAACGTCTTGTTGTTGTCACGGATGAACAGAGGGATGATGGGGGTCTCGGTGTGACCGATCTCGCAACCCATATCGCGGAATCCCTGGAGTGCCTCGTGGGTAATCTTCCAGAGGTGCTCCTGACGCTCGGGCTCGCTGATGAGGATATCGATGGCCTTCATCGCTGCAGCGGTCGATGCCGGGGTGATGCTGGCGGTGAAGATGTAGCTGCGAGAATGGTGGCGCAGGTAGTTGGTAATCACGCTGCTGGTAGCGATGAAGCCGCCCAGTGACGCGATCGACTTGGAGAAAGTACCCATAATCAGGTCCACCTCGTCGCGCAGACCGAAATGGTCGCAAACGCCGCGACCGCCCTCGCCGAAGACACCGATACCGTGAGCCTCGTCAACCATGATGCTGGCGTTATACTTGTGAGCCAGGTCAACGATATCGGGCAGCTTGCAGACGTCGCCTTCCATCGAGAAGACACCATCGGTGACAATGAGCTTAACGCGGTCGGGCTCACATTTCTTGAGCTGAGCCTCGAGCGATGCCATATCGTTGTGCTTGTACTTGAGCGAGTTGGAGAACGAGAGACGTCGTCCCTCGATGATTGAGGCATGATCCTGCTCATCCCAGAGGATGTAGTCCTCACGTCCCGTGAGTGTGGAAATCACACCCAAGTTAACGCCGAAGCCCGTGCTGTAGATCATTGCATCTTCCTTTCCCTCATACTCTGCCAGCTTGCGTTCAAGCTGCTTGTGGAGGTCAAGCGTACCATTCAGGAAGGGTGAGCCGGCACATCCGGTACCGTATTTCTCGGTTGCCTCGATGGCGGCTTGCTTGATGCGCTCATCGTTAACTAGGCCTGAATAGCAGTTGGAACCGAACATGAGCACCTTCTTGCCATTCATCAACACCTCGGTGTCCTGTTCGCTTGAGATGGCGCGAAAGTAAGGGTATATGCCGGCAGCTTTAGCCTTCTGCGGCTCTTCATAACGCGCTAACTTATTCTCTAATAGGTTCATATGTTTTAATCTAAATACTTGATTAGCCTATGATGAGTGGTGTCAATCTAGGCTTTACTATATAATTGGCTGCAAATATACAACAATAATTGTTAAGCAGATGTTAAAAAAACCACAAAAAGTGACAAATCAGCCAAAACTAGCCACGCTAAACCTCTCACTATCAACCCCTCGTGTCAATTAATAATTTTTAAAAATAGTGAAAATATAGAAATCGGCTTTTTTCAGTCGCGATCAGCGTCATCCATGTCGAGTTCGGCATTCTGCATCAGGTCATAGTCCGAGAACTCCATCCCGTCGAAGTCACCGTCCTCAAACATGATGTAATTCTGCCTGATGCATCCGGTAGACATTAACAGGGTGAGCGCCACTGCTGCAATCATGATTATAATTCTGCAATTCTTCTTCATCATATACTCAACTGGTCATGTCATAAATTGAGTGCAAATGTAAGAAAAAAATGAGATAAAGCGATTTTTTTCAGGAAAAAACAGTAATTTTGAAATTCAAATCACTCAAAACACTCAACCGATGGACCTATTTGAACAACGAATCAAGGAATTGCGGGAAATCATCAACCGCCACAACCATAACTACTATGTACTGAATGCGCCGACGATCAGCGACCAGGAATTTGACGCCCTGCTGCGCGAACTGCAGGACCTTGAGCGCGACTATCCGCAATACCAGGATCCGCTTTCCCCGACGCAGCGCGTCGGCAGCGACATCAGTAAAGGCTTCACCCAGGTGCGCCACGAGCGTCCGATGATGTCGCTGTCCAACAGTTACAGCATCGAGGAGGTGCAGGATTTCCTGCGACGTGCCCAGGATGGCTTGGGCGGCGAAGCCAGTGAGATTGTGGGCGAGATGAAGTATGACGGCACATCCATCTCGGTGACCTATGAAAAAGGGCGACTGGTGCGTGCTGTCACCCGCGGTGACGGCGTTCAAGGCGACGATGTGACCGCCAATGTCATCACCATCAAGTCCGTTCCGCTTGAAATCTCGGGGTTCATTGACCTGCCCGAGAAATTTGAGGTGCGTGGCGAGATCTTGCTGCCGTGGAAGAGTTTTGAGAAATTGAACGAGGAACGCCAGTTCAACGAGGAGCCGCTGTTTGCCAACCCACGCAACGCCGCCGCCGGCACGCTCAAGTTGCAGAACAGTGCCGAGGTCTCACGGCGAGGCCTTGACGCCATCTTCTATTTCCTGCTTGGCGACAACCTGCCTTTTGAAACACACTACGACAGCATCAAGGCATTGCAGCGCTGGGGCTTCAAGACGGGAGAAATGACCATCCTGCCCAGCATCGACGCAGTGAAGGATTTCATCGGCTACTGGGATGTGGAGAGGAAGAAACTGCCCGTCGCCACCGACGGCCTGGTGTTCAAAATCAATTCCCTGCGCCAGCAACTTAACCTGGGAGCCACAGCCAAGTCTCCCCGCTGGGCCATTGCCTACAAGTTCGCTCCCGAGCGCGAATGCACCAAGCTGCAGTATGTCTCCTTTGAGGTGGGACGCACGGGCGTCATCACCCCCGTGGCTAACCTTGATCCCGTACTGCTGAGCGGCACCATCGTCAAGCGTGCTTCACTCCACAATGCCGACATCATCAGCCAGCTGGATATCCATGAGGGCGACATGCTCTACGTGGAAAAAGGCGGCGAGATTATCCCTAAAATCGTCGGGGTTGACGATAAACGGCGCCAGCCCGGCAGCCAACCCATCGCTTTTGTCACCCATTGCCCGTCATGCGGCACACCATTGCAACGCATCGAGGGCGAGGCGGCATGGGTATGTCCCAACAAGTGGGGTTGCGGTCCTCAGATCTGCGGTCGCATCGAGCACTTTGTGGGACGCCATGCCATGGACATTGACGGCATCGGCGAGGAGGTCGCCGTCATTCTCAACAAGAGCGGATTGGTCAACGACGTGGCTGACCTGTATGACCTGACGCAAGAGAAACTTGTCGCCCTCGACCGCTTCCAGGAAAAGAGTGCACAGCGCATCCTGCGCGGTCTGGAAGCGAGCCGCAACGTGCCCTATGCCCGTGTCATCTTTGCCCTGTCCATCCCCTTTGTCGGCGAGACGACCGGCAAGGTGCTGGCACGAAACACACGCGACATCGACACATTGATGTCGTTGCCCGCCGAGCAACTGGCAGCAATTCCTGAAATCGGGCCTAAAATCGCCCAGTCGATTGTCGATTTCTTTGCCGAGGAACGCAACCGTGTCATCGTCGAGCGCCTGCGGGCTGCCGGTCTGCAAATGGCCCTTACCGAGGAGGAGACCGCAGGACAGACCGACAAACTGATGGGCAAGAAAGTGGTTATCAGCGGAGTGTTTGCCAAGCACTCCCGCGAAGAATATAAAGCCATGATCGAGCAGAACGGCGGCAAGAACGTGAGCAGCATCTCGAGTGCCACCAGCTTTATTCTTGCCGGTGAGAACATGGGTCCCGCCAAGCTGGAAAAAGCCCGTAAACTGGGCATTGAGATCATCGACGAAAACCAATTCCTGGAGATGATTGAATAAGTGATGAAACGTACATTAATCATATTATTGACGGTGATGGTTTCCAGTACCTGCATGTCGATTCATGCCCAAGATGTCGAAACGTTTGTCGGTGGGTTGCTGAAGCAATACCCCAAGGCACGACTGCTGGATATCTACAAATCGTGTTTCCAAGACTATATGGGTGCCGAACACCTGGTGAATGACACGGCATCGGCCAAGGCTTACCTGGATCAGGAACTTGCCACTACCGATACCGGCAGCCTGATGGCGTGGTACTATGAGCCATGCGGTGTGAACGGGAACTATGTGCGCGTGAGTCTGCGAGCCGTCAAGGAAAGCATCATCACGGCAGACGCCTTGCTCAACGCATTTATCGCCAGCGCCGGCGGGGAGCGCCCCACTGTGGAGAGTTGGGCCGCACGATGGCATGAAATGGTCAGCACCATCGAGGGGATGGGACTCGCCCTACCCCACTACGAACAAGACAAGCAGTTTATCGAGGAGGTGCTGGCAATGGGGAAATATGCCATCAGCCACTCTCCTGACTACCGCGACGCCTACTCCCCTCACTACCGCATCGTGAGGCGCGACATCTTTGAGCGGGACCTGAAGCCGTTGCTGCCATCCCAGTGCTACTGCCATCCCTAGCACCAACAAAGATAAAAATCCACGCCCCGCTGAGCCATTCTGTGACTCATGCGGGGCGTCCGGCTTATGACTCCCTCACGGGAGCAATCATCTATTACCGTTTATAAAATTCAATATATCTTTAATCAGTTTTATTTGTGATCCTTGTCTCGGTACGGGAGGAGTTCGCCATAGAACGTCATATCATAGTTGCCCCACACTTGCACACAAGCCTGGTTGCTGTTGTGATAGACGGTAACATCCACATAGACTCTTGATACCATTGAGCGGCTCGACATCTCGAACGTCAAGTGAACATCGCCATTCTTTTCATACTTCATGCGCTTGTTGTACACAGTGCCCTTGTCGGTCCTGCCACCCAGGCCGTTAACGCCGGGACTGCCATTGAGAAAAGCAAACTGGATAATGCCATCCTCACCCTGGACAAGCACAAAATTGGAATTGCGGTTGATGTTAGAGTCACGAAATCCGGCATGTCCCAGCTGAATATAGTCGGCTACAACCACAAAGTAGCCACGCTTGAGGGAGTTGACGGCTTTGGCATAGGCCACGTCATCGTTGAGCTCACTGATGCGTTTCTTGCGTTCCTTGATTTCCTGCTTGGACTCCTGGACTTGCTCGGCTGGCGAAATCACTTCAAGCTTAACGTCATTGGTTTCTATATCGACAACGTCGTCGATCACAGTCTGTGCAACCGCGCTGCCGGTCATCCCGATTATCGCACAAAGCGTTAATAAAACCTTTTTCATAATTTTTGTCGGATTTAAAAAGATTATTGTTTGTCTATTAGACGCGATTTCTGAAAAAATGTTTAATTTTGCGAATAAAAAAAACATAATTTTTCATGGAACGAAAGACAAACTTGAGGCTTAGCACGCGCTTACTCGTGCTGTTATGCATGATGGGACTGGGACTGATTGTGGCATCGGTCATCAGCGTTCTCATGGTCAACAGCGGACTGCTCACGATGGTCACAGTGCAGGACGTGCTGGCATTTATCGTGCCCGCAGTGGCAGCAATGGCCATCTTTTACCGCAGGCCCTTGCATGCCATGTGTCTGGACCGTGCGCCAGGATGGAAAGCCATCGCCATCGTTGTGGCATTCTACATCCTGTCACTGCCCGCCATGAACTGGATCGTATCACTCAACGAGTCCATGTCACTGCCGGCATCGTTGAGTGGCCTGGAGCAGGTGATGCGCTCCTTTGAAGACTCGGCTGCCGAAACCACCAAGACGTTGCTCAACATCCACACCATCTGGGAACTGCTTCCCTGTGTGCTGGTTGTGGGACTGATGGCAGGCTTGAGCGAGGAAATGCTGTTCCGTGGTGCGATGCTGCGCACGATGCAGGACAGTCGCCTGGGCACCCACGCTGTCGTGTGGATTGTCGCCATTGTGTTCAGCGCCATCCACTTCCAGTTCTTCGGTTTCATTCCCCGCATGCTGCTTGGCGTGTGGCTGGGCTATCTGCTCGTGTGGACCCGTAGCCTGTGGGTCCCCATCATTGCCCATACCCTGAACAACAGCACCGTCGTCGTGATGAGCTACCTGGCCAACAAGGGAATCGTGGCCGAGGACTTCGGCGACCATCTGGGTCTGCCTGCCGACGGCTCCCTCCCCTGGCTTGCTGTCGCCAGCCTCGTTGCCAGTATCGCTCTCGCCGTGTGGGCGCACCACCAGTATAAACCTGCTGAAGAACCGCATCGACAGTACATATAATCTGTTCTGCATCCTCACGAAAACGTTTCAATACTTATCAGTAGACTCTTGAACGGCTACTAATCAACGCCGAACAGAATCATCAATCGCGGCTTGCATAGCGGTGAAAACTGCCCGTGCAGGCCGCTTTTCATGCTGGTGACCGACCACTTTCCGGCAAATGTCTTTTTATTGGAAATAAAAAAGCCCGGAAAAATTGCCATGAATCAGGAAAATACACTAATTTTGTAGGTTAGAGCCAAGCGATCTTGCTTCATCGTGTCGCTTGGATGCATTTAATTTATTAATTATTAACTCATTAGACTAATTTTATAAAACACTATACAGTTATGATGAAGAAATTTATCCTTATCGTTTGCGGCTCGTTTGTGGGCGCATTCCTGGCCTTCATGTTTTTCATGATTGCTACCATGATCATGAGTTTTGCCATCATGGGATCAATGAGCATGGGTGGCGGCAAGAAGTCGGCGGCCATAGTCTCCAAGCATTCTATCCTGGATATTGATCTGGGTACCGACATCAGCGAGCGCGGTGGCAATGACGCTGTAGACATGATGTCGCTCCTGCAGGGCGGCGGCATGCCCAGCAGCCTGGGACTGAACACTGTCATCTCTGCCATCGAGAACGCTGCCGATAACGACAAGGTGGACGGCATCTTTATCGAGTGCAACGGCGTGAGCGCCGCACCCGCCACATTACAGGCTTTGCGCCGTGCCCTTAAAGAGTTCAAGAAGAGCGGCAAGTGGATTGCCGCCTACGGCCACGAGGGCATCAACCAGGCAGACTACTATCTGGCAAGCGTTGCCGACAGCATCTATCTGAACCCCGTGGGAGCCGTAGACCTGCACGGTATGGCATCGGTGACCCCTTACATGAAAAAGATGTTGGATAAGGTAGGCGTGGAGATGCAGATCGTACGCGTCGGCACCTTCAAGAGTGCCGTTGAGCCTTATATGCTCGAGGACATGAGCGACGCCAACCGACTGCAGCAGGAGCATTACCTGGGTACCATCTGGAAAGAGATGCTGGACAGTATCGCTGCTGACCGCAAATTGCAGTATGACGCTCTGAATTCGCTGTGTGACAGCGTCCTCATGACTTTTGATGCCCAAAAGCTTATCCAGAACAAGCTGGTGGACAAGCTGGTTTACCAAAACGAAATGGAGGATATCCTTCGTGCCCGCACCCAGGTTAAAAAGAGCGATGACCTGAACTACGTCGCCCCCGAAGACCTGGCCTCGGATCTGGAAGCAAGCGCCACGGGCGACCACATTGCCGTTCTCTATGCCGTCGGTGAGATTGACGGCGGCAGCAGCTTTGCCACTACCGAAGAAGGCATCGTCAGCGACAAACTGTGCGAGACCATCTATGAGCTGAAGGATGATGATAATGTCAAGGGCATGGTATTCCGCGTGAACTCGCCGGGCGGCAGCGCCTTCGGCAGCGAGCAGATCTGGAAAGCCATCATGGACTTCAAGGCCTCGGGCAAGCCCGTAGCTGTATCGATGGGCGACTATGCCGCATCGGGCGGTTTCTATATCTCGTGCTGCGCCGACCGCATCTTTGCCGAGCGCACGACTCTCACCGGTTCCATCGGCATCTTTGGCGTCATCCCAAGCTTTAACAACCTTGTCGAGAATAAGCTGGGCGTACACATGGCATCGGTCAAGACCAACGAGAACGGCGACATGGCAGCCATGGGCAAGAAGCTGACACCTGCCCAGCTCGCAGCCTTGCAGAACATGGTCAACAATGGCTATGAGTTGTTCACCAAGCGTTGTGCCGATGGCCGCCACGTGACCCAGGACTCCATCAAGAAGATTGCCGAGGGTCGCGTGTGGGACGGTATCACCGCCAAGCAGATCGGTCTGGTGGACGAGTTCGGCGGCATCCGTGAGGCCGTTTCATGGGTAGCCAATAAGGCAAAATTGGGCAAGGACTACAAGACCCAGAACTATCCCGCCATCGAGGATCAGTTCATGGCCATGCTTGACAAGTACATGGTTACCCGCTATGAGTCACGCCTGAAGGGCGAAATGGGCGTGCTCTATGACTGGCACAAGCAGCTGCAGCGCATCCTGGGCCGTGACCGCATCCTGTGCCTGATGCCTGAAGAAGAGATACAGTTTTAATTGAAATCAGATAATTATTGCAACCGCCAACCGGAGACACAGGACACTGCGTCTCTACAAAACGAGAATTAGGAGGCGAGGCCCAACAGTTGAGAGCCCAACGCCTAAAACCTAAAGGCTAATATGAATATCGACCTGTCTAATATACTGAACAAGGAGCAGCGCAAATCCATCATGGACGCCCTGTTAACCCCGTTCTCGTGGGGATATGGCGGGGCTGTGTGGTTGCGCAACAAGGCGTTTGACTTCGGGCTGTTGCCGCAGGAGGAGTTTGACGTGCCCGTAGTTTCAGTGGGAAACATCACTGTGGGCGGCACGGGCAAGACCCCTCATGTGGAATACATCATCGAGGCCTTGTACCGCCGCTACCATGTGGCTGTGCTGAGCCGAGGCTACAAACGCAAGACCAAGGGTTTCATCCTGGCAAGCAACAACATGAGTCCCCGCGACATCGGTGACGAGCCCTATCAGATCTACCGCAAGTACAACGGTCTAATCACGCTGGCGGTGTGCGAAAGCCGCCGCAAGGGCATCCGTGAGTTGCTGCGCATCGACCCCGAGATCAACCTGATCCTGCTGGACGACGGATTCCAGCACCGCTATGTCACGCCCAAGGTGAACGTCCTGTTGCTGGACTACAACCGCCTGCCGTTTGAGGACAAGCTCATGCCGCTGGGCCAACTGCGCGAGCCCGTCTCCAGCATCTCGCGATGCGACATGGTAGTCGTGACCAAGTGCCCCGCCGACATCACACCGACCGAGCGCAGGGTCATCAAGCAACGCCTGAATCTGCTGACGTACCAGAAACTGTTCTTCAGCGCCATCCGCTACAGCGAGCCTGTTCCTGTATTCCCTGTTCAGTCCCCGCAGCTCACTTCGCTGCAGTGGCTGCACAGCGACGATGCCGTGCTGTGCCTCACGGGCATTGCTACGCCCAAGCCCCTGGTGCGCTACCTGCGTCATTATGCTGCCCAGGTCAAGGTGATGCACTTTGACGACCATCACTTCTTCACCCGCAGGGACTTCACCGACATCTTCAAGGTGTACAAGAACCTTACCGGCAAGCGCAAGTTCATCATAACAACCGAGAAGGACGCGGTGCGCATCATGAACAACCCCTATTACCCGCCCATCAAGCGCAACTGCATCTATTACATCCCCATGCGTGTGGCGTTCCTGGAAATGGAGGGCAGCGACTTTATCAGTGAACTGGTAACAAAGATTGACGAGCAGGAAGAAGAAGCTAACCTGACGACAATGAACGATAACCAATAATACAAAAAAGAATGTTATTATGGTAGATGAAAAAAACTTGCTGGACAAGATCAAAGAGACCAGCGAATTTATCAAGCAACGCGTAAATAACAAACTGCCCAAAACCGCTATCATCCTGGGTACCGGACTTGGCGCAGTTGTGGAGCACATCAACATTGAGGTGGAAATCCCCTACGGCGAGATCCCCAACTTCCCCGTATCGACGGTTCAAGGCCACAAGGGCCGCCTGATCTTCGGCACCCTGGGCAACAAGTATATCATGGCGATGCAGGGCCGCTTCCACTACTATGAGGGCTACTCGATGCTACAGGTAACCTTCCCCATCCGCGTGATGAAGGCCATCGGCATCAAGACCGTATTTGTTTCCAACGCCTCTGGTGGTATGAACCCCAACTTCAAGGTGGGCGACCTGATGATCATTACCGACCACATCAACGTATTCCCCGAGCACCCGCTGCACGGCAAGAACATCGAGGAGCTGGGACCGCGCTTCCCTGCCATGGTCGATGCCTACAGCCCCCGCCTCATCCAGATGGCGCGCGACATTGCCAAGGAGAAAAACATCCGCCTGATGGAAGGTATCTATGTCGGCACCCAAGGTCCCACGTTTGAGACTCCTGCCGAGTACCGCTACTTCTGGCGCATCGGCGGCGACGCCGTGGGTATGAGTACTGTACCTGAGGTCATCGTGGCACGCCATGGCGACATGGAGGTGTTCGGCATCTCGATCATCACCGACCTGGGTGTTGAGGGCGCTGTCGAGAAAGCATCCCACGAGGAGGTGCAGAAGGCAGCCGCTGCTGCCCAGCCCATCATGGCGATGCTCGTCAGGGAAATGATCAACCGCTTCGACGAGCTGTAAAAAAAAGAGTAAATTGCTATTATTACTAGATGTTCTGAAATATCTGGATTTTCTAGAGGTTCCAGAGCATCTAGACCAAAGACTATAAGCATTGTGAAAGAAACTGAGATCTCAACACTGGGCGAGTTTGGGCTGATTGAGCACCTGACCCGCTCTTTTCCTGTGCGTAACGAGTCCACCCGCCGCGGTGTGGGCGACGACTGCGCCGTCATCAACTATGGCAATGACCGCGAGACACTGGTTACTACTGACCTGCTGCTTGAAGGCATCCACTTTGACCTGACCTATGTGCCGCTGATGCACCTGGGTTACAAGGCCATCGTGGTGAACCTGAGCGACGTGTATGCCATGAACGGCACACCACGCCAAGTGACGGTATCATTAGGCATCAGCAAGCGTTTCACGCTGGAGCACATCGAGCAACTCTATGAGGGCATGCGCATCGCCTGTGAGCACTACGGTGTGGACCTCGTCGGCGGTGACACGAGCGCCTCGGTAACAGGACTCCTCATCAGCGTGACCTGCCTGGGCGAGGCAGCCAAGGACGACATCATTTATCGTACTGGTGCACGGGATACCGACCTGATCTGCGTGAGCGGCAACCTGGGCGCAGCCTACATGGGCCTGCAACTGCTGGAACGTGAACGACGCGTCAGCGCCGAGATGAAGGACAAGGATTTCCAACCCGACTTCTCGGGCAAGGAATACATCATTGAGCGCCAGTTGAAGCCTGAGGCTCGCCGTGACGTCATCGAGGAGTTGCGCGAACTGGGAATCCGCCCTACAGCAATGATGGACGTTAGCGACGGACTGTCCAGCGAACTGCTGCACATCTGCAAGGATTCGGGCGTGGGATGCCGCGTGTATGAGGACCGCATCCCCATTGACTACCAGACCGCCCTGATGGCCGAAGAACTGAACATGAACCTTGTCACTGCTGCCATGAACGGCGGCGAGGACTACGAACTGCTGTTCACCGTTCCCCTCGCCGACCACGACAAGGTGGCACGCATGAAGACCGCCCGACTGATCGGTCGCATCACCAAACCCGAACTTGGCGCCTACATGGTGACCCGCGACGACCAGGAACTGGAAATCCGTGCCCAAGGCTGGAACGCCTTCACCCCAGAAGACAGCACCGACAAGTCTGAAAAGTAAGACACAGACTTAGCAAAACATCTGCGAATTACACGGTATCTAGGCTACAAGATACGTGTAATTCGCATCTTTTTTTGCTCGATTTGTATCAGATGGCCAAAAATCGGTTTCAGATAGTAGTTTTTGTATGCATTTTTATGTTATTTCGGTGATTTTGGGGTGATTTTTGCTAATTTGTGTTAAATATTGACATTTTTTAGCGGAAATATTAGGAAGTAAAAAACAAACGGCATTATATTTGCAATGGTTTTCATGGTATTAGTTTTTAAGATTGAATGTTTGGCTGTGCTTTAGCCATTGAAACAAGGCTTCAAGCCAGCCAAGTATTGAGGAAGAATCGAGCGTCGCGAGACCAGTAGATATCCCCAAATTGTTTAAGGTTTATGTTAATGGTATTAGAAGGTTAATTAGTTAAAACAAGTCCCTGACGTCGAGTCAGGGACTTGCTTCTTTATAGAATGCCTGACGGCAATGAACCATTGCTACTCTACAATGGGATATTTTGGCATTTCGCCAGCTACCGACCATTTTTGACAGCACTCTGTTTGCCGATACAACAATTCATTGTACTTTTGCACATCAAAACTGGACAGATTATGTTATCGAACCCAATAATCATTTTATAGAATAATCAACCATCAAGTATTTATCCATGTGTGGAATAGTAGGATATATAGGCCATAACGAAGCCTATCCGATTTTAATCAAGGGTCTGAAGAGACTGGAATACCGCGGCTATGACAGCGCGGGTGTAGCACTTATTAACAACGATGGTGGCCTGAATGTGTATAAGGCCAAAGGCAAGGTTGCCGACCTCGAATCCTATTGCGAGGACAAGGACAAGACAGGCAGTGCTGGCATTGCCCACACCCGATGGGCAACACACGGTGAGCCCAACAGCGCCAATGCCCATCCTCACTACTCAGCATCGGGCAGGCTGGCACTCATCCACAACGGCATCATCGAAAACTACATGACGCTGAAGGAGAACCTAGTGGAACGCGGCATCGTCTTCAAGAGCGTCACCGACACCGAAGTGCTGGTCCAACTCATCGAGCACATCATGCTCAGCAACAACATCGAACTGCTCGAGGCGGTTCAAGTGGCACTGCACCAGGTTATTGGTGCCTATGCCATCGCCATTCTCGACCGCAACCACCCCGACACCATCGTGTGTGCCCGCCAGAGTTCTCCTCTAGTGGTGGGCCTGGGCAAAGAGGGAGACTACTACCTGGGGTCAGACGCAAGTCCCATTGCCGAATATACCGACCGCGTGATTTATCTCAACGATGGCGACATCGCTGTGATGCGCTTGGGCGAGGAGTTGAAGGTGGTCAACATGGACAACGAGACCCAGCATCCCAAGGTCAAGCAAATCGACATCACCCTCGGACAACTCGAGAAAGGTGGTTACCCCTACTTCATGATCAAGGAGATTTTCGAGCAGCCGGCATGCATGAGAGACTGCATGCGTGGACGCATCAATGTGGACGCCGACCGCATCACGCTATCGGCAGTCATCGACTACCGTGAGCGTCTGGTCACAGCACGTCGCATCATCATCGTGGCATGCGGAACCAGCTGGCATGCCGGCCTCATCGGAAAACAACTCATCGAGAGCATGTGCCGAATACCCGTCGAGGTGGAATACGCTTCAGAGTTCCGCTACCGTGACCCTGTCATCATGCCCGACGATGTCGTCATCGCCATCTCGCAGAGCGGAGAGACCGCCGACACGCTGGCCGCTATTGAGCTGGCACGCCAAGCGGGAGCATTTGTATTTGGCGTGTGCAACGCCATTGGCGCTTCGATTCCACGCCAGACACAGACAGGCGTTTACATCCATGTGGGACCCGAAATCGGTGTCGCCTCGACCAAGGCTTTCACCGGCCAGGTCACAGTGCTGTCGATGCTCGCCCTGAGTATCGCCCGGGAGAAAAAGACCATCGACGACGAGACCTACAAGCACATGGTGGCCGAACTCACCCTCATTCCCGACAAGATGGAGGAAGCCCTAAAGACCAATGAACAGATTGAGCGCCTGGCATCCATTTTCACCTATGCCAAGAACTGCCTGTACTTGGGACGTGGTTACAACTACCCTGTAGCCCTTGAAGGGGCATTGAAGCTCAAGGAAATCAGTTACATCCACGCCGAGGGTTATCCAGCCGCCGAGATGAAACACGGCCCCATCGCCCTCATCGACTCCGAGATGCCCGTGTTTGTCATCGCCACACGAGACAAGCTCTATGAGAAGATCATTTCCAATATCCAGGAAGTGCGCGCTCGTGGAGGAAGAGTGACGGCACTGGTAACCCGAGGAGATACCCAGATACAGCAATTTGCCGACCATGTCATCGAGCTGCCCGACACACAGGAGTGTTTCCAGCCGCTCATCGCCAGCATCCCCTTGCAATTGCTGGCCTACCACATTGCCGTGTGCAAGGGTAAGGACGTTGACCGTCCGCGCAACCTGGCCAAGAGCGTCACAGTAGAATAAGTCCTCGACACCAAGGCTCCACTGCCAGAATAATAAAGCGGTCGCAGGGCATCACTCATAGCCCTGCGACCGTAATCTTTAATGCTTGTTAAGTCGTCTCACACAAGCAGACAACCTGTCCATTAATCCTCGGGAGCGTCATCGATGAGTTCAAGGAACTCTTCAAGCTTGGGAGTGATAATGATCTGGGTGCGGCGGTTGCGCTGCTTGCCCGTTGCCGTACTGTTGCTGACCACGGGATTGTACTCGCCACGGCCACCGGCGGTCAAGCGCTTAGGATCGACACCGAAATTGTTCTGCAGGGCTTGTACCACCGACGATGCACGCAGACAGGAGAGGTCCCAGTTGTTGCGGATGTTCTCGCGACGGATGGGCACGTCATCGGTATTACCCTCGATGAGAACGTCATAGTCCTTGTAGTCATTGATGATTTTGGCAATCTTTGAGAGTGTCTCGGCGGCACGGTCGTTAATCTCATAGGAACCGCTCTTGTAAAGCATATTGTCGGCCAGTGAGATATAGACTACACCCTTGAGCACCTGCACATCAACATCCTTGAGTTCTTCCTTGGAGAGGGAACGCGTCAACTTGTTGGTCAGCGCCATGTTGAGTGAGTCACTCTTGGACTTCAGGTCGGTCAGGTGACGGATGTACTGGTTGCTCTCGTTGATCTGGTCCACGAGTTTCTCGATCGAGACATTGCTCTGGCTGGAGTTGACAAGGCTCTTGTCGAGCGAATTCTGCAGCTGAGCATAGTCCTCGCGTGCGCGTGCCAACTGGTCCTCGAGCGAGGAGACACGTGCATTGGCAGCAGCCAGTTGCTCCTTGGTCTGCTGATAGTTCATGATCATTTCCTTACCGGTCTCGAGCAATTTCTGGTTTTGCTCACGGCAATCCTGCAGGTCCTTCTTGCTGGCACAGCTGCTCACGAGCATAAGACCCGCCAGCAGGGTCATCATCAAAACACTTTTTTTCATATTTCTCTATTTAGTCATGTAATAATCTGTCAATATTTGTACACGTTACTCCTATATAGACGTAAAAAAGGGCAAAATGTTGCATTCGTTTGGATGATTTAACCAAAAACTGAGTATTGTCACACTTTTTTACACTCCCGAGGGGTGTGCCTCGGACGTTTTGAGGAGCCTTGTTGAGGAAAAAGAAAAAATATTTGTCTTTTTAATGAGAAAAAAGATTGAGGTTGCATCTTTAGGCAAAAAAATAACTAACTTTGCAGATTAAAACTGAAGCTAATGGACGCTCAAGAGAAAAAACAGTTGCTACTCGACTTAAGGTACCTGCGCATGACGCAAATTTGGGCCGAAAATTCCTATTGTAAACGTCGACAGGTAGGCGCGTTGCTGGTCAAGGACAAAATGATCATCAGCGACGGCTACAACGGCACGCCTGCAGGCTTTGAGAACGTGTGCGAGGAAGAGGGCGGTGATCGTTCCAAGCCCTATGTCCTGCATGCCGAGGCCAACGCCATCACCAAGGTTGCCCGCAGCAACAACAGCAGCGACGGAGCGACGCTCTATGTCACCACATCGCCCTGCATGGAGTGTAGCAAACTCATCATCCAGGCAGGCATCCGTCGCATCGTGTTCGGTGAGTACTACCGTATGCACGACGGCGTGGACCTGCTGTGCCGTGCCGGCATCGAGATCGTCCACCTGTGGCAACACGGCGACCAGTGTGAACCCGTTGCCATTACCAGCGACAACAGCGAGAGCCACTATCAAGAAGTCGCTAAAGAGTTAGAAGTTGCAAGATGACAACTGACGCCTAGAAAAACTAAAAACGAAATGATGAATCAGAAGTCCACACGTCAACCCATCTGGTTACCCCTCGCCATAGCCCTGGCGGTGGTGGTGGGCATCTTTATCGGCAGCCGTTTCACTGTCAATAAACCCGTTGCCGAAAACGACCGCAAACTCAATGCTATCCTCAACCTGATTGCCCAGGACTACGTCGATACGACCAACCTCAAGGACCTCATCGAGATGAGCATCCCTGAGATACTGAGCAATCTGGACCCGCATACCAGTTACTTCAGTGCCGAGGACCTGAAGGCTGCGACCGATGACCTGAACGGCTCGTTCAGCGGCATCGGCATCTCCTTTGTGATGGTCAACGACACCATCGGCGTTGTGGAAGTCATTCCTGGCGGCCCCAGCGAGAAAGTGGGACTCATGGCAGGTGACAAAATCGTCATGATTGACGACAGCGTGGCCACCGGTCCCAAGATCAGTAACGGCGAGGTCATGAAACGCCTGCGCGGTGACAAGGGCAGCAAGGTGAAGCTGGGCATCAAGCGCCAGAACACCAGCAAGATGCTCACTTTTACCGTGACGCGTGGCGATATCCCCGTCAACACTGTTGACGCCTACTACATGATCGACAAGAACACGGGCTATATCAAGATCAACCAGTTCGGCCGACACACCTATGACGAATTCATCACCGCTATGGCAAGCCTGCAGGAAGACGGTGCCAAGCGTTACATGATCGACCTGCGCGGCAATGGTGGCGGCTTCATGGAGATGGCCGTGCTCATGGCCAACGAGTTCCTGCCCGCCAACCAACTCATCGTCTTCACCAAGGGACGTTACAAACGTGACGACAGTGAGGTGTGGAGCGACGGCAACGGTTCATTCCAGGATGCCGAGGTGGCCGTGCTCATCGACGAGTTCAGTGCCAGTGCCAGCGAGATTTTTGCCGGTGCCATGCAGGACAACGACCGCGGCCTCATCGTGGGTTGCCGCTCCTTTGGCAAGGGTCTTGTACAGAAGGAGTTTGTTCTGCCCGACAGCAGTGCCATCCGCTTGACCACCGCACGCTACTACACACCTAGCGGCCGTTGTATCCAGAAGGATTACAAGGAGGGTATGCTCGATTATGAAAAGGAACTTATTGACCGCTATGCCCATGGCGAGTTGTATAGCCGCGACAGCATGAAGATTGACAAGAGCCAAGTCTTCAAGACAGCCTATGGCCGCACGGTCTATGGCGGTGGAGGCATTGTGCCCGACATCTTTGTGGCACGTGACACGACAGGCATTTCCAATTACTATATCGAAGTAGCCAACGCCGGTCTGCTACAGCGCTATGCCTTCAACTACTGCAACAACAACCGCGCCTCGCTCAACAAGATGGACGACTACTTGCAGTTCCTGCGCATGGCTCCCAGTGACGAAGTACTGATCAAGGACTTTGCCGACTATGCCGCCAACAACGGAGTCGCCCCACGCTGGTATTATATCAATCAGTCACAAGACCTGATTGTGACCAACCTGAAGGCCCTGATTGCCCGCGACATCTTTGGCAACCAAGCGTTCTATCCCATCCTGAACCGCAATGACAAAACGGTTCAAGAGGCCCTCAAGGCAATGAACAAGCACAAGGCAGCCTTCCCAATCACAGACTAGACTGACTTTCATAGCCTTCTCTCACCGTTTGCATGAAAAAAAGCACACCCATCTGGTTGACCATTGCCATCGCACTTATAGCGCTGGTGGCGGGGTGCTTCATTGACCGGCATTTCTTGAATTCGGCTGAAAGGCCTGGAGGCGGTGACCCTAAAGTAAAAGCCATTCTAGACCTTATTGCCGAAGAATATGTGGACGACGTGGACCTGGACAGCCTCATGGAGAGGAACATCCCTCACATCCTGAGAGGACTTGACCCCCACACCAGTTACTTTGAGTCCCAATATTCCAGAATCACCAAGAACAAGCCTGACGGGGTCATTCCTGACATCGGCATTGTCCTCATCAACTTCAACGACACGATCCACGTAGAATGCATTGTTCCCGCTGGTCCCAGCGATATAGCCGGCATCCTGCCTGGTGACTGTATCGTGAAGATTGACGGGCAACCAATCGCAAATATCAAGAAAAACTCAGGCGAAATCTTCAAACTCTTGAGCGGACCCGATGGGAGTAATGTCACGTTGAGCGTGCAACGCCATGGCTATCCCAAGATTCTTGACTTCACCGTGACGCGCAACAAGATTATAAAGAAGACCATCGATTCCCACTACATGCTTGACAGGAATACGGGATACGTCAAGGTCAACCAGTTTGAGTGCAAGACCTATGAAGAGTTTGTGCAGGCTTTAACCCAACTGCAGAACCAAGGCGCAAAGCGCCTCATCATTGACCTGAGAGGCAATGGTGGCGGTTATATGGAAATAGCGGTCCTCATGACCAACGAGTTCTTGCAGGCAGGACAGCCCATCGTCTCCACACGCGGCAGGCACAAACAGTATAACCATTCCTATAAGAGTGATGGGAAAGGGGCATTCCAGAATGTCGAACTTGCAGTCCTTATCGACGAGTACAGCGCCAGCGCCAGTGAGATTTTTGCTGGTGCGCTCCAGGATAATGACCGCGCCCTCATCGTGGGCCGTCGCTCCTTTGGCAAGGGATTGGTACAGAATGACTTTGTCCTTCCTGACAGCAGTATCATCCGACTTGCCGTAGCACGCTACTACACCCCCAGCGGCCGTTGCATCCAGAAGGATTACAAGCATCATGACGCCCACTACTATGATGACGAGCTGCTGGAGCGCTTCAAGCACGGCGAACTCTACAACCAAGACAGCATCAGGATTGACAAGAGTCAAGTATTCACCACACGACATGGCCGCACGGTCTATGGCGGTGGTGGCATCATTCCCGACTATTTTGTCGCGCGCGACACGGCAGGAATCACCAAGTACTACGTTGATGTTGAGAATAACGGTCTGTTACAGCGTTTTGCCTTCACTTATTGCGAGAACAACCGCAAGACCCTTGAGGCGATGAGCGACTACAAGCAATTCTTGCGCACGACGCCGATTGATAATGACATCATCAAAGGATTTGCCGAATTTGCCGCAGCCAACGGCATAGCACCGCGATGGTACTACATCAACAAATCCCGCGATCTGATTTTGACCAAAATAAAATCAATCATCGCCCACGACATCTTTGGCCCCGAGGGATATTCATTCATCGTGAGCCGCAACGACAATATCGTCCAGACGGCACTGAGGGCCCTGAACAAACACAAGGCGGCCTTCCCGATTACCGAATGACCACTCACACAGCTGTGGACATTCTCATGAAAAGATTATTATCCTTATTAAACGACGACATATGAGCATCCTGAGTATCCTTACCAGCGCTGTCACGGCAGCACAGATCCTCATCCCCATGCCTCAACAGGTGCAATGGGAGAACGGCAGCTATGATTTTGCCATCCCTATGCGAATCGAGAACAGCTGCCCCGAACTGGCACAGAACATCTATCTGCAAGATTTCACTGCCATGCCCGATGAGGCGGCAAGCCGCGTGTGCATCATCAGGCAGGAAGAGATGCCCCCCGAGGGCTACCGGCTGCACGTCAGCCCCGACACCCTGCTGATCTCGGCCAATGACAAGGCAGGTTTCATCCATGCCGGACAAACGCTCAAACTGCTGGCAAGCAACGGGGAACTGCCCTGCTGCGACATCAGCGACGCACCACGCTTTGAATGGCGCGGCTGCATGATTGACGTGTCCAGGCACTACTTTGACATGGATTGCCTCAAGCGCCAGATTGATATCATGGCCAGCATGAAACTGAACCGACTGCACCTGCACCTGACCGACGCTGCCGGGTGGCGATTGCAGATTGACCGTTACCCGTTGCTCACCCAGATTGCCGCCTGGCGCACACAAAACGACTGGACCGAATGGTGGACACGGCGTGACCGCACATTTGTGGACACACGCAAGGGCAAGCCGACCCAGAGTGCATACGGCTACTACTACAGCAAGAACCAGATGCGCGAGCTCATCGGCTATGCCGCTGAACGCGGTATTACCATTATCCCCGAGATCGAGATGCCCGGACACAGCGAGGAAGTGCTCGCCGTCTATCCCGAACTGGCATGCCAATCCGACACGGGAGCGCTCAGCCAGACGCCAGACGATGCCGTCATCCGCGGCATGAACAGCGGTGACCTGTGCCCCAGCAACGAGAAGACTTTTGAATTCCTGTGCGGTGTCCTTGATGAGGTGATGGAACTGTTCCCGTCACAGTATATCCACATCGGCGGTGACGAGGCCAACATGACGGCATGGAAGACATGTCAACGGTGTCAGGATCACCTCAAGCAGCTGGGCGGCGACAAGGTTGCAGACCTCCAGGCCGATCTCATCTCTCGTGTGAACGTCTACCTCAATGAGCATGGCCGCAGACTCATCGGCTGGGACGAGATCATCGCCAGCGGCAATGCCGCATCTCCAACCAAGACCGCCATGGTCTGGCGCAATGCAGATTACGCCCGCCAGGCCATCGAGAACGGCTATGACGTAATCATGGCACCCAACAGCCACTGCTACCTAAACCGCAATCAGGATGCCCCAACGGGCACGGCCCTCGACTGGAGCTACCTGCCCTTTGCCCAGGTTGCATCATTTGACCCGTTAGCAGCGCTTGATGACAGCCAGCAACAACACATCAAGGGCGTTCAGGCATGCTTGTGGACCGAGCATGTCGTCGACGGACCTTCGGTTGAGAACCGCCTCTACCCTCGCTTGCTTGCCATTGCCGAGGTTGCCTGGCGAGGCACAACGAGCCAGAACATACGTGAACGTGCAACCGGTTTTACCGCCTCACTCATCGACCGCGGCGTCAACGCCTTTGACCTGACCCATGAAGTGGGCGAACGCCCCGAGAGCAAGGTCACCTGGCCGCACAAGGCCGAGTATGCCCAAGTCACCTACCTGCGCAACTATAACCGCTACTACCCCGCCGAGGGCGTGACAACGTTGACCGACGGCCTGCGGGGCGGCTGGCAATATAGCGACGGTCGCTGGCAGGGCTTCATCGGCGACAGCTGCGTGAACGTGGTCATCGACCTGGGCAAGCGCACCGACATCGGCAGCATCAGCATGGACTTCATGCAGAATGCGGGACCGGACATCTATCTGCCAGCACTGATGGTGATCGAGTGCAGCAACGACAGCAAGCATTGGAAGGAACTCTACAGGCAGACCAGCGAGAAAGACCTGCGCCAGGGGCTCACCTTCCACACCTGGCAATGGAACGGCAAAGCCAAGACGCGCTACCTGCGCATCATGGCCACTTCCCACGACGACCGTTCCTGGATCTTTACCGATGAGGTCATCGTCAAGTAAAGACCCATCGGATAGAAACAACAGGGACGAGGCAGAGGTAATCTGTCCCGTCCCTGTTTTTTTGTAATAACACTCGAGGTCTCCCTGCGAGTTCAGTCTTTCTTCTTCTTGCGAATGGTGACCGATCCATTGCGGAAGTTGTACTTGTCACCACGCGGAGTGAGGAAGTCGATGCGTTTGCGCATGCGCGGCCCCATCTTATCCTTCACTACCCACTCGCCATTAATGGCGGGAGTAGATTCACTCTCAACAATAATCACGTCGCCCATTTTAAAGCCATGTTGGTTAAACATGTCGTGCGAGAGAGCGACCCATCGAATCTGATAGTTTTTCAACTTATCATAATTGATTCGGTCTCCGCTTGCTGTTACCCAACCAGCACCACCCTGTCCAGGGTGATATTTGGTAGCGTGCAGTTTAAAATCCTGCCCTACGGCAGACACAGCAATCACAACAGCAAGCGCTAAAAAAACTCGTCTTAGCATAAGTTGTTAGTAATTGGTTTGTAGTGCAAAAGTACTACAAACTGTTGAATTGACCAAATTTTTAGGCTACAAAGTGAGTCAGCGCACCACCACAAAACAAGCACAAACAACTATGTATCAGTTATTTAGCAAACAATCCAAACAAGTGTAACAACTACTAATATCGGAGGCATTCCCTTCAATCAGGGAACAAGAAGCGGAAAATCAATGATAAATCATTGATTACCAAGTAATTAATTTGCATTATCCAAGTCTCTTGCAATTTTTTCTAGAAAGAGTAGTCGAGGATGGTGGGATTGAAGTGGATAGAGCGATTTTCGAAGAGATGATCCATGGCGCCGGCCTTGATGAGGTCGGCGGGGGTGCCGGTGAGGACTTGGCGGTCGGTGGTGATGAGCCAAAGTTCGTCGGCGAGCATAAGGGACTGGGAAATGTCGTGGCTAGAGAGCAAGACAGCCTTGCCGCGGTCGTGGGCAAGGGTCTTCAACAGACGCATCGTCTCGATGCGGCTGGCGACGTCGAGAAAAGCGGTAGGCTCGTCGAGGATGATAATGGGCGTCTGCTGGGCAAGGGCACGGGCAATCATCGCCTTCTGGCGCTCGCCGTCGCTCAACGAAGCCATGTATTCCCCTGCTTTGCCAATGATGCCCGAATCGGCCATCGACTGCTTCACGATCTCATGGTCCTCATCATCCAATCGTCCCAGGAAGCCCGTATGCGGCTGACGTCCCAACCCTACCAGTTCCCTCACGGTGAGGGCACCGGCCTGGATGCGCTCGGTCGAAACGAGACCGATGATGCGCGAACGTTCCTTCTGGGACATCTCCAAAAGATTCCTGCCATTGATGTCAACTGTTCCACCCAGGGGGCGCTCATCACAGGTGAGGGCCCGCAACAGGGTCGATTTGCCCGCTCCGTTCTGTCCGAGCAGGGCAACGAGTTTGCCTTTTTCTAGTGTCAGGTTTAAACCGCTAAGCAAAGTGACTTCTTGCTTGCCATTACGGTAGCCTACAGCAAGGTCACGGGTGAACAATATGGCGTTGTTTTCTTTCATTAGTTAAAATATTGTATTCGGCGACGGTTGATGATGATATACAGGATGATGGGCACGCCGATGATGGGCGTGATGGCGTTGATAGGAATGATGCCATGTGGGTTGCAGACGCTTGCCAGGGCGCACAGCAGGGCGATATCGGCTCCCGCAAGGATGGTGGCAGGCACCAAGCGGCTGTGGTTGCTTGTACCGAGTGACATGCGTGCGATGTGGGGCACTACCAGTCCGATAAAGCCGATAGGGCCGCAGAAGGCCGTCACCACAGCGGTCAAGACGCCCGTTATGAGCAACAGGATATTGCGGGAACGCGACACATTGATACCCAAATTGCGGGCATAACGCGTACCCAGCAACATGGCATTCAAAGGCTTGACCATAAGCGCCGAACCGATGAGAGCCAAGATGATAACACCCGCATAGACCGGCATCTGAGCCGCACTGACGCCTGAGAAATTACCGAAGCCCCAAGCGACATAGTTGTGGACGCCCTCCTCGGTTGCCACCGAGTTGAGCAACTGCACCACGCTTGAAGTGAGGTAACTCACAAGGATACCGATGATGAGCAGCATCGTGTTGCTGCGAACGATTGTCGAGAAAGCGATGAGCACCGCCAACACCACGCCGGCACCCAACAAGGCTCCCACGAGGATGGCCAAGTAACTGCCCACGTTCTCGCCCAGCAAGCCGCCCAGGGAACCACCCAACGCCAGGATGACGATAGCGACACCCAAGCCGGCACCCGATGAGACACCGAGTATCGAAGGCCCCGCCAACGGGTTGTTAAAGGTCGTCTGCAGCAGCAGACCCGAGATGGAGAGCGCCGCACCAGCCAGTGCCGCTGTGGCAATCATGGGAATGCGCGATTGCAGGATGATGATGTCCCACGCCTTGTTACCGCTGCCCTTGCCCGACAGGATATCCACAATCCTGCCCACGGGGATGTCCACCGATCCAAAGACGAGGCATGCCAGTGCCAACAGCACCAGCAGCACCGTCAAGGCGAGCATCGTGACGGCATAGCGGCGATATGTCATGGGCTTGTCAGTCAATGTGGTGATACATTTGGTTTTGGAATTCAGAGAACAGTTCGGGATGCAGGATGGCAGCAAACTCACGCAGCAACACATCGGGATGGAAGGGGATGCGGTCAAAGAAGCGGGTCTTGTCGGTGTCACAGAAGTAGACATGCTTATTCTGGAAAGCTGCCATTTCCTTATTCAGGTCATAGGCACCCTGCAGGTCCTTCAACGAATTGATGTTGGTCCACTTGATGAACCAATAGTCGGCGTCCTGTGCCACGGCAAGCACCTGATTGAAATCCAGTGCCAGCGAACCCGTGTTCTTGTCATCGGCCCACAGGTAATTGCCACCGGCGTCATGCAGGATTCGTGCCATGTAACTCTCGCCGCCGGGCACGTTCCACACGCCGCTGATGACCATCTCGGTCACGACAGTGGGACGGTTCCCGGCACCTGCAGCAGCCTGTTTCACATCATTATAAGCGGTAACAATAGCGTTATACAGGCTGTCGGCCTCGGCGCGTTTACCCACCAGTTCGCCATAGAATTTCACCCACTCGGCGCGTCCCAACGGGTCATATTCCAGATAGTCGGCACATTCAATGATGGGAATGTCCAACTTGGCAATCTGGCCATAACTGGCATCCTGATATGGTGATAGCATGATGGCATCGGGTTGCATGTCAATCACCTTTTCGACGGTGGGATTCATCGAGTTGCCGCAGTCGGCTATGACACCCTTGGCCACCCCGTTGACAATCGTCGAGTCAATAAAGTACTGGCTGTCCACCACACCGCGCACAGCATTGATGGCACCCAACTCGTCAAGCAGGCTCGTGTGGACCGAAGAATAGACCAGCGCGCGCTGGACAGGGGTGCGAACAACAGTCCCTTCGGGCAGATCTTTCGGGAGGTTGGCATCACGCGGCACCAGCACATAACGGTGCAGCACCCCACCCTTCCACGGGTCACCCACGGTAACGAGCGTATAATCAGGCGTGCGTTGCATCGAGAGCAACTTGGCTGCAGTAATCACCGAGTCAGAAGACGTTATTGTATTTCCTGCCGTGTTGCCGTTCCTGAAACATGCGCTTAACAGCAACAGGCTCAGCATGAGACAGGAGGCGGTAAACAAGTATTGTGTTACAGTCTTATTCATTGGCTTGACATCAATTTATAAAGGCAGCATCATCTTTGACCAAATCAAGGATATCGGGATGCATGAAATCATCGGTAGCCCGCTTGATGTACTTGAAGAAATAATCCTCGATGATATTGCGTTTCTTATAATCCTTCATGCTCTCGTAGCGCATGAGCAGGTCATGATAGTCTCGGAGCAACTCACTCAACACAGTGGGATTAACACGCCGCACCTTGTAATTCACAAAATCAATGTAGTAATAGTCGATGACATCGCTCTCGTCATCAACAGATACATCGTCCATAAAACCAACATTGGCCACCGAGAACGTATAAGCTATTTTGTCATTGAAATATAGCGGTACATAGTGACTGAGGTAATTCAGATCGACTTCAAAATTCTTATACAGGTAATTGCTGTTGATAAACCAATAGCCATCACCCACATAGGCCGCAATATATTGCTTATTGATCTTGTCATTGAGAATCTTTTCATAAGTCAGAAAATCCAGTGCATAGGAGTAAACATCGATGAAAGGATCCACAATCATCTCGACGGGCTCATCATATAAAATCTGTTCCCAAGTTTCATAGAAATAGATTGTGTCATGACGCTCTTCCACGGCATGGGCACTAAGGCAAGCCGCAGCGAGCAAAACAAAGATGATATGACTTAACAACCTATTCATGATGAAGTGTATTATTCTACAAGGTCGACAATATAAGGTCGCATGAAGTCCTGAGAAGCCCTATCAACATATTTCATGAAAAACTCCTCGATCATATATTTTTTCTTGTAGTCCTTCATGCCCTCGTAGCGCATCTGCAGGTCGTGGTAGTCCTCGAGCAATTCACTCAACACACTTGAACTGACCTTGCGTAACTCCCTGTTCTTAAAATCAAAATAATAGTAATCCACATCATTGCTTGAGGTCACTTCCATCGGTCCAAACAGGATTTCCTTGATGCCGTAGGTCGGAGCCATCAGATATGCCACCTTCTCGTTGAAAAACAAGGGGACATAAAGAAACCGGCCTCCACACGGCTTCTCGCTATCACCCTCGAAATTAGTTTGCAGGTAAGCGGTGCTGACGAGCCAGATGCTGTCGCCTATTGTTGCTGCCAGGTGATTATAGAGACGATAATCATCTTGTGTCGTGTAGATATCTACCTCATAGGGGTTTTCCGTCTCAATAATTGGTGATACAATCATTGCCGAGGGCGACATCTCAAGCATTTGCTGCCACGTATCATAGAAATAGACCGTGTCGCGCGGTTCATTGTCAGCGCTAGCACAAAACGCTGTCGCCGCAATCAAAAACAAGACGAGATGTCTAAGCAGGTTTATTTTCATTTTATTTGATTGTTTAATTGATTAAGTCAACAATACAGGGACGCATGAGATCAACGGATGCGCGGTCGATATACTCTAAAAAGTAGTCCTCAATGATTCGATGCTTTTTATTACACTTCATTCCCTCATAACGCATCTTCAGGTCGGGATAATCCGTGAGCAAGTCTAACAGATACTTGCGGCACACCTTCTTGACCTTAGCATCCTGGAAATCAATGTAATAAAACTCCAAATCATAATAAGAATCCTCAAAGGGCATGTAAACCGCATAAGCGACTCTTTCGTTAAAATACAGAGGCACAAAACCTCTCATCATCCCGCCATCGCCACTGAAGTTATTCTTCAGATATTTACTGTTAATCAACCAGGTGGAGTCGTTCCACAAGGCTGCCATGTGGTCCTCAATATATTTTTCGTCAAATTCCCCCTCTTCTTTTAAAAAGTAAAGTTCAAAGGGGCTCTCCATGATGACCGAACTATCAAACACATACCCAACAGACTTCAAGTCAAAAACCTGATGCCAAGTGTCGAAGAACAACACTTTTCCGTATGCCGTAGAATTGAATCCGACCAATGCCACAGCAACCATTGAGATGTATTTGAACCAGTTCTTCATCGTCATCGATAGATCAGAACGTTTTCAACAATTGGTACAATTTGCGCGTGGGCAAGCCCATCACGTTATAGAAGTCACCACTGATGCCCGTGATGCCGATGTTGCCGATCCATTCCTGGATGCCATAGGCACCCGCCTTGTCCAATGGACGGTAGTGCTTGATGTAGTAGTCAATCTCGTCATCGGTCAGGTCGGCGAAATGGACGATGCTCGTGTCGGCAAACGACTCCGTTCGGTCCACGGTAGTGACACACACGCCACTGATGACCCTGTGGGCGCGGCCCGAGAGGGCACGCAACATGCGGTGGGCATCGGCTTCGCCCGCCGGCTTGCCGAGCACCGACTCATCGAGTACAACGACCGTATCGGCAGTGATCAGCAACTCGTTTTCCTTGAGAGGATGCCCCTCGGCCTTGATGCGTGCAAGAAAGACAGGGATTTCCTCAACGGGCAGGCTGGCGGGATAGGTCTCGTCAATGCCCTTGATGGCCTCGACACGGAACTTCACGCCCATGTCGTTCAACAGTTCCCGTCGTCGGGGCGAGTTACTGCCCAGTACTACATCATATTTATCTAAATTATTTAGCATTGTCGTCAAGCGGGTTACGGTTCATAATGGAATCAGAAAGAAGGCGGTAAATCTCGCGCTTGTCGCCATCAAGCATCGCCAAGTGGCTCTCGATGACCTGGTTGTCATGGCGTATGGCGGGGCCCGTCTGGGACTGTGCCGGCGAGAGGCGGTCCAGTTTATCGACAGTGGTGCGGATTAACGGCAGCAGCGCGCCAAAAGGCAGTTCAGCCTCACTCAGCACCTCGTCGGCAAGCGACCACATATGGTTGGCAAAATTGCAGGAGAAGACCGATGCGACGTGCAAGCGACGACGCTTGTCGCTATCAGCCTCAATGACATGACGCGAGAGCATGCTGCCAAGGGCCATCAGATGAGCCAACGTTGCCTCGTCACTCGCCTCGGCAAAGAAGTGCACGTCATCAAGCGCCACGACCATCTCACGCGAGAACGACTGCATGGGCCACAACACGCCATAGTGTGCGCGATGTCCCTTAAACAGGTCTATCCCCTTGCTTCCCGAGGTGTGAAGCCACAGGGCGCCATTGTCGGGCACGGCAGCCACCACATCGGCAATCACATCATCACGCACCGCAACGATGTAGGCATCGGCATCAGGGACAAGGGCCAGCAGGTCATCGGTAGCAAGCGGGCAGTTGATGGCATCGGCCAATGCCTGGGCGTGAGGCAACTGGCGGCTATAGATTTGCACCACCTCACAACGTGCCGCCAAGCCATGTGCCAGGCTTGTTGCCACGTTACCAGAACCTATGATGACCACTTTTTCCAATTCTCGTGCAAAATTAATAATTTATTACATTTAAGACTCGAAATAGCCCAGAAAGTTTAAACAATCCATCAAGCTGCAAGCCGAGAAATCACAACAAACAAAGCGGAGCAGACACTATCAAAATAAATGATGGCAGAAAACTGAAAAACTGAAAACTATTTCGTAACTTTGCACTCTTGTAGTAAAAAGAAAAGCAATGGAGTATAGACTGCACAGTGAATATGAGCCGACAGGTGACCAGCCGCAGGCAATCGCCGAACTGGCGGGCGGTGTGAACGACGGTGTTCCCTACCAGACGCTGCTGGGCGTAACCGGCTCGGGCAAGACGTTCACGATGGCCAATGTCATCGCACGGACGGGACGTCCCACCCTGGTCTTGTCGCACAACAAGACGCTGGCGGCGCAGCTGTATGCCGAGTTCAAGGGCTTTTTCCCCGAGAACGCTGTGCATTACTTCGTCTCCTACTACGACTACTACCAGCCCGAAGCCTATATCCCATCGACCGACAAGTATATCGAGAAAGACCTCGCCATCAACGACGAGATTGAACGCCTGCGACTCGCAACGGTGACCGCGTTACTGTCAGGCAGGCGCGATATCGTGGTCGTGTCGAGCGTGTCGTGCCTCTACGGCATGGGCAATCCCGAGGACATCACCGCCAACGCCGTTGAACTGAAAGTGGGTCAACAAATCGGACGCGACCAGTTGCTTCACCGTCTGGTGGATGCCCTGTATTCACGCAGTGATGCCGACTTGAGGATGGGTACTTTCCGCGTCAAGGGAGATACCGTTGACATATTCCTGAGCGATGAGGATATCATGCTGCGCGTCATCTTCTGGGGCAACGAGATTGAACGTATCCAGGTGCTTGACAGCGAGACACAACTGCCCACCGAGGACGTCGAGGGTTTCAAGATTTTCCCTGCCAATATCTTCGTGACTACCAAGGAGCGCATGATGGGTGCTCTGGGACAAATCGACATCGACCGCGAGAACCAGGTGGCTGCCTTTGCCCGCGAGAACCGCTTTGCCGAAGCCAAGCGACTGAACGAGCGCGTGACCTATGACATGGAGATGATGCGCGAGGTGGGCTATTGCTCAGGCATAGAAAACTACAGCCGTTATTTCGACGGCCGCCGACCCGGTATGAGACCGTTCTGCCTGCTGGACTATTTCCCTGACGATTTTCTCACCATTATCGACGAGAGCCACGTCACTATACCTCAGATACGTGCCATGTACGGTGGTGACCAGTCCCGCAAGACCAATCTGGTACACTATGGATTCCGACTCGAGGCCGCGCTGGACAACAGGCCGTTAAGATTTGAGGAATTTGAGGCGATGACCCATCAGACCATCTATGTGAGTGCCACGCCAGCCGATTACGAACTCAACAAGAGCGAAGGTATCATCACCGAGCAATTGATTCGCCCGACAGGACTGCTTGACCCGCAGATTATCGTACGTCCCTCACAGGGTCAGGTCGATGACCTGGTCGAGGAGATACAGCTGCGCATCGAGCGCGGCGAGCGCACCCTGGTCACCACCCTGACCAAGCGCATGGCGGAGGAACTGAGCGATTACCTCAAGCGGCTCGACATCCGCACTGCCTATATGCACAGCGACGTTGAGACGCTGGAGCGTATCGAAATCATCGATAACCTGCGTGCCGGAGCCATCGACGTGCTCGTCGGCGTGAACCTGCTGCGCGAGGGCCTTGACCTGCCCGAGGTATCGCTTGTCGCCATCCTCGACGCCGACAAGGAGGGCTTCCTGCGCAGCCGTCGTTCCTTGACCCAGACTGCAGGCCGTGCAGCACGCAACCTGAACGGCACCGTCATCATGTATGCCGACAATATCACCGACTCGATGCGCCAGACCATTGATGAGACCGAGCGTCGCCGCACCTTGCAGCTCAAGTATAACGAGGAGAACGGCATCACTCCCACTGCCATCATCAAGGCCCGCACAGCGATTATCGGTCAGGATACCGATATGCATCACCCGACAGCACCCAGCCGTCATAGCCAGGGCTTGCAACCCGCGGCTCAGGCTGTTCCTAAACCCGAAATGCGTTATGCCGAGGAATTTAACAGCAGTGCCGGTGTTGCCGCCGATCCTGTCGTTGCCTACATGAGCGGCAAGGATATGCAGGCTGCCATTGACCGCCTCAAGACCCAAATGATTGAGGCCGCCAAGCGCATGGACTTCCTCGAGGCAGCCCAGTACCGCGACGAGATCCTGAAACTTGAAGAGATGCTCGAGGGGAGGAGTTAAGTTTTAGGTTCTAGATGATCTAGAGATTCTAGAGGTTCTAGAGTAGATAATAATAACGATGAAAATGAAACAGGATCAACGACATAACGACCACCGCATCAAGGGTCAATGGTTGCCCACCACCCGCAAGGAGATGGAGCACCTGGGATGGGAACAGGCTGATGTCATCCTGTTTACCGGTGATGCCTACATCGACCACCCGTCGATGGGCACAGCCGTCATCGGACGCGTGCTGGAGGCTCACGGCTATAAGGTCGCCATCGTGCCGCAACCCAACTGGCGCGACGACCTGCGCGACTTCAAGAAACTGGGACGGCCACGGCTCTATTTCGGTGTATCAGCAGGAGCGATGGACTCAATGGTCAACCATTACACCGCCGCCCGTCGCAAACGCAGTGACGATGCCTACACGCCTGACGGTCGTGCCGGTGCCCGCCCCGACTATCCCACCATCGTCTATTGCGATATCCTCAAGCGTCTTTTCCCTGACGTGCCTGTTGTGGCAGGCGGTATTGAGGTGTCGTTGAGGCGATTGGCGCACTATGACTACTGGCAGGACAAATTGCGGCCATCCATCCTCGTGGACAGCCCTGCCGACTTGCTCGTCTATGGCATGGGCGAATTGCCCAATATCGCTATTGCTGATGCCCTCGCCGCTGGCAAGCATATTGAGGAGTTGACCGACATTCCACAGACCGTGGTGCGTCGTCCATTGAGCGAATTGCCCACAGCCAATACCGACAGTGATGTGGTGCTGCACTCCTACGAGGAGTGCCAGAAATCCAAGAAGTCCCAGGCCGAGAATTTCAAGACAATCGAGGTTGAGAGTAACCTGTGGCATGGACACAACGTGTGGCAAGCCACAGGTGACATCGCCGTGAAGGTCAACCGCACCAATCCGCCCATGACCACCCAACAGATTGACGCCTCGTTTGACCTGCCCTATACCCGCCTGCCCCACCCCCGCTACTTGGGGAAACGCATCCCTGCCTATGAGATGATCAGGCATTCGGTGTGCATGCATCGCGGGTGCTTCGGCGGCTGCGCCTTCTGCACCATCAGTGCCCATCAGGGCAAATTCATCGCCTCGCGCAGTAAAGAATCCATCCTGCGGGAGGTCAAGCAGGTCACCCAGATGGAGGATTTCAAGGGATACATCAGCGACCTGGGCGGTCCCAGTGCCAACATGTACGGGATGCATGGCAAAGACCTGGAACGCTGCCAACGGTGCCAGCGTCCCTCGTGCCTGCACCCGCAGCCGTGCAGCAACCTCAACACCGACCATAGCCAATTGCTTGACATCTACCATGCCGTGGATGCCCTGCCCGAGGTGAAGAAATCATTCATCGGCAGTGGCGTGCGCTATGACCTGTCGATGCACCGCACTGGGGATCCTCGCATCGATAAAGTCAATGCCCAATACAACGAGGAACTTATCCGCTTCCACGTGTCTGGCCGCCTGAAAGTCGCACCCGAGCATACCAGCGACGAGGTGCTGATGTTGATGCGTAAACCGTCTTTTGACCTATTCCGCCGCTTCAAGGCGCTGTTTGACCGCGTGAATGTGAAGTACAACCTGCGCCAGCAACTCATCCCCTACTTTATTTCTTCACATCCTGGCTGTCATGAGGCCGATATGGCCGAGTTGGCGACCATCACCAAGGAGTTGGATTTCCGTCTGGAGCAGGTGCAGGACTTCACCCCCACGCCGATGACCGTATCGACCGAGACCTATTACACGGGCATGCATCCCTACACGCTCAAGCCCGTCTTTTGCGCCAAGACACCGATGGAGAAACAGGCTCAGCGGCTGTTCTTCTTCTGGTATGACCGTAAGAACCGCGCCGCCATCACGGCAGCGCTGAAACGTATCCATCGCATCGACCTGCTGAGGAAGCTTTATCCTCATTAGGCGTTAGGCTTTAGGTATTAGGTGTTTGTCATATAAGAAACGATGAAAGCCATTCGACAATTCCTGATCATCGCAGTGGTACTTGCCACCAATCTCAACCTCTGTGCCAGTGACGACGGCTTGAGGCACACGACCGACGTGTTGTGCCTGTTGCCCGACGCCACCGCCCTGGGCGTTTCCATTGCCAAACATGACACTGAAGGATTGAAACAGTTGGGACTGAGCACCGCCACCTGTCTAGCGCTAAATTACGGTCTGGAACTCTGCATCCGCAAGGACCGCCCTGACGGTACGGGGCACCATGCCTTTCCCAGTACCCACACGGCAGTCGCCTTCAATGGCTCGACCTACCTGATGAAACGCTATAGCTGGAAATGGGGTGTACCGGCCTATGTCGTGTCGAGTTTTGTGGCATGGGGACGAGTCAAGACCGACCGTCACGACTGGTGGGACGTGCTGGGCGGTGCCGCCATCGGAGCCGGCAGTGCCTTTATCTTTACCCGCCCCTTCATGGGAAACGTCGATGTAGCAATAAGCCCGACCACCTTCGGTGACCGGGCCTATGGATTGACTGCAAAAATTCAGTTCTGACTATCGCTTGACTAGTTATTCAAGATGATGTCCATGAGGGCATTCACATCGGCAATATTTACCTCCATGTCTCCATTGAGGTCACCCTTAGCATCACTTGATTGAGCCAAGATCATTGCGATCACCTCGTTCACATCAGCGATATTCACCTCACCGTCTTCATTCACGTCACCCGGGATGTCTCCACTGCCTTCTTTCTTGAATTTGAAGGACTCGGCATTGTTCACATACATGTCGGTGAAGCCTTGACGGTAATTGGTAATCGGACGGTTGACGAAGGCCACAACACGCAGGTTGTTCCACTGCCAATCAGCCGGAATAACAGTCTCAAAGACATTGTTATAATGGGTCTCGTCGGTTTTGTTCAGAGGCTGGCCCTTGATTGAACCGAGAGCCTTGCGGAAGACGCCGTTGTGCGTGTAATCATTGATCCAAGTACCGGAATTGAGCTGAGGAGCCACCAGTCCATCTTCAATAATATAGACCGTGAGTTGTGCATCCTCGCCCATCATCTCATAAAAGTCATCGGTCATATCGCCCCAGACCGAAACGGTCGCCATGCGCGTTTCCTCATCAAAGGTGCAATCGGCATTGATACCGACAAAGGTGGGCCTGGTTGCCGTGATGAAGTCAAAGAAGGAGCCCAAATACTCGGCGACCTCCTCATGAGCCGACGAACTGTAACCGAGGCCATTCACAATGCTCACATCGTCATTCCATCCGGTGTTGCGGTCAAACGCGCCAGAAGGATAGCTGATGCTGCCACCCGTCATGTAAGACATGATGGAGTCGGCCTGATTGGAACGGAAGGGATCAACACCCGAGCCCAGGTTGCCGTGGATACCCACCCAGATGATGTCATCACGCTGGGACGTGAGGATGTTGAGCATCGAGTTACCCAGCGGGCAATAGGTGCAATAGGTAGAGGTGAGCTGCTCGACCAGATGTTTCTGGCGAGGATAGACCTGCTCATAGGAGATAAACTCAGCACTCTGAGAGATAGGCTCATCAAGGGGCTGTCCGTCAACCGCTGTCAAGTCCACAGTCAGCACATGGTTACCCGTGCCAATGCCAACGGTAGGAGCACCTGCATGAATCTCGCAGTAGCCATCCACAAACGGCTTATCGTTGGAGATAGTAGCCACCTCATTGCCGTCAATCGACAGTTTCAGTTCGAGTGCGTTGGCATCAATCTGCTTGTCACCACGGTTGCTGACGACCATGCTAAAAGGCAACGGCTCGCCCAGCGGAACGATATTGTCGGCTTTCAGCCCATAGGCCGAAATTCTGTAGTCGGGATAACTGTCCTTTTCAACAATGCACTGAAGGCTGAGGTTGCCGTTCTTGGTAGAATTGATGGCTTTCCACTTGGAGGTAGAGCCCACCTTGGTATAGGTGTAGCAGTCATAAGGCGTTCCCACGTTGACAAACGAGAGCGCGTTGACATTCAGCACCTGATCGTAGTAAAATCCCACCAGGAGTTTCTCGTCCTCTTCCAAATTAATGTCGTAAGGGGTTTCCAGTTGCAAGGTGTTCCATCCTGCATCACCCATGTCGCACTCCCAATCGGTGCGAGTGCCGTACTTGGTACCCTTCACAGGGATGACAAACATCCTTGATATCTTGGTCGGCTCGGAAAGGCCGACACGGATGGCTACAATCTTGCCACCCTGGAAAATCTCCAATTCCTCAGGCTCAAGAATGATAGCGATGGAGCGCGTACCTGAAGAGGTGACCGAAAAGCCTTCACTGGAGATGCTGTCGTTGACGTAGTGACCCATGATTTTCTGAATGGGCTGTGCCATCATCGTCGCGGGCAACAACAATGAGATCAACAAGAAAAGTATTGTCTTTTTCATGTTAATTTAACGGTTAGGATGATGAGTTTTTAACTGTTCAGAATAATGTCAATGAGGCTGTTCACGTCAGCGATATTGACCTCACTGTCACCATTCACGTCACCACTCTTGCCGATGACCTGTGTCAAAATCATGTCGATGACGGCATTCACGTCGGCGATATTGATCTCGCCATCACCATTCACGTCACCGGGCTTGACTGGATCGGGCAGGTCACCCTTGATGAAATGCAGCGTGATGGTCGGGCCGAAAGCCTTGTGGACATAGCTGGGCGGGAAGAGGCCCTGCTTGGTGAACAGTTCAATCGTCAGCGTCACAATGCACTCGCCATCGGCTACAGGGAACCACTCGCTCTGGATGTCCTGGAGGTCAGCCATGAGTTGGCCAACACCAGTCTGATAGGTGCCCGTAACGGTCTGCATGTTGCAGGTCGAGGGAAAGCAAATCTGGTAGGTACCATTATCAATGCGCTCGATCACGTAGGTCATCTTGATATAATCGGTTGACCCACCCACATTCAGCACAGAAATTCCCGAATAGATGACTTCGCTCGCATCATCATAGGGTTCAGCCACATTGCGAACGACAGTAGCGCCATTAGGAATGATTTCACCTTCCTCGTCCATAAAGACAAAGCTCTCGTCAATCTCTTGTGCCTGTAGCGTTCCTATCGACAAGCACAAGCCAAACAATAATGTAAAGAATTTCTTCATAAAGCGGTTATGGTTTTTTAGTTAACGTTCAATTTTGTCTTGGTCACCTGACGGACGCCCTGGTCATCATAGAAGAAGGTGATAAGAGCACAGTGCTTGGGTACCCACGTGGGATCCATAACAAATGTATACATCTTGGTGTCCACCTCGCCATGGCCGACGGTCACGTCATCACCCCAGGGGTCGTTGATGCTGGTACGGAACACATGCATGTGGTTATAATGCTCTACTCGGGAGCCGTCGGGCATGAGTTGGAAGCTGTCGATGCTGTCCTCGACAAGCCATATCTGCAACTTGCCGCTGATGCGATTCTCGTCAAGACCCACGGTCTGCACTTCGAACGAGCCCGTTCTGGTCTCGCTGTCAAAATCACCGTCAATGAAGAAAGTCACGGGGGCTTCGGATGTGGGCGAATCGGTGAGTTCATAGTTCACACCACCGCCCCAATCGGTGTAGCCGAAGGGCATGGAGTCGAACAGCCTGTCTACCAGGCCCACGGGCTGAGATGACAGGTTCCAGCGGTTGAAATACTCATCGCCCAGCTCGGTATATAGCGGAGAGGGCTCAC
This sequence comes from uncultured Prevotellaceae bacterium, assembly GCA_900318205.1. Taxonomy (GTDB): domain Bacteria; phylum Bacteroidota; class Bacteroidia; order Bacteroidales; family Muribaculaceae; genus Sodaliphilus. The sequence continues at coordinate 89,673 of ONJS01000005.1, read as the reverse complement.
CCTTCTGCTTGGAGAACGGCCCCGAATGGATTGCCACGGCAATGACCACCGAGTCGCCATATTGCTCAATGAGGCGTTCAATCTCCTCGGTAGCACGCGGGCAGTTTACACAATACTGCCCCGTGTAGTCCTCGATCAGGACAGCACGTCCTGCCTCGGGCGGCTCGACATAGGTCAAACGCTCATCGGTGGAAATCTCGTCACAGGCGCTGAGCAGCACCAGTCCTAATGTCACAAGTGTCAGATATATCTTTCTCATCTTTTTTAGAAGCTATAGTTATAGGATAACGTGAAGCCACGGGTCGCAGGAACCCAGCGGCAGACGCCGCCCGAGCAGTTGAAACCGGCGCAGGTACGACCATATCCGGCTTGTATGCGGTGGGACTTGAGGCTATAGGTCACCAAGGCTTGATAGTAATGCACTTTGGTCTCGCCACAGTTCCACATGTCGTTGATGGTAAACATCCAGTGGGGTGCCCAAGAGAGTTCAGCCAGGCCAAATGCCCAGTCACCATCGTCACCCTTACAGAACTGGTACTGCAACTCACAACGCAGCGTCAGTTTCGGCGAGAATTTATACTTGCCGTCGGCAATCAGGATATTACTCTTGATCATGCCGCCATGACCCTCGATGACGGTCATGTTATAGCGCTCGTTCATGTACATGAAGATAAGTGAGAAATCGCGGGTGAAACGTTTCTCAATCTGTACATCGATGTCCTGATAGTAGGTTTCTCCCATTTTGAAGAAACTGGACTTATAGCCATTGCTACCGATGACACGACCATCGGCAACAGGATTTTTCACCCCGTCATAGTCCAAGCCGCGCACATGAGAGAGATTGAATTTCACCTTTGTGCCATACTTGCCACCTAACGTCGTACCCTTCTTGAACGAGTAACCGAACTCGGCCTGGAATGCCCACTCGCCGTTGGAATTGGTGGCGTAGGGGTACTGTGCAGCCAAGGCGTAGGTCTGGTCGTGGGTAAAGGCAGGCAGGTGGTTGATGTAACTAGATGTACCGCTCATGCTGCGGCGGCTGCGGAAGGACATGCCCTCGCTGCGCTTGGCCTGCAACAAGACGCTCATACCCTTCTGGGAATAGGAGGTACTGAGCATCGCAACATTGCCCTTGCCAAAATGGTAACCGTTGTCAAACGACGGGTCCTGAGTCTTTTGGGCATACTCGGCAAGGACACTGAAACCCTTGTGCGTCAGATTGATTCGAGCATCCCAAGCGTTGACATACTTAGGCAGATTCAGTTTGTGGGTTGCATCAACAAAGATGGCGTCGGCATTGGCCTTCTCGTGCTTGTTGACCCACGAGCCACCCAGGGTGATGTGGGTATCGTGAGCCTCTAACGCCTTGATAAACTGTTCCAGCCCCACCTCGATATCAGCACCGCTAACGAGGGCATCGTTGTGGTGCCAATAGCGGCGCTGCTTACCTGTCAGGGCCTTCAATGTCACACCCGACACGGGTTTATAGACGATGCGGCCGCCACGCAGGGCATTGTCAATGCCCAAAGAGCGTTCCTCGTAGGTACGCAGCACGAAACCCGAGCCGAACTGCTCATAGTAATCACCGGCGGTGAGTTCCACATTCTTGTAATGACCTTTCACATAGAAGTGCGGCACACCCCACCCCTTGAAATCAGGCTCGTAGCCGGGCAAGGGATATTTCAGGAACTCAAACCGCGCACCCGCATCGACATATTTGCTGCCTAAGTTCAGGTCCAGATAGGTATTGGTCAATACCTTGTCATCACTGTGTTCTGTACCGATTTTGTCATCATCTTGCGGAACAAGGATGTCACTCTGGACACTACCGCTCAGCGTCACCTGAGCGTAAACAGGCGTTGCTACCAGCAACAAAACCGGCAGCAACAAGGGTATCAGTTTTTTAGGATTCATTCTAGAGTTGATGGGAGACTATTGGGCTAGAAGCTTGCGTACTTCCTCAATTAATTCATTCTCAGCACCGTCGGTGTATCCGCTATGCTTCGCCACGATGTTGCCATTGCCATCCACGACGACGACAAAGGGAATCATCTGTCCACCCAGTGCCTTGAGCAAATCACTGTTGGGGTCAAGCAACACGTCATATTCCCACTCGTTCTGGTCCACAAGGGGTTTTACCTTGTGAATGTTCTGAGCCTGGTCAATGCTCACGGCAAATATCTTCACACCCGTTTCTTGCTGCCAGTCCTCATAGACCTCGGCAATTGCCGAGAGTTCTCGGTTACACGGTTTGCACCACGTGGCAAAGAAGTCGATGATAAACGGTTTACCGTCGTTGCTCAACGTCTCGCTTTGTACTGTGCCACCATCTAAGGTCTTAAGCGTAACAGCAGGCAGCTGGGCCTGAGCAACACCATAACCAGCAAGCAAGCAAACAATCAATGAGAAAAAAATCTTTTTCATAATAGTCAAACGTTTAGTTCATTCTTTATCAATTTGCAAAGATAAGCAAAATTACACAAAAAGTTATAATTCAATAATATTTTAATGTTTTTTAACTACTGCTTTAAGCAGCCACGGACAAAAAAAACCGCCAACCCCACACGCTTAGACACGTGCACGGGGTTGACGGTTTAATCGTCAAGTGATATCAATGCTTAATGGAGCACTTTCCGGGTGGTCACATTGCCATTGGTATCGGTAGTGCGAACGATGTTCACACCATTCTCAAGCTGATCTACACGACGGCCGTCGATGGTGTAAATCTCGGTCGAAGCGACGCCAGCCTCGGTCTTCACCTCAGAAACTGCGGTTGTCTTGCCAGCGATGTCAACACACATCACATACATGCCGGCGCTGCCGGGAATCTCGTTCCAATTGTCGTCATACTGAGTCTCCTGGGTGTAGAAGATATAAGCATTTTTATCGTCGTAAACCACCGAGAAACCGCTGGACTTGAAGTTGTCCTCGCAGATCTGCTTTCTCCAAACCTCACCACCGAACTCATCGATCTTGACAACCATGAAGTTGGCACCGTTCCAACTGGTGCTATTGCCGTAAAGCACAACCCAGCCATCATTAACGGGAATAACCTTGACGGGAGTAAAGCCCCAATCACTGGTCATCTCCAGAGAAATACCATAGGTGTTCTCGCCCGTCCAGAAGTAGTTGTTGTCCTCGTCGACCACATTAGCATTCATGTGATACTCAGAGCCTGAATATGCCCATTCCCAAGCAACAAGTGCCCTATTCTCCTTGACACCCATTGCGGCTGCTCCTGCATCACCGTCGACACCACCTGTAAGGCTTACAGCCTCACTGGCATATCCACCGTACTCATTCAAGTAGTTGACAACCTGGTAACCATAAAAATCGGTCAATACCCTGTAAGATATCATCAGCACATCGTCCTCATTAACTGCGGTGAGAGGTGTGGGCATATACTGGCCGTTAGACACTTGCCTCTCTTCAATGACTACGGGATCACCCCACACATTCTGCAGTTCAGAATTCAAGAGCTGAGCATCAAGACCCAGATTCTTATTGTCATAGATCAGATATGCATTGCCAGTGGGAGCAGGGTCCATCTTGATAATTCTAGAATTGATCATCAGGGGCTGCTCGCTCGTGAACTCGCCGGCATCATTCATCATCATAATTAACCAGCCTCCGCCATTGACCAATACCGAGTCGGGCATCTGCTGGTTGGGGAACCAGGGTGAAGGTGACCAGTTATCCTCGTTGGCCTCCTCCATGTAATACTCGGTGTGGTTGGCAGCAACAAAGATGTTATCAACACTCACACAGATTTGGGGCGCAATGTCCTCAACGGACAAGGCATTCTCATGCATCCTTCCTGCAGGGAACAGGATGCCGTCGGCAGGCCATACGGGCTGACCCTGCTGGTTGTAACGATAGATGTAGGTCTCGGCATTTTCCTCGTTCGGGTCGTTACGGATGTCGGTATATGCCAGCAGAATGTCGCCGTTAGACGCAAGGGCCAAGGCATAATCGGTTGTCCAGGTGCGCGTGCGCTTGTCACACACGATGATACCCTCATCGCCGAACATCTCATTGCCATTAACATCAAAGATCTGCAGGTGGAGCTTGTAGGAGAACACATTGTCGGTCCTCTCGCCACGCAACCAGGTCAAGATAATCTTGCCGTCATCGGTACGCAGGGTTTTCATCTGTACCTGGCCACCGGCACCTTCCTTGTCAAGGCGAATGGCCTCGGTATCACTGGGCTGCCAATTGGCAAACACCGTTCCCATGGCAAAAACTGCCATTACAACTAGAGTAAATAATTTCTTCATAAACTTGAATATTTAAAAGTTATACAATAATGAGATTATCGTCATTCGGCTCTACAAAAGTACTAATTTGTTTTAAAACAAACAGCAAAATTAAAGAAAATTTGACGATTTCTTGAAAAACATCCCCATATAGTAGGGAATTGTTACCTGGATGCCCGGTAGTAGAGAACCGCAGCAATGATAATATAGACAAAGTTGGGAATCCACATTGCAATGCGGGGACTGGTATAACCCGACACAGCGAAGGTTGAGGTCACAGTCATGAAGAGGATATAAGAGAAACTGAGCAGCAGACCCAGTCCGATGTTCAATCCGATGCCGCCACGCACCTTGCGCGACGAGAGCGAGAGGCCGATGATGGTGAGGATAAAGGCGGCAGCCGTCATGGCAATGCGGCGCTCGTACTCAATCTCAAAGTTCTTGATATTGGCGACGCCACGGGCCTTCTGCTTATTGATGTAGGCTTTGAGTTCAGGCGATGTCATGGTCTGCTCGTCGTTCTTGGAGATGAGGAAGTCACGCGGGTCGATATTGAGCAAGGTATCCATGACATTGCCCTTGGTCATGGTCTCCTTCATGCCCTTGAAGTTACGAATGGTATAGTTGCGAACCGTCCACAGCCCGACCGAGTCATACTTGATGGTCTCGGCAGTGAGACGAGACTTGAGGGTGTTGCCGTCAAACTCCTCGAGCGAGAAGCGGAAACCGCTGCGCGTGGTGTTGTCATAGCGGGACATATAGGCCATCACACCGGGCTTGACCTGAAGCTGGATATTGTCACCATAGATGACCTCCTTGTTCTTGACCCACTTGTTGGTATAGGCGATGCGCTCGACATTGGCAGGCGGGATGATATATGCCGCCAGCAGGTAGCTGCCCAAGGCAATCACAGCCGCCGAGAAGATATAAGGCAGCGTCAAGCGATGGAAGCTGATGCCGTTGGAGAGCATGGCGATGATCTCACTGCGATCGGCAAGGCGCGAGGTAAAGAAGATAACCGAGATAAAAGTGAACAACGGGCTGAACTGGCTGAGCACAAAGGGCAGGAAGTTCATAAAGTATTGAAACACCGTTGCTTTCCACGGGGCGGTGAGCACAGCATCCAGTTTCTCGTTGATGTCAAACATCACCACGATGGCAAACAGCAGCAAAATCGCAAAGAAGAAGGTGCCCAAGAAGTGCTTGATGATATAGCGGTCGAAGCGCTTCACATAGTACCACGGGTAGCGCTTCAAGGGAGGAGCAGCGGAGCCAACGGGGGGAACGGAATCGACGGAGTCAACGGATGGAACGGATTCTACGGAATCTACGGAATTATCCGAGGGGACGGAGTCGGTGGGAGACGCAAGATTTTGCGTCTCTACTGGCTGTTCCTTATTTTTGAGTTCCTCTTCCATCTCCTAAATGCCTTAAGCCTAATACCTAAAGCCTAACCTGTACATCATGGAGCATCTGGCGCTTCCATGCGGGGAAATCACCGGCGATAATGTGGCGGCGAGCCTCGCCCACGAGCCACAGGTAGAATGCCAGGTTGTGGATGCTGGCAATCTGCATGGCGAGGATTTCCTGGGTGATGAACAAGTGGCGCACATAGGCTTTGCTGTAGATGTGGTCAACGATAGAAGGACCGTCTTCCTGAAGGGGAGTAAAATCGTCGGCCCACTTCTTGTTGCGCATGTTCATGATGCCATGGCGGGTGAAGAGCATACCGTTGCGGCCGTTGCGCGTGGGCATCACACAGTCCATCATGTCCACGCCGCGGTCGATGGCCTCGAGAATGTTGGCAGGCGTACCCACACCCATCAGATAGCGGGGGCGATCCTGTGGCAGAATGTCGTTGACAATCTCGATCATCTCATACATCACCTCGGTGGGCTCACCCACGGCGAGACCTCCGATGGCATTGCCGTCGGCACCCAAGTCGGCGACAAACTTGCTGGATTCCTGCCTCAGGTCCTTATAGACACAACCCTGAACAATGGGGAAATAGGCCTGGCAGTGGCCATAACGGGGCTGGGTGTTCTTGTAGTGTTTCCAACCGCGTGCGAGCCAGTTGTGGGTCAAGGTCAAGGACTTGCGGGCATAGTTATAGTCGCTCGTACCCGGTGGGCACTCGTCAAGCGCCATCATGATGTCGCTGCCGATGCTGCGCTCGATGTCCACCACCTTCTCGGGCGTGAACAGGTGCTTGCTGCCGTCGATGTGGCTGCGGAAGGTCACACCCTCATCGGTCAACTTGCGGTTATCGGCAAGCGAGAAGACCTGAAAACCACCGCTATCGGTCAAGATGGGGCGGTCCCAGCCGTTGAACTTGTGCAGTCCGCCTGCACGTTCGATGATGTCCATGCCGGGGCGCAGGTAAAGGTGGTAGGTATTACCCAGGATGATTTGTGCCTTGATATCTTCACGCAGTTCGGTCATGTGGACGGCCTTGACGGCACCCACAGTGCCCACGGGCATGAAAATAGGGGTCTCGATCTGACCGTGGTCGGTCGTGATGAGTCCTGCGCGGGCATTGGTACCCTCGGGAGTGGCTATAAGTTGATAGTCCATTCGATGTCTATTCTAAAAAAACGTGCAAAGTTAGTGATTTTTTTAGTTTCCAACCGCCAGTTTTACACATTGGGCACAATAATCGACATGAATTTCGCTAATTTTAACGAATAACACTAAAAATGGGACACTGCAGCCAACAGAGCCTCACGCTAAGCCACAAAGCCGCAAAGATGTTGATTGACATGAGGCAGAATGGTTAAAATGTCGACAAATAGTTAGAGGTGAGCAGGTCGCTCACCTCTAATCCTTTTTATCTTGACTTTTTTCCTAACTAAAGCATATTATTTATTAGAGAGCCGCCTTGCGGGCATCATCACAGAGATCCAGAGCCTTCTCGTAGTTTCTTGATGCTTCATCAACTGCCTGCTGAGCATCCATCAGCTGCTTTGCGTGTTCGGCACTGAGTGCCTGCACTTCCTGTTCGTGTCTCTTGCTCATTACTTCAGTAAGACCCGCTGCAGCCTCAGCGTTGTGCCTCTCTTGGAGGTCGGCCATTTCCTTCTTCTGCCTGTCGAGCAGTTCAGTGAAAGCTCTCATTGCATCTTCTTTAGCGCTCTGAGCATACGCCAGTTTTCGTTCTGCGGCCTTGACATTATTCTCGCGACTGCGGCGCTTGGAGTCTCTCTTGTCCTTCTTCTGCTGCTCGCGCATCCTCTTCATATTCTTCTGCTCCCTGGAGTTATCTGTATTCTGCTTCCTCACCTGGGGCTCGCCAGCAGAACGGTTCACCTTCTCCTGCTCTTTCAGAGCTTTCATGTCCTGATCATTCTGCTTGGTCACCTTGTCAAGATCGGTCGGTTTCAGACGGGGCTTATCCTTGTTATTGGTGGATTTCATATACCCTGCCTGAGCATTCCTGATTGTTAACTGCTGCTGAGGATCGGGAGTTCTTGGCGTCTGAGCATATACTGTCGAAGCGATTGCCAAGAAAAGTGCTGAAATAAATAATACCTTTTTCATAATCGTAAATGTTTAGAAGTTAAACAAATTGTTTTTTATTCTTTTCACTATTAAGACTCTGAAAAGCAAAAAAAGTTTAAAACCAGGGGGCATCAGTCCTCATATACTATCAAAAAATAGAGGTTGGCTGCCACAAGGGTTGCCAACCTCTATTATATTGATTATAAAGCAGTTGATTCACAATAAGGATCATTTGTATTTCTCTATCTCCAGCTTGGCCCGATCAAGAATCATCTCGCTCTCCATTGCAGTGTTTTTTGCATTCAGGTACCTTTGCTGGATTCTGAGTTTCTGATTGGCATGCTTCTTGAGGAGTTTAGTTTTCTCGCGCTCCTGTTTCATGCTCTCTTTGGCGGTTAAACCTTTGGCTGCAGCATTAGCATGCTTCTGTTCAAGTTTGTCCCGCTCTTGCGCCTGTTTCTGGCGAAGGTTGGCAAAACTCTTTTCAGCTTCAGCCATTCTCTCTTTGGCCTTATTCAACCTGTAATTAGCCAGATTGTATGCTTTGGTTGCCAACTGGAGTGCAGAATAGCTGGAATTAGCAACAGAACTGTTATAAAATTCCTGCATTCTAAGCCCCTGCATGGCACTACCATACTGCCTGCTGACTCTTTCGAGGTCGGGAGATTTGAGATGTGGCGATGACTTGTCGTTGTAGGACTTCATATATCTCGCCTGTGCATTCTTGATCATCTGGTGCTGTTCAGGATCCGGAACCCGAGGCGTCTGTGCATTTGATACCTGGGCCTGCACAGAGAAAACACTAAGCAAACAAAATAACGCTGCAATAAAAAGATTCGGTTTCATAATCGTGAATGTTTAGAAGTTAAACAATTGGGTTTGATACTCTTTTCGTTATATGGACTTGAAAATGACCTAATCGTTTAATTGTACTTTCAAAAAAGATGAGGTCAGTGACCGTTTCTAATCACTGACCTCCCTTTCATTCATCTGCTGATATCAGCACAGCAGCATTCAGGATTATTTGTATTTCTCCATTTCCTTTTTAGCCTTCTCGAGGTTCTCCTCGGCCTTGGTCACGTTCTTAACGCTCTTTTCCAAGTTCTGATGGGCCTTGAGGTTCTGCTTGGCATTCTTCTCCTCAAGTTTCTTGCCCTCGGTATTGAGTTTGAGAAGCTGCTCCTCGGTGGGATTAGTTGCCAGCAACTTGGAATGCTTTTCGGCAAACTTCTGGCTTTCTTTGGTCTGTTTCTCGGCAAGCTCGCTCAGCTTCTTCTCGGCATCGGCTTTCTTCTTCTGAGCGTCTTTCAGCTTGTCAACGGCCTTGTTGTACTTCTCGGTGGCCTTCTGGCGCTTTTCAATCTCCTTTTGCTGTTTCTTAGCCTCTTTTTCAGCCTTTTTAGCCTCTTTTTCCTTCTTCTCGGCAGCCTTCTTGGCCTCCTTGGCCTTCTTCTCCTGCTCCTTGTAGGCGTCCTTCTGCTTCTTGGCAGCCTCGGCCTGCTTCTTGGCTACCTCGGCGTCCTTGGCATACTGAGCCTGCTGTTGCTCAACATTTTGCGGAGTTTCATAGTTCTGAGCCATTGCGGCGGGTGCTGCAGCAAAGCACATCAGCACTGCCATCAAAATCAATTTCTTCATAATCGTAGAATTTTTATAATTAAACTTTGTTTCAATACTGCAAATATATGGCAAAGACTTGAAACAGCCAAAAAAGTTTAAAAAAATGCTTGCGTGCTAACAAGATTAATCAACAAAAATGCCCATGAATGGGCCATGAATAATTGGGAAGGACTTTAGCGGTTACGGGTGTTGAGACTCACGACGCTGATAGGTAAACTCGTCGATGCGGGTGATGCCGATCGACTCAAGGTAGTGGCGACTTTGCTGGACGTCTTCATCGGTGTTGTAGTCGGGGATGTGGGGCACGCGCACGACGATGCGTTCGGCCATGCCGTCGTGGCTCAGGAGCCATTGCAGGTTGTCGAGCACGCGCCGGTTGTCTTGACTAGTGTAACGCCTGTAGATATCGGGGTTAACGTCCTTGATGTCAATGTAGTATTCGTGGATAAGAGGCAACAGTCGCTCTAGATGCCGGCGGTCTACATTCAGGGCTGTTTCCATCGTGAAATGCCACTCGGGCGGCGCCAAGCGGCAGAAGGCCTCGATGAACTCGCTGCGGATGGCCGGTTCACCGCCGCCAAAAGTGATACCCCCACCAGTAGCAAGGAAGTAGAGGTTGTCGATCATCACCTCGTCGAGCAGTTCGGCAGGAGTAATCGTCCTTGAGAACCCATCGGGTCTCAAGCATTGGGCATTCAGGCAGTATTGACACCGCAACGTGCAGCCGTGGAAGGCGACCAGCGTGGTCACCCCCTGCCCGTCCACCGCCAGCCGATGGCGAGCCACCCCGATTATCGGCACCCTATAATTCTCTTCACTCATCTAATGTTTCGGCAACCTCACCTTTACGAAAGTCTATCGTATCAACTTTTTCGCCAGATTCAATCCTCTCGTCGCCAATTGAATCAGTCGTAGCACAGGAATCCGCCACAAGTTCGACTTCGCCCTGGAGATCATCGCCACCCAGTCTTTTAATCTGGTCACACGATGTGGCCGAGAGGGTCATCAGGCCCAGGCTAACGCCTGCAATGAGGGCGGCCTTGCCATTTGAGCGTCGGCGGGCGATTTCACGCTCCAAGTAGCGCATCTCGCTCTCACAGGCTGGACAGGTGCCAAAGCAGTCACCCTCATGGTGACACTCGCGTGGGGCATAGGCAATGTCGTTGGCACGCGCAATGTCAAGGCGAATCGCCTTGAGCGCGTTACAGATATGTTTTCCGTTTCTCACAGTCGTTTACTTTAGTTAGTCTTCAGCTGATTCCAATTCGCTCTTGCCTTCTAATTTGAAGGTGATAGGCAGCGTTAACCACATCGCAACCGCTTTACCACCATGGCTACCGGGGAAGAATTTGGGCAATGACTTGCAGACGCGGACGGCTTCGTTATCAAGCAATTCATGAACAGGACGGACAACCTTCACCTCATTGACTGCGCCATTCCTTTCAATGAGCAGCTGCACGATTACACGGCCTTGTATGCTATCCTTGGCAGCCTCTGGCGGGTAGTTGATGTGCGACTGCAGGTACTCCATCAACGCACGTTCACCTCCACGGAAGTGGGGCATCGTTTCATGGATTTCCCCGAAGACTTCCGCTTTCTTAGTCGTGTCGCACACTTGACTCTGACTGATATTATTGGGCATCATGGTCTCGCTTGGCAAGGCACTGGTTGCCATAGCCGACAGGCTAGACAATGCCAGGCTCACACCCGTCATTAGGGCGGCTTTGCCCATGGAACGCTTGCGAGCAATTTCCCGCTCCAGGTAGCGCATCTCGCTCTCACAGGCAGGGCAGGTGCCCGCACACTCACCCTCATGGTGACACTCGCGGGGTGCGTACTCGATTCCATTAGCGCGCGCAATGTCAAGACGAATCGCCTTGAGCGTGTTACATATATATTTACCGTGTTTCATATCAGTATTATTCTCCGGTTGATAAAAACGGGTTAACTCTCGCTTGCAAAATTACAACCGTTTTTTTGAAAAAAGACCAAAAATGGCCAACATTCAAAGGTCATTTAAAGATACACTTATAACTAATTTTCAGTGATTTACAAAACAAAAAGGTCATTTGAGGGTAATTCACCGATTGGGGCACAAAAAAGCCCCCAAAAAATGCACTTTTTGGGGGCGAGGAAACGCAAATATCAACGTTTTTTATTCGGTCTGCTGGATTAGCGGAAAAAGTATTTTCCTGAATTCTGCTCCAGCCGCCGTAAAGGTGGTGATGTCATAGTAGTTCCCACGGTAATATAATGAGAACTGATCATAATAGGCTACACTCTTCTTGCCATCATTGTAATAAAGGTAGATTTTGCCTCGCGTGTCAAGATGGCCTTGGGAGAGCTTTGCCAAGCCACCCATTGCATTGACCATCTCCTTGATTTTCCATTTGCGCTTGATCAATACCGTTTTCCTCATTTGACTGAACTGCCCTGCATCATAGTTGTCGGGCGTTATGGCCATCGGCGTGTCGATATTCAGATTACAGTAGTCTATCTTGATGGAATCTATCTCATGGATGAAAGACAGCAAATAGGAAATATCGTTGTTGATGACGAAATTAACCGGAAGCGTGTACCACACGTTGACCGGTTTGCCCAATCGGGCTCCCGGTATAAATTGGGGAAGCGTCTGGATGACTCGAACCGCCTCGCGGTCAAGATTGGGATCTACCGAGCGGACAACTTTCACATCCCCCACATAACCTGCTGAATCGACCACAAACTGCACAATGACCTTGCCCTGGATATTCTTCTCTTCAGCTTCAGGCGGATAAGAGATATTGTCCCGTAAATAGGTCATCAGAGCGGCCTCACCACCCGGAAAAGCGGGCATCCTGTCAACCGAAAGGTAGACCTCATCGCCATGCCCCGTCGTGCCGCGCGCATCGCCGGCAGGAAGATTTCCCGTAGCCGAAGCCACAAGACCCGCCGTTGCCAAAGCCGCCACCAGAAGGAGCCCCGCAAGGAAACCATTGTGGAAAACGGCAGGCCATCGGTCGCCTAATAATCTAATGTGTTTCATAACAGCCACGATTAAGTTTGTCACTCGTTGCAAAGTTACAAAGGATTTTGAGAAATCGCAAGAATCCACCGAAGTTTCTACGGCCAATTCAGGAAAATGGTCACTTTTGATTATCAGTGGTTTAGAGATGAAAAACGACATTAGCGGGTAATTTGTCACCACCGACCACCGAATATGAGCGAAAAAAACTATATTTTTGCAGTGAGAATACCCTCACATCATTTCAAACAACATCAACAACAATGGGAACGACATTGACAAGACATCATAAAATCATTACATTCCTGTCCATGGTGGTGCTACTGCTCATGATGGGCGGATGTGGCCATCCTGCCGACAACGAGCAACTCGTTGCCGTGGACACGCTGCTGGCCCAAAACCGAGGAGAGGAAGCGATGCAGATGCTGCAGATGCTCAACACCGCCTCGTTTAATCATCATGACAAGGCCTATCAGGCACTGCTGACCGTCCAGGCCAACCACGCCTGCAACATCGCAGCGACCGATGACAACGCCATCAACGAGGCAGTGAAGTACTTCAAATCGCACGACGACCAAGAGAAACTGGCCCGTTCCCTACTCTATCAGGGTTGCGTCAACAAGGATTTGGGACTTCTGGATAAAGCGATTACCAGCCTGCGCCAAGCCGAGGATGCCGCCAGCGCCGATGACCTGAAGAACCGCGCCATGGCCAAGATGATAATGGGCGAACTGTACCAGAGCCAAATCATCGGCGCCAAGACCCTGGGTGCCAGCAAATACCGTGAGGCCCTCGACCTGTTCAAGCAGCTGGACGACAAGTACAACCAGATCATCTGCCTGAGCGAACTGGGTGGCCTCTATCGCATCAACCAGGAGAAGCAGGACAGTGCCTTATACTATATCAATGCCGCCATCGACCTTTCCATTCAGGAAATTAAGCCACAATATGTGGTGGCCAATTACTTCAGCCGCGCCGAGTACCGTGCCGCCCGTGGAGATTACCAGGGTGCCAAGGACGATGCCATTGAGGCCATTAGCTGGAAGGGAAAACTCAAGATACATCCCAGAATTCACTACACCGCCGCTTCGGCTTACCTGCATCTGGGCCGCACTGACTCGGCCCGCTACTACCTGCAGCACGCCCCCGAAATGACGTCGGTGGCCGACAGTATCATGTACTATCAGCTGCTTGCCGACCTTGCCCGCCGCGAGAACAGGGTGGACGACGCCATCAACTACCTGAACATGACCCACAACCTGGCTGACTCGGTGGCCATCAACGGCATGAACGACAAGCTGATAGAGGCTGAGAAGAAATATGACATGCAACAGGCTGCACTGGAGAATGCCCTGCTGAGTTCACGCTTCAGGGGCACGTTGCTGGGCCTTGCCCTGCTGGCACTCGTTGCCGGAGCGCTGGCTTTCCTGGTGTGGCGCTATCGCAACCGCCTGAAAATCCAGCAGACGGAATATGAGATGCAAAAGGCTGACCTGGACCATTCCATCAGCAGCCTGAAGCAGATGCAGGCCCTGCTCAACGAACGGGAATCGACCAAAAAGCAATCCGATGAACTGAAAACCATTGTGGACAACCAGATACAGGTTGTTCATCAACTGCTGCAGTGGTCCTACGAGTGCAATGAGACGACCTTTGCCAAGCGGTTCAACAAGCTGATGACGATGCGTGGACCCGACGAGGTGGGCGCCTCCTACTGGGACAACCTGCAATCGCTTGCCAACGAGCTGTATGACAACGTGCTGGTTAAGGCCCAACAGGCTGCCGACAGCACATTGCGCGAGGACGAAATCAACCTGATAGCCCTGCAGTGCCACGGCTTCTCAAGGACGGTCATCATGATCTGTATGCGCTACAGGAACCTGAGGACCGTCTCGAACAAAAAAATCCAGATTGCCCACAAACTCGGAGTCAATTCCCTTGACGAATTCCTGCAACCCTATCTAGGAGTGAGGAGTGAGAAGTGAGGAGTGATGATTAACGAGGCGACGATACAGTTTGTAAGGGAGCACCGCGAGGAGGATGTGAGGTCGTTGGCGCTGCAAGCGCGGCGCGATGACGGCATTGACTTGCCGTGGGCGCTCTACCAGATACAGGGCTGGCAGACGGCACGTCGCAAACTGCCGGCATGGGCTGTCATTGACGGCATCGTCTACCCTCCCCACCTGTCGATGGAGCAATGCTCGAGCCAGCAGACCGCTATATATAAATGTGGCATCGTTGAGCGACTGCCGCAGGCGTGCCGCGAGATGCTGATAGACCTGACGGGGGGATTCGGCGTGGACTTTGCTTTCATGGCAAAATGTGCCAGGCAAGCCACCTATGTCGAACGGCAGGAACACCTGTGCGAGACGGCTCGGCACAATTTTGGGCTATTGGGGCTGAATCATGCCCGCATCATCCATGGTGATGCCGAGAGCATATTGAGTGACCTAAGAACCAATCCCGCCATTACGGTGATTTACCTCGACCCGGCACGTCGTGACAGCAACAGCAGCCGCACCTATGCCATCGCCGACTGCACACCCAACGTGCTGGAACTGAAAGACCAACTCTTCAAGGCCGCTGACCACATCCTGTTGAAACTGTCACCGATGCTCGACTGGCACAAGGCGGTGAGTGACCTGGGCAGCCGCGTCGCCGAAATCCATATCGTGAGTACGGGCAACGAGTGCAAGGAACTGTTGATGCTGCTGAGCGCCGAACATGAGGGCGAACCCACCATCTACTGTGTCAATGATGACCAATCGCTCATCTACACGCCGTCACAGGATGTCCTGCCTCCCCAGATTGCCGATGACGACAAAGCCGCTTACCTCTACGAGCCTAACGCCTCGGTCATGAAGGCGGGATGCTTTGGCCTATTGACTGATCGTTTTCCTGTCAAGGCTCTCGCAACAGACAGTCACCTGTTTGTGTCAAGCGAGGAGATTAAGGAATTTCCTGGCCGCCGTTTCGCCATCGACGCCATCACCACCATGAACAAGAAGGAACTGGCTCATGCCCTCAAAGGAATCACCCGCGCCAATATCGCCACGCGCAACTTCCCGATGACCGCCCAACAGTTGCGACAGCGCCTGCGCCTGCAGGACGGTGGCGACTGCTATATCTTCGGCACGACCACGGCCATGGACCAGCGACTGCTGTACCTCTGCAAGAAAGCCTGAAACGGGGCCACGACTGAGTCGCGGCACAGGCAACCATGGCGAAACGATTACAAGCACAAGTATAGACAAAACAAAAGCCCTCAGCCGCAATTGGCTGAAGGCTTCGTTTGGTAGAGAAACAGGGACTCGAACCCTGGTTTCCGCCGTGAGAGGGCGGCGTCCTAGACCGCTAGACGATATCTCCGTCGATAAATAAAGCCCTCGCTCATGTTCGGGTGAAGGCTTTGCTGGTAGAGAAACAGGGACTCGAACCCTGGTTTCCGCCGTGAGAGGGCGGCGTCCTAGACCACTAGACGATATCTCCGTAGAAAAGCGATGCAAAATTACTGCCATTTTTGAAACTGACAAAATTTTTGAGCACTTTTTTTCAAAAAAAATTTCAAAAGCACCATTTTTGGCGGTTTTCGGCATTTTTAGTCCAAAAAGTAAGGCTGGATGAGATATAATTAGTACCTTAGCGCAATATTACAGACATTAATTTGTATTAACCTAATCATTATGGCAAGTAAAAGACAAATCAAGAAAGCTATCATGAATGCCTGTGGCGACATCGCAGGCGAGTGCATCTTTGCTGAATCAGCATTTGGTGAGGGCAAAATCGAAGAGTGGGACAGCATTATCGTTGACACTGCCCTGCTGCAACAGGAAGCCATCAACCGCGTCAGCAATCAGTTTGGCAAGAAGGTGAAAGACTTTGCCAACCGCAAGGAGTACAACAAGGCCCGCCGTGCGTTCTTCAAGCAGTGCGAGAAGGAACTGAGCGAGTACTTCCGTGCCGAGGTGGAGAACCTTGCCAAGCGCATGAACGACCTCATGCCGTCCAAGAAATAATATAGAGACCAACACTCAATGAACCTCTCTGGTTGGATATTAAAGAAGGCGGGATGGACCTTCAAGGTCAACCTGACGATGCCTGACAAGTGCATCATCGTCATCGCTCCGCACACCAGTAACTGGGATTTTATCCTCGGTGAGCTGGGCATCCACTCGGTGGGGATGAAAGCGGGGTTCCTGATGAAGGACACGTGGTTCTTCTTCCCGATGGGCAACCTGTTGCGCAGCCTGGGAGGCATCCCCGTCAACCGCCGCCAGCACGGCAACCTCACCCAGTCGATTGTCGAGGCGTTCAACACGACGCCCAAGCTCGCTATCGGTGTTACCCCCGAGGGCACACGCAGCGCCAACCCGCATTGGCACAAAGGCTCCATCTTCATGGCCCGCGATGCCCATGTGCCTCTGGTACTGGCCTACTTTGACTATGACAAGAAGGTGGTGTGCATCGACAAGGAATTTGAACTCAGCGATGATGCCGAAGCCGATCTGGTGCGCATCAAGCAGTATTTCAAGCAGCACGGCAGCGGCAAGTATCCCGAGAAGTTCGTTACGGGTCTGGAATAAATGAAATGGCGGCCATGGCCGTCATTTCATGATTAGAGATGAATGATTAGAGACGAATGGGTGCTCTCAAGGCATCTGTCGCTAGTTTTTCCAATCATTCTCCATTAACCATCAACTATTAACTGAGAAACAATGATTTCACGCGACCTGCGCGTCACGCTCATCGAGGACGACATCGTCTGGGGCGACCGCGAAGCCAACATCCAACAACTGAAGCGCAACCTGCGCAATATGCCCGATGACACCGACCTGGTTATCCTGCCGGAATTGTTCACAACGGGTTTCATGACCGGTGACCGTGAGCAGGCTGCTGCTGTCGCCGAGTGGAACAGCGGCGACACACTGTACACCCTGCGCAAACTGGCTGCCGAATACCACGTGGGCATCGTCGGCAGTTTCCTTGCCAACACGGCGGCACAACTCTACAACCGCGCCTTCTTTATCGAGCCCAACGGCGACGAGACCTACTACGACAAGCGTCACCTGTTCTCGTTTGGTGGCGAGGACAAGGTATTCAACCAGGGACTGACAGCATCGCCGATTGTGCGTTTCCGTGGGTTCAACATCAAGTTTGTCGTGTGCTATGACCTCAGGTTCCCGGTCTTCTGCCGCAACGTGAAGAACAACTACGACCTGCTGGTGGTTATCGCCAACTGGCCCAAGTCACGCGAGAAGGTGTGGCGCACGCTGCTGGCTGCGCGAGCCATGGAGAACGAGTGCTACGTCTGCGGCGTGAACCGTTGCGGTACCGACCCCGCCGGCGTGGAATATCCCGAGGGCTCCTCACTGGTCATCGACTTCAAGGGCAAGGTCATCGCCCAGCGCATGACCAGCCCGGTCATCACTGCCGACCTCTCCCCTGCCCAACTGGCGCAATTTAGGGAGAAATTCCCTGCCTGGCGCGATGCCGACGACTTCACGCTCAACATTTGAATCCATTACTGCGGCCGAGCCGCAGCCCACACAACTACCTCACATGGCCAAGCCCACCTTCATAGAACTGCTGGCGCCCGCCCGTGACGCCGAAATCGCCATCGCTGCCATCGACCATGGCGCCGATGCTGTCTATATGGGCGCCTCCCACCACGGGGCACGAGCCGATGCTACCAACACGCTCGACGACGTGCGACGTGCCTGCGACTACGCCCATCAGTTCGGGGCTCGCATTTATGCCACGGTCAATACACTCATCTATGATGACGAGTTAAAAGAGGTGGAGCACCTGGTTCATGACCTGTACCGCATCGGAGTAGATGCGCTCATTGTCCAGGACCTGGGGCTGCTGCGCCTCGACCTGCCACCCATCGCCCTGCATGCCAGCACACAGTGCGACCTGCGCACACCTGAGAAAGCACGGTTTCTCGAAGCATTGGGTTTCTCCCAGCTGGTGATGGCTCGCGAACTCACCCTTGATGAGATTGCCGCCATCCGCAAGGTAACCACCATGCCGCTTGAGGCCTTTGTCCACGGCGCCCTGTGTGTGAGTTACAGTGGACGCTGCGCCATCAGCCAGGCATTAAAGGGGCGTAGCGCCAACCGTGGCGAGTGTGCCCAGCTGTGCCGCCTGCCCTACGATCTGGTGGATGGCCAGGGGCTGTCCCTCGTCGAGGGCAAACACCTGTTATCATTGCGCGACATGGCACGTCATGACCGCCTTGAGCAGATGATGGCAGCCGGGGTCTCTTCGTTCAAGATTGAAGGACGGCTCAAGGACATCGGCTATGTCAAGAACGTTGTAGCCTACTACCGCCGCGCCCTCGACAAAGTCATCGACCGCCAACCCGAGCGCTACCGCCGTTCGTCGTTCGGCAAGGTGGAACTCACTTTTGAACCTGCTCTGGAAAAGAGTTTCAACCGCGGTTTCACCCATTACTTCCTGGATGAGCGTCGTCCCAAGGACGGTACCGCTATCGCATCAATTGACACGCCCAAGTCGCAAGGCGAATTCCTGGGTCGTGTCACCCGCTGCAACGGCAACACATTGACCATTGGCACCCGTGCCACACTTGCCAACGGTGATGGCCTGAGCTACTATGATGCCGAGGGCATCTTCTCGGGCGCCCGTGTCAACCGTGCATTGGGCAACGGAACCGTGCTGCTGCGCGATCGCGCCGCCATTCCGCGAGGCACCCTGATTTTCCGCACCGCCGACAAAGCATTTAACGACCTGCTCGCCAAGCCGTCAGCAATCCGCACCATCACTGTGAATGCCGAACTGCGCTACACGGGCGGCATGTTAACGCTTACCCTGGACGACGAGCGCGGCAACCGCGTGACACACACCATCGAGAGTGAACTGCAACCCGCCGCAAAGCCTCAAGGCGATCGTCAAATTGCAGAGTTGAGCAAGTTGGGCGGCACCATCTACCGCCTCGGTGAGGCTCAAGTGCCTGGCGACATCTTTATTCCGGCATCGCTGCTGGCACGCCTGCGCCGCGAGACCATCGACCTGCTTGACCGCACCTACGGCATCACCCGTCCCATCGACATGCGTCGCAAGGAAGACAAGTCCTTCCCTTGCCCCGTTACGGCATTGGAGCCTGCCGACAACGTCGCCAACCGCCTTGCCGAGCAGCTCTATCGCGACCATGGCGTCATCGACATCACACCGGCTCTTGAGGTCGGTGCGCCCGTCACCACCTCCACACCGTTGATGCACACACGCTACTGCATCCGCCGTCAGTTGGGAGCCTGCCTCAAGGGCAAAAACGCCAACCGCCTGCCTCGGGACCTCTACCTGAAAACCGGCTCCACATTGCTAAAAGTCACCTGCGACTGCAAATCCTGCGAGATGACCCTCACCCTCCCCGACCGATAGTCAAGTTTACTAAAACACTTTACACATAAAACTCAAAACTTTTCACTACCTTTGTAGCTGATATGAAAAAGGATACGATACAACTGATTATAATACTGGTGGTACTGGCTGCTGTTGTGGTTGGTATCCTTGTGTATATGCCTCACGACATTGTCACCATCTACAACTGGTACAAGGAACATCTGACCTATGGCACCATCCTGCTGCTGATGGCCATTGAGAGTTCGTTCATCCCCTTCCCGAGCGAGGTAGTCATTCCGCCTGCCGCCTACTTTGCGGCACGCAACGGCGATATGAACATCATCATGATTGTCGTCATTGCAACCCTGGGGGCACTCATCGGGGCTGTCATCAACTACGTGCTATCACTGCTCATCGGGCGTCCCGTGGTCTATGCCTTCGCCAACAGCCGCATCGGCCACATGTGCCTCATCGATGCCGAAAAGGTGGAGAAGGCCGAGGCCTACTTTGACCGTCACGGCGCCATCTCGACCTTCCTAGGCCGCCTGATTCCCGCCATCCGCCAACTCATCTCCATTCCCGCCGGTCTGTCGCGCATGAACTTCGGCACGTTCGTCCTGTTCACCTCGCTGGGTGCCGGCATCTGGAACGTAGTGTTAGCCGGGCTGGGATACTGGTTGAGTCAGCACTTCCCCGAGGAAGAACTGTTGGTACAACTTGAGCACTACAACCACTACCTGTCGTGGGCGGGTTATGCGCTGGCCATCGCCATCGTCCTCTTCCTCGCCTATCAGGCCATCAAGAAGAAACCAACATCTAAGGTCTAAAATCTAATGTCTAAAATCTAATGTCTAAAAATATGATAGTTTCACCCTCATTATTGTCAGCCGACTTTGGCAACCTCGCCAAGGACATCGACATGATTAACCGCAGCGATGCCGAGTTGCTGCATCTCGACGTGATGGACGGTGTGTTCGTCCCCAACATCTCATTCGGTTTCCCCGTCATCAAGCATGTGCAGCGTCTGTGCCAGAAACCCCTTGATGTCCACCTGATGATTGTCGAGCCGCAGAAGTTCATTCCCCAGGTGCGCGACTGCGGCACACGCATCATGACCGTGCACCAGGAAGCCTGCATCCACCTCAACCGCGTCGTGCAGCAGATCCATGATGCCGGTATGCTGGCTGGTGTGGCACTCAATCCCGCAACGCCCGTGATGATGCTGCGCGACATCATCTGCGACGTGGACCTCGTGCTGCTGATGTCGGTCAATCCCGGCTTTGGCGGTCAAAAGTTCATCGTCCAGACGCTCAACAAAGTGCGTGAACTACGCCAACTCATCACCCTTAACGGTTCCAACGCCCAAATCGAGATTGACGGCGGCGTCAACGCTGTAACCGGAGCCCAACTTGCTGAGGCAGGCGCCGATATCCTCGTCGCCGGCAGCTACGTCTTTGGCGCCGAAGACCCCATCAAGACCATTGAGGGACTGAAAAATCTGTGAAAATATTTTGTCGGGTGGAAAATTTGCCCTAACTTTGCACCCGCTTTTGGGGAATAAATCCCGAGGGCATGACTGGAAAGGTGCCGGAGTGGTCGATCGGGGCGGTCTCGAAAACCGTTGTACGCTTTGCGTACCGTGGGTTCGAATCCCTCCCTTTCCGCAAAATGAAAAAGAAGTCCCTCGTGGGCTTCTTTTTTCATTTTACGTGACAGGCGCTGCAGATTCGAACACACAGGGTTCGCCATCGACCTTCAGGTCGCTTTCGCAGCGTCAGCGGAGAAAGACTCCCTCCCTTTCCGCTACAAATTCGAAGCACGAAGCGAATCCGGACCTTTTTCGAATGCTATCGGGACGAAAGTCACAAAAAATAAATGAGAATTGGTTGGTCCACGCAAAGGAAAGCCAGCCGCTTAGACCTTGAAGAGACACAATTCCTGCTACTTCTTTGAGACACGCACAGCACGGATGGCAAACCCAAGGATCCGGCCAGTGTTGTTCCAGTGCACATTGCCTGAATTGATGACCAGGAAGTAGGTGCTGCTGGAATACGATGGGCAGAGAGTGCGCGACCAATAGTAGCCATTCGAACCTACATCATCAAGAAACTGATTCCAGCGGTAACCAGTGGCAGGCAAGAAGATGGAATTACCATTAGGACCAATAACCAACTGGCCGTTCACGCCATTCCTCTCTGTCCACTGCCAAGAGCATGAATTGAGCAACTCTTGAATCTGTTCCAAGGACGGCATGTGCCACGATGCGCCCCAGTTGATATATGCGGCATCGTCGACGAGATCCAGTTCTATCTTGCCGTCAGTAAAACCATTATAGCCAAAAATACTTTCTGCGCAATACTTCGTGTAGCATGAATAAGTGTTATCTGATTCTAATTTACACCACTTGTAGGAACTGAAATCGTAATAGTCCTTTGGAGCAGTCTCGCCCCAAGCGAAATAGTCGCCATATTCCTCGGGATTGTCGGCACCAATGTTGCACGTCGCCCACAACGTGCCGCTGGGAAGGCCTAGGTCAACCCACTCATGTTCCTTAAGATTATCTGGTTCATCTTTATCATCACCACAAGAAATGAAAGGGAAAGATAATATAAGAGTTATTAACAATAGTATTTTCTTCATAACAATATCCATTTATTGTTTGCGACAAAGGTATGAAGTATCACCAAGAGATGCAAGTAATTAACCACAAAAATCGACTAAGCATCGCCTTTTCCCCAAAAAGTGTCCAAGATTTTTACATTCTCGATACCAAAATCTGTTCTGAACACTCATTATCTCTGTAATATTGGAGATTTCGGCAAGATTTTTATAAGGTGATTTGGATGGTAACTATTTTTCAGTTACATTTGCAGCATTATGAATACAATGAGTTATAAGGGTTATTTAGGCTCAGTCGCTTTTAGCGAACAGGATGGTGTTTTCTACGGAAAAGTGGAGGGCATCAACGGTTTGGTGAACTTCGAGGGCGAGAGTGTGAAGGAACTGACCGAGGCATTTCATGAGGCCGTGGACGATTACCTCGCTTATTGCGCCGATGAGGGCATCGAACCGGATAAAAGTTATTCGGGTGCCTTGAATGTAAGGCTTACTCCAGCCATCCACCGCAGAATTGCCATGCTTGCTAAACAAGCTGGCCTCACCATCAATGCCTTCATCCGAAAGACGCTTGAAGAAAAGGCAGAATCAGAAATGGTCGTATAACAATCGAACGCAAAAAAAAGATTAATCAACTGTCTACAAGTCGCTTAAAAGCTATTTTTCAGAGACAGTATAGGGACACTAACCATGGATTTTCCCTCTTTTACAAAAATGTAAGTTATTGTGTATCAGATGGAAAATATTTCAGATTTCCAAGTATTTAATCCCTCCCTTTCCGCAAAATGAAAAAGAAGTCCTTTATGGGCTTCTTTTTTCATTTTACGTGACAGGCGCTGCAGATTCGAACACACAGGGTTCGCCATCGACCTTCAGGTCGCTTTCGCAGCGACAGCGGAGAAAGAATCCCTCCCATGTATCGAGTTTAATCTTATTTGATGGCCTTGATTCCTGCTAACATTGAAAGCCAAAAAGAATAGCGGTTGAGTTTCCTTTGCCATCGCGAATAAACCACGTATATCTTTAAAATATGAAGATTTTATTTCATTCTCTCAAATACTATCAATAAAAATCTATTCTCACATGCTACCAGAACCTAGGGTCTAGAGAAGAATCATCACCAGAATGATCATACAAAATAGCCTGTCCCACTCTTGCCTTGTATTTTTGCCGCTCTTCTTCGGCTTCTTTTTCTTTTTTCTCAATCTCAATATTTAAATAATACTCTATCTTATCTTTTATTTCCTTATCGCTTAATCTCTCGATTTCATCTAACGACAAATCACTTAAGTGAAACAGTTCTTTTACTAATAAATTCCTTTGGAAACGTTCTTCTTCTGCATTATCCCAAGAATCACCGAACTTATCACCTGATGATTCGAGTATATCTTTTACATCTATTTTACCCACTATTTTTACCATTAATCCTAAATCTACTGGATCTTCATTCAACACTTCATCCGATGAACACAATATATAATCTCCTGATTTCTTCAGTACCACTAAAAGATCATTCCTCCTCGCAGCTATCTCACTTGCTGATAATATTCCCAGTTCTTTACTGAAAGCAACAAAAAAATAACCATCTTTATTACTGAATCTACACGATTTGAATTTACTGCCATCCTTCTCGAAGCATGTACAAACGGACATTCTGCCATGAATTCGCGCAAAATCAACTAATGGCCATGACTGTTTAATACCATCTCTACTCAATTCTTGCGGTGGAAGAGCTGTATGTTCTTGGACAGGCTTTACATCTGAAGGTGTTTTTTCGCTTGAATTACCCTTCTGAATCTTTGATTGATCATTTTCAGGTTCTATTTCTGTTTTTGTCTCACTAGGAATTATTCTTGAAATCATTTCATTCCATCTTCTTGATGCAATATTATATGCATGAATTCCAAATTGTTCGCCACTATCTCTATCTACGTAAATGCCAAAATTACCATGCGTCGTTGTTGTCGGTTCGCAAATGACATAAGTAGAATTAAATGTATATTCTAAAGTGAGCAACAATGCATGATGAAGAATAGTGTTAATTGCAATACATGCTAATGCCACTTCACATATCTGGTCATTTGATGGTGTTGAAACCAATATTAATATCTTATCAGGATTTTTGTCTGAATAGTTCTTTTTAATTTGCATTCTTTTTCTCAGCTTATTGTATACTTTACTACCATCACTATAATGAACTGAGTTCAACAAATCTTCTACAGACTTTCTTTTCTCATTATAATCTAAAATAAGCCTCGGGAGAACTTCAAAATTAACCCAATAATTATATCTTTTGATGTCAAGCTCGGTTACTTTTGTAAAGATATCCATATCGCATAAATATATTATTAATTAAACTAAAGATTAAATACAGAATTGAATTACAAAGATATACTTTTTTCATAACAACAATGCTGTAATTTTATTGATATTACTTTATCTTTTTAGTGTTTTGATAAACTGTTAAAGTGTGCCAATACCTTAGCAAGCCAAATTGTCCTCTTCAAATCACAGTTATTTGTTAATAAATGATGTTATTAGCATAATATTTTAGAGTCATGAAACAAAATAACAAATTCAAAACATGAAGAACAAAGTTTTTGGCAAGATTTTTGTAATATCATTTTGGCGGTAACTATTATTTAGTTACATTTGCGGCATCAAAAAGCAATGACATGAGTACGAAAGAGAAACTACGGAAACGTTTTCTGTCTATGCCGTCGGATTTTACATTCGATGAGATGCAGCAACTCTTGGCTGGTTATGGTTATGTGCGAGGTGAAAAGGTCACACATCTGGTTCTCGTGTGATCTTCAAGAACGGAGACAAACGGCCCATCATGCTGCACAAGCCACATCCAGGCAATATCGTCAAGCGATATGCTATGCAGCAAGTATTGGAAGAATTGAAAGAAGCAGGATTTATTAAATAAGAATGATATGAATACAATGAGTTATAAGGGCTATTTAGGCTCAGTCGCTTTTAGCGAACAGGACGGTGTTTTCTACGGAAAAGTGGAAGGCATCAACGGTTTGGTGAACTTTGAGGGCGAGAGCGTGAAGGAGTTGACCGAGGCATTTCATGAGGCTGTGGATGATTACCTCGCCTACTGCGCCGACGAGGGTATAGAACCGGACAAGAGTTATTCGGGTGCCCTGAATGTAAGACTGACACCAGCCATCCACCGCAGAATTGCCATGCTTGCCAAGCAGGCTGGCCTCACCATCAATGCCTTCATCCGCAAGACGCTTGAAGAAAAAGCAGAATCAGAAATGGTCGTATAACAATCGAACGAGAAATAAAGATTAATTAACTGTCTATAAGTCGCTTAAAAGCTATTTTTCAGAGACAGTATAGGGACACTAACCATGGATTTTCCCTCTTTTACAAAAATGTAAGTCGTTGTGTATCAGGTGGAAAATATTTCAGATTTCCAAGCAGAAAATCCCTCCCTTTCCGCAAAAATTCAATGAACGATTAGGATGTCTCATCTTAATCGTTCATTTATTGTGCGGGACTTGAATCGGAACACTATAAAGTGTCTTGTTGCTCATTAGCTACGAGCTCACGCAGACACTCGATAGAATCATCCTTCCAACCAATCCCCTTGGCTTTTCCTTTCATGGGAATACACATCATCCACAGGGAAAGAAAGCACAACAAAATAAAACACAACACATAGAATGTTATTATCAGCCAGAACAGGACGACCCCGAACCTCTCGATGTTGATCTCTGTTATCATGTGGTAAATCTGATATCCGATTAGGAAAAGGGCAGGAACGGCAATGAATGGAACGACAATATATGGAACGGCAATGAATGAAATCCATTTGCCAATTTTTTTTGTGTTGGCATCATACCGACTCAATAAATCCTCTGCATTTTCAGCCTTCATTATATTTTTAGCCATTAAAAAGAATAAAACCGCCCCAAGAGTTACAACAAATAAGATGACACACATTAATACTGATGAAAAGGAATAATCGACCGAAAAATACATGTTTGCTAAGCAAAATAGACCAAAGACGATGCCAGTAACTAAATAGTGTTTTGCTTTTGAAGCATATTCCGCCTTGATCTTTTCAAAGAGTTCATCTTTGCTGAGATTTTCTAATTCTATTTGTTTCATAATTCTAACTGATTATTGTTTGAGACAAAGTTAAAGAGTATCAACAAGAGAAACAAGTCATTATCCATAAAAAGGGACCTTGCCTCGACTTTTTTCCAAAAAGTGTCCAAAATTTTTACATTTTCGTTGCCAACATCTGTCTCTAGCCCCGTTATTGCTTAGATTATGGGATATATGAGGCGCTAGTAGTAATCCTGCTCCTATTTTTTGATATCGCCTGACATTGGTGCCCGCAGTGACTATGACCCGTCTATATAATACTGTTTAAAACAGGTCTGAATGAGTACCGGTGCCCATGAAAAGTAATTTGTCCCCCTTAGATGGCACCATCACCGCAGAATTGTCCCATCAGCAGAATGGCACAGGTAGCATCGTCATACACAAAGTACAAGAACGGATGATTGGCTATAAACTCGGGGTTCAGTGAGATGAGTATCCCCAATTCTTTCGTGTTACTATAGGCTTTTGTCCCTTTTTCGTTGACTTCTATACTAGTCTCTTGGTCGATTTCTTTAAGTTCGAGAGAATTGAAGGGATCATCAACGATGGCATTAAAATAAACATCCTTTTTGCTGAAAACACTTGGATACAATTTCTTTAACAAATCCATCATTGACAAGTCGCTTTTACACTTGAAACGAGGCAATTCTAATTCAACATCAACAGGCTCAGTTAACGAATCGAGAATTCCATTGAATGATTCAAGAGTCATCGATTGACTGAATGTCGCCAGTTTTTCAGTCTTAGGCAAAACAATCAGCATTCTATAGCAACTGCCGTAATACGGTATAGAGACCGCCTTGAATTCTTCTCTATCAACATATGGAAGATGTGCGTCGCTGTTATGCATAATGGGAATCTTCAAATATTCTCCCCATGCGGTTTCAAAAGCCTTTAAATGGGTGTTTTCCTCTTTGAAAGGTGGCCATAACGCATTAAATTCAAGGGCGTTAATCAAGCAAAGTGACGTTTCCGGATCCAGTTTCTCGATGACTTTAATCTTGTCATCAAGTGATTGCTCGTGGAACCAGTCATTGATCTGATTAACGGCTTTCTTTGAGGCAAAATCGTGATTTTTGACACAAGCATTGTAACTAGCGGAAACAGTTTTGGAGAAAGCGTCTAAGATGGGAGCATCTGTGTTGGCGGCCAGGTAATTCAATATCAGACAATTAGTATAGCCACTGTGAGGCAGGGCCGCCATATACTTCTTATAAAAGGCATTGGCGTTGATAATCGGACCGAACACCTGCTCAAGACTGTCGCGGACTTCGCCCACTGCACCATTACCTGTCATTGCAATCGCACTGGCCAAACTCAATGGGGCTACAACAAAGGAACTATCCTTGTCTATAGCAATCTGATGCAATAAAGAGAAAGCAAACTCATTGACTTTATCAACACAATGCCTATCGGCGCTATCCAGGACAAGTGCCTCAAGATGTTTTTTAGCCAATGAATCTGCCGGGGCATTATTAAATATAAAGGGCTTATCAGATGTACTCTTGTTGCTATTACCTGAATTGCAACCGACCAATAGTCCCAGTGACAGTAAAATCACTCCAATTATCGTTGTTCTCATCGCCATAAGATTTAATCATTGTTGCAAAGATAGCCAATATCTAGTTGTTTTGCATGTTTTTAATGAACAAATGATTGAACTACATGGCGAGGCGCAAGCCGTTGCAGACATAATTACCATTAGGCGCATAGTCTCTCCTGTACGACAAACGGCAGAACTTGGCGTCAAAGTCCCAGCTGCCACCACGAACGATGCGGTTCGTACCCGTCTCGGGACCCGTCGGGTTAGTCTGTGGTTCACTACTGTAACCGCCATACCAATCTTGGCACCACTCAAATAAGTTGCCCGTCATGTCATAGAGACCCAGTTCGTTGGGTTTGAAGGAAGCGACAGGGCATGTGCCATAAGTCACACAAGTACCACCCTTCTCATATCCCCACCATGCCACCTCATTGATATCGTTGCTACCTGCATATTTGTAGCCTTTGCTCATTTTGCCACCACGGGCAGCATACTCCCACTCGGCCTCGGTGGGCAAGCGAAATTGCATACCCGTCATCTGGTTCAGTTTAGTGATGAACTCCTGGCATTGATTCCATGACACTTGATCAACAGGACGGTTCAAATCTCCAGTGAAGTGGCTCGGGTTGCCATTGCTACCCATCACAGCCACCCACAACGCCTGGGTCACCTCGGTCTCGCCAATGTAGAATGACAAGACTGACACTTGATGGGCTGGCTTCTCGGAATTGAAAGCTTCGGTGTCATCATCACGTGCGCCCATGGTATAGGTTCCACCATTGACCTTCACCATCTTGAAGCTCACGCCTCCCACCGTGATCGTTTCAGTCATTGACTGAGGCTGCGCACCACTGAGGATAATGTCAATGAGGGCGTTTATGTCGGCAATATTGATTTCATTGTCATTGTTGACATCGGCTCTAGGATTGCTGGCACCTCCCAGGACGACGTCAACGACAGCATTCACGTCGGCGATGTTGACTTCACCGTCGCCGTTCACATCGCCCTGAATGCCACCCATGCGAGAGATGATGATCATATCAGGAGTCCTGTGATTGCCATAATAGATGCTATAACCGTAGCCAGTATTTTCGATATAGGCATCCTCAGGATAAGTGATGGCACAATCCTTAAAGGTGATGCCATCGCCGATTCTGGAAATGGAACCCCTGATGGTGGCCTGTACGTTATCAAATGAGACCCCTACTCCAGTGCCTTCAGCATTATTACCTATACCATTGACTGTACTCAACGTGATGTCCTGAATGTTCAGATGGGCGACAACGAGGAAAATATCAATCCACGAGCTGGACGTGGTAAGGGTGCCATTGCCCTTGATGGTCACATTCTTGGAATTATAACTATCTGCTGCGATGGCCACATGGCCAGTGGTGGATAATCTGCAGTTTCCTCTAACAACGATGGTTGCATCGCCGGTTACACGAATGGGTCTGATGCCATCCTGGGGATTGTTGCTACTGTAATCAATAACGGCATTGTCCAGCGTGAGGGTTTGACTGGCAGCATTCCAAGTGACAGTGCCGCTCTTGATATAGGGACTGCTGACTTGGCCGTCCTCGAGATAAGCGCCACACACCGTCACCTGTGCACTGGCGCACATGGCCAGTAGTAAAGAAGTGAGTAATAATAGTAAATTCTTTTTCATAAGCTCATATTTTATTAGTTAATCATTCATTGTACATAACAGCCTTGCGGCAGGCTCTTGACCTACAAAGGTAGGAAATTTTATCAATCTGAGGTATTCTATGGAAGCATCAATCTTGTTAGAGCGCTG
The DNA here is from genome assembly GCA_900318205.1 of uncultured Prevotellaceae bacterium. Taxonomy (GTDB): domain Bacteria; phylum Bacteroidota; class Bacteroidia; order Bacteroidales; family Muribaculaceae; genus Sodaliphilus. The sequence goes on along the minus strand of ONJS01000005.1, from coordinate 59,848 downwards.
AACTCTTCGGAATAGTTACCTTTCACACCGTCTTTTCTGACGGGGCGAATCCTGTAGTAGTATCTACGGTGGGAGTCGAGCCCAGTGTCCTCATATCGGGCCACGCGGTAAGGGATGCCATCATGGACCTCGTTGCGAACGTTGCAAACGAAAGTCTCTTGCGAGCATTGGAATCCCCGTTCGGTTGACCGGTAAAGTTCATAATGGTCAAAATCCTTATCCATGTTGGCGCCCCACTCCAGATACAACTGGCCGTCGGCTTCGCCATGTGTAGCGCAGGGACGAGTAATCAGTCCCGTGTACTCATATCCGTCGCTCGTGGGCTCGGAGAACTCCACCTTCATTTCGGGAGCGATGCGCACAGTAACATATTCGTAAGGCTTGACAGCGATTTTTCCGTTTCGGATGACCTCGATATCATTCTCGAGGATATCTGTGCGTATCATCTTTTTGTGCTTCAGGAAATCACGCTTGATTGTCGTGATGACGCTCTTTCCTTCAGTCTCCTTGAGTCTCACGATATAGCCCCTTCCGTCCTCCGCAGCCTTGACAGTGATGACTTGGACGTTAGGTACATCAGCGCTGATGTACTTCAGCAGAAGAGATGAATAAGGGTCGGTTACCTTCCTTGCAATCGTGGGGATGTGTGCGTCACGCCATGTGCCGGCATAGGAGGTAATGGCATAACGGAAACGGAGATTCACACTCTCGTAGTCGGGGTTGTGCATCTGGAGCCAGTCGGTAAACAGGTAACTGTAGAGCGCGCTTTTCCCTTCAGGCAACTTTCCGAACGAGTAGCAGGTCTTGTCCGGATGGATTTCGCCGAATTCCATCAGCGAGGAATCCCATTGGATGAGCGCCACCCCAAACTCGCCATTCTCGACGGAGGACCATTCCCTAGCGCCGACATAAGCGTCTGTGCTATGACCGGTTAAGTCCTTGTACGCCTCCATCACGGGGCCGTTCAGTTGGGCAAAGAACCGCGCATTTTCGACAGCGAACGGGAACTGGTAATAACCGTACCGATAGTACCTGCGATTGTTAAACAAGTCGGTGGGATGTTTCAGCACGTTGTCAATGTAGATGAGTTTCTCGTTCCTGGCGAGGCTGACCGTCTGGACAATCTCTGCTCCGAGCAGGGCGGGATCGCACCAGGCCTGGTGGTTATCTTGCGTGTACAGGAGTTTGTTAGCCTCTCCGTTGAGCAGTTCACGCCCCAGTTCCTTATCGTAGATAGATGTGATGACGCCTTCTCTAGTGACTGTAATCCTGTAAAAACGGTTTTCAACTGTCTTTCCGTTCGCGGGGATGACTTCAGGCTCTTCAGGCTTGGCAACCCCAAGTTTTTCCAGCGCTTTGCCGAGCAGAGTATCTGCAGTGGACCGAGCCTTGCCAATCCAATCCCGGTGCTGTAGCCATGTTTCAAACACACGCCTGCCGCTGTAGCCCGACACACCGTAAGAATGCTCATCATTCATGATCAGATGCCACCACGCCCTTTTGAAATCGTCATGCGGGTAGGTTTCTCGGCCCTTTGCCGCAGCGACTGACGTCAGTGCCTCGGCCTCAGCCAGCAGCCTGTCCGCACCGAACTTGGCAGCAAGAAGTTCGGGCGTACATACCGGATGCTGCAGCCATCCGCTCGTAATTTCTCCGCGGAGCGTCGGAATATCGTTTCCATAATGCTCACGTAGGTAGTCGAAAGGCTCCTCAAGAGAGCCAAGCGTGCAGAATGTGGGGGTTTCCCACACATCGTTCCATTCCTTGAAGAAGTCAGCCAGCTGCCTGTTAGCAGGTTCGTCATCATCGTAATTGGCAGCCAGCCAGATGTCATAGGGATAGCGCTCTTCAAGGGTCTTCAAACCGGTAGCCGTCTTCTGTATGGCATCGTCCATGCTCTTGATTGGCCCAGAAATATTCAGTCCGAAAATGTCCATGCCGCTGGCATACTGCGTAGAAGCCCAAACAAGAAGCTTTGCCGATGCGTCGGGGGATTCCCAGAAAAAGACCATCGGCAGGGGCGAAGCAAATCTCACATCAATCCGGTTTCCACCGCCGCCAGCATCAGGATTAAGTGTATAGCGGCGCATCGTCTTGTCGCAGGGCCAGATGGTCGAGGGGAACGGGTTCCACTGGTTGGGCGCGAACACGATGTTCTCGATCCCCGCATCGGCATAAGGTGCAACAATAGACCAACTCATTCCCGGATTATCAATCATCATCATCGTCTTGGACTTGATGCCCCAGTTATCCTCAAGGTACTTCTTGGTGTAGATCGAGCGGCACAACTCCTCATATCCATAGACATGGGTGTGGTTGCCTGCACAGGTCGCTCCAACGTCAAATCGGCCTCTCTTGAAGTAATTGGACACCACCCGTTCAGCCTCGGTTTGTCCCATGTCCTGCGGATAGTTGTGCCAGAACCAATAGCCTTCCATAATGAAGCGATAGGCCGCGGGGTCATCGTCTCCAAGCGTGTCAGCATCGATAATTGCCGCGGCATCACTGACGTGCTTTACACACCCGTGCCGCTGAATGTACTGGGAGTTGTGGAGTCCTATGTCGGTGTGAGCTGACTTGATGCTATAGATTTTCCACGGACGCACTTGAGGCAGCCCTTCGGGCAGTTCTGAGATTGGGACAAGTTCAAACACGTCCTCTCCGTCAGCGCCCTTATAACTCACCATGCGCCTGCCGTCACGGGTGACCATCGAATAGGCCGTCACCTTCCCTTCCTTCACCTGACTGGAAATAACCTGACTGGTCTGCTGAAGAGTTTCACAAGAAGAGTTGGCCAGGCAGGTGACTGAAAGCTGAGATACCAACAATCCGACTACCGCCAAAAATGAAAACAAATGCTTTATGGACATGAGGTTATTCATTAATGGGAACAATGCATTTTTAGTTGGTACAAAGGTACAAATATATTTTGAGTCTTGTCACCATTTAAGATTTATTCTTGATTTCTATGGCAGTTGTTCCTTCTCCGCGACAGGCGCTGTAGATGAGAGTTCACATTTCCTAGGTCAACTATGGTTGACATTCATTTTTTTAACTTATCTTTGCTCATCATAATCAATATCACTTTAGAACGATGAAATCAAAGATCGCGTTATTCCTATTATTGTTGTTGACAATGGCTGTACATTCCCAAAACAAAAAAGATGTCCAGAATGATTTGAACAAACAAAATTTTAAATTATACAGCATCACTGAAAAAGAAGGTTATAACCTGGTAAATCAGGTCGGTGGTCCAACTCTGGGTTACTCCCCTAACAGTGGTGTGGGAATCTTAGTTGTTGACGGGCATGTGTTCAAGGACCTGAGCCGCACAGGGGAACTATTGCCCTATGAGGATTGGCGACTCGACGCCGAAGTGCGAGCCAGCGACTTGGCCTCACGTTTGTCCATCGAGCAGATTGCCGGGCTCATGCTCTACAGCAGTCACCAGGCCGTTCCTCAAATGTGGGGCGCAGTGTATGGCGGCAAGAAATTTGACGAAAGCGGGGCGCAGGCAAGCGATCTCACCGATGAACAGCGGTCATTCCTCAGCAAGGACAACATGCGTGCCGTGCTGGTAACACGTGTTGAAAGCCCTGCCGCAGCAGCACGATGGAGCAACAATGTGCAGGCCTTTGTCGAGGGGTTAGGAATGGGCGTTCCTGCAAACAACAGCAGCGACCCACGCAACGAGCCAGAGGCAAACGATGAGTTCCTGGCCGGTGCGGGAGGCCGCATCTCGTTATGGCCGAGGCCCACAGGCATGGGAGCGATAATGGACCCAGACGTGGTCCGTCGTTTTGGAGAGATTGCCTCACAGGAATACCGCGCCATGGGCATCACCACGGCATTGTCACCACAGGTTGACCTTGCCACCGAGCCACGCTGGCGCAGAGCCTCGGGTTGCTTTAGCGAGGACCCCGCACTGGTCACCGATTATGCCCGTGCCTATTGCGACGGTTTCCAGACGAGCAGCGGAGCTGCAAACATCTCAGGCGGATGGGGTTACCACAGCGTCAACGCGATGGTCAAGCATTGGCCCGGCGGTGGCTCTGAAGAGGGCGGCAGGGATTCACATTGCTCGTTTGGCCGTTATGCCGTTTACCCCAACGGGCTTTTCGATTTAAGGATGAAACCGTTTGTTGACGGCGCCTTCAGCCTCGATGGTCCCACATCGCGTGCCAGCGCAGTGATGGGCTTTTACACTGTCCCCTGGAACATCGCTCCCAACGGCGAGAATGTAGCCATGAACTACAGCCGATACATCATCACCGAACTGCTGCGGGAACAAGCAGGATTTGACGGAGTGGTTTGCACCGACTGGGGTGTCACTGCCGACTATAACGCCATCGACACCAATCAGGGTAAGCCCTGGGGCGTCGAGTCGCTGACGATTGCCGAAAGGCATTATCGCGCCTTGCTCGCCGGAGTGGATCAGTTCGGAGGCAACCAGAACAAACAACCCATCCTTGACGCCTATGCCATGTGGGTGAGAGACTATGGCGAACAAAGCGCCAGAAAGCGCTTTGAAGCAAGTGCCCGGCGGTTGCTGCTCAACAGTTTCAGATTAGGCCTGTTTGAAAACCCCTATGTGGACCCGCAAGAGGCCGAACGGATAGTAGGCAATCCCGAGTTCATGCGCGAAGGTTATGAGGCACAACTGCGCTCGATTGTGATGGTCAAGAACCATCAAGGAACATTGCCCGTGCAAGCCAAGGCACGCGTCTATCTGCCCAAGCGCCATTATCCTGCCATGATAGGCTTCTGGAAAGAAAAATATGAGGAGCACACCGATTACCCGATCAGGCGCGAACTTGTTGAACAATATTTCACCGTGGTGGACAATCCCGAGGATGCCGACTTTGCCATCGTAGATATTGACGATCCGCAAGGATGCTTTGGCTACTCGACCGAAGATGCAAAGAACGGTGGCAATGGCTATCTGCCCGTCAGCCTGCAATACCGTCCCTATACCGCAACGACGGCACGCCAGCCGAGCCTTGCAGGAGGCGACCTCTACGAGACGAGCAGCGACCGCAGTTATCGCGGGAAAACCGTTTCCATCGTCAACGAGGGGGACCTTGACCTCGTGCTCGAGACCCGGCGACTGATGGGCAACAAGCCTGTTGTTGTCTGTGTGAACGTGAATCGTCCTGTCATCCTCGCCGAGTTTGAAAAAGTCGCTGACGCCATCCTGCTTTGCTTTGGTGTCCAAAACAGAGCCAAACTTGACATCATCGCCGGAGAATTTGAGCCGCAAGGGCTCCTACCCTATCAGATGCCAGCCAATATGGAGACCGTAGAGGCACAGAGCGAGGATACTCCACGTGACTTGATACCGTTTACCGACAGCGACGGCAACACCTACGATTTTGCTTTTGGCCTCAACTGGAAAGGATGCATCGTTGACTCGCGCACTGCACGATATAAATAACAGTTAACAAGTCCTGTTTTTCTGCTGGAGCGTTTTCAAAACAATTGGTAAGAAAACGATATCAACTGGCCAATTGATGGAAATATAATTGTAATTTTGCAGTAGCAATGATTTGATAAATAATGACAAACAATTAAAAACACATAACAAGATGAAAGAGATATATTTTGCAGGTGGATGTTTCTGGGGGACAGAGCATTACTTCAAGATGGTTAAAGGAGTTGTTGAGACTCAGGTGGGCTATGCCAACGGGCATACCGAGAACCCGACCTACCAGGATGTGTGCACCGACAAGACGGGCTTCGCCGAGACGGTGCGCGTGGCCTATGACCCGGAAGTCATCTCGCTGGAATTCCTGACCGAGATGTATTTCAAAGCCATCGACCCAGTGAGCGTCAATCAGCAAGGGCACGACAAGGGCACGCAGTACCGCACGGGCATCTACTATACCGACGAGGCAGATGTGCCGACGTTGCAGGCGGTCTATAACCGTGTGCAGGCCCAAGTAAAACTGCGCCTTGCCGTGGAGCTGCTGCCGCTCAAGAACTTCTATGACGCCGAGGAGTACCACCAGGACTACCTTGACAAAAACCCCGACGGCTATTGCCACCTGCCGCTGGAACTGTTTGAGATGGCGAAAAAGGCTAACCGATAGTCCATCCCATGCGGCAAAAACTGGACGACATCCGGCAATGGCTCTCACGACAGTGGTCAGCCCTTAAGCCTTGGGCTTTGAGGCTGCTGAAATTGTTGGGAGAATGGATTGCCCGCGTCTGGAAGGTATATACCGTCCGCGACAACCGCTGGCTTGCCGTTCCGTGCACTGCCGCAGCGCTGTTTGTGCTGCTGGTGTTGGTCAAGAGTTACCAGGGTATTGCCTATAACTATACCAACGAGTGCAAAATCTACAAACTGGGCTATCCCATCGAAGATGCCCGCACCCTCGTTGCTACCCTCAGCGAAGCTCAGGAGGACACCCTGATTGCCCATCAGGAACACGACACCATTGCCATCCCTGTGTTGGGCATGCGCTACTTTATCGCCGACAACTTTGACCGCTACCTCGCCCTTCACAAGGCTGACAAAACAAGCGCTCCGCTCGATGTCATCATTGCCCTGGTCAACGTGGGATACGACCGCGACCGGGAGTCGAGTGCTGTGCCTTGCGATACCAGCAAGGGTCAACTGATGCTGGTCAATGGGCGCCATTACCTGGATGAGAACTACAAGCCCGAGAATCTGGCTAAGTTCAGTATGGACTACTGCTATGAGAATCAAAGGGCTCAAAGCGTCGTCGTTGATGCATTCATGGAGATGCAGCAGGCTTGCAAGGAACAGACCAATGCGCAGCTCATGGTCAACTCGGCCTACCGCTCCTATAAAGACCAAATCGGAACTTACAAGCGCAACCCAAAAGGTTATGCTGCCCGAGCAGGAAGCAGCGAACACCAAACGGGTTTCGCCATCGACGTCACGTCGCGAGAGCACCCCATGAGATGGCCATTCGATAAATCAGAGGAGGGTATCTGGATGCGAGAACATTGCCATGAGTACGGCTTCATCCTGCGCTACCCTAAGAAGCAGTCTCAGATCTTCGGTTTCGCCTACGAGCCGTGGCACCTGCGCTACGTGGGCAAGGAGGTGGCCAAACGCATTCACGACGAGGACATTACCTTCGACGAGTACTATGCCTATTACCTTGATAGAAATTGATTTTCGTACAGGGGGACGGTTCTTTTGTACGAAAATGCTAAAATTTTCGTACAAAAGAACCGTCCCCCTGTACAAAATTTGCTATTGAGAAGTTGCCGCGCAGGTTGTGACGGCTGCCCATGGCGGCGGTGACCATGCCCATGGTCATGCGCAGATTTACTTCCACGCAGGGATTTAAGGCGATTTTGCCGTTTTCATCCCAATAGAGCATCATGTCGATGCCCAAGTATCCATCATAGTGCGGTGCGATAAGGCCATCTATGGCCATCAGGACTTGACCTATCACGGGGTCGAGATCGGGATACATGCCGAGCAACAGTTCGTGCAGTTCTTCCATTGGGGCTACTCTACCCGTTCCGAACTGGCTATGGAAATCGCTGTCAAAGACCGAATATCCCATGAACATCACGTGACCATCACGGCACTTGCATTCGATGGCAAAGTCCTGCAGACGGTCCAGTCCCACCTCGCACAAGAGTGAGCCTTGCCTCTTCAGCGCTCCCTCTATCCAGCGGGGCACATGGTTGTCGCCCGTCGGGTCAATAACGCGGTAGATGCCCTTGCCACTGCCCGACCACGGCATCTTCAAGTAACATCCAGGATGGGACGATGCAAACGCCATCACATCATCGTAGTTATCCAGTTCCACGGGACAGGGCGAGAACGCCTCGCCCAAGGCTTGATGGATAGCAATGCTGGTGCGGCGATGAGACATGCGACGGATCCAATCCAACTGTTCATCTGTCGGCAGATAATCAGCAGAAACGCCCGATTGCAGCAACTGGTGGCGCAACGTGGCATCCCAGCCCCAAGGGTGAATGTGGCATGACCCCAATTCAGCGATTTGGCTGATGGTGATGGGCGTGATATCGAGATGATGGTCATGGAGCCAACGGTGGTCCTCGTCAATCGGGCAATCGTCAGGAATGGCGATATAGGAGCCAGCGGGTGCCACCCACGACGGCAGCAACCGCAGGTCATGACGGAACTGGCGGGCAAAGGGCGGTGCCGTGTAATTGTGCGCCCCATGCGCCAGTGCCAAGTCGTGCTCCGGATTGAAAAGATAAACGTCCTTCATCATCGTTCTCAGGCCATCATTAATGCTTTCTCATGTATTTGGACGAAGGGTGACGACCTTGGGGCGATCGTCGGGGTTGACGATGCGGGCGAGGTAGTGGCGGACGCGCACACCTTGGGCATCGGTCAAGAGGCGTGATGCGGGCAGGAAGATAGCCTTGTTATCAGGCGTCACGAGCCGTGCCGACATATTGCCGCGACGATCCTTGAACTCGGTGGTGAGTGTCAAGGGCACCTCGGGCAAGTCGCTGTAGAGGAAATTGTCGAGAACAGCAAGCGAGGCCTGATAGAGGGAACGGTTGTCGCGGACAGGCTGCGTATCGGCAGGAACGCTCTGGCGCAGGCGCTGATAGTAATCGCTCAGGTGCCAGCCGTTGCGGGTATAGATGTCACGGTACTGGCGCAGTTCGCACGCAGCCTCGGGAAACTTGTTCTCCTTGATGAGCAGTTGGGCGAGGCCCAGGTGCAGCCGTCCCGTCTTGTTCACGTCACGCTGCAGCAACAAGGCTTTGCACAGGGCTGCCTTGCGCTGGACGGGGTCGGTCAGCAGGGCAGCGAGGTCACTCCAGATGTAGGACTGGCCCGTAATCAGCGCCAATTTCTTGTAGGCCTTCACCGCTTTGGCTTTTCGGCCAGTGGCGGCGTACAGGCGGGCAAGATAATACTTATAGAGGCTCTGGGTAGGATACTGCTTAATGGCCTTGACAAGTAAGGGCTCAAAATCGGGATTGAATTCCTTGGCCCGGGCCTCATGCAACTCTTTGGCATAAAGACGGATGGCATGTTCGGCTACCGAAACGAACGTTACGGTGCCTTCCCTACCCTCTTTCTTGTCCTGCTGCCAGTCCTCGTCGGTGAGGTTGTCCATGCCCCACATCTCGAAGAATTTGCCGAACTTGAATTCGGCATCGCGCGCCTTGAAGCGTGTCGCCATCAACAGGATGCGCGAGTGCAGTCGCGACGGGCGCTCATTGTCAAGCGACAGATAGGCCGCCAAGGCTTGACGCATCTCCAAAGAGGGCATCGTCGCCTGCTCGTGGCGCACATGGTAGTAGATGACCCACGCAAAGGAGTTGTTGAGACGCACTGGCAAATTGCCCTCCTTCCACACGGGATAAAGCGCCTCGTAGGCTTCGCGGGCCTTACTGTGATCCTTGATGCCAGTATCGGCAAGGTTTTTCAGAAGACTGTATTCAGTATTATCCATCTCACTTGACGGTGATGTTGACGCTGGATTTCATGCCGGTGGCGGGATCCTTGACTGTGAGTGTCATTACGCCTGGCTTCTTTCCAGCTTGACAAACGACTACCAACTGGCCGTGGAAGAGACACATCTGGGGCTCGGTAAACGGTTCCAGCGAGGTGGCATCACCATTGCATGAAGCCTTGTAGGTGCCCGCACCTGTCACGGTGAACTGCAAGCGGTTGGCCGCATCGGGGCACAGGGTGCCGTTTTTATCGACGAGGCTCACGGTAATATAGGCCAGGTCGTTGCCATCGGCCTTGATGGTCTTGCGCTCGGGCTCCAGCAGCAGGCGCTTGGGCTTGCCGGCTGTGCGGACAATCTTTTGTCCAGCCTTATTGCCGTTTTCATCATAGACCACCACCTTTAACTCACCGGGCTGATAGATGACATTGCGCCAGCGCAGGCGGTAACGGTCCAAACGGGCGGTGTCGCTCTTGGTGATGCGTCCCTGGCTCTTGCCGTTGATAAAGAGTTCGGCTGTGGGATAGTCGGTATAGCAATAGACGGGCGTCACCTTGCCCTTGCGGTCGGGCCAGGTCCAGTGCGGCAGCAGGTGGATGGTGTGCTCATTCTTATTCCAGTGGCTGCGATACAGGTAGTAGCGGTCCTTAGGCAGACCTGCCAGGTCGCAAATGCCGAAATAACTGCTGCGCGAGGGCCAGTATTCGTCGTAGGGTGTCGGTTCGCCCAGGTAGTCGTAGCCCGTCCACACGAACTCGCCGACGGTCCAATCATAGTCATCCTGCATCTTCCAATCGTCGTCGGGCACGTTGCTCCACCAGCAATATTCCACGTCATAACCTGAGCACTGGCCATCGGGCCAAGCCTTGTTGGTGGCAACAGTGTCGGGGAAGCAGTAATGGCCGCGGGTGCTCACGGTTGAAGCCGTCTCACTACCCAGGATAAAGCCCTGCGGCAGTCGCTGAATCATTTCCTTGTATTTGTGTAAGCGGTAGTTGTAGCCAGGCACGTCAGCCACCTGAGCAAAGCCACAGTAGATGGCGCCGTCGGCCTGGTCCATGCCGCAAGTCACCATGCGACTGGGGTCAAGCTGGTGGCACAGGGCGATGAGGTCCTTGTAGCGCTTCACGCCCTCGGGTTTCCACTGCTCGGGAATCTCGTTGCCCACGCTCCACAGGATGATGCTGGGATGGTTGCGGTGATTGAGCACCAGGTTGCGGATGTCCTGCTGCCACCACTCGTCCCAATAGCTGCCGTAGCCGTTGCGCACCTTGGGCTCCTTCCAGCCGTCGAAGCTCTCGGCCATCACCATCATGCCCAGGCTGTCGCAGATCTCCATCTGCATCGTCGAGGGCATATTGTGGCTGGTGCGGATGGCATCGGCACCCATGGCCTTCATCATCTCAATCTGGCGGATGAGCGCCGTCTTGTTGATAGCGGCGCCCAGGGGACCGAGGTCATGATGCAGGCACACGCCCTTGATGCTGCGACGCACGCCGTTGAGTTGGAAACCACCCTCCTTGCTAAAAGAGACCGTGCGGATGCCGAATTTCGTGCTCTGGCAATCCACCTCAATGCCTTTGTGGCGCAATGTGGCGGTGATGTTATAGAGATAAGGACGCTCGGGCGACCACAACGAGGGAGCATACACGTCAAGGCGAGCGGAGAAATGTCCCAAGCCATCGGGGCGGGTTTTACTGGAGAGCACCTTCACTCCACGAGCATCGGTGAGCAGGATTTCCAATTCAAAGTCATTGTCGATGACTGTTGCGGCATCCAGCTGATGCTCGACCTGCAAAGAAGCCTTTTCGCCCTCGATGCACAACGTGCGCACATACAAGCCCCACGTGTCGAGTGCCGCATCCTTTTCGCGGGTCATCACGAGCTTGACGGGGCGGTAGATGCCTCCGCCGGGATACCAGCGGTTGCTCTCCTCCTTGTTCTCAAGACTCACTTCCAGCGTGTTGGCAGAGCCGTCGGTGTTCATATAGGGGGTGGCATCGATGATGAAGGCATTGTAACCATAGGCCCAATGACCCGCAAGCTTGCCATTGATATAGACATAGGGATCGGCCATAGCGCCATCAAATACGAGTTTTGCTTGGGCATAGCCCTGAGGGACGGTGAATGTGGTCTTGTAGTATCCCTTGCCAATCCAAGGCAAGGCACCGGAGCGTCCAGACTTCTCGGTGGCGACGTTCTCGCCGTTCTCCTTGATGGCGACGACCTGGAGGTCCCATTTCTTGTCAAAGGGTCCACTGATGGCCCAATCGTGCGGTACCGTCACCGACTGCCAGTTCAACTTGTCGCGCGAGAACTGCCAGCCCTCGCTCAAGGTCACCTCTCGATGGCTCTGAGCCACCGCAGTCATGGCAAGCAACAGTGATGCCAGAAGAATTATTGTCTTTTTCATTATTGCTGGAAATGATAGATGCTATAGTTTCTATAGCAACTATAGTTATTATTGATGCTGTAGTTATTATTGTTTCAGTTGCTGATTGATGCTGTCGATGTAGTTCAGCAGCTCGTCACGGCCACGGGCGTCCTCGCTCGAGGTCATGAAGATGGGAGGCAATTCTTCCCAGGTCTTGCGCAATACTTTCTTGTAGTCCTCGACGGCAGCGGGACCAGCGACCTTGCCGAGCTTGTCCATCTTGGTGAACACGATGGAGAACGGCACGCCGTGCTCTCCCAGCCATTCCATGAACTCGAGGTCGATCTTTTGCGGCTTGATGCGGCTGTCCACCAGGACAAAGAGGTTGGTCATCTGCTCACGCCCCAAGACATAGCCCTGGATCATGCGCCACAGTTTATCGCGGTCCTCCTTGCTGCGCTTGGCATAGCCATATCCGGGCAGATCGACGATATACCACGCGCCATTGATGATAAAATGGTTGATGAGCATGGTTTTACCTGGCGTGGCACTAGTCTTGGCCAAGGCCTTGCGCCCCGTGAGCATATTGATGAGCGATGACTTGCCCACGTTACTGCGCCCGATAAAGGCGTACTCGGGCAACTCGGTGTCGGGACACTTGCGATAGTCACTGTTGCTAATCTGGAATTCGGCAGATTTGATGTTCATATTCAGTTGTCAGTTGTTAGTTGGCGGTATCAATCGTTTCCAAATAGAAGGAGACGGGACGGAAACCGTCGTTGCAGGAAATCATCGCTGAATACGGGTTCTGCATCCAGCCGTCATAGAAATTGCCCTCACCGCGCGCCAATGCCTCGACAAAGGACCGCATCGACTCCCATGCGCTCTCGCACATCCCCTCGGGACGTTGCCCGTCAATCGAAACAAACGACTGTCCCAGGCAGATATCACAAGCGTGCTCGATAGGATTCTCGAACTGCTGCATCAGGTCATGATAGACGGTTTGGCGCATCGCTGTGATGCGCACGCGCTTCAACGGTTGGTTGTCTCGATTCTCATTCATGATGGCAAAGTTACTATAATTCCCCCAAAAAACCAAATCCATCCTAGGCACAAAAACGAGACGGGGAGCCTTCTATCAGGCGCCCCGTCTCTTCAGGTAATAGATGATATGTTAAGAAACTGTATTATCTATTGTTGTTCCAACGATGTCTCATTAATGTGAGAGAATGTTGTCAGACAATGCGTTAACGTCAGCAAGGCCGATTTCGCCGTCACCGTTCATGTCGGCACGCCAGCGGGTGCACTCGTCAGCGCTTGCGCCCAGGATGATGTCGAGCAGTGCATTGATATCAGCGATGTTGATCTCCTTGTCGTTGTTCACGTCACCCTTGATACCGCAATCGTCATCGGGCTTCTCACCCTGCATGAACTTATAATCGAGGTAAGCACCGGGGAACTCAAAGCGAACGATAGCCTCACGATAAGGAACGCCCTCGGGCAGAGGCTCGGCAACAACCTCGGCATTTACCATGCCACTGAAGTTACCTTCCTCGTCTTCGCCGTCGGTCAGCTCAATGCTCAACCACTCGGGAACGTCGTCACCGTCGCAGGTCAGGGTCCAACCCTCATCTACGCTGGGCATTGACGAATAGAACTCAATGCTCCTGGTGATTACTTCTTCACCATCAGGACCCATACCCAGATCCTTCTCCATCAAACCACCCTCATCGGGGAAGAGGAACTCACCGTCCTCATTGCTCCAGTTGTAAGTCAGGAACGGGGTGTCGATGGTAATAAAGATACTCATACCGGTCATCATCGTTTCTCTGCCACCACTACTATTAACAAAGAAGTTGTTCAGACCAGCCCATACATAGTGGTCAAAATTGCCATCTTCATCGGTAACACCATACTTGATGTATGCCAGCTCACCATAGCCCTCATCGGACTTGTCGTCAGAGCAGACCAGAGCAGAGAAGTCGCGCAGGTTCTCCATGCCCTCGTCGTTATAGCCATCAACAACAATCAGGATAGCGTCATCGATAGTCGGAGTGATCTCATACTGCAGGCCATCCTCCTCACCGAAGAGAGTGAAGAAGATAGTACCGTCGGTAGCCCCTTGTGTCTCGGGGGTAACGGTAGCACGACCCATGGCAATCAGCTCACCCGGCTCATCGGGAAGAGCGACAGAGCTTTCGGAATCGTAAGCGGGAATACCATCGGCAAGGCGATAAACCTTACAGGTCATCTCCACGGGAGCATCAACAACCAGGACAGCGGTCTCAACAACCACCTGCTTCAACACGTAAGGATAGGTCGGCTTCTCAAAGGCCTGAGCGATACCGTCAAGACGGGTGCCCCTGGCACCACTGTTCTTACCAAACCACCAGCCACTCTCGTTGTCGCCCCAGGGATCAGCACCACTGTAATAGGTCATCATATAGCGCTGGTCACCATTTCGTCCACCAACGACGAAACTCTTACTGGACACGAGCAGATCGACACCTTCTTCACCCCAACCTTCAGCAAAAGTCGGATAGGCAAGAACAGTACCCGGGAAAACCTGTTCGATAACGGGGTTCTCATCGGTACCACCCACCTTATAGCCGCTCATCTGATATGAGAAGACCTCATCATCACCCTCAGCGATAAATACACGGGGAATATCATCAAACTCACCATCGTACTGGATTTCCAGATCTTTCTGTCCAAAGACAAAGGTTGTATCCTGTTTCCAGCCACCCAGCTCGGGATAATAATTAAAGTGCTCATAACCCCAAACATAATTGTGGTTTTCATTCATACCCTCGATAACAGGTACAAAGGTATAGGGAGCAAACGGCCTCATCATCATGAAGGGAACATAGTAAGAGCCATCAGGTTTATTATCAATCACAGTCGATGAACCCACAAAAGCACCGGCGGGACGCTTGTAGTAACCGTCAATGTAGGAAGCCTTCTTGGGGGCCCTAACGATGGGATTAGCAGCATCGGCCATGTGCATTTCCTTCATCAAAGCCTGAGGCTTAACAGTCATCTCAGACTTGGCATAGTGAGCCTTTTTAGAAGCTGAACGCTGGAGTTGCGCACTGGCACTAGTGACCATCAATGCGGCTACAGCCAAAAGTAAGATCTTTTTCATAAACGCTTAAAAATTTAATTATTATTAATAAAAAATGATTTCTTCTATAGAGGAAACGGTCGGGGGTATTGGCGATTCAATACCCCGACCGGGTTAGTCATTAAAGAGTCACATTAATGTAGTTAGCAGCATTGCCGCTATCGGTCATTGTCATGTTAATCGGGGCAAGCAAGGAGGGCGTGGTCAGCACAAAGGTAGTGCTACCGATAGCATCAACCAGAGCCTGCATAGCCGGACAACGCTGAGCATATACTGAACCGGTATTGTCGACACCTGTGATGGTGAACTTGATGTGGTCCTCATCAATAGGATTCTCGGTCAAAGTGAAGGTGGGCTTAAAGGTATTGGCACCCTTCTTCACGTTGAAGGTCAGTACATAAGATTCCTTGTTCAGGTCATAGTTGATCTGAGCATAGACGAAGGTCGACTTGTTATAGGCCTTCAACTCCTCAGCCAACTGACTCAGATACTCAGCGTACAGGCCACCAAATTGACCGTTGTTCAGACGCCATAAGAGCGACTGGTAACCGAAGACAACGCTCAGGTCATCGGCAGTTATCGTCGTCTGCTGGTCATCACGGCACAGCAGAGAGCCATCGGCCTGACGAATGAAGTTCTGGATCACATAGCCATCAAGGGTGATAGGCGTCATGAATGACAGACCATCGTGGGTAATGATGATGTTGTGGGTAAACGAGGTGGAAATCTCGTCTTCACCCTCCTTGTACATCGAGAGGATGCTGGAGGCACCATTCTTAACCACATACCTTACATCGTTCGGCAGGTTGATATAGACCTGAGGAATCTTGGCATTGAAGAAGGAGTCGGCCATAGCAACGACCTCATCCATATACACCTTATCGTCATAGTTCGGGTCTATGCGGGTCATGATCATGTCAATGCCGTGCTTCTTGCCCGAGATGTAGAGGGTATCATTGGAATACTTCATCAGGTTGAACTCATAGTCACCACGGTGACCATAACCCTGCTCGTTGTCGGCCTCGTCATCGGTGCTGGGGATATCCTCAGGATCGGCGAAGACGTGGAAGTACTTGTTAAAGCTGTTGAATGACAGGACAGGTCCGTTGTCGGCAATCACCTCCCACAGTGAAGTAGCGCTGCCATAGGCCATTGAACCCAGGGTACCAAGCCACTTGTTCTCACCAGAGATGGTCACTGAACCGTCTTTCTTGAAAGTCATCACGTAGATGTAGCCGGGCTCTTCGTCATTGGAAAAATACTCCATCTGCCATTTTCCGCCCTTGTCAACCAGGATGTCAGCATATTCGGCTTTGGCCTTTTCCAGGCGAGCCACGGCATCCTCGTCAAAAATTTCTTCGGTCTCATTCTTGCAGGACACCAGCGATACTGATGACATTGCAATGAGCACCACTAAAGAGATATTTAAAAATTTCTTCATTTTTTCATCTTGATTAATGGTGAAACATTACTGGATTTCGGTGACCTGCTTGCGCAACTCAACGATATTGTAGGTTGCCTGACGCTCCTGTACCTCCTGGCGCAGGGCATCCAGATCTACACCCCATTCATTCTTGAGCCAATCGCGGGCAATCTGAACTTTCTTCAGGATAGCCTCGGCACCATCGATGCCGTCCTTGTCCTCAACGTCATAGACAACGATGCGGTTGCCGTCGGGATCCTTATCATTGCGATAGTACATGTGTTTTACACCATCCTCATCAACCTCGGTGACAACATAGCGCTCCTCGCAATACACGAGATCCTGTGTAGCATCGTTCTTGGGATAGTAGTAGTAGCAGAAGTACCTGGCCTCCAGGTCATCCTCCTCGGCCGAAGTGGCCCAGCCGCGAGCGGCAAGTTCGAGGATACGGTTCCAGTCCTTATCAGTTTGTACGATATAGTTGGCAATCGTCTCGGCAAAGTCCTCACGGAACTCACTGGAAGCATAGGTGGTCACAAAGCCCATCGAGTGAACCTCATCGCCACGGTACTGCCAGTTGTTGCTGTCATAGTGACCTACCGAGATGGTATTGAACTCAGTGGGATAGGACTTGGTCTGGTGCAGAATGTGAGCAAACTCATGGTGCATGGTCTTGAAGTAGTACTCATTCATCATGTAGAAGTTGTTGATCTGCATCGCGTTGACCTTGAACAACGAAATCTTGATACCACCCTCGGCAAGACCGACGGTCTCGGTACCTGCAGTCGGGTCATAGGCGGGAGAACCCACCAGAAGGATGATGCGGGGACCATACTTCTTGAGGAAGTCCTCACCGGCAACCTTGTCATATACATCGAACCACAAGTGCTTGCAGAGCACAGCCAGGTCGATGGAGTTCTCGTAGGTGGCGGGCACCAAGTTATAGTTCATATTGGTGCTGATATCCGGCATCCTGTAGAGGAACGTCAAGTTATACTTTTCAAGATAGTTCTCCTTGAGGAACTTATCCAACTTATAAGTGTAGGATGAAGGATCAAGTGTCTCGTCCACATCAGGGAAAATGCTCGGTCCCAACTTATCCTCGCTGCAAGACGAGAGTGACATGGCAGCCACTGCCACAAGCAGCAATGCAGAAATATAATATTGAATCTTTTTCATAGTGTCTAATTTGTTGCTTTAATCTTGGGAACGTACAATTACATTGCTGTTGATGACAACGGCACTGTTCTCGGCCGTGGTAGTCACGCGCTCGTTGGGCTCCAGACCTGCACCGATTACCTCGTTAGGAATCTGGATAGCATAACGCGGGTCAAGAACATCGAGGGTATAGACATTGCTGATGCCCATCTTGTGCTTGATGGTGAAACCATAGCGCTTGATGTCAAACCAGCGGTTACCCAAGTGAACCATCTGAATGCGGCGGAAGTGCTGCACGCACTGCATGTAAGGCTCAATCTCATCGGTGAGTTTGTACTTGTCACTCGGGCAAACCTCGTCGATGTGGAACTTCATGACAATGTTGTAACCCGGATCCTTGCGGCTGGGATTGTCATAGTAGCTGTAGAATTTCTCGATCTCCTCCTTGGTGAGCTCGGTCATGTTGTAGTTGTCGGACTCCTTCTCTGACAGGTGCTCGTGGTTCCAGAGATACAGGTCATCGAACGCAGCGTCAATGTTACCCAAGAACAGGTTAGCCTCGGCACGCATCAGCAGAGTCTCCTCGACGGTGAACTCGGGACGAATCTCGTGGCAGTAACCGATACCAGAAATCTTATCGGTGTACTCAAACTGCTCGAAGCAGTTACCAGCAAAGTATGCACCATACTCTGAACCACCGGCCGAACCGCAGACGCCATTGAAGCAAGGCATCATGGCGAAGGTCTCCTTGGTCACCTGGTTCTTGTAACGGCACTTATCCCAAGACGGGCCAGGACCCTGAATGGTTCCGCGCTTTGCGTCACGGTTACAGGTGAAACGGTAACCGAGGAAGCGACGCCACCAGGTGCTGTAGCTGGAGAACAACTGGAAGTTGCCCGGACGCTCGATGCTGGTGAAATAGCGGCCGATATCGCTGATGTAGTAGAAGTCTTCCTGCCACCAGCCATCGTTGAGCATGGTAGCGGGGTCGGTACCCTTGAATGCTGCAGTAGCATATTGTACGACCTTCTCATAGTCACGCTTAATGAGATAGAAGCGTGCGGCAAACGCGTTGGACGAAGCAACGTTGAAGTGATATTTGGGAACCTCATAGAAGGTCTCGGTGATATACTTCAGACCCAACTGGAGGTCCTCCTCAATATTCGAGTAGGTCTCAACCAAGTTACCACGATCGTACTTGGGATCCAGCTCAGTCTCGGGCTGGGTAGAATAAGGGATGCCGGGATATTGAGCGCTGAGGCTCTCACCACGCCAAGGCATACAGAAGATCTGGGCCAGGATAAAGTGGTGATAAGCACGGATCATGTAGGCCTCACCCTTGATGGCGTTAAGACGCTCCCTGTCGGCGGCAGTCATTGCCTCACCACCAATCATACCGGTCTCTTCAAACTCGGCAGCCTTTTCCAGAACAGCGTTAGCACAGGCGATGGCACCGTAGCAACCATTCCATACACCCGAGGGGGTGTCACTGTTGGTAATGTCAAGGTCCACATCCTCCCAAGCATAAACCTGCTCGTCGGCCTGGCTGTAGAAACTAAGGTTATAGCGAACACCCTCATCACTGGGAGAGTTGTTATCGATGACGTTGTCGCTCGAGAGCTCGCCCACCAGGGCATAGTTGGAATCCATGTAACCCGTAACGAGCAACTGCTGCAACTGGTCCAGGTTCACCAGATAAACGCGTGTGTCAGGCACTTTGTCAAGGAAGTCCTTGCAAGAGCTCAAGCCTATTAGCGCTACTGCAATGAATAAGATTTTATATCGTAATTTCATAATCTTTTATATTATATATAATGTGTAACATCAATTACATGCCCAAACGCACGGTAAGGGTAAACTGCTTGGGGTTAGGCGAAGCCACACCACCACTGTTAAAGAACTCGGGATCCTGGCCATTCAACTTCTTGTCGGCATAGAGCAGGCAGATGTTGGTGGCAGCAAGTTTGACAGACGCAGTGTTGAGGCGAAGGTGTGAAATCACCGACTTGGGAACGTCATAGGTCAGAGAGATCTCTTTCAGACGGATGAAGTCGCCTCTTGCAATGCGTGCAGTGCTATAGTTAAAGGCATTGTATGCCATGCTCAGGTAATTGTTGTTGTAAACCTGACGGCGTGATGCAATAGCGGGAATATCGGTATAAGCCTCATCTCCGGGGATTACCCAGCGGTTCTTGAAGTCCTTGGTGAAGGAGGTCAAGTCACTGTAACCTGCGGCGAAGACGGGATCAAGACGCAGCTTGTTACCGAAGGAGTAGGTCATGAAGACATTCAGGTGGAAGCCCTTGAAGTCGAAGTTGTTGCCCAGACCACCAGTGTAAACGGGATCTACGGGACCTTCATACTTCAGGAAGTCCAGAGCCTCATACTCCTGGAAGTTAACACCCACATTGGAGATGCTACCGGTCTCGTCAATTACGAGGGGCAGACCGTGGGCATCAAGACCAGCGAACGGGATCGAGAAGACAGCACGGTGGGGATAGTTCACCAAGGGGAAACCATTACCCTGAACCAAGTCGATGACGCGTGAACGCGACTGCAGCTTGGTAATCTCGGTATTTACATATGAGAAGGTCCAGTCGGTGCTCCATGCAAAGCCACCAGGACGCTTGGGCTCAATGTTGCGTGAAGAAATGGTGAACTCAACACCGTGAGACTTCATCTCGGCGACGTTACCGAACTTCTGGGTAATACCACCGACACCCTGGGTACGGATCAGACCGATCAGGTCGAAGTTGTTACGGAAGTACCAGTCAAATACCAAGTTGATGCGGTTGTAGAGGAAACCGAGGTCAACACCAAGGTCGAACTCATGCTTCTTCTCATAGGACAGCTCGCTGTTGCCCAGACCGGACAGACCCAGACCCATCTCCATGGCTTCGGTCTCCTGACGCCACAAGCGGGTGGGATAATACAGAGCCTCGGCGTTGGCGTAGCCCGAAGGACCACTCTCACCAGTCAGCGAATAGCTCAAGCGAATCTTGCCATAGGACAGGATACCTTTATTATACAGGCCAGTGTTCTGGAAGAAGGGCTCGTCATAGACGTTCCATGCAGCCGAAACGTTCCAGGTGGGGAGCCAGCGGCTCTGCTTGGTCTGACCCATGAGGTTAGAACCCTCATAGCGTACGGTACCGTTCAAGATGTAGCGGCCGAGCAGTGCATAGTTGGCGTTGGCGAAGTAAGCCATGTTGCGACGATGGCTCTTGCCCATGCTGTAGTAAGCACCGTTCTCCTCAACCATCTGCTTGAAGAGTTTGTAATCCAGGAAGGGAAGGTTACCGTTGTCATAAACGATACCCCAGCCCTCGAAGGTCTGATAGAAGCGGTCAACGCGGCTGGCCTCCATACCTGCATAGAGGTTCAAGAGGTGCTGGCCGTTATTGAAGTCCTTCATGTACTGACCAGTGACACGGATGTCGAAGGTCTTCAGGCTGTTCTTGGAGAAGAACAACATACCACCCTTGGGCAGAACGGTCTCGGGAAGAGCGTTCTTCACATCGGGGTCGGTATAAAGGTAAGTATTGGATGCGCGGATCGAAGCATTCTCGGGAACGATACCGGCACGGTAAGCGTTGGCCTGGTTACTGTTGTCGAGAACGTAGTGATTCTGCTCGGAGTTCACCGAACGCATAGAACCCAGCAGGTTGAATTCCAGAGACTGGTCCTGCTTGATAATCGGCTTGATGTTCAACTCACCCTGGAACTTAAGGTCGGTAACCTCTACATCAATGTAGTTGCTCTCCAACTCGTCAAAGATGTTGAAGGTGGTGTAGTTGCGGACATAACGCCTATTGGGGTCAAGGGTACGGGCGGTGTTCAACGCGAAGCTATAGGGGTTGATATCGAAGTCACGCCTTACTTCACCGTAAACAACGTCCACGTTCTGGCTCAGGGTACCAGGAGCCTTCTGGTCACGGAAACTGTTGCTGTTCAACAGCTTGATCCTGATCTTGTCGGTCAGGTTGTAGATAGCGTTGGCGTTGAAGGTGTAGCGCTCAACGCGGCTGCTCTTGTACCAGCCCGGATCGGCCATTACCGAAGCCGAGGTGTAGAAGGAGCCCTTGTCGGTACCACCGGAAACGCTGACAGCGTGGTTCTGCATCACGTTGTTGTTAAACAACAGGTCGAACCAGTCGGTGTTACGCATCTCAGCCTCACGCAGGTATTGGTTGCGCGCGTTCTGGGTATTGGGCAGAGCGTACGTGCCGGTCACCGGATCATAAGTATCCATCAAGGTGTACATCTGACCATAGATACCCGAGGTGGTGCTGTTAACCAAGCTGGCATACTCGAGCCAACCCTTCTGCTCCATCTCGCGCAAAATACTCATCTGCTCCTGAGAGTTGCAGATGTTGAAGTCGCGGTAGTTAGGTTTCAAGCGATAGGTAAACTCGCCTGTGTAGTTGATCGAAGTCGAGCCCTTGCGGCCAGTCTTGGTGGTGATAACGATCACACCGGCATTGGCCTTGGCACCGTAGATGGAGGTAGCTGAACCATCCTTCAGGATCTGGAAGCTCTCGATATCGTCGGCGTTCAAGCCGGCAACAGCCGAGGCGATCAGCGTGGTAGCATCACCAGACGAGAGGTCGTCGGCGCTGATGTCCACGTTGTCCTCCAGAATCACACCGTCCACAACCCACAGAGGCTTGGAGCTACCGTAGATAGAGGTAGCACCGCGCACGCGGATCTTAGGAGCCGTACCGAAGGTACCTGACACGTTCTGCACCTGCACACCCGAGACGCGGCCTTCCAGACCACGGCTGACGTCGGCGACACCCGAGAGTTTTGTCTTCTCGGCGTCGACGCTCTGGGTAGCACCGGTGAAGAGTCGCTTGTCGACCTTCTGATAACCGGTAACAACAACTTCGCTAAGCATCTCACCCTTGGGCTTCAGGACGATGGTCATGCCAGCCTTGGCAGCGACGATAGCGTCTTCATAACCCACATAGGTGACTTTAATCTTTGTGCCTGCCGGCACATTCAATGTGAAATGACCGTCAAAGTCGGTAGCGACGCCGTTCTTAGGATTGCTCTGCTGAACGACCGATGCACCGATGACCGGTTCATTGTTCTCGTCCAACACCGTACCACTGACTTGGGCGGTAACACCAAGCGTGGTCAGAGCCATGACGAGGAACAAGAGTAAATGTTTTAGACTCATAAATTTTAGTTTAATTAATTATTTATAAATGTTTTATAAGTTTACTTTATTTGCGGTTAACTGTCCTTTATTTCAATTCGGCTTCAAAACTTAAAAACTATCATGGCCCAAGAACCGCGACATTCCAGGCCCTCCTTAGACTTTTATCCACAATCCGAACAACGAATCGCCAATCTACAGTTTTCTTTAGTTTCTTAACTCCACATCTATAAAAGACAGGCTTGCAAAATTAGTGAATTTTTTAATATATAATGTAATTTTGTCAAAAAGTTTTTATTTTTTTTTGACTTTATGTCACCATTTCAAGCATAATCTATTCAAAATCAACATAATAACAAGGAAAATACAGCGATTTTTGATTTATCTATTTGATTATCAGATACTTAAATGTGCATCCCCTATATTTTTAACATTTCACTATTAAAAATGGTTATCTCAAAGGGTCCATCAACAACAATGACGCCATCTCACGAGCGACAGATTGTCTCGCTCACAAGAAGCGATTTTTTGGATGATAACGATGGCCAAATGGGAGAAAAAATGTAACTTTGCACTGCCGCATGCCATCAACGGCATCGGCAACCATGACATGGAAGTAGTGTATGACGACAACCACATCATCATCGTCAACAAGAGCGCAGGGGAATTGGTCCAGGGAGACCGTACCGGTGACCCCACGCTCATCGATTCGGTGAAGGCGTGGATCAAGGAGAAATATGAAAAACCGGGCAACGTGTTCCTGGGTGTGACGCACCGCATCGACCGCCCCACATGCGGGCTGGTGGTCATGGCCAAGACCAGCAAGGGCTTGTCACGCATGAACGAGCTGTTCCGCAAGGGGGAGGTCCACAAGACCTACTGGGCCGTCGTCGGCAACCAGCCTCCCAAGGAAGAGGACATGCTCACCCACTACCTCAAGAGCGTGGAGAGCAACAACAAGACCCACGTGAGCATCGTGCCGCGTGAGGGACACCAGAAGGCTGTGCTCAACTACCGCGTCATTGCCGCCAGCCAGCGCTACTGGCTGCTCGAGGTGGAACTCATCACCGGCCGCAAGCACCAGATTCGTGCCCAGCTCTCGGCCATCGGTTGCCCCATCAAGGGCGACCTCAAGTACGGAGCGCCCCGAAGCAACCGTAACGGCGGCATCTCACTGCAGGCCCACCGCATCCAGTTCACCCACCCCGTCAGCGGCAAGGAAATCGACATCACCGCCCCCACTCCCGACGAGTTCAAACGGCTGGGCTTTGACATGTGAAGAATTTTCACTAATTTTGCAGCATTGGAATCAACCATTATCACATAAATACTAACAAAAATTATGGCAAACAATCCCGAATTCCGTTATGCGCCCATGTTCCAGTTGGGCAAAGATGACACTGAATACTACAAATTGACCAGCGACTATGTGTCGGTCGGCGAGTTTGAGGGAAAACCCATCCTCAAGATCGAGCCCGAGGCACTGACGATGCTGGCCCAGCAGGCTTTCCGCGACGTGAACTTCCTGCTGCGCCGCTCCCATAACGAGCAGGTCGCCAAAATTTTGCGTGATCCCGACGCCAGCGACAACGACAAGTATGTCGCCTTGACGTTCCTGCGCAATGCCGAGGTGGCTGCCAAGGGTCAGCTGCCCCTGTGCCAGGACACGGGCACAGCCATCATCCACGGCGAGAAGGGACAGCAGGTGTGGACCGGTTTCTGTGACGAGGAGGCCCTGGCACGCGGTGTCTATAACACCTACACCCAGGAGAACCTGCGCTACTCACAGAACGCGCCCCTGAGCATGTATGAGGAGGTGAACACCCGTTGCAACCTGCCCGCCCAGATCGACCTGGAGTGCACCGAGGGCATGGAGTACCACTTCCTGTGCGTCACCAAGGGTGGCGGCAGCGCCAACAAGACCTATCTGTACCAGATGACCAAGGCCGTCCTCAACCCCGGCACGCTCGTGCCCTTCCTCGTTGACAAGATGCGCACCCTGGGTACGGCAGCCTGCCCGCCCTATCACATCGCCTTCGTCATCGGTGGCACCAGTGCCGAGAAGAACCTGCTGACTGTCAAGCTGGCATCTACCCACTACTATGACAACCTGCCCACCACGGGCGACGAGACTGGCCGCGCATTCCGCGACATCGAGTTGGAGAAACAAGTGCTCGAAGAGGCTTATAAGATCGGCCTCGGCGCACAGTTCGGTGGCAAATACATGGCCCACGACGTGCGCATCGTACGCCTGCCCCGCCACGGTG
Source organism: uncultured Prevotellaceae bacterium (assembly GCA_900318205.1). Lineage (GTDB taxonomy): Bacteria > Bacteroidota > Bacteroidia > Bacteroidales > Muribaculaceae > Sodaliphilus. The sequence continues at coordinate 34,910 of ONJS01000005.1, read as the reverse complement.
CATCCTGCCCCATCGGCCTGGGCGTGAGCTGCAGTGCCGACCGCAACATCAAGGCCAAGATCAACAAGGACGGTGTGTGGATCGAGAAACTCGACGACAAGCCCACCGAGCTGATTCCCGAAGAGCTGCGCCAGGCTGGCGAGGGCGACGGCATCAAGATTGACCTGGATCGTCCCATGAGCGAGACGCTCGCCATCCTCGACAAGTATCCCGTATCGACCCGCGTATCCCTGAGCGGAACCATCATTGTGGGCCGCGACATCGCCCATGCCAAGTGGAAAGAGCGCTATGACCGCGGCGAGGGAATCCCCCAATACATCAAGGATCACCCCGTGCTCTATGCCGGCCCCGCCAAGACCCCGAAAGGCATGCCTTGCGGCTCAATGGGACCGACGACCGCCAACCGTATGGACCCCTATGTTGACCTGTTCCAGAGCTTGGGCGGCAGCATGGTCATGATTGCCAAGGGTAACCGCAGCCAGGAAGTGACCGACGCCTGCAAGAAGCATGGCGGCTTCTACCTGGGCAGCATTGGTGGTCCCGCAGCTATCCTCTCACAGGAGAGCATCAAGAGCATCGAGTGCATCGAGTATCCCGAGCTGGGTATGGAGGCTGTTTGGAAAATCCGCGTCGTTGACTTCCCCGCCTTTATCCTCGTGGATAACAAGGGCAACGACTTTTTCAAGAAAATCGGTCTCTAAAATCCTCGATCGATCACCACATTTTCATCACCCGTTGAGGAGTTTTCCACGCCAAATGGACCCCTCAACGGGTCTTTTTTGCCTCAAAGCACTACCATTTTCAGTAAAAATATGTTAAAAAACACATTTTTTGCCCAAAATCGCTTGTCACTTTTGGAAAATGTAGTAATTTTGCACTCGCAAATTGCGGGATGGAGCAGTGGCAGCTCGTTGGGCTCATAACCCAAAGGTCGTCAGTTCGAGTCTGGCTCCCGCTACTAACTGAGAGGTCAAGCGACAATGCTTGGCCTCTTTTTTCGTTGTCTGGATAGTGATTTTCGCCACGAGTATTGCACACATGAGGAAAAATGTCTAAATTTGCTTGATTAAACTCATCACTAGACACGCTATGAAAAAGATTGCAGTACTCTTTGAAGGCGACATCAACTGGAGGCTTGGAGTGTTCAACGCCGTGCTCAATCGTGCCAAACACCTGCAGCAGATCACCGACTATAAGGTTGATGTCCACATGTTTCAGCTCTACGACGGATGGCTGATGAGGCTCATCCGCAAGAGTCCGAAACTCACTTCGCGCCCCGACGAAATCGAGGACCTGGGCATGAAGGTGCACATCACCTGGCACCGTCGCCGGTGGAGCGACGTGATCCTGCATCGCTTTTTCCATAAGCCGCCGCGTGCATTGATGAAGCGCCTCCACAAGCTGGGATGGGAAATGCGAGGCTACGACCTGGTGAGCGCCCATGACCGCATGGCAGGCCACGCCGCCGTCTTTGCACAGCAACACCTGCATATCCCCTGTTTCATCACATGGCATGGCGCCACCATCTATACCGAGCCGCCCCGTGACCCAATGATTAAAGAAATGACCATCAAGCTTTTACACCAAGCCGACTGCAATTTCTTTGTCAGCCAGGGGTTGCTTGACAGGGCACACGCAGACCTGACCGACGGCTTCCCCGCCGAGGTATTGCGCAATGGCGCCAGTGCCGAGTTCCAGCGCTACAGCGATGAGCGACGGGCTGAGCTACGCAAGAAATACAATATCCCCGAGGGCAAAAAAGTCATTGCCTACCTGGGCCGCTTTGAACCCGTGAAAAATGTCTTGCTCCTGCCCGAAATTTACAAGGAAATCCAGAGAAAATACGGTAATGACCTGGTTTTCTGGGCCATCGGCTTGGGATTCCAACTCGAAGAGACCGAACGCCTGATGAAAGAAAAGGGCATCGATTGCCTGTTTACCGGCAGGGTCCCGCATGAGGTAATCCCCGACATGCTCAACTGCGTGGACCTGCTCGTGCTCCCCAGCAGCCTGGAGGGCCTTCCTCTGGTGGTTATTGAGGCGCTGTCATGCGGTGCCCACGTCGTTGCCACCAATGTCATCGGCACCGCCGAGGCCGTTGGCCGCGAAAACGCCATCGATCTGGGCGACAATTTTGTGGACCGCTTCACTGACCGTGCCGTGTTACTCCTGCGTGGCGGAGTCGACCAGAAACTGCCTCCCGAAGTCAGCTGGACAGCCACTGCCGAGAAAGAAAAACGCATCTATCAGAAATATCTTGAAAAATGATTTGTAAATTAGTTGTTTTTAAATAAATTACATATCAATTTGTCAAGTAATGGTTTAAACTTTAATCATTTAAGTAAATTTATATTTTAATTATACAAATATCAATAGATTAAATATTAAGATATAAAGTAAATATTTAACTTTAGATTTTATGCCAAATTTTGCTGAAACATTGCTGCCGCTTGCCCTTCCCGGCACCTACACTTACCGCGTTCCTGACGGGATGAGGTTATCTATCGGCATGCGCGTTTTAGTACCGTTTGGCCGCAAGAAAATCTTCACTGCCATCGTGATGTCACTTCATGACAGGGAGCCCAAAGGCTATGACGTGAAGGAGATTCTGGGCACACTTGACGACAAACCCATTGTTCGCCATCCTCAGTTAGACTTCTGGCATTGGATTGCCGATTATTACCTCTGTACTGAAGGTGAGGTCTATAAGGCTGCCGTGCCGTCAGGACTAAAAGTAGAGAGCGAGACAACCATCAGTGTAAATCCTGACTTTGAGGAAAGTGAACCTGGTCAGCTTACCGACCATGAGCGCGTCATCCTTGACTTCACGGCTCAACGTGGACGCGTTCAGATTGCCGAAATTGCACGCGCAACAGGATTCAAGACCGTAGAACGAAATGTCAGCCACTTGTTGGACATGGATGCGCTACACGTGAGCGAGCGTGTCATCGACAACTATCGTCCTAAGACTGAGGCATGTGTGCGTCTCGCCATCGCTCGTGAAGACGAGGAAAAACTGCATCAATTCTTCGACCAATTAAAACGGGCACCTAAGCAGGAATCACTGCTGCTGGCCTATCTGGACATGTCACGCTGGCTGCAGAGCGGCGATGTCAAGGAAGTGAGCAAAGAAAATCTGCTGAAACGGGCTGGAGTGAGTGGCGCCGTGTTGCACGAAGCCGTCAAACGAGGCCTGTTTGAAATCTATAAGAAGGAAATCAATCGCTTTTCGGAGTTAGGCAGCGTGCTTGAAGAGCCGCCCACGTTGAGTGAAGAACAGCAACGCGCCTATACCGAGATTCACCAGTCGATGCGCCAACACGCCATCACCCTGCTGCATGGCGTGACCAGTAGCGGCAAGACATCAGTGTATATGCACCTCATCAACGATGCCCTGAAACTGGGCAAACAGGTGCTGTACCTTGTGCCCGAGATTGCATTGACGACCCAGCTGACACGCCGCCTGAGACGCGTTTTCGGCGACCGCCTGCTCATCTACCACTCCAAGTTCAGCGACAACGAGCGCGTGGACATTTGGAAACGGCTGCTGGAGAGCAGTGAGCCGTGTGTGGTCATCGGCGTTCGTTCCTCGGTATTCCTCCCCTACTCCAACCTGGGTCTCGTCATCGTTGACGAGGAGCACGACAGCAGCTACAAGCAACAGGATCCCGCACCGCGCTACAATGGCCGCAACGCGGCTTTGGTGTTGGCTCAGATGCATGGTGCCAAGACTGTGCTTGGGTCGGCGACACCTGCCATCGAGGTCTATCACCTCGCCCTTGAAGGACGATATGGCCTTGTCAAACTGATGACGCGTTACGGCGACATCCAGATGCCCGAGGTCAAGGTCATTGACACCCTCGACGCCCGCAAGCGTCGAGAGATGAACGGCTTGTTCAGTAACGAACTTATTGCCAACTGCCGCAAGGCATTACAGAACGGCGAGCAGGTCATCCTGTTCCAGAACCGCCGTGGCTATTCTCCGATGGTACGCTGCAAGGAGTGCGGCTGGGTGCCCAAGTGCGAGAACTGTGACGTGTCGCTCACCTATTACAAGCATAGCCGCTGCCTAGTTTGCCACTACTGCGGCTACACCATCCCGTTGCCCGACCTGTGTCCCGCTTGCCAACTGCCTGGCATTGAAATCATTGGCTATGGCACGGAACGCATCGAGGACGATATCGACGCCGTCTTCCCCGGCGAGAAGATTTCGCGCATGGACCTGGACACCACGCGCAGCAAGAACAGCTATGACCGCATCATCGACGAGTTTTCGGCTCACCGCACCAATATCCTGGTGGGCACCCAGATGGTGACCAAGGGGCTGGACTTTGACGCCGTGAGCATTGTAGGCATCCTCAATGCCGACACGATGATCAATTTCCCGGATTTCCGCAGCCACGAGCGCGCCTTTGACATGCTGGAGCAGGTGTCGGGTCGTGCGGGTCGTGCCCACAAACAGGGCCAAGTCATCATCCAGACCAGCCAGCCCGACCACGACGTCATCAAGTTTGTGCAATCCCATGACTACGAGGGATTTTACGAGCATGAGCTGGCCGACCGGCGTCAATTCAACTATCCGCCGTTCACCAAGGTCATCAACATCTACCTCAAGCATCGCGAGGACGCCACGCTGGGCGAGTTGGCCGTGCGTTACAGCGGTCTGCTGCGACAGGTGTTCGGACAACGCGTATTGGGCCCGATGGCACCCTTTGTCTCTAGAGTTCAGAACCTTTACATCCGCCAGATCACCCTTAAGATGGAGACCGCGGCCTCGATGACCAAGGTCAAGAAAATCCTGCGCGACCTCTACGAGCAGATGATTGCCTCCGATGCCCGCATGAAGGCAGTCCGCCTCTACTACGACGTTGATCCCGTATAAACACTCAAATGGACATGAAAAATAACGACAATGAGCAATATCTAATCAGCGATGGCAAACTATACGTTAAAGGATTAGGTTACAGGCAACTGACTGAGTACATGAACAAGTTTGCCCTGGAGGAAAGTGGCAGTGGACTGGACTATAGTGCCTCTATTCAAGAGTTGCAAGAAGATAAAGAATATCTGGTTACATTCCACGGCAGAATGCCTCTTGAAACCCTAACATATTTAGTCTGGGAATTGAATGATTGTGGCGACGCCCAGCTAACGGTCGTAGCCTACACCAACTGTAACCGCTATGGCCTTCCGGCTAACGCCATGTTATGCATGAATGAAAAAATCTCAGAATATGAAGCTATAGCCGTCGACAATCAAGGTCACGTCTATATCATTGACGATGAGAGCGAATCCCTTAACTACAGATTAACGAACAAGACTACTCGTTACACACCATGCCCCAGGGCGAGAACGGTTGAAAAAGAGAGTATTGACGTGACAGCCCAGGATGACGATGATCCTGAATGGTGCATCCTTTTACATCTAGCATTCTGGATAGCATTATTCGCTTCAATGGGACTATCTCAATGGATGAAGCTGCCCAAACTTTTTTATTTTTTAGATGATTTTTTATTTGATTCGGTACCAGGCGTAATTATCGTATTCGCCTTTATCGGGTTATGCTTTTTCTTGAGGGGAAAGGGATACATCAAGTTCGGACCGTTAACTATAATACCAATGATTGTTTTCCCGTTTATCCTCAGTATTTTGGCGAATTATTATATCACACCAGTGCAACGTGAGCGAATGGCTATCATCACCGACAAAACCATTGACGGAGACAACACCTGGGCCTGGGTCGAATGGAAATATACCGACGACAACAGTTCATTTGTCATGAGTGATGATGACATCCATGTTACACTCCAAGTGGGTGACACTTGTATTGTGGACTGGCGCCAAGGAGTGTTGGGGTGGCCTGTTGTTCGTGGGATTGTGAAAAAATGAGGACTAGTCGTGCCGACATTTAACAACAAAACCTGCAGCATTATTGAAAAGTTGGCCATAAAGCCGTCCTAATTCACAAAAAATGAGTAATTTTGTGGCTTGATTTTAAGCGACAATTAGTAAACAACTGATAAAGAGACGATAATGAAAATAATAGACGGAAAAATGACTGCTGCTACCATCAAGGAGGAGATCAAGGCCGAGGTGGAGCAGATGATAGCATCGGGCCAGAAGCGTCCGCACCTGGCTGCCGTGCTGGTGGGTCACGATGGTGGCTCGGAAGCATACGTAAAGAACAAGGTCATCGCCTGCGAGAAATGTGGGTTCAAGTCGTCGCTCATCCGCTTGGACGAGAACACGACCGAGGAAGAACTGCTCGACTGCATCCGCGGCCTGAACAATGACCCTGACGTTGACGGCTTTATCGTGCAGCTGCCTCTGCCCAAGCACATCGATGAGCAGAAGGTCATTAACGTCATCGACTACCGCAAGGACGTTGACGGTATCCATCCTGTGAATGCCGGCCGCATGGCACTGGGTTTGCCGTGCTTTATCTCTGCAACACCCCTAGGTATCATCACCCTGCTGCAACGTTACCAGATTCCCACCTCGGGCAAGAAGTGCGTGGTGCTGGGCCGCAGCAACATCGTGGGCAAACCCATGGCACAGCTGATGCTCCAGAAGGAACACGGCGACGCTACTGTAACCGTCTGCCACAGCCACTCCAAGACGCTGAAGGATGAGTGCCGCGCTGCCGATATCATCATCGCTGCCATCGGTCGCCCCGACTTCGTCACCGCTGATATGGTGAAGGATGGCGCCGTGATCATCGATGTGGGTACCACCCGCGTTCCTGATGCCAACAGCAAAACGGGATTCCGCCTGAACGGCGATGTGAAGTTTGACGAGGTAGCACCCAAGTGCGAATACATCACCCCCGTCCCCGGCGGCGTAGGTCCCATGACCATCTGCTCGCTGATGAAGAACACATTAGCAGCTGCGCAGAAGCTGTATTATCCTGATTAAACTCATCAAGATAAACAAATAATAAACCGCCACGGGCATTGCGCTCGTGGCGGTCTTTATTTTTAGAAACTATAGTCGTGATAGATGCTATAGTAGCTATAGTAGCTATAGTGACTATAGATAATTCTAGTCGAAGAGGCCTTCGGTGGCGTCGTCGTTGCCGCCGCCTCCACCGCCGTCACCGCCGGATTCTCCGCCGCCTCCGCCGCCGTGCCAGCCGCCTCCGCTGCCGGCATAGCCGCCCAGTTCATCACCGCAGGCGTTGAAGTCCTTGGGGAACTCAAACTTGGTGCTCTGCTTGTAGGGCAGGTTCTTGTCGTCATACAGCCACTTCATGAAGTAACCCAGGATGGGAAGCGCAGCCTCGGCACCCTGACCCATTGCCATGCTGTTGAAGTGGATGTAACGCTCCTCACCACCGACCCATACGCCAGTCACCAGTTCGGGCGTGAAGCCCATGAACCAACCGTCGCTGTGGAAGTTGGTGGTACCCGTCTTACCGCCCATGTCGGCAGTAATGCCGTAGGCATAGCGCAGGCGCGCACCCGTACCGCTGTTTACTACCTCAAGCAGCATGGAGAGCATCTTCAGGTAGGTATCCTCGCTCATGATCTCGGTCTGGCTACCGGTGAACTCTGCCACCACGTTGCCACGGTTGTCGGTGATGCGCGACACATAAACCGGCTCAACACGCATACCACCGTTAGCAAAGGCCGAATAGGCAGCCACCATCTCTCTCAAAGTGATTTCGCAGGAACCCAGACTCAAAGCGGGCACTGGATCCAAATAACTGGTGATACCGAAACTGTGCATCCACTTGGCCAGTTCCTCGGGCGTCATGGTGTAATAACCGTTGCGCTCAATCCAGTTCTCACGCGTACCACGCATGAAGCCTGCCGAGATCCAGTTCTTGGAGTAGGTCAAAGCCTGCTTCAAGGACATTCCGCCACCGCTACCCTCATTGGCAGGGTTGTAAACCTCGTTATGCCAGATGATGTTGGGGGCGCCGCCGGGACGTGTCGAGCAGGGCGTCAAACCGCCAAACTCGATAGCCTGGGAATAAACGAAGGGTTTTACTGTTGAACCGATCTGGCGACGTCCTGTCGAAACCATGTCATACTTGAAGAAACGGAAGTTGGGACCACCGACGTAGGCCTTGACAAAGCCCGTCGTGGGATCCATCGACATCATGGCGCAGCGCAGGAACGACTTGGTGTAGAGCAGCGAGTCGAGCGGCGACATCTGAGCATCGAAACCACCTTCATAATTGAACAGGTGCATCTGGACCGGCTTCTTGAAGTTGTCCATGATTTCGGCATCGCTCAAGCCCTGGTTCTTCAGGACACGGTAACGCTCGCTGTGACGGATGGCGGCATTGATCAACGCCTGCTTGCCGGCACTGGAGAGCTCCTGCTTGTTGTTGGTATAAGGATTCTTGGTACCACCGCGCTCACGCAGGAAGGCAGGTTGCAGCGTCTTGCTCATGTGCTTGTGGACAGCCTTCTCGGCATATTCCTGCATACGCGAGTCAATCGTGGTGTAAATCTTCAGACCATCGGTATAGATATCATAATGTGAACCATCGGGCTTGGTGTTCTTGTTGCACCAGCCGAAGAGGGGATTTACCTCCCAAGCCACCGAGTCGTCGATGAAGGCCTGCTGGTTCCACGAGGGATAGTCGCTGCGCTTGGGCTTCTTGGCCGTCATCACGCGGCGGAGCTCCTCACGGAAGTAAGGTGCGGGACCGTCGTTGTGGTCCAGTTTCTTGAACTTGATGACCAGAGGCAACTGCTTGAGCTGTTCGCACTCAGCCTCGCTCAGGAAACCAGCCTTCACCATCTGCTCAAACACTACATTGCGGCGCTGGCGTGTGCGCTCACCATAGCGTACCGGGTTGTAGTAAGAAGGATTCTTACACATACCCACCAGCGTGGCAGCCTCCTGGATATTCAAGTCCTTGGGATCCTTGTCGAAATAGACCTCCGAAGCCATCTTGATACCCACTGCATTGTTGAGGAAGTCAAACTGGTTGAAGTACATCTTGACAATCTCGTCCTTGGTGTAATAACGCTCAAGTTTGACAGCGATAACCCACTCGACGGGCTTTTTCAAGGCACGTTCAAAGATGTTGTGAGACTCTGGAGAATACAGCTGCTTGGCAAGCTGCTGGGTGATGGTACTGCCACCACCGGCACTCTTCTGGCCCATGATGATGCGCTTGATAATCGCACGGCCGATAGCCTTGAGGTCAACACCCGAGTGGTCGTAGAAGCGCGAGTCCTCGGTGGCAATCAGGGCGTCGGTCAGATGCGGCGACATCTCATCAAAGTCCACATAGATGCGGTTGCTGCGGCTGCGGTAATAGCGGCCCATCTCCACACCATCGGAACTGTAGATAGTCGATGCAAACTTGTCGGTGGGATTTTTCAACTGGTCGATGGGCGGCATGTAGCCGATCACGCCATTGTAAATCAGCACAAACATAGCGACCAGCAGAGCCATCACGATGGCAAAGCACGTCCACATCTTGCGGACGATGCTGCGGCGCTTGTTTTTCTTCTTTCCATTAGTCTTTTCGCTCATATCTTATTCTAGTTATTGGCTTTAACATATTATCATTCAGCCCATTGAACAAATCCAATAGGTCAAAACGGTAGTTTACAATCTGCAAATATACTAAATAGTTTTCAGTTTTCAGTTGTTAGTTTTAAGTTTTTGCTGAAAAGAAGTCGATAAAATAATGAGAGAAGGGAAACCATACCCGTGAGGGCGCAGATGCATCCGACCAAAAACTATGACAATTCTCTCATCTTGACAGAAAAAGCTATCCTCTATCAACTAAATGTAGTACCTTTGCGGCCATGCAATACGTTGGTGAACTGATTTCAATAGGAGTAGCATTCTCGTGGACAGCGACAGCGCTGTTGAGCGAATATGGCAGCAAGCGGTTGGGCAACCTGACACTCAACCTGATGCGCATGGTCATCACGCTGGTATTCTCGGGCATCCTGTTCTGGGTGATGACGGGCTCTCCCCTGCCCGCCCATGCGAGCAACGAGGCCTACCTGTGGATGATGCTATCGGGACTGGTGGGATATGTCATCGGCGACTTCTGCCTGTTCCAGTGCTACATCATCATCGGTTCCAAGTTCGGGCAACTGTTCATGACCTTAGCCCCCATTACCGCAGCCATCATGGCCTGGTTCACGCTGGGCCAGGAAATCCGTCCCACAGCCATCCTTGCCATGATTGTCACACTGGCTGGTATTTCCATCACCGTGCTGGGCCGCGGCGACGACCACAAGCTGTCGCTCAAACTGCCGCTGGCTGGCGTGCTGTTTGCCATCGGTGCAGCAATTTGCCAGGGTGTGGGACTGGTGCTGAGCAAGATAGGTATGGACCACTACGAGGCATCGCTCACCACCGACTTGGCAGGCTGGATGCTGCCGTTCCATGCCAACTTCTTCCGCTGCATTGCAGGAACTATCGGTTTTACCATACTGATGGCCCTGCGTGACGGCTTCGCACCGCTGGGAAAGGGTGTGCGTGACCGCAAAGGCGTCGTGACAGCCTTGCTGACGACCATCTTCGGGCCTTTTGTCGGTGTGGGTGCATCGTTGCTTGCTGTGCAATATACTGCAGCAGGTATCGCCAGCACACTGATGGCATTGACGCCTATTATCATCATCCTGCCCGCCTGGTGGCTGTTCAAGCAGCCCATCACTGCCAAAAGCCTGCTGGGCGCGCTGATTTCGGTCATCGGCGTGTCACTGTTCTTCCTGTTGTAACACAGCAAGCGTTACCCGGACGGAGGCAACGGAAATAACGGAGGTAACGGATAAGAGGGAGGCATCCCGTGGAAGCCTTAGGCATTCTCCAAGAGGAGGCGCTTGAAGGCGGTGAAGCCGTTAGGCATCTTCTTGATGTGAAGGTCACTGCTAACAAAACGTGCCAGCTGTTCAGGCAGGATCACAGGTTCTTCAATAATATTTTCCATCAACTGCTTGAGTTTGGCGGGATGGGCGGTGGCCAGCGCTACGCCAGTCTCTCCCGGCTGCAGATCCTCGGCCATAGCGCGATAAGCGACAGCACTGTGAGGATCAAGCAGATAACCTTCATCATCATAAGTCTTCATGATGGTATCGATAATCTGGTTATCATCGTAGCTGTAGGCATGGATGTGACGACAGATGTTCTCATAACTGCCAAGAATCTCCACCACACGCTCAAAGTTGTTGGGGCATCCGGCATCCAGTGCCGGAGCAATGCTGTACTTGGTAGGCTTGGGAGTAAAGACACCCGTCTTGACGTAGTTATAGAAAATATTGTTCTGGTTCTCAACGCTGACAAAGCGCCTAACAGGCAACCCCATCGACTGTGCCATTAGTCCACTGGCAAGATTACCCAGATTGGAGCACGGCACTGCAAACACGAGTTTGCTGATATCCACCTGCTGCTTGACAAGTTGAGCGTAAGCCCAGAAATAATATACCATCTGCGGAACGATGCGGGCATAGTTGATCGACATGGCGCTGGTGAGGCGCATGGCATCATTGAGCTCGGCGTCCATGAAGGCTTCCTCAACGAGCGACTTGCAGTCATCGTACGAGCCATTAACCTCAATGGCGGTCACATTCTCGCCCAAGGTCGCAAACTGTGACTTCTGAATCCTGTTCACAGCTCCACGGGGATACAGCACATAGACATTGACGCCCGGCATCTTCCAGAAACTGTTGGCCACAGCACTGCCCGTATCGCCACTGGTGGGAACAAGCACGTTGAGCGTGCTCCACTCGGGATGACGGGTACGGTAATAGTCAAGCAACCGTGCCATAAAGCGGGTGCCAACGTCCTTGAATGCCATCGTGGGACCATGGAAAAGTTCAAGCACAAAGTGGCCTCCTGGCGTCTTGACCAACGGTATATCAAAATCAAAGGCGTCATAGACGATATCGTGCAGCACATCGGTGGGGACATCGCCCTGGAAGGCATAGGATGCAATCGCATAGGCCACTTCCTGCAACGACATGGCACTCATGTTGCGCAAGAAGGCCTTAGGCAGGCGTGGCACGCTATCAGGCATGTAGAGTCCACCATCGGGCGCTAACCCTTTGGTGACTGCCTGCTCGAGCGTAGCAGTGTTTTGATGGTTATTAGAGCTGTGATAGAGCATCTATTTAGTTAGGAGTTAGGGGTTATCCAATATCCAACAGCTTAACTGTCAAGGATGACGGTTCCTGGGGCAGCGGGATTGAAGGTGTTCTTCACCCACACGGGAATGTGCTTCATCGCCACGGGGGCAATGGTGGGCGGATAGATAACCTTGGCACCGGCGTCACACATTTCCTGAGCCTGGGCATAGGTCATCTGGGGGATGACGGTGGCATCGGGATGGGTGCGCGGGTCGGCAGTCATGAAACCGTCAACATCGGTCCAAATTTCCAGCGCCTCGGCATCAAGCAACGTGGCGAGAATAGCGGCGGTGTAGTCGCTGCCACCACGTCCCAGATTGGTCACGTCGCCCGTTTCCTTATCGCGTGAGATAAAGCCTTGCGCCACATGCACACCATCGGTCAAATCGGCAAAGTCCTCCTTGACGAGGCGTTCGGTCTCCTGCCAGTCGAGGATGCGTCCAGCGGCATCGGGGACCGTGCGCATATAGTTGAGAGAAAGATGAGGCACACCATCCTCAAACATTCCCGTAACGATGGCCGACGAGAGAATCTCGCCATGAGCCACGATGGCGTCACACACGCGCTCGATTTCCTTTACCGGCATGTGGGGATTGGTTGCCAGTGCCAAGTAATAAGGCTTGAGGCTCTCGTCGATAAAGCGGTCGATGGTGGCATGCACCTCGTCGCGCATCGACTCGATAACCACGCCGTCGATGGCATCGTGGTGACGTTTACGAGCGAGCTCGAGCGTCTCGAGACAAGATATGTCGCGCTGCTGTGCCTGTTCGCACATCGCCAACAACTGATTGGTGAAACCACCCATAGCCGAAACTACCACAATTACAGGCTTAGTTTCGGCATTGACTATATTCCTAAGGTTGAGCAGACTCTCGACAGATCCGACCGAGGTACCGCCAAATTTCATCACTTTCATTGCTATCAAACTATAGTGTTTACATATATAACGTGAAAACAGCCGATTTATTAGAGCACATATCAAAATAAATTTGGCATTTCGTTCAACTTGCACTACCTTTGCAAGCATGAATGACTGGGATCAGGACATCTACCATCTTAACGATGAGCAACCACAGCCCAAACGCGGCTCCATTTTAGTGGCAAAACCCACGGTTGGCGACTTTTTCTTCAAACGGTCGCTGATTCTCATTGTGGATCCCGATGAGGGCGAGGGCGCCATGGGTGTGGTCGTCAACCATTACATGGGTTACAACCTGCGCGACATCATGCCCGACATCGAGACCGTGGAGGAGATTCCCCTGTATATTGGCGGTCCCGTAGGCACACAGATGCTTTTTTACATGCACACGCTGGGTCCCGAAGTTGTCCCCGAAGCGATTGACGTGGGCGACGGCGTGTGGTTTGGCGGTGACTTTGAGGCCATCAAGCGCTATGTGGAACTGGGTGCACCTGTTGAAGGGCGCATCAAGTTCATCCTGGGTTACAGCGGTTGGGAGAAAGACCAAATCGCCAGCGAGTTGAAGCGTCACGATTGGGCGGTACTGCACAACGGCGGACGTGAACTGCTCATGGGCGAGGGCGATGACGACCAGTGGCGAGATGCCGTGGCCCGCTTTGGCGACAAGTACCGCCTGTGGCTCAATCTGCCCAGTGATCCGAGTTGCAATTAATTGCTGATTAGTGATTAGAGATTAGTGATTAGTGAAAAGAAAAACTAATATTGACAAATAACCTGGCATGAGCATCATCATCGGCATAGACGCGGGCATCAGTTCCACCAAAATTATCGGCATCGAGAACGGCGAACGCATTATGGCGCCCATGGCTGTCAAGAGCGGTGATGCTTCATCGGCCATCTACGGTGCCCTCGGCAAATACCTGAACGACAACGACACAACGCTGGAAAGCGTCGAGCAAGTCATGCTGACGGGTATCGGTGCCAAGGACCTGAAATCACCTATCCTCGGCCGCCCCACCGCTAAAGTGGATGAATTCATCGCTAACGGCATGGGAGCACGCTTTGACAGCGGACTGAACCACATGATTGTTGTGTCGATGGGCACCGGCACCTCTCTGGCGCGCGTTGATGGTGACGAGATTCGGCACATCGGCGGCATCGGCATGGGCGGCGGTTCCCTACAGGGCCTGGCACGACTGCTGCTGGGCACCAGCAACGTGAAGGAAATCAGCAATATGGCCGACAAGGGTAATCCAGCGCATGTCAATCTGTTGATCGAGGACATCTGTAAAGACGAACTTGGCAACCTGACAGGGGACGCTACCGCATCCTTGTTTGCCAAAGTCCTGCAACGCACTCCCAACGACAATGACATTGCAGCCGGACTCATCCACATGGTGCTCGAGACCATCGGTTCGGCAGCCGTATTATCCCAGCTCAATGGCGGTTACAAGGATTTTGTCCTTGTTGGCGGCCTCACCGAATCGAGCCTGTGTCGAGAAGTCTTCCCACTTATGGAAAAGCTCTATAGCGTACACTTCCATATTCCCAAGTACGCACCCTACTGTACGGCACTGGGCGCTGCACTGAGTTATAAATACGAAAACGAGTAATCTCACGTTATAATTAAAGAAGAAATGGAATTGACCGTCGTCATCGTCAACTACCGCGTGAAGTACCTGCTGGAGCAGACCTTGCGCTCGGTGGAGCAGGCCATGCAAGGCATGGCAGGCGAGGTTGTCGTAGTCGATAACCTGTCGGGCGACGACAGTATCGCTTTCTCGCGTGAGCGCCACCCACAGGTCACCTTTATCGAGAACAAGGAAAATGTGGGATTTGCCCGCGCCAACAACCAGGCAATCATGCAGGCGCGCGGCGAGTTCACACTCATCCTCAACCCTGACACCATCATCACTCCACGCTGCCTGCAAGAAGGCATCGCGTGGATGCGGTCTCACCCCAAGTGTGGGGCGATCGGTGCCCGCATGATGGATGGCAACGGCGTGTTCCTCCCCGAGAGCAAGCGCTCATTCCCGACGCCGTGGGTATCGTTCTGCAAAATCTTCGGTCTGTCAAAACTGTTCCCGCGTTCACCATGGTTCGCCAAGTATCACCTGCGTTACCTGAGTGACCTGGAACCGCAGTGCATCGATATCCTGTCAGGAGCCTACATGCTGTGTCGCACAAGTGTGCTTCAACAGTTGGGCGGCTTTGACGAGGACTTCTTCATGTATGGTGAAGACATCGACCTGAGTTACCGCATCGTCAAGGCAGGCTATGAGAACTGGTTCCTGCCGACGCCCATGGTCCACTACAAGGGCGAGAGCACCCACAAGGACTCGATGCGCTACGTCAAGGTGTTCTATGACGCGATGCTCATCTTCTACCGCAAGCATTTCCCGCGGTTCAACATCATCTTCTATCCTATCGTCAAACTGGGTGTCATCATCCGTGCCGGGCTGGCAATGGCACGACGGCTCGTCAAGCGCATGCTGCCTACCAAGAACAAACCGCTGACCGAGACATGGCCCTGGGTCATCGTCAGTGACCATGCCGATGAGGTCGCCAAGCGTGCCGGCATCAGCACTTACCAGGAGAGCATCCCCGCCACGGGGCGCTACAACGTGCTCATTGACGATGGGTGCCGTACCTGTGCCCAAGTCGTGGACTACATCCGTGAACATAGCGACAGCAACCGTATCGCATTCCATATTTTTGCCGACCGCCACGGCATTGTCATCTCCCCTAAAATGTCATGACCATGAGCCAACTGCTGAAAAATGACCTTGTGACATTGAGGGCACTGGAGCCCACCGACCTCGACACGCTCTTCCAGTGGGAGAACGACACGGCGCTGTGGGCCGTGAGCGACACTGTCGCACCCTACTCGCGCGAGGCGTTGTGGAACTACCTGCAGCAGTACACTGGCGACATCTATGCCCAGCGGCAACTGCGCCTGATGATCACGCTGACCGAAGACGGCACGCCCGTCGGGACTGTGGATTTCCTCAACTTTGACCCGCTGAACAACCGTGCAGAACTTGGACTGTTCATTGCCACCGAGCAACGCGGCAAGGGTCTGGGACGCCAAGCGCTGGAATTGTTGACGGCCTATGCCCGCGAGCACTTGGGACTGCGGCAGATCTATGTGTTTATCGCCCTTGACAACGAGGTGTGCCTGACCCTGTTTGAGGACTACGGTTACCGTCGCGCCGGTGTGTTGCAGTCATGGGTGAAACGCGGCAACACCTATCGTGACGTCGCCCTGTTGCAAATGATACTGTAAAGACTAATGGCAAGAGACAACAGAATAGATTCCCTCAAGGGCTTGCTCATCATCCTGGTGGTCTTGGGACACTTCATCACCACGCTGGATAATTCCAATATCATCAACCATGCGGTGATGGGACTGATTTATGTCTTCCACATGCCGCTATTCATCCTGGTATCAGGATATTTCACCAAGTCGCCCGAGCAGCAGACCGCCCGGGACCTGTGGCGCGGTGTGCTGAACATCGCCATCACGATGGCCGTGTTCCAACTGCTGAACAGCATCTGGGTATCTTATGCAGGGCGAGATTTCTTCAAGGCGTTGAGGACGGTCCCCTTCGGTGTGCTATGGTACCTGATGAGCCTCATCTTCTGGAGGATCCTGCTCTATTATACGCCAAAGCCCTTATTGCGCAGGCCATGGCTTTACCTGGCCATCGCTCTGGCCTTGTCGATACTGTGCGGTCTGACCCACTTGGGCACTTTCCTGTCGTTACAGCGCACACTCAACTTCTTTGTATTCTTCCTGCTGGGTTATTATTACCGCCAGGGTGCGCTCAACGACCGCTGGTGGAAGAACAATGTGCTGCACATCGCCACAGTAGTCGTGCTGCTTCCCATCATCTTCTGGCTGTTCCCGCGCTGCGGTAACGTCATGAACGGCGCCGACCACTACGACGTGAGTGGTGTGCCCGAGAAAGCGCTTATCCTGACTTGCTCCATCGCGATGTCGCTGCTGGTGTTCAATATCGTGAGGGATTGGAAACCCTTGCGCTTCATCGGCAAGGACAGCCTGTTCTATTTCCTGTACCACATGTTCATCATCAGCATCGTGTTCCTCCCCCTCGTCAGAGACCACGGCTGGCCAACCACTTTCCCGTTTATCGTCCTCTATACCGCCACGGCAATGGCCATCCTGATAGGGATGAGCCGAATCCCCTTCTTCAGGTGGCTTGTTCACCCGACGCTGAAGAGAGACAAACGTGAAAAACAAGGTCAGTGACATGTATCACCGACCTTGTGGTATCTTCCAGAAAAATAAGATTTTTTACTCTGCTTTACTTGACCTGAGCCAGCGTTCGCTCATCGGGGTCAATAGCAACGATGTTGCCGTTGGTGTCGAGCAGGAATGAGTGGTAGCCCTCGTCAAGTCGCCAACTCTTGATGATGTTATCCTGCACGTCAACCGAGGTGGAGAACTGGGCTGAGCGGTTCAGGTTATCAATGGCAACGATGCTGTTGAACACACTGACACTGCGATCCAGATTGACCGACACATGGACATAGGCATCGCCTGACTGACGAGCCAAGCGGTCATAGTGCATATTGTCCAGACGCGATTGTGCATCAGAGGAGTCCCAGAATGTGAGCAAGATGTTCTCGCCACGATGCTGCTGCAGCGGGGACAAGCCATTGCTGTTACCCAGGACAAGTGACGGTGCCCTGTACCCGATGCGGCTGTCGGCAGGTGCCGAATAATAAGCCGATGAGAACAAGGTCAACATTGCCAACGTGGCTATCACCAATAATGTCTTATTCATTCTTTCTTAGCATTGGTTCATATTTGCTGACATCACGAGTGCCACACAGCAGACATGACGCCATCGTTTCCACCATCAGGAAGAGATGCCCCATCCTGATAGAGGTCTGCAAAGATAGATAGAAAAAAGTTATTAACAAGTCATTTTGGCTAAGAATCGCCGTTTTTAACCAATTTTTTGGGCTTTTTGCCCAATTTGGCGGTTGTTCGGACTCTAAAAAATGGTACCTGACGGAGAATTATCCGTCCGCAATATTTCGGTAATTGCAGAATTATACCTAATTTTGCAAAAAATAAAAAAACATCTCAAAGATTCGTCATTATATGAGAAATCTAAAGACCGTATCGTTGGCTCTGCTGACGCTGTTATTTTCGGCCATAGCCATCACTTCCTGTGATTGGGACAACAGTCCTGAGCCCGAACATCCCCTCTATGTCACCTACACCATCTCGGCTGGCTATGTATCGTTCATTGGCCCCGATGTGCTGTTGGATGACATCCAGACTTGGATCAAGGAAAACCAGTCAGTGTATGACAAACCAGTCAATTATACTACCGGTGAAGCTTCAGAGTTTGAGAAAACCGACAATGAAGCGATAAAGAAATATGAGGAGTTTGCCCCTAAATTCAAAGCCTACCTTAATGAGGTGGTAATGAAGGACTTGGCAAACGGCAAGTACAATGACGCCAACAACAACACCTCTCCCACCGTCATGTCCACCTTCTACATCACAGCGGCACGCACACAAGGTAAGGACGGTCACCTCAAGTACGAGGAGTTCAAGTTCTCATATCCCTAATTTATCAGCGGTTCCTGAACACAATGGCTAAGTTAAGAATCAGCGATGACTGGTGGACGGCACCAGCCGAGGGTGACAATGGCAGCCTTATCCTGGTGACAGGACGACGGGCACTGGACAATGTCATCGCCACTGGCGTGTACCGCTTCCGCGTGGAGGTGACGTGGCCCTATGAGGGCGATGCCAAGGGCCTGCCGAGCTATACCGATAGCAAGGTGATGGAAGAAGTCACCGACGCCTTGAACGGGTGCTTTGACCGCGATCCCGTGGCCGTGATGACGGGCATCTACACGGGTGACGGACAACGCAACTGGGTATTCTACACGCGTTCGCTGCACATTTTCCAGCGCAAGTTCAACGAGGTGATGGCGCCCTTCCCTGCCCTACCCCTGCAATTTGAGGCGGATGAGGACCCCGACTGGGAAGAATACCGCGAGATGTGCCAGTGTGAAGTCGCCGAAGGCGAAGACTGATGCTCGCTGACGCTCGCAGTTTAGAGTTTAGGGTTTAGAGGGGCTACGCGCTCCTTTTTTTATTGGGGCATCCGTACACATGACCTCACGCTAAGCCGCCAAGCCGCCAAGTTATAAAAGGAAGACAATAAATACAATGGCATCCGCATTCCGTCCACTTGACCTGAATGCGGATGCATCACTAATCTCTAATCACTCATCTGCGAGGGCAGCGAGCATCATTTCACCCTGTACTCCAGGGCAACAGACTGTTGCTTGAGGCCAGCGGGGAGCTGGACCTCGATGGTGCCGTTGGTCACTTTGCTCTTGACTTTCTTGCCGTTGCTCACGAGTCTCACGCTCTGGCCCTTCTTGGGCAGGTTCTTGTTCCAGCTGATGGTGGCCGGCCGCTGTTCGCCCTCCTTGAGCATATAGATGGCATAGATGGTGCGGCCGTCCTTGGAGGCGGTGAACCACATGTTGCCATCGTGGTAGTCGGGCGTAGCCACCGTGTTGTAAATCGCCTTGCCATTACGCTTGAGCCAGTCGCCGATGCCTTGCAGACGCTCGACGGCTTCGGGCTGAATGAGTCCCTCGGGTGTGGGACCCACGCCCAGGACGAGGTTACCTCCCTTGGCAACAATCTCAACAAGGGTATTCACAACACGCTCGGGGCTTTTCCAGCGAGGACGGGGCACCCATCCCCAATCGTCACTCAAGGGGATACAGCTCTCCCATGGGAAATTGAGCTGAGTCTCGGGTATTGTACGTTCAGGTGTCTGATAATTCTCGTAGGGACCATGGATGGTGCGGTCCACCATGATGAGGCCAGGCTGGTGACCGCGTGCCATGGTAGCGATTGCAGGCATGTCGATGTCCTGATTGTTCTCGGGGCATACCCAGCCGCCATCCATCCACAAGATGTCCACGTTACCGTAATTGGAGAGGATTTCCTCCATCTGGTTATGGGTATATCGCTTGAAGCTCTCCCAACGGTGGGGCCACTTCTTGATATCATAGTTCACATTGCGGCCACGCTTGGTTGGATACACGTCCCACCAGTAGTCCTGACAGTGCCAATCAGGCTTGGAGAAATAGGTTCCTATCATGAACTGCTTGTCGCGGAAGGCATCCAGGACATAGCGCAGCACGTCGCGCTTGGGGTTGTCCTTGAAGGCATGATGGGCGATACTGTAGTCGGTGTACTTTGAGTCAAACATGCAGAAGCCATCGTGATGCTTGGTCGTGAAGATCATGTACTTCATGCCAGCCTGCTTGGTAGCCTCGGCCCACTGTACTGGGTCAAACTTGACAGGATTGAACTTGTCGGCCAGTCCCCAGTACCAGTCTTTATACTGCTGGTAGGTCATGGTCGTGTCACGCGTCACCCAGTCCTCGTCACAGATAGCCCAACTCTCGACCATACCCGGCACGGCATACACTCCCCAATGGAACAGGACGCCGAACTTCAGGTCCTGCCACTGATGCAGCTTTTCAACAACCAGTGGGTCGGTGGGCCATTCATACTCCTTGGAACGCTCATACACGTCACCGCCCTGAGCCCACATCGGCAAGCCCATCAAGACGGTCAAAATGGTTAAGACAACTTTCTTCATCGTTATTTTCTGATAAAATGATTCTCTGTATTAGCCTGAAAAACTAATTAGAATATAATAAAATGTAATCAATCAGGACGTTGATGTCAGCGATAGTGAATTCTCCGTCCTTATTCAAGTCCAGACAGTCGTCATACATATCCTCTATCATATAATCAATCATGCAGTTAAGATTGGCAATGGTGACTTCGCCCTCATACCCATAATCACCAGAGCAAGGACAAGGCGCAATTTTCTCACCCTGGATGAACTTGTAGTCGATGTAGGCACCAGCGAATGAGAACCTGACGATTGACTCACGATAAGGCACGCCCAAGGGGAGCGGCTCGGCAAACACCTGGGCTGTGACAATGTTGTTGAACTCGCCTTCCTCCTCGCCATCGATGAGCTCAATTTCCAGCCAGTCGGGTGTTTCTCCGCCATTACAGGTCATCTCCCATCCACCATCAGCACTCGGCTTCCATGCCTTGAACTCGATGCCAGGAGTGGTCTCGCCAAAGACTTGTCGTTGCAGCATGCCACCCACTCCGCCAAAGGTATATTCCCCGTCTTCTATGTCGGGCCGGTTGAATGTCAAATAGGGATAATCGGCAACCATAAAGATGGTCAGGCCTGTCTTCATCTCACCAATTGAGAAAAAGTTGTTCAGACCAGCCCACACATAGTCACCGCTGAAATTCCCCTCGGCGTCAGGTGCACCGTACTTGAGGTAAGCCAACTCGCCGTAACCTTCATCAACATGGTAATCACTGCTGATCATCGCGGTGAAATCACGCAGGTTCTCCATGTCCACGTCATTATAACCATCAATGGCAATCAAGATATTGTCATCAATCTCAGGAGTTATCTCATACTCGATACCATCATCCTCACCGTAGAGCGTGAAAACGATAAAGCCGTCATTCTCCTCGGCAGTCTCGGGAGTCACTGTAGCATGCCCAATGGCAATGAGTTCGCCGGGCTCCTCGGGTAGTGTGACAAATACTGCAGGGTCATAAGCAGGAATACCATCAGAGAGACGATACACCTTACAAGTCAAATCAACAGGAGCGTCAACCGAGAGATGTGTGGTCCAAAGAACCACCTTCCTAAGCACGTAGGGAGATGTGGGTTTCTCAAAGGCCTGGGCGATACCATCAATACGTCCTCCACTGGGAAGGCCACCGTTCTTACCAAACCACCAACCGCTCATGTTGTTTGCCCATGGAATAGCGCCATCGTAGTAGTTTGTCATGTATTGGCTGCCATTAGTGCAAAATGTCTTGCTCGACAAGAGCAAATCAGGGCTATTCTGCCATTGGTCCTCATAGGTGGGAGCGGCAAACACATGGCATGGAATCAACTCATCAGTCATGGAGACGCCGTCATCGACTACACTATTCTTGTAGTTGCCCATCTGATAGGATGCCACCTCTTCATCGCCTTTGGCAACATACAGGATAGGAACTTCATCAACCTCACATCCGTACTTGACATCGAGCTCCTCTGGTCCAATTTCATAAAACCATTGCTGTTCCCATTCACCACTCTGGTTAGTCACCCAAAGCTGATAGCCCCAAACCAGACTGTGAGAATCGTCCAGACCTTCAGTCACTGATTTGAAAGTGTAAGGGACATAAGGCTTCAACATGATGTATGGTGCCAAGAACTCATAGCCATAAGCATCGTGTTCGAGTACGATAGAGCCCGAGAAAGCGCCAGCAGGGCGCACATAGCGACATGAAATACTGCCGTCCTCTTTCTTTGGGGCATTTTGGAACGGCTCGGCCTTAGAAGCCTGATGCACTTCCTGCTTCAACGCCTGAGAACGCACATTGGTAACAAGCCGGTCCTGCTGCAGCACACCAGCATGAGGATTCTTCAATTGGGCTGACGCACTCAACACTGTGAGTGCTGCCACAGTAACGAGTAAAGACTTCATCATAATGTTTAAATTTTAAATCTAAAAATGATACTTTAATCTAATTTTCCGCAAATTAAATACAATTTCACAGATTTTCCAAGTATTTCAAGTAAAAATATCAAAAAAATGCCGTGGCAAAGCCACGGCACATATACTTTCCAATAAGGGAAATGGAGAGATGACCAACGACGGTGATTACATGTTCATGCCGCCATCCACCTGGATGACCTGACCGCTGACATAGCTCGACATGTCGCTGGCGAGGAAGGTAGCCACGTTGGCGATATCCTCGACGGTGCCGCCACGGCGCAGGGGGATGCGCTGGCACCACTCCTTGCGTACTTCCTCGGGCAGAGCCTTGGTCATGTCGGTGTCGATGAAGCCGGGAGCGATGGCGTTGGCACGGATGCCGCGGCTACCCATCTCCTGGGCGATGCTCTTGGCCAGTGCGATGAGGCCGGCCTTGCTGGCGGCGTAGTTGGCCTGTCCGGCGTTGCCGTGAACACCCACTACCGATGCCATGTTGATGATGGAGCCACTGCGCTGGCGCATCATGATGGGCACCAAGGCGTGGATGAAGTTGAACGCACTCTTGAGGTTAACGGCGATAACGGCATCCCACTGCTGCTCGGTCATGCGGAGCATGATACCGTCCTTGGTGATACCGGCGTTGTTAACCAGAATATCGATGTGGCCGAAGTCCTCATGGACCTGCTTGACCACGGCCTCGGTCTCCTCAAAGCTGGCAGCATTGCTGGCATAGCCCTTGACCTTGACGCCGAGCGCTGCGATTTCCTGCTCGGTCTGCTTGCCGATTTCGTCGATGACGAGGTCGGTGAATGCGATGTCGGCACCCTCGGCAGCATACTTCAGTGCGATGGCCTTGCCGATGCCCCTGGCGGCTCCAGTAATGAGCGCCACTTTTCCTTCTAACAATTTCATGTCTTTTTCAATAATATGGTTATTAATGTTGTTTCCTTCAATTAATTGGCCTGCAAAGGTAATACAATTTGCTGAGACTGCAAAATGTGAGAGAATTATGCGAGCAAGCTCGCAGTTTAATGTTTAGAGTTTAGTGTTTAGAGGGGCATCCGCCGTTTTAGTTGTCGGCGAATTATACGAATTAACCAAATTGGCATCCGCGTTCCGGTTGCTCGCGCTAAGCCGCAAAGAATATTTAAGCTAGCATCCGCGTCCGGTAAAACGGAACGCGGATGCTTCATTAAACATTCTCCTTTCTCCATTATGCACGGCTTTAGCCGTTCAAATGCGGTAGGCTCGCATCACCTAAGGGTTACCAAGTGCCTGAGAGGAGGTAATTGATGAGGGAGGTGACGTCGTTGATGCTCAATTTGCCGTCCTGGTTGCAGTCGGCAGCAGTCGAGAAATCGCCATCAGTGAGCAGCAGATTGATCAGGACTGTCACGTCGTCAATTTTCACTTGGCCGTCGCCGTTCACGTCGCCGCGCTGGGCCTTGGGTGCAATCTTGATATTGTCCAGGGCGAAGTAGTCGCCCACGCCATCGTCACTGACGTCCTTGTGATAGAACCAACGCAATTGGTAGGTGACATTGGGCTGCAGTTCATAAGTGAAGGTCTCCCAATCGTTGTCACGGGCTCCGTAACGGAAAATCGAAGTGCCGTTCACCATAAACACGCACTCATCATAGTGGGTGTTTGGCGCGTACATATCACTTTCACCCCAGGCCTTGAAATCAAACGACAAGATGGACGGTTCAGAAACCTTGACAGTGGTCGACAGCGTCGAAGAACTATTATGCACACCCGCATTGCCAGACATGGCAAAGAGCCTCTCGCCATCGTCCCACACGATCCAGGAATAGTCGCTTTCTACAAAGTGGATGTTTCCACCTGGTGCATTCAAGGCTTCGTCAAGTGTGTGCATGTTCACGATATGATTGAAATTGCGCCACCCCACAGCGGTCTGATAGGCAGGAAGTGCCGAAACCGCAGCATATAAGTTAGCCTCATTATAGGTTTCACTGGTAAAAACATTCTCAGATATCACAGGCGGAATGAGCGGAAAACTAAGCACAATACTGAGATTGGTACATGAATTGAATGCATACATGCCGATCTGTTCCACGCCAGCGCCTAAAATCAGGGTATCGAGAGCAGTACAGCCAGTGAAAGCACCATAATCGAGGGATTTCACAGTATTGGGTATCTTAACCGACTGCAGACTGCTGCAATAAGCAAATGCCATTCTTCCGATACTGGTCACACCTTCATTGATCTTGATGTGTTCCAAATTTTCAACATCAGTAAATGCGTTTCTCTCGATGCTCTGGATAGTATTGGGCAAAGTGACGTTATTTATTCTCCAATTATAGAACGCAGCCATGCCAATACGATTGACAGTATAATCAACCCCTTCGTAATTAATAGTGTGAGGAATGGTAACATCCTCTAATTCGGAAGAGGCAAAGTAAAGTCTTGTGGAATCGACAGAAATGGCATAAGCCGATACCTCCACGGTATTTGAATAGGAGTTGATTCCGTAATAGACGCCGTCCTTAATGAAATCATAACCGTAGAACAGGTGATCCTGGTTGAAGTTCTTCCAATAGTTTGCGCTCGTGTATCTACCATAGGCCATGCGTGGTATCCACAGGATGGTATTTTCATAGTGCTCTTCGGCAAAAGTGTTTAATTGTACCGAGGGGGTATTCATCGCATGACAGTTAATGATATTAAGGGTGGCCTCGGTTCCCGCAAAGGCAAGTCCGCCAATAGACCTAAGCCCTGTTCCCAACTCGATGTAAGTAAGATTAGACATATAGAAACCAAAGGTCTCGATGGTCTGTACTGTGTTGGGAAGCGTGACGTACAATTTCCTGTCAGCTGTGTGACATTCCCTGAATGCCGATTCGCCAATCCCGGTCACGGTATAAGTGACACCATGATAGGTCACGGTTTCAGGAACATGCACTTTGCCATAGTAGCTGCGAAAATTGGGCGAGTCCCTGTAGGTCACACTCACATTGTTACCGCTGGTCACCGTGTAATAGATGCCGTCAACCACAAACTTGTTGATTTCCTCGATGTTGGAGAACTGTGACCAGGCTGCGGTGCTCTGGTAGCTGCTCTTTGAGCCTTGAGGGACATAAAGTGTGGCGTTGGCATAGGTAGTCTCATCAAAGTTGTTGGCATTGAACGACCTGGCCGTTTCACTCAAGCAGGTGACGCTCGTCAAGCTGGTGCACCCCGTAAAGGCATAGTTGTAAATGCTGTACATGGTGCTGGGCAAGGTGATTTTCGTCAGCGAGGTACACCCGGCAAAACTCTCGTTCAACAACATCGTCACGCCCTCGGGTATCGTGACGCCCGTAAGCCTTGTACAGTCCTTGAACGCTTGGTAACCAATACCCGTAACAGGATAGGACACATCGTTGTAAGTAACACTATCCGGAATGTGCACAACGCCCGAATAGGTGTTGAAACTCCCATTGTTCTGTACAGTGAGCACTCCTCTCCCGTCAGAGTAAGTCGTCAACTGGTAGTAAATGCCATCTTTTGAGAATGTCGCTGTTGCAGCGCTGGCACACAAAGCGCACGCGAGGAACGCTACCAGGGCAATTGCCTTAAAGAGATAGATTCTTTTCATAAGCAGTAAAAAATTAAGTCATTATTGTTATTTTGTTGCAAAAATACGAAAAACAATACAAAACCAAAAGAAAAACCGAGAAAAAACCTTTGATGCTCGCGTTGCTCGCTGAACGGCTGGCGCCGTGGAGAATGGAGAATGAGGCATCCGCAGTGTTTTTAAATGCGAATTACGCTAATTCAACTAATTCCGCGAATTCTTATATTAGATTCGTGAAATCCGTAAAATTAGCGTAATTAGCGCTAGCCCCGCAGGGCAAAGTCTCACGCTAAGACAGATGGATAATTCTAAAATTCTCTTTTTTCTTTTTTTTCTACGCACGCGTGTGGACAGAAAAAATTATGCTCGCTTTGCTCGCTGTTTAATGTTTAAAGAACATCCGCGTTCCAGTCAAACGAAACGCGGATGCTAGCTTAAAAATATTCTTTGCGCCTTAGCGGCTTAGCGTGAGTAAAGGATGCGGATGCTAACTCCTAACTCCTCACTTCTCACTCCTCACTCACCAAGTGCCGCTGAGCAGGTAGTTGATCAGTGCGGTTACGTCGCTGATCTTGATCTCGCCGTTCTGGTCGCAGTCGGCAGCCTGCAGGTTGATGGCCGACGCGTCGCCGCTGAGCAGATAGTTGATCAGTGCGGTCACGTCGTTGATATCCACCTGGCCATCGTTGTTCACGTCTCCCCGTAACTCTGGCATGAGAACAAAGGTTGCCGTTACTTTCACTTTGCTGGCAGGCATGACAAAGGTGTAAATGTTCTCACTGACTTTGGTAGTAGGGACCATGATGTGGGCAGGAGCCATAGCCGGTTCCCAAGCTCCGTCATCCGACATGCCACCGCCGACGAGTTCACTCTCAACCAGGAGCTGTTCCAGGGTATAGGAAGGAGCATGGCCAAGTGTCAGCGTGACAGTTTCACCCTGTGCTGCAGTTGCTTTGTCGCTCATAACATAACCATTCATTGTCGGCAGAATTTCCACTGCATATGTTTCCTGTGCCAGTCCTACGACCCATGTGGCACACGCTATAATCATTGATAAAAATAATCTCTTCATAACATTGATGTTTTTAATGTCCAACATACTTCTTACCCTGATGGATGTAGATGCCGCTGTTGGGCTTGCCAGGCAGCACATGGCCGTTCAAGTCATAATAATGCTCGTCACCATTATTATCGACAGTCTTGATGACCACAACGCCAGTAGTCTCTGAACTATTGTCATTCAGTCGTGATAACAGTCGTTGTGCGGCATTGCTTGTTGTCGAGTGGAAGTAAGAGCGGAATGGTCCAACATACACATTCTCAAGTTCCTTGTCGGCAGGCACTCTGTGCCACATGTTGTCGGTCTGCAGGATATAAGCGCCCAT
This sequence comes from uncultured Prevotellaceae bacterium, assembly GCA_900318205.1. Lineage (GTDB taxonomy): Bacteria > Bacteroidota > Bacteroidia > Bacteroidales > Muribaculaceae > Sodaliphilus. The sequence goes on along the minus strand of ONJS01000005.1, from coordinate 7,310 downwards.
GGTGCGCAGGATACTGTTCGGGATAGTGACTGTCGTACCCGAGAAGACATAGCCGCCGCCTTCCCAGTCCTCACTGTCGGTGGGCAGAAGTTCAACGTTGACCTCGCCATTGCTGTCGAGCGTCACATTATCGCTGCTCACCACTACATAGTAAGGCTTGTAGGCTTCCATCTCACGGCTAGCCACTTCAACAAATGTAACGACGGTGACACTGTCCTCCTTGACAATCTCAAGGGGCTCATACACCTTCACGTTATCGCCAGTGAGCGTGAGCGGATAAGGCAGATACACACTGTAGCCCGCGTCCACATACACATAAGTGGAGTAAGTCTCGCCATCTTCCTCATATTCATTGAGTCCGAGGTTGACATCGAGCACTCGGTCAAGAATAGCGTTGCCGGCGGTGAAGGCGACCTTGGGTACAAAGTCCCATCCATCGGTGAGCATGAGAGAGTTGGCATGGTTGCCTGCAACCACGTTTTCTTCACTCTCCTCACAGGTGGTCGTTGCATCGGTCCAGATGATGGTGCGCTCGTTCAGGCCATAGAATGAATTATCGGGGTCGCTGCGCTCCACGTTCCAGGGCAATGGCTGACCATTCTCCTTCTCGAAGCGTTTTACGCCTCGCATGTCGAGATAACGCATGCTGTTGCACCCGTCAAAGACGCCCTTACCCATAGAGTAAGTCTTGCTTGCAGGGATGGTGAGGCTGGTGATCTTGTCGCAGCTGGCAAATGAGCTGCCAAAGATGTTGACTTCGCTATTGGTGAGGTACTCTACAGGCAGCACGACGTCGCCACTCACGCCAGGCGAGCAGGCGACTACATAACTGCGATAATTGCCCACATTGTGCAGCAGCATGTTGTTGACCACAAGGTAACCATTGCTGTTAGGAGAAGTGTTGCCGGGCTCTACCAGATAAAGACCGTCGAGATTGGGGCAATAGGCAATGAAATTATCGTCATGGTCTTTAAAACCACTGCCAATGATGAAAAGATGCAGGTCGTCACAGCCGCGGAAGGCGCGTTTGTGCACGGTGGTGACACTATTGGGCAGTCTAACCTCAATGAGTGAGTCACAGTCCTCAAATGCACTGTTGCCAATGGTTGTCAGGTTTTGGCAGTACATAAGAATAAATTTGAGGGTCGAAGCCATACATGCCGAGTCGCCGATGGCAGTGATATTAGAATCATAATTGGTGGCAGAATTGCCAAGTTGCAGTATATCCAAATCGGTTCGGCCTGCGAACGCTTTGGGCATAATCTCAGTTACCGGCTTATCCTTGTGTGTTGCCGGGATTTCCAGTCTCGTTAATATGCCGCCCCAGGTATCCAGCGGAACATTGCTGTCCTGGCCTTTCACCTTGTAGGCTACAATTTGATTGCTCTCGTCGTGCACAGGCAGATAAATGATGCCCTTGTCATCGATGTCGTAAACCATGTTGGCAAGATACATGTCCTTCAGATTGAAGGGTACGGGATAGTTCTCAAAGCCCTCGGTGAAGTAGTACCAGTTTTCATTGCCCAAGTATGGCTCGGTATTGCGCTTCATGAGGCTGTTGAAGGTAGTGTAGGTCGCATTATCACCCGAGCTTGCGTTATTATCACAATAGACGGTAATATTCTCGGTACTACCTCCGTAGATTTCATAACTGCGCTTATTGGGATCTACATAGTAGGCGCAATTTGTAATCTCGGTGGGCACACTGGCATATCCCAAAATCCAACCGGAATACCTCATCTGGTCAGCAGATAAGTAAGTGCCGTCAATAATGAAATTAGACCAAGCAATGCATCGATTGATGGTGACATTCACCTGTCCGGGGGTGTAGCTGCCATAAGTGCCGCCCACAATACCACCCAGGCGCCAGTTGTCGGAAGTGGTTGTGTTGGCCACATAGGAACCCGCGGCGCAATCTTCCACTTTACCCTTTTGCATGTGACCCACGATGCCGCCAGCCCAACCTTTCTCGGACCACACTCGGCCCTGGAAATAGCAGCGCTCAACCACACCTACCTTGACAAATCCCACGAGACCACCACCGCTACCGCGAGAATAAACGGTGTACTGTTGTGACCCAGCATCGCTGGTGACGAGCACATCACTCACGCGGGTATAGTTGGCAGCATATCCCAGCACACAACCAGCATAATCTTTACTGAGAAATCGTGGGTTCTCCATGTGGAAATTGTGAATATAGGCGTTGGAGGCGTAACCAAACAATCCGGTATAAGCGTCCTCGGCGAAATTAGTGTTTAGTGCAGTAACATGGGCGTTCTGTAATCCCGTAATCTTGTGACCATTACCGTCGAAGCTTCCGTCAAACGGATGCTCAACGGTACCGATGGGAGTCCATTTCCCGTCGGTGTCAAGGTTCCACTCGATATCGGCAGTAAGTTCAAATGAGTTGGCTCCATTGTAGTAGTCAAAAGCTGTGCCATTGTTCACTTTTTGGCTCAATGCTTTGAGTTCCTCTTTGGTGCTGATGGCAATGACATCGGAAGTGCGCTCGTAGATGCGTGCAAAGGCGTCTTTCCAGCCGATGCTGTCGCCATAATTGGTGTTCATGTAGTCGTCAGTGGCGTGTGCAGGCACATAGAGTGTGCGGTTACGCCCCCACCTTGCCGTGCCGTGCTTGGAGCCATAGCAGTTAAACACATCGTTGTAGCTCCATGTGGGTGCTGTGCTACCGTTGCACACCATTGTCTTCAACGAATTGAGATTGGCAAATGCGCCACGTCCCACTAAGAATAGCGTTGACGGCAGCGTCACCTTTTCAAGCTTAGAGCATCCCACAAAAGCGCAATCGCCAATGTTCTCGGTACCCTCGCCAATGTTCACTTGCGTAATGCCATTGCACAAGCGGAAGGCAAAGTCAGCGATATCCACTCTATAGTCAATGCCGTTTATGTTGTAGGTGCCAGGAATGAAGACGGAACCTTCAGCATAATGCGGTATACAGGCGTTGCGGCCGTTGCCCAGGAGAATGACACGATTTGCATGGTCGATTTGGGTCCTGGCGGTATAAGTGGCGTTACCCACTGTAATATTCATCGTTTCATCGGTGTAAGCCGCCATTGCTGCCATGGGCAACAGCATGCTTAAAAACAGGAATATAAACTTTCTCATAATATCAAGTTTTTTTTAAAGGATTAATCATCAGAACCAGTTAAGACCCAACGAATCATTCGCATGTCGGGCGAGAGTCCCACGAGATAGCCCGAGGCGCCAAGCATAAAGAAGTCTTTGCCAGCATCCACGTGGTCATCCTTGCAGGTGGCGTCACGTATATATACATTGGCCTTATCTTCGTCGGCAGTCCTGACGGTGACTCCGGCTTTTTCACTGCGGCTCTTGTCATTATCAAAGAAGTAGTAAGTGAGGTCTTGCTGGTTGCGCATGAACGAGAGCAAGTTCTCATAGGGCACCACGGTGTCGTAGGTTGAGTGGAAGAAAGCGACGCGGTGCTGCGGAGTCCACCCCTTGGTGAGGTTGTTGCTCTCGAGGGCACGGTGCAGGTCTTCCATCAGACCAGGCGTGGTGGGCACCGGCGTGTCAGCAGTAAGACTACTGAAGTAGTTATAACAGGTTTCTGTCATCATCCCGTTAAGCTTACCGTGTGCCCTCATCTTACTCCAAAATCCAGGGTCGTAGAGTTCCATCACTTCCTGGAATTCTTCGGGTGTGCGATGCATAGTAAAGGTGAACGTCCCATCATCTTCGTGATAGTTTTTGACATAGGTTCCGGTTTTGCCCTCCCTCAACATTTTCACATATTCCTTGTTGATGCGCTCGGTGTCGTACTGATCGCCTTTCTTGTCGTTTGCCTTAGCCTCGATAAATTTTATCGATTCGGTGAGCAGGAATTTCATGCTCAGGTAATCGTCAACGTAGTGCTGCTTCATCAAGGGATTGCTGTCGCACATGCCCTTAAGGATGAGCGGCATGACGATGGGCATCGACACCTTTTCCTTGCGGTGAGCAGTCCTATTATTACCATCGTAGGTTTCACCGTCGTCCTGCATATAGTAGCGCAAGTGGGCCACGGGGTCGTAGGGACCGTCGCCACACACCGAGCCGGCGAAGTGCAACTCTTCGGCAAGGCCGTTCTGCTCGATGAACTTGTGCGTGGCCAGCGCCACCGAGCCGCCTTGCGAGTATCCGATAGACACGCTCTGCCAGTTCGGCTCAAAGGGATCGACAACATTGGCATCGATAAGTTGTTGATACATGGCAAGACCACTGCGCACAGCATCCACCACCTGGCGCGCTGTCAACTCCTGGTACAGATAAGGGTGAGCGCGGTCTTTAGTGATACCATAACCCTCATAGTCGGGCATGATGACCAAGCAGCATGGCTGGCGAACTAAGTTATGGGCTGTGTAGTGCAGCATCATGCCATTACCAGTCATTGAACTGGCGCCACCGGTGTTGTTAAACTCCGAAGGGCACTCATAGTTACTCGTTATCGTCTCATGGCAACCAATAATCAGGTTGTTAGGCATAGCATGTCCTCCTACCATGTCAATTGGTACGCCCATGAGCGCCGAAAGGTAGATGGCATTACCATCGGCATCGACCGACGGGTATTTATAGGTGAATAGATAAACACCTGCTTGAGCTAAACTTATAAACTTATTCCAATCGTGTCCCCAACGTTCGCCGGGGACTACAGCAGCGCGAAGCTTTTTGGGATCTTTTGACAACAGCTCAAACTCCTCAGGGGTGAAAATCCTCGACCCGTCTTCCACCCTCAGGGTGTCAATTTTGCCGGTCTTGGCATTAGGCACGATAGAGTCGTGCTCAGCAATCACCAGCACGTTCTTCTTGAGAATGGTCACATCATTGGGATCGACCGTTGCTGGCACATCTCCAAATGATTGGGCGCTTACGCACATTGTGGCAAGCGCCAACATAAATGTTAATAATAATTTCTTCATATTATTTTTGATTAATTAAATAATGAATTATTGTTCTTTTTCACTTTTTGCATAAGTCCTAGAAACTATTTACAGGCCGATGCCGTTCAGGTCGCTGATATAGCCCTTGACCTGGTCAAACAGTTCCTTGATTCGAGTCACATTGTCGGTGCTGTCCAAGATTTCCTCCATGCGCAGCATGGTGCCGCCGGTAAAGGTAAACAGCCCATAGTACACGTGGTTGCCCGTGTCGTCAAAGTCGGTCTCCACCTGGCAGCCCTTGCTCTTGAGGTAATCGGCCATCTCAACGCCCGCAAGATAGTTCATGTATAGGTCACCAGAGCTGTGCATGATGAAGTACTTGGTGTCTTTGCTGGGCTGCCAGTTTTGGCCGGGGCCGCACAGCGAGTTGCTGCGGAATTTGTCATAGACGACCTTGCCGACTCCGCTCTTGTAGTTACAAGCGGCAGGTGTCAGCACATCACTGATCTTCTCGGTGCCTATCAGGCCGTTGATGTCCCAGGTGCCATAGTCCTTGGAGAGAATCCACTCCTGAATGTGGCTGGCCAGCGGTTCCTTGAACACATCACTGTAACTGAAGTCCATGTGGTAGGTCTCCTTGTAGGCGACAATCATCAGCGGCAGGGCGCAGATGTAACCCGAGAAATCGCTTTCCACATAGTTCTCATAGATGGTGCAGATGTCAAAGGGGGCAGCACCGGCAGCGGTGAGGTCCCAATGCAGGTCGGGACGATACTCGTCCACATAGCGCTGCAAGGCAATGGCCGAGAAACCGCCGCTGGAGTAGCCCACGTTGAATTTGTGCAGGCCCTCGATAGCGTAGCCCTTGTCTTTCAGGACCATCATTGCGGCATCCCAGCAGTCAATCGATTCCTGGGCGGTAATCTCCGGGCAGCAGTAGGCCTGGGGCTTGTCCTCGGTCAATGTCCAGCCATACAGGTCCGAGGAGATGGCGATCAGGTTCTGGAATTTGTTCATATAGAAACCCACGTCGTCAATCTCGTTCTGTGAGGTGCGTTCGCCATGCTTGGCCGTCGTGAACTCGTTGTAGAACATGAGCGCACGCGGAGCCGCCTCCTTGTTGAAGACGGCGGGATTCATCGAGATGACGCCTGTCAACCGCACCGGCGTCTTCATGTCGGGCCCCACAGAGGTGTACTCAAAGATAATCTGATTGAAATGGAGATTGAGGATGTCGTCTTTCACATCCTTCAGGGCATGGCAACTGCGTGTCTGCACGACCTTGACATCAAGGTCATAGTCTCGGTTCTGTTTGCCGTTGCCTGGGTCATCGCTCGAACACGAGGTAATGATGCCGGTGCACATGGTCAGCACCAGCATTGCAAGTGTAGTTTTTACTAAATGTCTCATTTGGTTTATATTATATTTGATTGTTACTAGTCTGCTCTTCTAGGCAAATCGCATCATCTGCAACCACAAGTCAGCCCATTAGGCGCTTTTTTTCGCGGTATTGCTTGGGCGACATACCAAAGCGGCTCCTGAATATGGTGCGGGAGGTAGTCGTGCCTCCAAAACCCGCCTCATGGGCTATAGCGTCGACCGTCCAGTTAGTCTGCTCCACCAGCAGGCGACAACCTTCCAGCTGACGCTTGGTGTTCAAGTACTCGGCCAGCGTGTTGTCTTCTCGTCGGGTTTTAATGACCTGAGAGATGCGCCGCTGGGTCAAGCTGAGAACTTTGGATATCTCCTTGAGCGTCACGTTGGGGCTCCTGTACAGTCCCTGGCTCTCAATCTGCGCGCCTATCCAGCCCATGAGCTGCACCTCGGTTTTGAGCAACTCATTCTCCTTCTCATAGAGGGTCTGCTGGGTTGATGCCTGCTGCTTGTCGCTTTCCTTAACCTGGTCAATCAGATTGGCATTGTGCTTCATCAGCTTTTTAGTCACGCTGAAAGACAGCACCAGAGCGATGATGACTGCAATAAATATAGCCCCTAGGGCCAATATGATAAGTTTGAGGATAAGTGCCTCCTGCATATGTTTCGGTATCTTATTGCGAAGTTTAGCCACAAAGATACTATCAATTTGCATAAGATGACGCAAATTGGGCGAAAACAACCATTTTGTACCGACCAAATTGGCGCCAAAGCGACCAAATTGCCTATTTTACTCCAAAATCTGCCACTGCCATCAACTGTTGGGGCCATTCTTTTGAAAGAGAATGATTACCTTTGACTATACAAACGACAACTCGGATTACACCCACATCAGATGAATTTGGATTTTCCGTTTTTTCGTTTTTTCGCTATTATATATCATTAGTGTCCACTAAAAAATCATAAAAGTTCTTTGAAATTATTGAAATTCAGTTAGTTACAGCGATTTTTGGAGTCAACGGATTTGAAATTATC
>ONJS01000033.1 GCA_900318205.1 uncultured Prevotellaceae bacterium | reverse complement strand
GCTGCCGTCACGCGGGCGCGGATGGTGCAGTCCAGGGCTCCCTTGTCCGTGGCTTTCACCTCGGCTTGGTCGATGCCCAGGCCCTGCAGGGTCTCGGTGATAACTTTCTTGATTTGGTCGCCAAACTGGTAGGCTACCGTGCTTTCAAGATCAATGTGCAGTCCAGCGTTGTCGTTGGGCGCAATCTGGATGAAAATGTCGCCGGATTCAAGCGTTCCGGCCATTGCCGTTTTGATCTCCATTTTTTAGATTAAAAACGTTTTTAAAATATTAATAAAAGTTCGTTAATGTAGTCAATTAGATGGTTATTTAAAAACTTGCGCAAGCCTAACACGATTTTAATGGTTCAGCCATGGCAAAGCTTTATTTAAAAACGCCCAAAATTAGGCATTATTTTATTACTGACAAAATATTTTCACCACCTTTTTTTGACACCCTTTTTGGAACTCAAAATGGCTTATTTATAGGCTCTTTGAAAACCTTAGTTTTCATCTTTTAAAAGTGAAAAAAGCGGCTTTTTCAACCGCTTTACCTTTCACTTTATCATTTTTGTCTCTTTGATAGTGGTTTTCCACAAGAGTCCCCTTATTGGCCGTACTCTGACGGGGGCTCAGCCGCTTGTGACCATCCGCTTTCCTCCTCGCGAAAAGCATAGCCTTTACGCCGACCTGTCTGCTCCAGCATGATGCGGCTCAGCGTCAGGTCAAGCTCCCGCAGCGTGTCGATGCGGCACTTCGGCGTCAGCTGGCACTCCCACACGACAATCACGTGCCAACCCGCCGCCCGTAGCAGCTCCTGGTTGCGCGCATCCCGCTCACGGTTGCGCGTAATCTTGTCCTGCCAGAACTGTGCATTGGTCACCGGGCGATGCTTTTGGCACTCATGACCGTGCCAGAAACACCCGTTCACAAAGATCACCGTCCGCCACTTGCGCATCACGATGTCAGGTCGTCCCGGCAACGCCTTCACGCACAGCCGGTACCGGTACCCCTGCCGCCACAACCAGCGCCGCACCACCATCTCCGGCTTGGTGTCGCGTCCCTTGATGCGGCTCATGCACCGATGCCGCTGCTCCCGTGTCATCCTATCCCCCATAATCTCTGATAGTATCTATAGCAACTATAGTATCTATAGCCTCTATAGCTTCTATAGCCTCTATAGCCTCTATTTTGATTCCAGCAGTTTTTTCAGTCGCTCAATTTCAGTTTGCTGCTCGTGGTAGGCTTTCAGGGCCCGCTGCTTCAAGTCCTGGTAGGCGGCTTGAGACTCGGCAAGCTGTTCTTGTAACTGTGGCACGAGTTTTTCCAGCTCGGCGAGGCGTTCGTCCTGTTGTTGGCGGTAGCCTGTGCGTGCTTGGTGCATGCGTTCCTTGATGCCTCCCTGGGTGACAAAGGTGCGCTCCAAGCCCTCCATATACTTGTTCATCATCGTGTCCACCTGATAGCACAACGTGAGCCCTACGTTTGCCATCTCCTCGGCACTCCATTTCTGGAAAAACGGCTCATAGTCAGCAAGCGTGTTATGGGCTTTAGTGAATTCCTGCATCGGTTGGAAACGAGTATCTTCACGGTTCCAGATGTGCAGGTTCCTGGACTTGAGGAAATCCTCATAATCTTGCCGCAACTCTCCGATACTTGATCTAGCGACATTCAGCAGCTTGAGCTCCATTTCAGTTGAGGTCTTGCCATCCTCACTGCCCTCAACAATGTTTTGCTTGCCCGAGCGGGCTGCCTGCAGCATCTGGTCAACAGTACGATCCCCAAACTTAGGCAAGAACCGCTCGCAGAAGACAAACGTCATCTGATAGAGCACTTCAGACTTCTGGTAAAACCACAAGTCCTGCCATTTAGGCACCCGCCGGAAGATACTCTGAAACTCCTCCTTCCTGCCAGTGTGATTCCTGTTGTCGTCGCGTCCCATTATCAGTTTATTGTCAATTAATAATTATCTTTTTCTATAGCCCCTATAGCCCCTATAGCCTCTATAGTTTCTATAGTATCTATTCAGTTAAGCCACCCCACCATACCGCTGCTGCACATACTCAAACACGGCATCCTTGTAGCTATCGATGCTCTCGTCGCTGTAGCTCTCGGGCAGCATCTCCCACAGGGTGTCGCGGATAGTGATGATGATGGCGGCCTTGGTCTCGCGCTTCTCAAACGGGTGGTCCATCGTCGCCAGCTGGGCCTTGATTTTCTCGAGCAGCTCGACGGCGACTTCCTTGATTTTCTTGATTTCGGCCTTGGTGAGGTCGTCTTTCATCAGCAGGTCATACATCGTCAGTTGCTCGTCGTTCTCAAACCCCTCACGCACGTAGCGCCGCTCCTCTTCGCTCAACTTCTTGGTGAGGTCCATCAGTTCCTCAAAGAGTTTTTCGATGGACGCGCGGTCCTGCTCCTGGTTGTAGGACTCGATGATTTCCTGGTAGCGCTCATAGAAGTTGATGCGCGACGGATTCATTGCCAGCATCTCAGCCAATCGTTCCTGCAGCAGTTCCTGAACATCCTTGAGCAGCAGGTTCTTCTGCTTGGCCTTGGCGAACTCCCGCTGCAGCAGGTCAAAGTCAATCTTGCTGATGTCAAATTGAGTGCGCGATTCGCCCACTACTCCTTGACCAGCCTCTATCTCCAGGTGCTCATCAATGATGTTGTTGATGGCGACACTCAGGTCGGTGATGTCGGCACTCTTGCGCTTCTTCTGCAATTCCTTGTAGATGGCCTCGATGGCGTCCTTGGCTTGCTTGCGCTCGGGCGTGATGTCGTCGCGGTCGAGGTATTTCCATCGGTTGAGCAGCGTGGTGGCCAGCGTGCAGTAGGATTTCCTGATTTCCACCGTAGCGCACATGGCATCGGCAGCGGTCTTGAGCATGGACAGTTTCATGAAGCTCTCAGCCTCAATCAGTTCTTGCAGGTCGATGCCGTGCTCTTTTAGGAACTCACGGGTGGCAGCGATAGTCTCGTCCACACTCTTGATGAGTTTCTCCTTGTCGATGGTCGGGTCGTTGCCCTCCAGCCCCTTGGCATTGGCGGTGTAGTCGGCAAGGGCCTGTTTCAAGGCTTTCACGATGCCGATATAATCTACCACCAGGCCGTTGGTCTTGCCCTCGGCAACACGGTTAGCGCGGGCGATGGTCTGCATCAGGGTGTGGGCCTTCATGGGCTTGTCGATATACAGGCACGACAGCGTCTTCACGTCAAAGCCCGTGAGCCACATGGCGCAAACGAACACGATTCTCAGCCGCGAGTCGGGATCCTTGAATTCCTTGTCGAGCTCGCGTTTCATCATCTTCTCGCGGTGCGGCACGATGTCGAGGCCCCACTTGTGGAAAGTCTGCATCTCGTTCTGCTCCTGCGAGACGACCACGGCCATCTCGGTTTCCCGCATCCACTCCAACTTGCGCTTCAGCTCCTGGTACTCTTGTTGTGACGTACATTTGGTCAGCTTTTTTTCTACCTCCTTGATTTCCTTCTGCCAGTACTCCTGCACATAGTCGTACATGCGCACGCAGGTCACCTTATTGAAGCACACCATCATTGCCTTGCCGCTAGTCCACAGGTCGCTGTAGTGCTTCACGAAGTCCTGGGCGACGATGCGTAGGCGTTTCTTGGCGGTGAGCAGGTGTACCTCCTTGGCAAACTCCCGCTCCAGCTTAGCCAGCTGCGACGAATCCATATCACCAGCCTCCTCGAGCGCGGCGGCGACTTCCTCGTTGATTTCGGGGTTCTTGAGTTCCTGCAGGCGTTTGCCGCGGTTCTCGTAGTACAGGGGCACGGTGGCCTTGTCCTCGACTGCACGCTTGAAGTCATAGATGCTCACATAGCCGCCGAAGGTTCTCGCTGTGATGTTGTCGTTCTTCAGCAACGGGGTGCCGGTGAAACCGATGCGGCACGCCGTGGGCAGCAGGTGCATCAGGTTATCGGCAAAGATGCCGTTCTGGGTCCTGTGGGCCTCGTCGCTCATCACGATGATGTCGTGGTCGGGGTAGATGGGGTCGGCCTTGGCGGCGGTGTCGTTGAACTTCTGAATGAGCGAGAAGACGAACGAGGGGTTGCCCTTGAGCTTATTGATGAGGTCCTCGGCACTCTGCGCCATGAATTCCTTGGATTTGGACTTGCCCAACAGGCCGCAGTTCTCAAAGGTCTCGCTGATCTGCTTGTTCAGCTCGTCGCGGTCGGTGAGCACGACGATGGTGGGCGAGCCTTCAAATTTGCGCCTGATCTTCTGCGCCAGGAACAGCATCGAGTAGCTCTTGCCGCTGCCCTGCGTGTGCCATGGTTCACGCCCAGGTACTGGTGGTTGCGGGCGAGGATTTTGACGGTCGAGCCGCCACTGTGGTCATAGAGGATGAAATTCTCGAGCAGGTCGAGGAAAATCTCTTTCTTGCAGATGCCGCGCAGCATGGTGGGCAGCTCGATGTTGCCCGCATCCTCCTCTTTAAGGCGTTTCCACTCGTGGAAGAATTCCCACTTGGAGCCGATGGTGCCCACGCGTGCCTCATCCCCGTTACTGAACATCACCATGGCGTTGTGGTAGAACAGTTGCGGGATGGTGTCGAGGTAATCGCGGTAGTTCTTGTTGAAGGCGTCCTCGACGGCGACGTCATGATTTTTCAGTTCCACAAACAGCAGCGGCAGACCGTTGACAAAGCCCACGATGTCGGCACGGCGCTTGTAGAGCGCACCCTGCACCCACAATTCCCGCACGCACAGGAAGTCGTTCTTCTCGGGCGAGGCAAAGTCGATGACCTTGGCGCGTACTTCCTCGGTCTCGCCGCCGGGCTTGACGCGCGTCACGGGCACACCGTCACGGATGTACTGGTACTTCTGCTCGTTGATCTGCATCAACGTCTGGCTGCTCATGTACTCCGTCATGCGCTCGATGGCCTCGGTGACCTGCTGGCCGGTCATCCATGGATTCAGCGACTTCAGGGCTTGGGCAAAGCGCCCCGGCAACAGCACCTGCTTGTAACTCGTGCGCCCCAAGGTGCCGTCCAGCCCTAACACCTCATCAAAGGCATACACCGCCGTCCACCCCAACTCCTTCTCCAGCAGTTCGGCGGCACTAGCCTGTATCAACTTATCTTCACTGAATTCCTTCGACATAATCTTGATTATTTATCATTTCATCCAAATATGTTGAAGACAAGAATGGCTCAAGATATTTAATTACTTTATCCGGGTCATGATAAAATAATTTATCATTAACGTTTCTCCAATCAATCATTTTGCCGAAAAGTCTATCCAGCATTAGATTCACCCAAACGCCTAAAGCTCTTTTATTGCAATCATTAAATGGACGAATGTTCATATACCCACAATATTTTCTTATGATGTCTTCATAGTTTGTTGCAGGCAAATCGCTAATTGCAATAATTGCTTGAAGCTTTTCTGAATCCATATTTTTCTGGTCAGTAGTGCCAATAAAGCCTAACTCTTTCAAAAACTTATTCTTTACTCGCATGTGAGAATCAAATAGAGGATATAGACTATTATTATTAGGGGTTACTCCACAATTAAATTTTAGTTTTCCTGCATGAGAAACAACACCAACTAATAAAGAATAATGTATGTTCATCAAACTTTTCATTGTTCCTACTTCGTCTCTTGGTTGCATCTTAGTGTATACGCGTCTAATATTATCATTTATGATAATATTCTTTAAATTGCAAAAGTCAATAAGTCTCTCAAAAACATGAGCTAGATGTTTGTCATTTTTGATCATTTCATCATAGTTGTTTAGATATTTCTCTTTCATCCATGTCTGTAAGCAATTAAGTAATGATTTGTCAAGATTCATTTTATTTCTTGATATACTATTCTCTTTCCCATTTAAATAACCGATATAAAGTGCATCAAAGCCATAGTCGAGATAGAACTTTGACCACAATCCTCCAATCGTTTGAATACAAGGATAATAAGCACCAGTCGAAAGAGATGGTTTCTTAAATCTTATTTTACTTTGAAATTCGGGAGAAAGTATTATGCCTCTTTGCTCGCCATTCTCATCTATTAGGACTTCAGTTTTAGAAGCGATCTCTTTGATATTAACAGGACAAGGTATAAATAAGTCCCCTAGCCATTTTTCTTTATCAAAATCTTGAGAATAGATATTAGTATGTATTTTTTGCAACTTGTCTTGCTTTTCAAAAAAGACATCAGTATCTAGGGCTGCGACCAATCTGGGTAGCATATCCTCCAAAGATATGGTCTTATTGCTGAAACGATTTTGATAATATGGCAATTGTGCTTCTTTCACCTCAAATCTAATGATAGTTGATGCGCTGGGATTTATTTCATCTTTCGAAATAATAGGAGACAATGTCAGTCCCGTGGGAAACTCAACCTTCATGGCTTTATTACCTTTATCGTATCGTTTTGTCCGAACGACGACAGATTCTGCCACCATAAAGACAGAATAAAAACCAATGCCGTATTTACCTATGCTGGTAAAGCCTTTACTCCTTAAGCCAGGATTCTCGTATTTAGATAACGGAGATTTCCAGTAACTGTTACCAAAATCCAACAAATTATGCTTGATACAGTCCATAGACATGCCAATTCCATTGTCTTCTACTTCAATGAATCGTTCAGTGCCTTCCTTTTTGAGTCTTATCGTGATCTTGCCATTATCAAAAGAATCTTCTAACTTCTGTCTAGCATGAATCGCATCGCGAGCATTTTGGATGAGCTCTCGCAAAGCGACCAGCAACATATTGTCTTCTCCATACAATTTGCTCCCGCCCAAATTCTCAATGAGCATCTTGATATTGCTAGTATGTACTCCAAAACTACATGGTTGCCAACCTTCTGTTTTTATATACTCTGCCAATTCTTCTTTAGAAGATGCTCCCATAACACCCGTACGAGGAAAGACCAACTTACCATCTATTGATTTAAGTAAGTTATTCGATTTTTTGATTTCTTCATCGAACAACTTAACTGCCTCGTATGCCACATTCCATGCCGCAAAATCTTCTTTCTTAAATGAGCTTGTACTGGTTATCAGCAATTTGCTGGTATCTTTGATGTATGGCCTCACTACTCCGAGACGACTTTGTGACTTCCAATGTTCTAGGGATACTCCATTTAGATTCAATGAACGAAAAATATAATACGGAGCTCGGCCATCATCGATATGACCGGCATCTGCACAGCGTAAAATGCAAGCTAGTTTTTGTTCATTAATATCCCAATCTCCAGGCCCTGAAACTTCTACGCTTGGGGTAATCTGAATATCAAGCTTTGATTCAACCTCATCAATACTCCAATGGTGACTTGCAGCAATCTTGCCAATAATTTCTCCTAACGATTGACGATAAGAAGCTTTTTTTACGATATGGAAAGAAGGCATGTCATCACTACTGAATGTTCTACCTATGATTTCTTTAGCCTCTCTTGCATGTATCGCACGAATGGCTGTGAAGTCACACTCCTTCTTGAATTCCTCTTCATCCTTATCGCCAAGTCCATCGGCATAAGCATCTTTCCATTCAATGGTATTTCTGAGTTTTTCTTTACCTCCTACTGCATCGTATGACATGGCTGCATCATGTATCAGAAAAGCAATACCCAAAACATATCCTTCAAGTGGATTGATGGGATAATCATCGCCAATGATGGCATCAGCAACACTCCATAACGAATCTACATGGGTTATGTCGTGGATAGTCAAATTAGGAAAATCTGGCCTTATCTTGTCCAAAAGAAAAGCAGCATTTTCTCGCGCATCAAGAAAACTCTCTCTTAACGGCTTAACATCTTCATCATCAGAACCGAGTGTTCTTTTCCACAAAGATGTTTGTTGTGCTCGTTTCCACTGGGGACTATCTAAATTTGCCATAACTGTATGGTTTATTGGTTATACTTCTATTTCGGCGCTCATCAGTTTGGATATGAAACATGAACATTGATAATATCATAATCTCAATCGCTTTAGTTATTTTGATTCTTCTGTCTTTTCTTATATTCTTTGTACTCTTCTCCGATACAAATTCTATTATCCTTTTCCTTGTCTTCATTGACATTATATTTTTCAACAATAAGCCTTGCTTTTAGTTCATCTTTTTCATCTTGACTTCTATTACTATCTTCAATGAGCCTATTGATTGCATCCTGTAACAGTGCAATCTCAATTTCAGTACAATTAGGATCGACTCTTATTTCTTCAATAAATGATAACCAATCAAGTGAAATGTTCTTCGGGGTTATTTCTTCTTTTGTCATTGATTTACTCTCATTGTTGTCTTCATCGAATATGAGAAAAATGCGCACTTCTTTTTCATAATCAAATGCAGTCCTTTTCAACAACAAAAGGTTAATGAAGTTATCTAATGTAAAATCAGAAAAATAATGATCATACAATATGCTTGGCGTGCCATCTTTTGTGGTTGATAAGTGCAACTCATCAATAAAAGAATTACTTTGATAATCAACGACCCCTTCTACTATTGTGCAATCTTCAAGATTCTTTACCAATTCTTCTCTCAACGCTACCTGATTAAAGCGGAATTGCACACACCTTGCACCCAGACCTTCCTTTTTTCGATTATAAACCTGCCATGCTGGTTCACTATCTTTACATGGCGTGAAGCAAGTGGCATACAGCTTAGGTGCTGCATTAGGATATATTTTTACTTTTTTGTAATCGGCAGTATAGAATCTCCTTTCATATTGGTCAGGCCATGCGGGAGGTTCCACAAATCGCATGGTTTGAGGTGGATTTCTTTGTCCTTCTTTGACTTTATCTGCATCAACTTTTCGGAATATACTCATCACGGCTTCAAGAGATATATATTTGTAAAAGGTTGCCTTATTTTCTAATGGTTCTCCTATTCGTAAATATGAAACACGGTTTTCTGATTTTGCTTCTTTAAATGATTTTTTCTTCGCTTCATCTGTTGGTTCATATTCGGATAGAACAGGACGGCCAAAAGCTTTCTTTCTATTTCTTAATATCTCATTAGTATCCCCAGATAATAGTATTTTATTCTTCTTTCCAACTCTATAATACATTTTCTCATCAAAAGTGAAAAAACTATGGTTGTTTGGAAATGAGACCTTTATCATTAAACTATCGTCTTGTTCATTAACAGATATCCATTTTGATGGATTTCTATTATATTTGCCGTAGCTTTTCTTAAGATTCTCTTCTAATTTTGCCTTTTGGTTGTTGTGATCGTCTCCATCATATCCTATTTTTATCTTACCTCCTTTTGTATTGAGAAAGGCACAAATTGTATCACCGATAGAATCAGTATTACCAGGTTGTTCTACTTCTATATCTATGTCAAAGTAATCATTAATATAAGAGTTGAAGATACTGATGTTTTCTTTGGATATGTATAATATTTTTTGCAATTCTTTCCTACTCTCTTCAAATGATTTATTTAAATAATAATATAATATGTCTGAATTGTCCATAATCTCTGATAATTAATGGTTAATGATTTTAAACTTCTATTTCGGCGCTCATCAGTTTGGGCAGGAGACGGTCTCGGGCCTCGCTGAGGTTGCGGATTTGAATTGCGAGATTAGACATTCTCGAATGAATTTGTTTTGAGCTGTCTAAGTATTGCGATAGTACATTATCGTTGGGAATTAATATCTCTTGTTGCACTAGGAAATCTTTCCAACGATAATTGACAATGCTACTTGCACTTCTTTTGTCATATTGTGTCGTCACACCAGATGCTCTCCAATATTTTAGAGTGTCATAAACAAAGTATGCCGTTTCAGGACATTTCAATCTTATTAATTTACAGAAACTTGCGCATATTACAGGAGCATTGAATTGGTTCAAGAGCGAATCTTGAATCAAGAATGTTTTGGCAACACCTTCTGTTTTGCTACCACCTGACACCTCAAAAATGATATCGCAAGGCTCTAATTTTCTTGACTTGAAGTTACTTTCTAAATGATACCTAAAAGGCAAGCCTGAGAACGAACCATTTTGAAGTCCTTCCATATCAGTACCTCTAATGACATAAGCGGGAACCGTATCTTTGTTTGAGTTATCATCAAAACCCCAACCACCACCAATCTCATAGGCGATGATTTCACCGAGTTTTTTCTTTTGCCATCCTTGGGGGAGGTTGTTGATGATGGGGGTGGATTGGTGGCCAGGGAAGCGTAGGTCAACGAACCATTCTTTGTAGAGTCGTTGTGCGGCTTCTTCGAGCAACTTGATTTGGCGCTGGTAGTTTTCTATCAGGGCGTCGTATCTGCTCAGAATTTGGCCAATTTTCCTTTGAATATCAATATCTTGTTCTGCTTGTAACTCAATACTCTCAAAACTTGATTTAGAAACATATTCTCTGCCTGATGCTGTTCCCTTATTATATGACTTTAGATCAGGTAAGAAATTCTTTATGAGATAATAAACATACTCATTATCGTATTTGTCATTACAAACTATTGAATTGATTGATTGGTTTGTAAAGCAAGCGCAATGAGACATTGTCATTTTTGTGCCGATAGTACCGATACAAGGCACGCATATAGCACCCTTGGGAATTAAACTACTTGAATATTTTTCAGCTGCTACCTTTGAGTACATTTCTTCTGTCTCATAAGTGAACTTGCATGACTCAGAGATGTCAGTGGGCTTTATAAAGACTGCATAATCACCATAGTAGTTCTTATTAGTGGTAGGAGGAGTCTTACCAGTAATAACTGTACCCAAATCGCCTATAGTTATTGTCTTTCTCATGCGTTGTCTTCCTTTCTGGGTGAGTTGGTCATTTCAGATCCTCCCATGCTTTAAGGATGTCGGTCATGAGGGCGTTGGCCTCGGTGTTGAGGCGGGCGAGCTCGTCGTGGATCTCGGTCATGCGCTCGTGGAAGTCCACGCCGTCATCTTCCTGTTCGGCGACGCCGACGTAGGCGCCAGGGGTGAGCGAGTAGTTCTTCTCCTCGATTTCCTGGATGGTAGCTACCTTGCAGAGACCCAGCACGTCCTGGTACTCGCCCTCGCCGAATTTCTCGACGAGCCACTCATGCTGGCGGGCGGTCTCGAGGGTGTCCTCGAGTGCTGCTAACTGGGCATTCATTTCGGCCTCGATGCGCTTTTTGTCCTTGCGGGGCGCATCGGCAATGAGTTGCTTGGCCTCGGCCTTTTGGCGGTCGATGGCTTCCTGGGCGGTGGCGACGGTCGTGTCGCCCAACGCTGCCTTGTAGTCCTGCAGCAGTTGGCGGTATTTTTCGGTCTCGCCGCGGTAGAGGTGGACGATGGCCTGGAGGTTGCGCAGTTGCCACTCGCTCCACTCGTTGAGGGTACGGTCCACGACGGTGTAGTAGTTGCGGGCGTCGATAAAGAGCACCTTGTCACGGTTCTCAGGACGCTTGGCGCGGTCAAAGAACCACAGCGAGCACGGCAGCGAGAGCGTATAGAAGAAGTTGTTGCCCACACTCATCATCACGTCCACATCGCCCGTGCGCACGAGCTGCTCGCGGATGTCGCGATCCTTATTAGCGCTGTCGGTCGCCGAACTGGCCATCACAAAACCGGCACGGCCGTGGTCGTTAAGGTAGGCATAGAAATAACTTATCCACAGGTAATTGGCGTTGCTCACCTCTTTCTTCTTGGCATTGACGCCGGGCAAGCCGAAGGGTAGACGCCCGGCAGCAAAGGTGGATTCGGCCTTCACCTTATCGACATTGAAAGGAGGATTGGCCATCACATAGTCGCACTTGCCCGCCAGGTTGTGGGCATCGTGGTAGAAGGTGTTGGCCTCGTCGCCCGAGATGATGCGGCCGTTCAGGCCATGCACCGCCATGTTCATGAGGCACAGCTGGGCATTGTATTCCACTTTCTCCTGGCCGTAGAAGGTCATCTGGCTGTTGGCGTTCATGCCGGCGGCGTTGACGAAGTCACCCGTCTGCACGAACATACCGCCGCTACCGCAAGCGGGGTCGAGCATAACGCCCTGCTTGGGCTCCAGCACGTTGACGAGCATTTTTACTAACGACTTGGGCGTGAAGAAGACGCCGTCGTCGCTGGCGACCGCCTTGGCAAACTTGGAGAGGAAGTACTCGTAGATGCGCCCGATGATGTCGCCGCCCACCTCGTCGATGGTCTTGTTGTTGAAGATGCGCAGCAACTCCCGCAACAGGTCATCGGCAAACATGGTGTAGGTCTTGGGCAGCACACCCGTCAACTGCTCGCTCTGGTCCTCGACGAGCTGCATGGCGTTGTTGACCGCCTCGCCCAACGAGTTGATATCGTGACCGTCCTTGCCCTTGAGGTGGGCATCCAGGATGTTATCGGGCAGGTTGACCAGATAGTCGAACTGGGCCTCGCGGGGCAGGTAGAGCGCACTCTTGGCGGCAAAGTCACTCGGCTCGACAGGCATCACGCGCCCGCCGCGCATGGGGCGTCCCTGGAGAATCTCGGCCTCGACCATCTTATAGCGGCTGTAGGCATAGCGCAGAAACAGCAGCGCCAACACCGGCATACAGTACTGGCTGCTGGTCAACTTGCTGCCCTGTCGCAGCAAGTCGGCTGATTCCCACAATTCCGCTTCAAGTTTCCTGATATTGATCATGATGTAATAGTCTTAAGTTTATAAACGTACATTTGAATCAAATGTTGGTTTTCCAAATGGCAAAGTTACGGTTTTTTACTGAGATTCCAATAGATTGTGGGGACAAAATCGGCGTGCATTGCTTTTTGTCGTGGATGAGTGTCGATAGCTTGTTCTATATTTGTGTTACTGTTTCACGAAGGTGGAAGTTTTTTGTGATTTTAACATTTCCCCCCAGATTTTTTTATGAACCAATTGGGGTGGTTTGCTGAAAATGTTGTATCTTTACACTCCGAAAAAAACGAGGAACACAAGAAGACGATGAAATTTAGCGAAGTTTTAGGCAATGAACAGGCGATAGGGCAGATACGGCGGATGATTGACAATGACCGCATGCCCCATGCGCTGCTGCTTTATGGTGAGCCGGGAGTTCCCAAACTGGGTCTGGCGATGGCTGCGGCGCAGTATCTGCACTGCAGGAACCATGTTGACGGTGACTCGTGCGGCGTGTGCCCGATGTGCCGTCAGCACCAGTCGTTCAACCAGGTGGATACCCATTTCAGCTACCCGTTTACCAACCGTAAGGGTGACAGCAACAGCCCGTGTGACGCCGACGATTACATCGACGAGTGGCGTGAGTTTGTCACCAAGTATCCTGTCGAGGATTACCAGGCCTGGTTGGCACTGTTGAAGAATGATAATGCTCAGCCGCAAATCTTTGTGCGTGAGGCTGATAGCATCATGCGCAAGATGACCCTCAGTGCCTATACCGCCAAGTATAAGGTCCTGATTCTGTGGCTCCCCGAGAAGCTCAAGGATGAGGCTGCCAACAAGTTGTTGAAACTCATCGAGGAACCCTACGACGACTGCAAGTTCATCCTCGTGAGCGACAACGAGAAAGCCATCCTGGGCACTATCCTGTCGCGTTGCCAGCGCATCGAGTTGCGCAAGCCTTCCACGCCGATGGTCGCTCAGTATCTTGTCGACCGTTACGGCATGGATATGCAGAATGCGCTTGCCCTCGCCGCTCCCGCCGACGGCAATGTCATCATGGCCGAGCGTATGGTGGAGACGGGCAGCGAGTTCCATGAGTTCCGCGAGCGTTTTATCGAGTTGATGCGACTGTCCTATCAGCACGACCTCGCCAAACTCAAGGCTTGGGGTGAGGTCGTTGCCGACATGAAGCGTGAGAAGGCCCGCCGATTCCTCGACTATGCGGTGCGCCAGGTGCGTGAGAATTTCATCTACAACCTGCACAACCCCGAACTCAATTACCTCACGCGCGAGGAGGAGGCGTTCTCAACCCGTTTCTCACCGTTTATCAACGAGCGCAATGTCGAGGGCATCGTCGGTGAGCTGGAACGCGCCAGCACCGATATCGCCGGCAACGCCAACGCTAAGTTGGTGCTGTTCGACCTTACCATCCGCCTCTCGATCCTCATCCGGCGATAGTAACAGTTATCAACTGACAACTAACAACTAAAAACTGACAACTGAAAACTGAAAACCGACAACTGAAAACCGAAAAACATGAAAGCATTTCTGCAACAAGTGGCAAGTCATTACCTCATGGCGCAAGGTCTTGAGGATTATTGTTTTGTGTTCCCCAACCGCCGCAGTGGGCAGTTCTTTACCCACTATCTGCAACAGGATCTGGTCGAGGCCGACCGTCAGAGCGGCGTGTCGAAGCCTCATCTGATGCCTCGTGTGACCTCGATCAACGACCTGGTCGCTCAGTTGACGGGGACTGTTGCCGCTACCGACATCGAGATGATGTTTGCCTTGTATGATGCCTATTGCCAGGCGATGGGCGACAGGGCGCAGGAGTTTGACAAGTTTATCTATTGGGCTCAGCTCATCATCAGTGATTTCAACGATATCGACCGTTCATTGGCCGATGTCCACGAGATATACCAGAACCTCGGCGACCTGCACGACTTGAGCAGCAATTACCTCTCTCCCGAAGTGGAGGAGAAGGTGAGGAAGATATTCGGCGACAGCCTGTTCACGGCCTTTTTTGACACCAGTGCCGACGCCAACCTGTGGCGCCTTTTTGGCATCGATAAAGCTGAGGCAACGGCCGATGACGAGGCTGTGGTGAAGCGCGAATTCCTGAACTTGTGGAATGCGCTGGAAAGCATCTTCAACTACTACCATAAAGCCTTGTCCGACAAGGGTGTAACCTCTCCAGGCAGGCAGTTGCGCCTGGCAGCCGAGGCTGCTGGCACCGATCTGCCTTACACGAGGATGGTGTTTGTGGGCTTCGGTGTGCTGTCAGCAGCCGAGGTCAAACTGTTTGACCGCTTCAAGCGCGAGAAAAAGGCTGACTTCTGGTGGGATAATGCCGGCATAGCTGCAATGCTCGAAGTGGCGCCTCATGACCCAGGCGCACTGCTCATCGACGGTTACTGCAAGCGCTTCGGTGCCATGCCGCTCGAGGCACTTGAGGACAACGGCCAGACAATCCGCGTCGTTGCCGTTCCCTCTAACGTGGGACAGGCCAAGCAGGCCTTCAACGAGGTGGCGCTCATGAGAGCAGCGGGACGCGACAGTTCGGCGCTCGGCATCGAGACTGCTGTCGTGCTGCCTGATGAGGGACTGCTCGTGCCCTTGTTGCATTCGGTACACGGCGTGACGAAGCTCAATGTGACGCTGGGTTACCCCTTGCGCAGTTCGGGCATCGTCTCGCTCATGCACATTGTGGCGCGGATGCACCATCAGGCGAGCAAGGAACATGACGTGTGGACCTATTACCGCGATGATATCAACGATATCTTGTCTCATCCGCTCATCAAGACATACTTCACGTCCGAGGCGCTGTCGATGGTCTCGAACTTGGCCCGTACCAACCGTTTCCGCGTGCCTGCCGATGAGTTCAAGGACTTGACTTTCCATGACCTGTTTACCCCTGCCATGGACAGTAGTGCTTCGGGTGATGATAAGGTGCTTCAGGCAGGCTATATCAATCACCTGCTAGACTTCTGCAACCTGTTGATGGACAGGATGAAACCTGTCGTTGATGTGGAAACTGGGGAAATCATGGAAGAAGGCTCCGAGGATGGGGTAGAGGTGACCCTGCAGCAGGCTTTCCTGCTCATGTACACCGATGTGCTACATCAGCTCAAGCGGTCGCTGGACGAGTGCGGCCAAACAATCCAGCGCAGCACCGTTTTCTACCTCATCGACCGACTCACAGCGGCGGCTGTTGTGCCTTTCACGGGAGAGCCGTTGCAGGGCGTGCAGGTGATGGGCTTGTTAGAGACGCGCAGCCTTGACTTTGATCATTTGGTCATCCTGTCGATGAACGAGCGCGTGTTCCCGCGCCGTCGCAGCATTAACTCGTTCATCCCCAACTACATCCGTCGCGCTCATGGCATGTCGACCATCGAACAGCAGGAAGCGATTGTCGCCTATAATTTCTACCGTCTGCTCAACCGCTCGCGTCATGTCACGCTGCTCTATGATTCCAGCGCTCAGAAGATGGGCTCCAGTGAGCCGTCACGTTACATCGCACAGCTCGAGAAGGTGTATGGAAAGCACTTGCAGCATGTCGAGATGACGCCCGAGATCGAAACCACGTCCGCCATCTCCATCAATGTGCCGCCGCTGGCAGGAAACACCCTGCGCGACCGCTATACCCGAGACCCCAAGACGCAGGATGGCAAGTACTTGTCGGCCAGTGCCATCAACAAGTACATTAATTGTCCGTTGCAGTTCTATCTGCATTACGTTCAGGGACTTAACGATGATAATGAGACCAGCGATTTCATGGATAACGGCACCTTTGGCACCATTATCCATGATACCCTGAATGATTGCTACTATAGTCAACAAACTAGGGAAAAAGGCAGCTTGATTGACAAGCCTTACCTCGAGTTTTTCAAGAAAAACAAGCTGCGCAACGCTGTGGTGCGCAACATCAAGAAGACTTACCTGCATGTGCCTGAGGAGCAGCTGGAGATTGACGACAAGCCGCTGCGAGGCGAGCCTTACATGTTGATTGACACCATCGAAAGTTATGTGAAGTTTGTCCTTGACTATGACATGGAACTTATTGACAATCAAGGACCTTTTACCATCATTGAGTGTGAAGAGACACACCCCATGCCCTTGATGCAGATGGGTGGAGAAAGCTTCAATTTCACCTACAAACCGGACCGCATCGACCGTCTGAATGACGGCACCATCCGCATCGTGGATTATAAGACCGGAAAGGATGAGACCACGTTCACCTATCATCAGCCCGGCTTGGAGGACTTGTTCGATGGCATTATGGACAAGCGGCGCAAGGCCGTCCTGCAGCTGTTCCTCTACAGCTATGCCTATATGCAGGAGAACCCCCGTGTGACCAGCGTGATGCCGGTCATCTATAAGCTTGCCTCGATGAAGGATAGTGGTGTGTTCTGGAAAGAAAATAAGAGGGGAACTACCCCCTCTCAATATGTTTTCAAGTTGGATGACCCTATCGCCCAAGAGTTTATCGCCGAGATGGCGAGGGTCATCAAGTCGCTGTATGAAGAAGGATTTGAACAGGCGCCCGAGGATACCAAGTCCCGCTGTTGCAACTATTGCCGGTTCATCGACTTCTGCCGCCGCACGCCCTCGCAAGCCTTCTGAGCGTGACATTTGCCAGCAGGCTTATTCTTCCCTGTTTTTCTGGCGGCGTGCTATGTCCTCGTTCAGGCGGTCTTCGTCTTCCTGGGTCCACAGGGGATTGTCCTCCTCTTCCCAGTCAAATGCATCATCAAACTGAGCAGTCGGCTCATCAAAGCCGAAGAAGGCTTCATCGGTAAAGTCTTGCAGTTCACGTCCTTCCTTCTTGGTGGGACGGCCCATGCCGCGCTGGCGGTTGACAAATCCATCGATTTTCACCATCTCCAACAAGCGCAGCTGGTCGGGGCTAGTGACGTTGTTCAGGTACTGAGGCACCAACTTGGCGCCCACACGGTTGTTGAGCAGGCCGATGACCTCAAAGGTATAGGTCACGGGCGGCTTGCGCACATCGATGCGGTCGCCCACCTTCACGCCGTGTGACGGCTTGACGGGCATACCACCGATGGTGACACGTCCCAACTTGCATGCCGTGGTGGCAATAGTGCGGGTCTTGTACACGCGAGTGGCCCACAGCCACTTGTCGATTCTCACTTCCTTCATGCCAGTAAATAGAATAAACCTTTAACCTTTAAACAGCGAGCGCCAGCGAGCCTCACAGCGGATGCCCCTTTTAAGTTCTAAACACTAAACTTTAACCTCTAAATAGCGAGCGTTAGCGAGCCTCACTAAACACTAAACTATAAATCAAGTGGTCAACCACTTGATTTATTTATTATTATAGTTGTTCATCGCGAACGTTACGCCCGACAGGCAGAAAGCCTTGATGGCGTCGATGGCGACCTTGGCACGCTCGGGCAGCACCGCCAATTCCTCGGGGGTGGGGTAGCCCAGCACATAGTCCACCTGGGCGCCCGGTGGGAAATCGTTGCCGATGCCAAAACGCAGCCTTGCCCACTGCTGGCTCTGCAGCATGTCGTTGATGCTCTTCAAGCCGTTGTGGCCGCCGTCGGCCCCCTTGGGGCGTATGCGGATCTGTCCGAAGGGCAGCGCGATATCATCGACGATGACCAGCAGGTGGTCAAGATCGATGTGCTCCTTGATCATCCAGTAGCGCACAGCCTCGCCGCTCAAGTTCATGTAGGTCGATGGCTTGAGCAGTACCAGTTGCTGGTTCTTGAGGCGCATCTCGGCAATAGCGCCGTAACGTTGCGTCGTGAAAACAATATTGGATGCCTCGGCGAGAGCATCCAATACTGTAAATCCTATGTTGTGGCGGGTTCCCTGGTACTCGGCACCAATGTTGCCCAAGCCGACAATGAGATACTTCATAGGTTGGTGTTGATGAAAAGGATGTGGCGCAGCAGGCGCCACAATCTCTATCAAAATTACTCGGCAGCGGCTTCGCCTTCAGCAGCTTCGCCCTCTTCGCCCTCAACAACGGCGTTGGCAGCAGCACGGGTAGTGCGTACACCAGCGATAACGAGATCCTTGGCGTTAACCAGCTCGATGTTGTCGAATTGGCAGTCGCGAACCTTGATGGTCTTACCGATCTCCAGGCTGTCGACATTGAGGATGATGGTCTCGGGAATGTCCTTGTACAGACCTTTAACCTTCACCTTCTTCATGCTCAGGTAGAGCTTACCACCGGCCTTTACACCGACAGCGTGACCCTCGAGATGAACGGGAATCTCAACAACGACGGGCTTGTCCTCACTTACCTCGAGCAGGTCGATGTGAAGAACAGCGTCGCTAACGGGATGGAACTGGAGGTCCTTCAGGACAGCCTTGCGGGTCTGGCCATCATAGGTCAGGTCAATGACACAAACGTCGGTGCTGTAGATCAGCTTGCGAACGTCTGCAAAGTTCACTACCAGGTCGGTGGTGATGATGCCCTTGCCGTCACGGCCCACGGGAACCACCTTCTCACCAGCCAAAAGCTTGCCATTGTACTTGCCGTCCTTGTCGAGGTCAACGAGCTTGCCACCATTCAGGACAACGGGGATCTTGTTCTCCTTGCGGAGGGCCTTAGCGGCCTTCTTGCCGAGGTCGGTACGAGCCTCTGCGTTTAATTGATAAGTCTTCATTTTAATTGGTTGTGTTACTCAAAATTAAAGTAAAATGTTTATAAAAACGCTTCCTTTAATTTCCCATCACACTGGAAAAGTTTAAAAAAGCGGGGCAAAGATACTGCTTTTTTTTGACATGGCAATACATTTTGCCCGTAAAAATTTTTTGCCTATAAAAAAGTGAGTGCCAGCGGCTTGGGCTGCTGGCACTCGCTCGGTCGTATCTCGAAATGAGAAATTAGTCCACGTTCAGGTTGACACGCTTCAGGTCGATAGCCTTGAGCTCCTTGTCGGCGGCAGCCAGGAACTGAGCAACAGTCTCCTTGTTCTCGCCGGCCTCGTAAACCTGCTCCATCAGGACGTTCTCCTGATAGAACTTGTTCAGGCGACCCTGGGCGATGTTCTGGATCATCTGCTCGGGCATGTTGGCCTCCTTCTGCTTGGCGGTCTCGTCCATGAGCTTCAGGGCCTCAGCAACCTGCTCCTCGGTCATGTATCCCTTGCGGATAGCCTCGTCGCGGTGCTCCTCGGTAGCGCAGTAGTAGGGGTTGAAACCGGCCTTCTTCAGGGCGTTCTCAACAGCCTTGCTTACCTGCTCGGCCTTGGTCTTGTCGATAGCCATGCGCAGCTCCTCGTCGATGGTCTCCTGAGAGATCTGGTCGCGGGTGGCCTTGATGGGATTCATTGAAGCAACCTGCATAGCGATAGCCTTGGCAACGTCCTCAGCCACGTTCTCCTGGTTGAAGGCAACAGCTGCCGACAGCATACCGTTGAAGTGGTTGTAAACAACAGTCGAGGGGGCATTCAGGCACTCATAGGCACCCAATTCCATCTTCTCACCGGTGATACCGCTCAGAGCGGTGATCTGCTCGGCAACGCTCTTGTCGTCCATCTGCAGGGCGTTGAGTGCGTCGAGGTTAGCGGGCTTCTGGGCCATTGCGAGGTCCAGGATAGCCTTGGCGAGGTTGACAAACTTCTCGTTCTTGGCAACGAAGTCGGTCTCACACTTGAGGGCGATGATAGCAGCAAACTTGCCGTCGGTCTTGCCGATAGCGATACCCTGAGCTGCCTGACGGTCTTCACGCTTGGCGGCGATGGCCTGGCCGCGCTTGCGGATCAGCTCCATAGCCTTGGTGATGTCGTTGTCGCTCTCGATGAGCGCCTTCTTGCAGTCGCTCAAGCCTGCGCCGGTCATGTCGCGCAGTTTCTTGATGTCGTTGATGGTTACAGCCATAATTCGGTTTTAATTAACTAATTGGTTAGTTGTTATAGTTTTGGAATTATTCCTCTGACTTGGGGGCCTCCTCGGCGGGAGCGTCCTCGGCCTTGGGGGCAGAGCGGCGAACGCGCTGACGACGGGGCTTGGGAGCATCCTTTGCCTCTTCGGCATCGGCCTCTTCGTCCTTGTTGTCAATCTGCTCAACCTTGCGCTCTTCCAGACCTTCCTTGATAGCCTCGCATACGGTGGCCAGGATGATGTCGATAGACTTGCTGGCGTCGTCGTTGGCGGGGATCACAAAGTCAACATTGCTGGGGTCACTGTTGGTGTCCACGATACCGAACACGGGGATACCCAGGCGGTTAGCCTCGGCAACAGCGATGTGCTCCTTCAGCACGTCAACAACGAACAGGGCGCTGGGAAGACGGTTCAGGTTCTTGATGGAACCCAGGTTCTTCTCCAACTTGGCGCGCTGACGGCTCAGCTGCAGCTTCTCGCGCTTGGACATGTTGTCCATGGTGCCGTCGGTTTCCATCTTGTCGATGGTGTCCATCTTCTTCACAGCCTTGCGGATGGTGGCGAAGTTGGTCAGCATACCGCCGGGCCAACGCTCGATAACGTAGGGCATATCAACGCTCATGGCACGCTCCTTAGTGACGTCCTTGGCCTGCTTCTTGGTGGCAACAAAGAGCACGCGCTTACCGCTCTTGGCGATGTTCTTCAGTGCGTTTGCTGCCTCCTTGTATAAGTCGATGATGTGGATACCGTTACGCTCCATGAAGATGTAGGGCGCCATAGCGGGGTTCCATTTGCGTTTCAGGTGACCAAAGTGGCAAGTTGCATCCAGCAGTTGGTCAAAATTAGGTGTTTGCATTGTTGTTTTGTTTTTTAATAAATGTTTACGTTCGACTAAATCAATCGCATAGTAGCCACCGCAGTTCCCAGTGTGAGTCTATGCGATTTGGATACTAAACTCTTCAATAAGCTTGCCCCAACTCGTGGAGCCATACTTATTATATAAAGTAGAGCAAGCATCGGTCCGCGAGGGACCAATATCGTCATGCGGCGATTAGCGCTTGCTGAACTGGAATCTCTTGCGGGCCTTGGGCTGACCGGGCTTCTTGCGCTCTACGGCACGCGGGTCGCGGGTCATGAAACCCTCCTTGCGCAGGGCACTCTTGTCCTCGGGGTTGATCTTCACCAGGGCGCGGGCGATAGCCAGGCGCAGAGCCTCGGCCTGTCCCTTGTAACCGCCACCGACGAGGTTAACCTTGATGTCATACTTCTCGGCAACATCCAGCGTGCTAAGCGGCTGCTTAACGATGTATTGCAGGATGGGGTTGGGGAAGTAGTCTGCCAACGTGCGTTTGTTGATCGTGATTTCGCCATTGCCTTCCTTCACATATACGCGTGCGATAGCGGCTTTGCGGCGACCTACTGCATTAATCTGTTCCATGCTTCTTATTTCAGTTTGTTGATGTCAATAACTTTGGGATTCTGAGCCTCGTGGGGATGCTCGGGGCCATTGTAAACGTGAACGTTCTTCAACAGCTTGGCACCCAGGCGATTCTTGGGCAGCATGCCCTTGATCACCTGCATGTACAGCGGGTGCATACCCTTGCGGAGGTCTTTCTTCTTCTCACTCTTGGCTTGCAACAGGGCAGGGGTCGTGAAGCGCTGACCACCAGGATAGCCAGTGTAGCGTACGTACTGGTGCTCGGTCCACTTCTTACCGGTCATCTTGCACTTGTCGGCATTGATGATGATTACATTGTCGCCACAATCAACGTGGGGAGTGTAGTTGGGTTTGTACTTGCCACGCAGCAACTTAGCCACCTTGGAGCACAAACGGCCAAGGATCTGGTCGGTAGCATCAACTACCACCCATTCCTTCTGAACGGTTTCGGCATTGGCCGAAATGGTTTTGTAACTTAAAGTATCCACTTTTAAAAATCCTAATTAATAGTTAGTTAATTGCCCGAACAACACCGTGCGGAACGGCCAAATTCCACACAGCATTGCCTAAAAGGCTATTACTTTGATAATAATCGGCCCGCAAAGGTACTGCTTTCCCCCGACCTGACAAAAAGATTTTCCCCGTTTCAACCCTCAATTGCCCAAAAACCGTCATGATTTCACAACATTTAACAAAGATTAACAAGTGCGGATGCCCATTTAGGCCCGATTTTGAGGAAAAACAGGTGGAAATGGTGCCTTCAGCAGGCGGCTATCAATTACTGAAATGCTGTAGAAGCTACGCGATGTAGGGCCTCACCTTGACGTGGCCGCTGAGAGGCCAAGTCGCCCTTTGGGCGAGAGTTGGCCTGCGTCTTGCTTTAGTCACGTCGTTATTGCTGTCGATCGGACTGTTACGATTGCTACGGCACTCGCACGGCGCGGACGGAAAATCCTTGCCAACGATAAGAGTCGTAGCAGCTCGCGCTAGAGAAGCTGAAATTCAGGTGGTAAGCATTGATTGAACTGTGCGGACCGACCGTTCGCGACCAATATTCACCCGCCTCTAACTCGTCGTCTACAGGGTCATTATCATAATAACGACTGCCTGCAGATGGCAAGAAGATGGAGTTGCCATTAGGACCAGTAACCAGACGACCTTTCACGCCGTTCAGTGTGTGGCTGGTCCATGTGCAATTCTCGATTAACTCTTGCTGTTGCTCCATGGTCGGCATGCGCCACTGTGGGCCACAATTCACATAGGCCGCATCGTCCTCGGGATCCAGCTCGGTCTTGTTGTCAACCGTGGTGCTGTACTTCGTTATATTATATTCGCCGTTGCTCCACTTGTAGGTGATCCAGGAATAATAATCCTTGGGTTCGGTTTCTCCCCATGCGAAGTAGTCACCGTATTCTTCAGGGCTGTCAGCGCCGACGTTGCACGTTGCCCACAGCGTGCCGCTGGGAAGGCCCAGGTCAACGTACTCGGGAATGGGAACTGGCGGGGGTGGGGTGGAACCGCCCAGGATGATGTCGATGACGGTGTTGATATCGGCGATTGTCACCTCACCGTCGGAATTCACGTCGGCACGTCCCTCATAGGTGTCGGAGTCTCCCTGGATGACGTCGGTCAGGCAATTCACATCGGCGATATTCACCTCTCCGTCGGCGTTCACGTCACCGGGCTGTGTGACAATCTTTCCGGTGAGATAGCCTGGATTACTTGTGCCACCGTCGATGTGCGCACGGGCGGCATCCACATGGTGCTCATCGTAGGCTGTACCCTGGCCGCCGACAAGATTGGCGCAGCCAGCGAACATACCGTTGGATTCGGTCACTGCATCTGTGCGCCAGCTATGGCTGGCATAGATCGTTTCCAGATAGGTGCAGCCATTGAACATGGATTCCATGTTCTGCACTCTCCGGGTATTGAAGTGGCTCAGGTCAAGTTCGCTCAAATACTCACATCCAGGGAACATATATTCCATTTCTGTCACCTTCGAGGTGTTGAAACTGCTCAGTTCAAGGGCGGTCAACGATTCGCAGCCCGCGAACATCCAACCCATGTATCTTACATTATCGGTATTGAAGCCACTCAGGTCAAGGGCTGTTAAGGATGTGCACCCATTGAACATGCCGGCCATGTCAGCCACCTTTGAGGTGTTGAAATCGCTCAGGTCGAGGTCGGTCAAGGAATAGCAGTTCGAGAACATGCGTGCCATGTTGGTCACCTTCGACGTGTTGAAGCCACTCAGGTCAAGGTCGGTCAAGGAATAGCAGTCGGCAAACATCGCCCACATGTTGGTCACATTCTCAGTATTGAAGCCGCTCAGGTCGAGGGCCGTCAAAGATTCGCAGCCCGCGAACATACGTCTCATATCTGTCACGAAGCTGGTGTTTAGATACTCGATTCCAGTAATGGAGTCAAGGTTATTCATCCTGCTGAACCAATTGCGGGTCGAAATGGGACGAGCATTGACAAATGTTGAGTCAAACTGCACGTGGGTGATGCTCGCAGTGACATCAGACCATGCGGGATAAGTGTCGGTCGCTTTCAGCAGATAAGAAGTGCCTGGGCGGGAACTGAGCTGGTTGTCATAGTAGAACGTCAGCACTGTGTCATCGTTGGAAAGCGATGCATAGGTGACACTGGGAGCAGGTCCACCCTTGATGGAGAAGTAACCGGGATTGATGGGGCCTTCGTCAAGGTGGGCGCGGGTGGCATCAATATATTTCTCATCGTAGGTCGTACCTTGACCGCCGACAAGAGAGGTGCAACCCGAGAACATTTCACTGGATTGAGTCACAGAATCTGTTGACCACTCGTCGCCGGCATAAATTGATTCCAGATGAGTGCAACCCATGAACATATAAGGCATGAACAATACATTCTCGGTATTGAAACTGCTCAGGTCAAGGAAAATCAAGGATGTGCAGTCCCTGAACATACTGGTCATGTTGTACACGCTGGAGGTATTGAAGCCGCTCATGTCCAAGTTGTTCAACAATGTACATCCATAGAACGCGCCATTCATGCTTGTCACATTCTCGGTGTTGAAACTGCTCAGGTCAAGGGATGTCAAAGATGAACAGTCGCCGAACATGCCCGTCATGACAGTCAGGCTGTCGGTGTTGAGACCGTTCAAGTTCAGGGAAGCCAACGATGTACAACCATAGAACATTTGTTCCATGCCTTTCACCTTCGAGGTGTTGATGACACTCAGGTCAAGGGAAATCAAGGATGTGCAGTCCCGGAACATGCCAGCCATGTTTATCACGTTCGACGTGTTGAGTCCACTCAGGTTCAGGGACGGTAAAGATGCACAACCTTGAAACATGAAAGGCATGTTTTCCACCTTCTCGGTGTTGAGCCCACTTAGGTTGATGGATGTCAAGGATGTGCAGCCCGAGAACATGCTTCCCATCTCTTTCACGTTGGCGGTGTTGAGAACACTCAGGTCTATGGACTTCAACGACGTGCAACCCGAGAACATGGCTGCCATGCTTTCCACCTTCGCGGTATTGAGAGGACTCAAGTTAATGGAATCCAATGATGTGCAGCCACCGAACATGCCAACCATGGTGGTCACATTCGAAGTGTTAAAACTGCTCAGGTCAATGGAATCCAGAGACTGGCAATCGAAGAACATGCCAGACATATTTGTCACACTAGAGGTGTTGATGCCGCTCAGGTTCAGGGTATCCAACGATGTGCAGCCATAGAACATCTGTTTCATAGTTGCCACCTTGGATGTGTTGAGACTGCTCAGATTCAAGGATTTCAACGATGTGCACCTTACGAACATCTCTTCCATGGTCGTCACACTAGATGTATTGAGACCACTCAGGTCAAGGGACTTCAACGATGCGCAGTCATAGAACATTCCTCGCATGGTTGTCACATTTGCTGTGTTTAAACTGCTCAGGTCAAGGGATGTCAACGATGTGCAGCCATTGAACATGCCTAGCATGGTCGTCACATTCGATGTGTTGAGACCGCTCAGGTTCAGGGAGGACAGATATGTGCAGCCATTGAACATGAAAGACATGTCTGTCACTTTCCCGGTGTTGAGGCCGCTCAAGTCAAGGGAAGTAAAATATTGGCAACCTGCAAACATGGATGTCATGTTCGTCACATTGGCGGTGTTGAAACCACTCAGGTCAACGGATCTCAAAGATCGGCAACGTAGGAACATATTACCCATGTCTGTCACCACACTGGTATTCAAATTCTTGATGCCGGTAATGGAGGAAAGTTTCTCCATACCGCGAAACCAGCTGTGAGTGGATGTGGGACGGGCTGCGGCAAATGAGGGGTCAAACACCAGATGGTAAACGATGACTCGGTCGGTATAGTAGTTAGTAATCCAATCGGGATCATTGTCTCCTGTATTCATTGAATAGGTCGTGCCAGAACGGGAACTGCGCTGACCGTCGTAGTAGAACGTCAGCGTCGAGTCAGCCGGTGTGTAGTTCGCATAGGCCTCTTGGGCCATAACGCCGATGGAACACAGCAGGCACGCCATGAGGGCAATCGCTTTAGCAAGAAATCCTTTTTTCATATCATTATAGTATATTGTTCTATGTCCACTGGACGCAGCACTCGTTTATAATAACTCGCAAAGATAACCATTTTTTCGCTAAAACCACATTTCTCTCCTCTTTAGGTGATGAATAGTGTCTCTTTTTACCAAGACGGAGCCCCGGCCCACGGGACACGGCGGCGGTGGCATGTTTCGTGGGCCAGGGCTCTGCCCTGGTAAGTGTGGTCACATGGAACAGATGAGGGCGGCCAGGTCGTTGAGGCGATCGCACTGGTCACGCGTGATGGCGTTTCGGTCGCTGTGATAGGGCCATGGGGCGACAAGTAGCACCTGCCCGTTGGCACAGGCATTGAACATTTCCCCGCCAGGCTTCCACATGGGGGAGAATCCATTCTCGAGCAATTGGATGAAAGGAAAGCCAGCCTCTTGAATCATGTCCATCACGGCCTTCTCACCAGGACTGATTCGGGGAGATACCAGTACAGCGCCGCGTTGCGCCATCATCAGGAAACGCTTTGTCGCGTATCCTATCTCATCATCGGCCATTCTTCGGGAGCATTTCACGACGACCTTGTTAGGACTGTCGAGCAGGAAACGGTTACCCATAACGGTGACACTCTGATCGCCAATCATGATGTCCTGTTGCGTTTTGAAGAATTCTGGGTGATTGCGTTTGGTCCACAGGCGGCGCGGGTTGTCTTGCAGATAGCGGAACATGGCATTGAGTTGCCCCTGCCTTGCAGGATGCGGTCGTTGTAGCCCTCCTCCCAGAGCGGAGACAACGACATTCCCTTAGCCACTCGATTGCAGCCGACCTTAAAGCCGTTGATGACATGGCCCAAATGACGCGGCAATCGGTCAGTCACTTGGATGATGCCGTGCAGGTGGTCGGGCATCAATTGCAGCGAGAGTAACCTGACCTGGGGGTAGTATTGCGGTATCTCGCGCCAGCATTGTGCGATGAGGTCGCCGAGGGGTGATGGCTTGAACCAGGGCTGGGAATGGCTGTCGTCAGGACTGCAAACGGCGCCCAATAGCGGGCGCCGTCCGTTGATGGCGAGGGTGATCATGTAGATGCACGACGACTGGTAGTCGTGGCGGTCATGCCGCCGTTTCATCGACTGGTTGCGCCCCAGTTCAGGGTGAGCGGCGAGCCAGCGTCGCTTGTTCTCGCTCAATGGCATTCTCTTTTTTCTGTAATATGGTTTCTTTTTACCGGGGCAGAGCCCCGGCCCACGGGACACGTCACATGGGGCTTTGTCTTGTGGGCCAGGGCTTTGCCCTGGTCGTTTACTTCTCGATGCGGATGCGGGCATCGACGGCGGTGACGTGGTCGGGACCGGCCAGCAGCGGGTTGATGTCCATCTCCTTGATCTCGGGAGCGTAGTGGAGCATGGTCGAGAGGCGGCAGATGATCTTCACATAGGTGGCCTCGTCAAGACCTTGCTTGCCGCGGGTGCCCTGGATGATCTTGTAACCCTTGAGGGAGCGTACCATGCGCTCGGCCTCGGGCTGTGACAGCGGTGCGAGACCGAACTGCACGTCCTTCAATACCTCAACAAAGATGCCGCCCAGACCGCACAGCACGTTGTGGCCGAAGGTGGGCTCGAACTTGGCGCCGATAAACAACTCGGTGCCGCTGATCATCTTCTGAATCATCACGGCGGTGGCGTCGGGAATCTGCATCATGCGGTCGAACTCGGCCTCCAGCTGGGCATCGTCCTTGACGTTGAGCGTCACGCCGCCCACGTCGCTCTTATGCACGGGACCAACAACCTTAACAACGATGGGATAGCCCATCTCGCGGGCTGCGGCAACGAGTTCGTCACGGTTGGCCGATACCTTCTCGGGCACGACGGGAATAGCGGCTGCCTGCAGCAGGGCGCGTACGTCGTCGGGAGCGATGTAGCCGTCCTCCTTGATGCCGTCAATAATGGCGCGCACGGCTTTGACATCCACCTCGGGGCAGAGGTTGTCGGTGGTGGCGGGCTTGGGCGTGTCGCTCACGCGGATAAGCGCCTCGGCCAGAGCCACCTCATCGGCAAAGTTCACATGACCCTTGTCGATGAACTCTTTCACCTCGCGTCCAGCGATGTTCAGGCACGGCAACACGGGGAAGATAGGCTTCTTGCAAGTGAGCATCTTCTCGTGCAGTACGTTGTAGGCGTCGTCACAGGGTACCAGACCCGGCGTGCCGAAGATGACCACGATAGCATCCACGTTGTCGTAGCGCTTCTCGCAGAAGTCGATGCAGATGCCCAGGTGCTCGGGAGTACCTGTTGCCAGGAAGTCGATGGGGTTGGCTACCGATGAGCCGGGATAGAGCTGTGCCTTCAATTCCTCGCCGATCTTGGCGTCGAGCAGGGGCACGTTCATGCCGCCCTTGCTCAGGGCATCGGTCAGCATCACACCAGGACCGCCGGCGTGGGTGACGATGGCTACGTTCTTGCCAGTCATCTCGGGCAGGGTGAGCACGCAGCC
Organism: uncultured Prevotellaceae bacterium; assembly: GCA_900318205.1. GTDB lineage: Bacteria > Bacteroidota > Bacteroidia > Bacteroidales > Muribaculaceae > Sodaliphilus. The sequence continues at coordinate 27,851 of ONJS01000033.1, read as the reverse complement.
GATGGTGGTCAACTGGTCACGTGAGTAGCAACGCACGATACCAGCCTTGCGGAACAGGGCATCAACAGCGGTGTCGCTCGATGCGATGGCACCCGTGTGGCTCGATGCGGCACGGCTACCGCTCTCGCTGGAACCCGACTTGACGGCGGCGATGCGGCAACCCTTGCTGATGAGCGAGCGGGCATGCTTGAGCAGGCGCTCGGGGTGGGAAATATTCTCAATATAGAGCAGCTTGACCTTGGAATCGCGCTCGGGGTCAAAGTGCTCGTCCATGTATTCCAGCACGTCCTCGATACCAATCTGCTTGCCGTTACCGATGGACCATACCGAGTTGAACTGCAGACCCTTGCTCACACCCGAGTCGATGATGAACACGGCGGTAGCACCCGAGCCGCTGATGAAGTCGGCACCCTTGGGGCTCAAGGCGGGAATGGGCAGCGTGAACACGCTGTGGTGGTTGGTGGTCAACAGGCCGATGCAGTTGGGGCCGATGAGCGCGGCACCATACTTCTCGCAGGTGTCCAGGATGTGCTGCTCCAGAATGGCACCCTCGTGGGTCTCCTCGCCAAAGCCGGCACTAATGATAATGAACGCGCGTACGCCCTTGTGCTCGGTCAAGTAGTCAACATACTCGGGACAATACTTGGCAGCGACGACCAGAATAGCCAGGTCGGCGTTGGGCAGGTCCTTCATGTCATGATGGGCCTTGATGCCTTGTACAATGTCCTCCTTGGGGTTGAGGACGTAAAGATCACCCTTGAAGCCGCCTTGCTTGAGGTTACGCACGATAGCGCCACCGGGCTTCTGCTCGTTGTTGCTGCCGCCAATGACGACAATACTCTTTGGATTCAGTAATTGCTGGTTAATCATTTGTTATTCTTTGTTTTTGTAGAGACGCAAAATCTTGCGTCTCAAATCTTTGGTTTATGTTCTTTTTTTTCGCCCGCAAAGGTAATCAAAATTCCCATAACCCACAACCCGCTGTTACACGATAATTGAAAATGGGCTTGAAGACCTGAATTTCAATCTACTGTGTGGGTAATTCGGCGGTGCCTTCAAAGGCGATGGCGGCGGGACCGCTCAGGTAAACGTGACCGTCGGCTTCACGCCAGTCGATGTCGAGAGTGCCACCATCCATGATGATGTGCGATTGACGGCCGCTGCGCCCCGTGAGGGCGGCTGCCACAGCGGTAGCGCAGGCCCCCGTTCCGCAGGCCATCGTGATGCCGCTGCCGCGTTCCCAAACGCGCATGCGTATGCCGTCCTCCCCAACCTGGGCAAACTCGATGTTGCAACGCTCTGGGAAGCGGGAATGGTGCTCAAGGCGTGAACCCTCACGAGTCACGTCTACGGCATCAATGTCATCGACAAAGATGACATAATGGGGATTGCCCAGTGAGACAAACACGCCCTCGAGCAAGGTCTCGCCCTCGGGGAGGAACAGATGCTCATCTTCCAGGACGGGTGCCGACATGTCCACCGTGACACTCTCCACAGTGCCGTCGTCGTTTACCTTCAGGTCAAGCATCTTGATGCCCGACGCCGTCAGCAGGCGGATGTGCCGTTTGTCGGTCAAGCCGCGCTCATAGACATACTTACCGATGCAGCGGCAGGCATTGCCGCACATGAGCCCCTCGGACCCATCGGCATTGAAAATGCGCATCGTGAAGTCGGCATCAGGCGTTTCTGGACGCCCGATGAGCACCAGTCCATCGCTGCCGATGCCAAAATGGTAGCGGCTCCAGGCGATGGAAACTTCCTCGGGATGCTCTATCGGGTAACGGGAAGTGTCCACAAAGATGTAGTCATTCCCCGCGCCGTGCATCTTGATAAAATGTACAGTCTGATTCATCATGTTATGAATTAAGGTCTGCAAAAGTAATCATAATTCAGAAAAATATCCTAATTTTGCCGCCAGATTTATCAACACTTATTCTCCTTAAATCAAAATTTTGATTCTAATGCCGAAGTACAATTTTGACCTCAGTATTGATCGACGTGGCACCCATTGTAAAAAAGTTGACATGCTGGATGACCTCTTTGGACGTCACGATTTGCTCCCCTTGTGGATAGCTGACATGGATTTCCCTGTGTGTCCCCAAATCAGTGATGCGCTGGTATCGCGGTTCGGTGACCATCCCATTTACGGATACACACTACCGTATGACGAGTATTGGCAATCGATTATCGATTGGCAACGTCGTCGCAACGGCTTTGAAATCAGCCGAGAAGAGATGACATTCATGCCTGGTGGAATGCCTGCCCTGGGTATGGTCCTCAACTTTTACACCAATCCCGGTGATCGCGTGGTGCTACAGGAGCCTGTGTACTACGACTTTAAGGAAGTGATTGAAGGGAACCGTCGATTAGCGGTGCGAAACAACCTTGTCCCCACCGGTGACCATTTCTATCGAATGGACCTTGACGACCTGGAGCGTGTTTTCATTGAGCAGAAACCGCGACTCATGATCGTTTGCAATCCTCAGAATCCTATTGGCATCGTGTGGACAAAAGAAGAGCTGCAACAAGTTGCTGCACTGGCTCGCAAGCATAATGTGATTATCTTCAGCGATGAGGTGTTCGGCGACATGACACTCTTTGGGCACAAGCACATTCCACTGGCGACAGTGAGCGAGGATGCGGCAGCTGTGACCATTACCTGTGGGTCGCCTGGAAAGACCTTCAATATTCCAGGAGTAAAAAGCACTTGGCTGGTAATCAAGAACCCGGAATTGCGTCAGGAATTTTATCGTTGGGTAGAGGTGAACGAGTTGTGCAATGCCAATATCACGGCACTGCTCGCCACCGAGGTCGGTTATCGTTATTGTGAACCGTGGCTTGAGGCTTGCAAGAAATATATTGAGCAGAACGTGCTCTATGTGGCTCAATTCTGCAAAGAGCACATCCCCAGTATCTATGCCATCAAGCCGCAAGCGTCGTTCTTGATGTGGCTCGACTGCAGGCGATTAGGACTTGATCATGCCGAACTGGTGCGTTTCTTTGCCGAAGAAGCACATCTTGCGCTCAATAATGGCGAAATATATGGCGTTCCCGGCTATTGCCACATGCGACTGAATGTAGGAACTCCGCGTCAGCGCCTCGAGCAGGCCATGCATCAGCTTGAGGCCGCCGTCAACGCACTGAAATAATCCCATCAGATTTTTCGATCATTCACGGAAAGGGGGCAGTGATTTTGCCCCTTTTCTCATTATATTGGTCAAAAATTCTTAAAAAATTTGTGGTGTGCAGATTATTGTGTAACTTTGTGAGTTGAAATATACTTCTAATACAGCTAACTATTTGAGATAATACTAGTTAAACCTTATAATAATGAGAAAGTTACTCTTAGGTGATGAGGCTATCGCCCAGGGCGCGCTTGATGCGGGTCTGAGTGGCGTGTATGCCTATCCGGGTACTCCCTCGACCGAGATCACGGAGTACATTCAGAATTCAAAGTTAGCGGTGGAACGCAACGTTCATCGCCGCTGGTGTACAAACGAAAAGACGGCTATGGAGGCTGCCCTCGGTATGTCCTTCATGGGCAAGCGCGCATTGGTCTGCATGAAGCATGTGGGCTTGAACGTGTGCGCCGACCCGTTCGTTAACTCGGGCATGACGGGTGTGAACGGCGGTCTGGTGGTCCTCGTGGCCGATGACCCCTCGATGCACTCTTCCCAGGACGAGCAGGATAGCCGCTTCTACGGCAAGTTTGCCATGATTCCCACGCTGGAACCCAGCACTCAGCAGGAGGCCTACGACATGATGGAGAAAGCCTATGAACTGAGCGAGGAGGTTTGTCTCCCCGTGCTCATGCGTGTCACCACCCGCATGGCCCACAGCCGCGCTGTGGTAGAGGTGAAAGAGACTCCGCGTGCCGAGAATGAACTGAACTATGACGCCAAGGCCAGCCACTGGGTATTGCTCCCCGGCAACGCCATCAAGCGCAACATCACTGTTACGGGTCAGCAGGCCGACCTCGAGGAGCGTGCCGTCAAGAGCGAGTACAACAAGTACATCGACGCTGCCGACCACTCGATGGGTGTCATTGCCACAGGTATTGCCTACAACTACCTGATGGAGTGCTACCCCGACGGTTGCCCCTATCCCGTGCTGAAGATCAGCCAGTATCCCATGCCCAAGGAACTCATCCGCCGCATGACTGCCGACTGTGACGCCGTGCTCATCGCCGAGGAAGGCCAGCCCTTCGTCGAGGATCTGGTGCGTGGCGTGATGCCCGGCAATGCTGTTATCAAGGGTCGCCTCACTGGCGAGCTGCCCCGTACTGGCGAGCTGAGCCCCGATGCCCTGAAGAAGGCTCTGGGCCTCCCCGTGAGCGAGGGTTATCCCAGCTGTGAGAATGTCGCTCCGCGTCCCCCCGCACTGTGCCAGGGTTGCGGTCACCGCGACGTTTACACCGCCCTCAACGAGGTGCTGAAGGAGTATCCCAATGCCCGCGTGTTTGGTGACATCGGTTGCTACACCCTGGGCTTTATGCCTCCCTTCAAGGCTATCCACTCGTGTGTAGATATGGGTGCCAGCATCACCATGGCCAAGGGTGCCGCCGATGCCGGCCAGTGGCCCGCAGTTGCCATCATCGGCGACTGGTCTGCTCGATGCCATCAACGAGAATGCCAACATCACCGTCATCATCAGCGACAACCTCACCACCGGTATGACGGGTGGTCAGGACTCGGCAGGTACCAACAAGTTTGAAGCCATCTGCCGTGGTTTGGGTATGACCGACGAGCACTTGAAGGTGGTCGTTCCCCTGCCCAAGAACATGCCCGAGATCACGCAAGTGATGCGTGACGAGATCAACTACCGCGGTACCAGTGTGATCATCCCGCGCCGCGAGTGCATGCAAACATTACAACGTCATCTAAAACAAAAGAAAGCACAGGAGGCAAAGCAATGAAAACCGATATCATCCTTTGTGGCGTGGGAGGACAAGGTATCCTCTCCATCGCGACCGTGATTGGCGAAGCAGCCATGCACGAGAATCTTTATATCAAGCAGGCCGAGGTTCACGGCATGTCACAGCGTGGCGGTGACGTGCAGTCCAACCTGCGCATCAGCAGCAACCCCATCCACAGCGACCTGATTGCTAAAGGCTCAGCCGACGTGATCATCTCGATGGAGCCGATGGAGGCCCTGCGCTACCTGCCTTTCCTGAGCAAGGAGGGCTGGATCATCACTTCGAGCAAACCCTTTGTGAACATCCCTAACTATCCCGAATTGGAGACCGTGATGGCCGACCTGGCTAAGGTGAAGAACGTCATCACACTCGACATTGAGCAGTTGGCAAAGGATAATGAGATTCCCCGTTCCGCCAACGTCATCCTGCTGGGTGCAGCCCAGAAGGCCCTTGGCATCGAGTACGATAAGCTGGAAAACGCCATCCGCCGCGTCTTTGGCCGTAAGGGCGACGCCGTGGTTGACGCTAACCTCAAGGCACTTGCCATCGGAAAGGAGGCTCAACGATGAGGCCCTCACCCATTAGCCGCGAGATCATCGACCGCGCGATTGAAGAGTATGGCATCCAGGACTATGGCAACGCCACCATCCGTGAGGTGAAAGCAATTGCTGCGCGTGCCGAGCGTGAATCGGGACAGGAGTTCATCAAGATGGAGATGGGCATCCCTGGCCTGCCCGCTGCCAAGATTGGTGTTGAGGCACAAATCAAGGCCTTGCAGAACGGTTGCGCACGACTCTATCCTGATCTGCCCGGTCAGCCCATGATTAAGGACGCTACGTCACGCTTCATCAAGGCGTTCATCGACGTGGACGTTCCTGCCGAGTGCTGCATCCCCACCGTCGGCTCGATGCAGGGCACCTTCGCCTCGTTGCTCACCATCACCCAGAGCAACAAGAAGAAGAACAAGGCCCTCTTCATTGACCCCGGTTTCCCCGTGCAGAAGCTCCAGCTGGAAATCCAGGATGTTCCCTATGAGACCTTTGATATCTACGAGTTCCGTGGCGCCAAGCTGCGTGCCAAGCTCGAGGAATATATGTCCAAGGGTGACATCTGCTGCTTGATTTACAGCAACCCCAACAATCCTGCCTGGATCTGCTTGACCGATGATGAATTGAAGACCATCGGTGAACTGGCTACCAAGTATGATGTGATTGTGCTTGAGGACCTGGCTTACTTCGCTATGGACTTCCGCATTGACCTTAGCAAGCCCTTTGAACCGCCCTTCCAGCCCAGTGTGGCAAAATATACCGACAACTACATCATGCACATCAGTGGCAGCAAGGCCTTCTCCTATGCTGGCGAGCGCATTGCGATGACCTGCATCAGCCCCGCCATCTTCAACCGCCACTATCCTGATTTGTCGGCCCGCTACGACGGACTGCCCTTCGGCAAGGTGTTCATCACCCGCACGCTCTATGCCCTGTCATCGGGTACGAGCCACAGCGCCCAGTATGCACTTGCCGCCATCATGGATGCCGCCAGCAATGGCGAGTATGACTTCCGTGACGACGTCATCGTCTATGGCGAGCGCGCCCACAAGTTGAAGGAGATTTTCACCCGCCACGGCTTCCGTATCGTTTACGGCATGGATGGTGACCAGCCCATTGCCGACGGTTTCTATTTCACCATCGGTTACGGCAACATGACCAGCGGCCAGTTGGCACGTGAGTTGATGTACTACGGCGTGAGCGCTATCTGCCTTGCCACCACTGGCTCATGGCAGGAAGGTCTGCGCGTGTGCACCTCGTTCATCCAGGATCATCAATATGACATCCTTGATGAGCGCATGGCCATCTTCGCCGAGAACAATCCCTTAGACTAATCAATGATGATAAGTTAAGAAACTGTATTTGAATGCTCATCCCATGCGGGAACTGTTATTTTTTAACGGTTCCCGCATGTTTTGTAGTAGGGAGATTTTTGGTCAAAAAGTCGTTTTTGGGGCTATTAATTAATGATGTTTTGAAATAAAAGACTAACTTTGCAGTTTTATGTCGTGTTTATTAATTTTTTTCTTGTATTTATAAAAAATCATATATGAAACACAAAATTTGGAAATGGGTATATTTGTTCATGCTGACCGCTATTGTTGCGTCATGTGGCGTTGACATGCCCAAAGAGAAGCAAACGTCGTTTGAAACGATGACCGTCGGCAAGGGGGACATTGAGGTTCCCGTGAAGTATAGCGCCAAGATGAAAGGCCAGGCCGATGTCACCATTATGCCCCAGGTGAGTGGCCAGCTGATGAAAATCCTCGTGACCGAGGGTCAGCAAGTGAGCCGCGGCCAGACCCTGTTTGTTATCGATTCGCGCAACGCCCAGCACGAGTTGGCGTCCGCCCAGGCCAATCTGCAGGCCGCCCAGGCCAATCTGCAGGCGGCTCAGGCCCAGGCGAACAGCGCCAAGTTGGAGTATGAGAGCAACAAGAACCTGTATGACAAGCAGATCGTGAGCAACTATATGCTCGAGAGCTCACAGAACACTTACAAGCAGGCCCTGGCGACTGTCAGCCAGGCAAAGGCCTCGGTGAGTCAGGCCCAGGCCGCCGTGAGCCGCGCCAAGGTGAACTTGGGTTTCTGCACGATCAAGTCTCCCGTGGCTGGCGTGATTGGCGAGATCACGGTCTATGCCGGCGACCAAGTGACGCCGATGACCCAGCTGACCGTCGTCAGCGGCAACCGCCAGATGGAGGCGGAATTCTCGCTTCCCGAGTCTGTCCTCGAGGCGGGCGTGTCGTCGGGCTACACCCAGTCTGACAAGTCCAGAAACATTGCCAATCTGCCCGACGTGACGTTCGTCATGAAGAACGGTACCGAGTATCCCATCAAGGGACGCATCTCGACCTTGACGGGCGTGGTGAACGCCACAACCGGTTCGCTGGCATGCAAAGCCACTTTCCCCAACCCCGATGGTATCCTGTACTCTGGTATTCAGGGCACGGTAGTGGTGCCCTATAGCCACCATGATGTGATGGTCATTCCCCAGACTGCTGTCGTGCGTCTGCAGGACAAATCCCTGGTCTATAAGGTGAAGGCTGACAGTACCGCTACTGCTGTCACCGTGACGACCACCGATGTCGGCAACGGCAAGGATGTTATCGTGACCGCCGGCCTCAACGTCGGGGATCGTATCGTCACCGTCGGTGCCAACAACTTGCAGGAAGGCCAACGCGTGCTCTTCCCCGCCGAGGCAACAGAATCTAAAAAGAAATGAAGTTGCCAGTCGTCGGTTGACGCGGATACCGCTGGCAACAGACAACTGAAAACTAACAACAGACAACTGAAAGTCTATGAAGAACAACATCTTCATCAACCGATATGTGATGGCATGCGCGATAGCGATTGTCATCACGCTGGTGGGCGTGATCTGCATGGGCACCCTGCCCATCGAGCAGTACCCGAACATTGCACCGCCTACGGTGCGCGTCTCGACCTCCTATACTGGTGCCGACGCCAACACCATCATGAAGGCGGTGGTACAGCCGCTTGAAGAGAACATCAACGGCGTGCCGGGCATGACCTATATCACCAGCTCGGCTTCGGCATCGGGCGATGTTTCAATCCAGGTCTTCTTTGAACAGGGTACCGACCCCGACCTGGCTGCCGTGAACGTGCAGAACCGTGTCAGCCGTGCTACCGCCCTGTTGCCGTCTGAGGTGACAAAGGTGGGCGTGCAGGTTATGAAACAGCAGAGTAACATCCTGCACATCGGCGCCCTGAAGAGCGTGGACGGCAAGTATGACACCGACTTCATCGCCAACTACATCGATATCAACATCAAGCCCCGACTGATGCGTATCACCGGCGTGGGTGACGTGATATCGCTGGGTAATACCTATGCCCTGCGTATCTGGCTGAAACCCGATGTGATGGCACAGTACGGGCTGGAACCTAATGACGTGTTCGCTGCCATCGGCGGACAGAGTTTCGTCGCTGCCACGGGTTCGCTGGGCGAGCAGTCCGAGAACGCCTACCAGTATTCGATGGAGTATAAAGGTACACTGAAGACTGTTGAGGAGTTCAACGAGATTGTGTTGCGCTCCACCGAAGGCGGTCACCTGTTGCACCTGAGCGACGTGGCCGAGGTCGAGATTGGAGCCGTGAGCTATAACTTCACGTCCAACATCGACGGCCAGCCGGGCACCATCTACATGGTGTTCCAGGCCCCAGGCGCCAACGCTACCGAGGTCAATGCCCGCATTGCCAAGCTCTATGAGGAGTTGAAGCCGACGATGCCTGCCGGACTGGAATTCGAGATTCTGGAGACCAGTGATGACTTCCTCTTTGCCGCCATCCACAACGTGGTCGAGACGCTCGTCATTGCCATCATCCTGGTAATTCTCGTGGTCTATTTCTTCCTGCAGAGTTTCAAGGCGACGGTCATCCCCTCGCTGTCGATTATCGTGTCGCTGTTGGGAACGTTTGCTATCGTGAAACTGGCAGGCTTCTCGCTCAACATCTTGACGCTATTTGCACTGGTGCTCGCCATCGGTACAGTCGTCGATGACGCCATTGTGGTCGTCGAGGCGGTCATGGCCAAAATGGAGGGTGGCATCACCGATGCCCGCCGCGCCACCCGCGAGGCCATGAGCGACGTGTCGATTGCCGTTATTTCATGTACGCTGGTGTTTATGGCGGTATTCATTCCCGTGGCCTTCATGCCGGGCACGTCGGGCTCGTTCTTCACGCAGTTCGGTGTCACGCTGGCCTCGGCCGTGGGTCTGTCCTGTGTGTCGGCTTTGACGCTGTGTCCCGCCCTGTGCGCCATCATGCTCCGATACTCTGAGGACAAGAGTGAGCGCAAGAACCTGAACTATTACGTCACTAAGGCCTACACCGTTAGTTATAACGCCATTCTCAAGAAATATAAGAAGAGCGTCAGCGGCTTTATCAAGCGCCCCAAATTGGCTTGGCTTCTGCTCGCTGTGGCGGCTGTATTGCTGGTGTTCTTCATGCGTGGCCTGCCGTCCGGACTGGTGCCCCAGGAGGACCAGGGCGTGTTCTTTGCCGAGGTGCGCGCCCCTGAGGGTTGCACCCTGCATGAAACCCAGGAAATTGTCAAGAAGGTAGAGGAGAAGGTGAAGAAGATTCCCGAGCTGGAGAGCTATGCTGTGATCAGTGGCTACGGTATTATGTCTGGACGTTCGAGCAGTTGCTACGCCACGCTCATCATCCGCCTGAAGAACTGGGATGACCGTCCGGGCATGAATCACAACATCATGCTCGTCTACGGGCGCTTCGCTATGGACTGCAAGGAAATCAAGAATGCATTAGTCATCCCCTTCCAGATGCCACAGGTGCCGGGCTACGGCTCTAATAACAGCGTGAACCTCGTGTTGCAGGATATGCAGGACCGTCCCATGACAGAATTCAACGTTGATGCTAACAAGTTCCTTGCCAAGCTGAACGAACGGCCTGAAATCATGTTGGCGATGTCCACCTACTCGGAACGTTTCCCGAAGTATCAGGTCAACATCGATGCGACGCAGTGTGACCGCGCAGGAGTCACGCCCGCAGCAGTGCTTCGCACGCTGGGCGCCTATTGCGGTGGCTCTTATGTAGGTAATTTCAACCAGTTCGGTAAGGTGTATCGCATTATGGCCAATGCTGCCCCAGAGTACCGTCTCGACCCCTCGTCATTGAACAATATCTTCGTCCGCGTGCAAGGCGGCAAGATGGCACCGATATCAGAGTTTGTGACTTTGAAAGAAATCGTCGGTTCGGCATCGGTTGACCACTTCAACCTGTTCCAGAGCATTACCTGCGGCGTGATGACCGCCAGCGGTTTCTCGGAGGGCGATGCCCACAAGGCGATTGCCGAAGTGTTCAAGGCAGAGATGCCTAAAGGATACAGCTACGAGTACGGCGGTATGTCGCGTGAGGTAGAGGAGGCTGCAGGCTCAAATGCCACGGCTCTGATCTATGTCATCTGCGTCATCCTCATCTACCTTATCCTGGCGTCCCTCTATAACTCGTGGTTTACTCCGTGGGCCGTGCTGCTCAGTGTGCCTTTCGGACTGATGGGTTCGTTTGGCGCTATCTGGTTGGTTTCGCTGCTCCATTTGCCGGGCATGGAGAATAACATCTATCTGCAGACGGGTGTTATCATGCTCATCGGTCTGCTGGCCAAGACAGCCATCCTGATTACAGAGTTTGCCGCTGAACGTCGTGCCCAGGGCATGAGCATCCGCGATGCTGCCTTTGCCGCCTGTGAGGAGCGATTGCGTCCCATTCTGATGACCGTTGTCACGATGATAGCGGGTATGATTCCTCTCATCATTGCCGGTGGCGCTGGTGCCAACGGTAACCGTGTGCTCGCCCTCGGCGTCACTGCCGGTATGGCGGTCGGCACGCTCGCACTGCTCTATGTGGTGCCCGTGTTCTTCATGGTCTTCCAGCGGTTGCATGAGAAATTCCAGGGTACTACCGTTGAGGATGTGATAAGTGAGGAGTTAGAAGTGAGGAGTGAGAAATGACACTATGTTGACTTTAATGACCTTAAGGCCCCCAGAGTCCTTAATGACGTTAAAAAACTGAATAACTGACAATGAAAAAATCATTCTATATTATACTCATCAGTGTGGTTGCACTGTCCCTTGGCGGCTGCGACACAGTCAAGAGTTTACACAGCAAGTATCAATCCCAAGCGACGGTACCTGCCGACGTGTTCGGCCTGGGGTCGGGAGTGGCGCTTGACAGCACCTCAATAGCCGACATATCGTGGCGTGAGTTCTTCATCGACCCGCTGCTGCAACGCCTCATTGATACCGCTCTCGTGCACAACACCGACATCAACTCGGCGCGCATCGCCATCCAGCAGTCCGAGGCTTCGCTGGCAGCAGCCAAGCAGGCCTTCTTCCCGTCGGTGGTTTTGGCGCCATCGGGGTCGGTAGGTTCATTTGGAGGCAGTGCAGCATCCTGGACTTATAACCTGCCGCTGCAGGTCAACTGGGATGTTGACGCATTCGGTTCCATCAAGAGTAAGAAACGCAAGTCCGAAGCGGTGCTCAAGCAGGCTCAGATTGCCGAGCAGGCCGTCCGTGCCAATATCATCTCGGCGGTGGCACAGCAGTACAGCACCTTGCTTCTGCTCGACCAGCAGCTGGAAATCCTTCTGGCAACCGACAGCCTGTGGAAAATTTCGCTTGAGACCCAGAAGATACTGTGGGAGAACGGCAAGTCCTATTCCACAGCCGTCAACCAGATGGAGTCATCCTACTTGAACGTGAAAACGTCGATCGTTGACACGCGCAACAACATTCGCCAAATGGAGAATTCCTTGTGCTGCCTGTTGGCCATCACACCACAGCACATCGAGCGTAGCCGGTTGGGCTCCTATGCTCTGCCCAGGCGTTTCAGTACAGGTGTGCCTGCACAGTTGCTGCAGAACCGTCCTGACGTCAAGTTAGCCGACCTGGCTATGGAAGAAGCTTTCTATAACACCCAGACCGCACGGGCCGCATTCTTCCCCTCCATCAGTCTGCAGGGCGTGGCAGGGTGGACGAATAGTGCCGGCTCGGTGGTGGTCAATCCTGGCAAGATACTGCTTAATGCCGTGGCATCGCTCGCACAGCCCATCTATGCCCAGGGCAAACTGAAGGCCAACCTGAAAATCAGCCAGCTGACCCAGGAGGACTTGATGAACCAGTATGTGCAGACCGTCATCGAAGCCGGCAGCGAGGTCAATGATGCGCTGGCCGACTGTCAGGCGTCGGTCGAGAAGCATGGCTATTACCAACGCCAGATTGAGGTGTTGAAGCTTGCCTATGTCGGTACTCATGAACTCATGGACAATGGCAAGGCCAGCTATCTGGAGGTGCTCACGGCCCAGGAATCGCTCCTGAATGCCCAGCTCAACGAGGCGACAAATATGTACAATGGCGCTCAAGCTCTCATCGCCCTATACATCGCCCTGGGTGGTGCTACACGATAACTAAATAATTGTTTCGATATGAGAAATTCTCTTTTTTATTACTTTCTAGCAGCATGCGCCATATTGCTGCTATCGTCTTGTGAGCACCATGAGCCAGTCAACCCCATTAAGCCGGTTGACGAGCGCACAGTGCTGGTGCTGACCCATGACGGCCATGTCCTTGATCAGTACGGTGAGCTGGTAGCGCAATTGCCGAACTGCCAGTTTGCCGCCGAAATTATATCCGAAGGTGAAGACTATTTTGCGTCGGGAACCCATAGCAAGGGTCGCGTGGGTTATTGGAAAAACGGAAAATGGAACACCCTGCATGTCGATTTTATCGATGATGTGGATCACTGGACCTACGGCATTGGCAAATGGGATTATTATATCTATTTGCTGGATATTCCCAATGTGCTGAAGAACAGCGGCATCTTCCCGCTTGAGGATTTCCATGACTTCATCCCCGACAACCATGCACTCGCTGTGAGTGAAGGCAAGTGCTATGTTATCGGTTATGGCTTCGGTGACGATAATGGTGATGGTCATTACTTGCCGGTGCTGTACACCAATTACAAGAAAGAGTTCCTGCCCATGCCCGGGGCTGCCATAACGGGCGAGTGCCGTGCCATCTATGCCTATGACCGTGACCACACCATCATCGGCGGCATTATTGAAGGTTTGCCTGCAGTCTGGGTCGACAAGGAATATGAGATTTATCCTGTCAGCTATCCCAGGGAATTGTCAGGTGACGAGTACTTGATCGGGAGCGTGGAGTCGGTGACAAAGTGCAACGACCACATCTATGCGGCAGGCTTTGAAATTGATTATAACAAAACATCTTTAGCTACCCTGTGGACCGATGGCGTCCCTGAACATTTTCTGTCAGGATGGGAATGTACCAGTTCACAGTCCGTCGAAGTCCACTCCTATGGCGATGATGTGTATTTGCTCACCAGGGAGTATAACAACGAGACAGATAAGTCGCGGACTCATCTGTGGATGAATGGCAAGATCATCAGGACCTATGAAGATATCTCTCCATCAGGATTTACGATACTTTAACGAGAACAAATAGAAACAATAATATAAAGATTTCACAATTGAAGTTATGAAGTACACGAGAGTATTATATTTGGTGATGATGGCATTGGTCGGTTTGCCGTTAATGGCTCAGATCACCACCAAGCAGGAGATATTGAATGCCGACAGCATTGTAAATGACTTTGATAGCCGACCTGCCTTTGGCATCTACAAGGACACTTACTTTGTCGGTGGTACGGCACTCAATACCAAACCCACCGAGTTCAACAGCGACGTGAAGTTCCAAATCAGTTTCCGCCACAGGCTCACCAAGTCCATCCTGCCCTTGCACAGCCACCTGTTCCTGCAATACTCACAGAAGGCGATTTGGAACGTGTTTGAGGAGTCGTTGCCCTTCCACGACCTGAACTTCAATCCCGGCATCGGTGTGCAGAATCTGGTCGTGTATAACGGTAAGCTTGTGGGAAATGGCACAATCATGCTTGAACATGAGTCCAACGGTCGTGACGGCGAGGCATCGCGCAGCTGGAACAAGGTTTCAGTCAGCTATGCTGCAGTGATTGACCCTCGACTGGAGGTGTATGGCAAGACATGGATTCCCATCATCGACGGACAACAGAACAAGGACATCCTCAAGTATTGTGGTATCTTCCAGGTTGGTTCACAGTTTATCTCGGCCGACAGGCGCTGGGTGGCCGATGTCACCTTCGTGAAACGCCAGGGATGGAACCTCAACTTCAACACAATCCTGAATGTGGGATTCCGCTTCAGCAAGAGGGATAACCAGTACTTGATGCTGCATTTCTATGATGGCTACGGCGAGAACCTGCTGGACTACAACAAGTACCACTGCCGCCTGCGCATCGGCATTTTGATCCGTCCCAATTTCTTCAGCGACTTCTAAGGGCGCAATTCATCACAACACTATATAAATGCAGGGAACCCGGAAAGGTTCCCTGCATCTATTTTTCCATATCTGGTTCAAGATGTATCAAAGCCTTGCAAGCCTCTTGCTCGCGAAAGAAGCCAGCTCGCGGGCAACAGACTTGTCCAGGCATTGTCGCTGATACACATTCATGGGCCATCAATTATTTTTTTCGCGAAGGTAGTGTTAATCATATAAAATGCACAATGTTGAATTAGAATAATCAAATAGTTTCCTAAAATTGGTGCTTTTTTCATAAATCTATTGTATTTTTGCATGTGGTTATCTTTGAGATTGCCACTTGTGACATATTAGTAAAAAAGGCGTTTTGCTATTCGCTCTCTTTGAAAACTTAGGGACTTTTCAACAAAAAATGTGTACGGATTGCAGGATGGTTTCTGCGCTATAAGCGTGGGTAGCTCTCTCTGCATGCGCATTTCTGTCTTTCCTAAGGCCTCCAAAGAAGGTGTTGCAATTTCAGCTCATGCTTTTGTTGTATTTTAGGGGGGATAATTAGGGCTGATATTCTCCATCCATAAACTATTATTTGATGAAAAACTTTTACATTTCTTTACGTATCTTTACTCTTGCGACACTACTTCTGGCAGGTGTGAAATCTGCCCAAGCATGGGAAGTCGAAGTTGATGGAGTAAAGTTTAACGTATATATTCATGGATATGGCTATGCAGCTGAGGCAGATTACGCTGCTGTTGCTTTGGATAATGATAAAAACTTAAGTGGCATTGTCAATATCCCATCGACTGTTACATATGAATATAAATGGACAGAACAGGATAGTAATGGTGAATACATAACTTACACTCGCTCACTACAAGCGCCTGTAACTAGAATAGAAGAAGGGTCCCATGATTACGGACACGGAGCATTTGTTCGTTGCTCAAAGATAACTCAAATTAATCTACCAAACACAATTAAGCATATTGGTGAAAATGCCTTTTGTGGATGTACGAGTTTATCTGATATGACAATCCCTAACTCTGTTATTTCCATTGGCGGTTATGCTTTTTATGGCTGTATCAATTTGACGAGTGTGACGATTCCTAACTCTGTCACTTCATTAGGTGATTTAGCCTTTGGTGCCTGCTTCGCCCTAACAAGTGTTAGCATTCCCAGCTCGCTCACCTCTATCAGTGATGGTGCCTTTATTGCCTGTCGTAGCCTAACGAGTGTAAGTATACCCAATTCAGTCATCACAATCGGCAGGTCTGCGTTCGAACAATGCAGCAGCCTTACTGGTGTGACGATCCCCAACTCAGTCACTTCATTAGGTGATAATGCCTTTAGTTCCTGTTCCGCTTTAACAAGTGTGAACATCCCCAATTCGGTCACTGATATTGGCTCTTGTGTGTTCGCTGGTTGTACCAGCCTAACTAATGCGACCATACCCAATTCAATTACCACCATTAGCAATTATGCCTTCCAAGGATGTGTGGGACTGTTGAGCATGGATATCCCTAACTCTGTCACCGCCATTGGCAAGTACGCCTTTGCATACTGTAGTGGCTTAACGAGTGTTAATATCGGTACTGATGTCACCTCCATCGGTGAATATGCGTTCGATAATTGCAAAGGTTTAACGAGTGTGAGTATTCCCAAATTAGTCACTACCATCGGCAATAAAGCGTTCCATAATTGCAGTGGATTAACCCGTGTTGATATCACAGATCTAGAGGCGTGGTGCAGGATTTCTTTCGGTTTTGATCCTAACGATAGAGTTAAGTCTTATAGTTCTAACCCTCTTTTGCTTGCCCATCATTTGTATTTGAATGGGCAAGAAGTTACAGACTTAACAATTCCAAACTCGATCACTACCATTAACGATTATGCATTCTGTGGCTGTAGAGGTCTGACGAGTTTGACTATTTCCAATTTGGTCACTTCTATCGGTGATAGAGCGTTCTATGGTTGTTCTGGTTTAACGAGCGCGGTCATCGGAAAATCAATTAAGCGTATTGATGAAAATGCGTTTTTTGGCTGCAGCCCTGTTGAACTCGTTTGGAATGCTCAGCGCTGCGAGAATATGGGCGGGATGAAGAAAGATAGCATTCAAAAGGTCACGATAGGTAACGAAGTGATGATTTTGCCAGAAGGCTTTGTTGCATATTCAAAAATTACCGATATTCTTATTCCGAACTCTGTTACATCTATCAAAGATAATGCTTTCCTTTCCTGCTACGGTCTGACGAGTATAGACATTCCCAACTCTGTCACCACCATAGGGGGAAGTGCATTTTATGATTGCTTGGAGCTTGCAGATATTAGCATTCCGAATTCTGTTATTAATATCGGCCCCATTGCGTTTCATAATACTGCGTGGTTTAATAATCAGCCAGATGGATTGGTATATGCTGGTTTAGTAGCCTATAAATATAAGGGAAACATGCCAGATGGCACCCAAATCTCGCTAAGAGAAGGCACGATCGGTATTGCAGCAAACGCGTTCTATGACTGTACGGGTTTGACTAATGTGAATATCCCCAACTCCGTTAACTATATTGGCCCCAGAGCGTTTTCTAATACTGCGTGGTTCAATAATCAGCCAGATGGACTGGTATATGCTGGTTTAGTAGCCTATAAGTATAAAGGAAACATGCCAGGTGGCACCCAAATCTCGCTAAGAGATGGCACGATTAGTATTACTGAGGACGCTTTCAGTTATTGTACGGGTTTGACTAATGTAAATATCCCCAACTCCGTCACTTCTATCTGTGACAATGCTTTTTCTTTCTGTAGTGATCTGACAAGCATAGTTATTCCGAACTCTGTTACATCCATTGGAGACCGAGCTTTCGAAGAGTGCAATGGTCTGACTAATGTGAATATCCCCAACTCTGTTATTACCATCGGAGACTATGCATTTTTCTCCTCATTATTAAATTTGAAGAGTATAATTATTGGTAACTCTGTCAAATACATCGGTACCGGTGCGTTTTTATATAATGAGAATCTAACAGATATAACTTGCTTAGCAATAACACCACCAACGACTTCACCTTACGATATATTTTTCAACTATAACGCTTCGCTCCATGTGCCACGTATATCGATAAATGCTTACAAAAATATGTGGCCATGGTCCGAATTTACCAATATTGACGGCTTTGACTCGCCCGAAGCTTCTGGTGACGTGGATGGCGATGGCAAGGTGAATATCGATGATGTGACTTCCTTGATTAACGGCATGTTGGGAGGTGATGCCTTGCCAAATGGAGCAGATATGGATGGTGATGGACGAGTGAATATCAATGACGTAACAGCCTTGATTAACTACTTGCTTTATGGCCACTTGTAATTGCTGAGCCTCTCGAATAACAATGAACTCTGAATAATCTGATGTCTCATTTTACAGGACTCAGATTATTCAGAGTTTTCTGTTGTTTGAAAAATAGTGTTATTTTAGTGTGAGGATCCTTAGAACTCGAAGCCGAGGTTGATGTAAATGGCGACTTGCTTGGTGTAGTTGCTCCAACTGAGTGAGCCACCCAAGGGACCGACGATGCTGTTGTAGGCGTAGGCGACTTGGGCGCCCCAGATGGGCTTGTCCTCAAAGATGTTTTTTAATTTGTAGTTTTGCTCGGCGACGTGTCCCTTGACCATCAAGTAGTGTTCCTTGTACAGACGCTGTTGCAGCCTGACACCAGCCACGACCACATGATTTTCCATGACATTGCAGCGTCCAAAGCCTGCGAATTGCAGTTGCTGGTCGTAATAGATGCCGTCGCGGTTACCACCCATCATGTTCATAGCCTGGGAGGGAATGTCTTTACCAAATAGCAGACGGCCATAGATCGTGGGTTGCAAGTGGGTCGTTGAGGTCAACGGGAAGGTCACGCGCCAGCGGGCGCTCACCTCGCTGAATCCGGCATGGCCTTTCCACTGGGCAAAGTTGTCAGTGTAATAGGCATAGCGTGCCTCGGCACGCATGCCCTTGTGGGTGAAGTACCAGTGGTCCTCACTGTTGTATTGGGCGCGGGCGTGGTAATTGAAGTAGTAATCGTTGGGCTTGAAGTAGCTGATGCTGTACGGATTGGCCATATAATCATAGTGGTGGTAATGCTCCCAGGCAATGCCCAGGTCAACATTCAGGTTGAGTGCGTCAAATGAGAGCAGGGTAGCATTGGCCTTCTGATAGATGAACTTTAGGTTATCTGAGCGATGCTTCCCCCTGTAGAGATCGATGTCTTCGTGCCAAATCTCATAGGATAAGCCGATCTTATAGTTCGGCTTGGGCATCATGTTCCAAGCTAATTTACCCATTGTGCGCTTACCTAAACGCAGCGTGAGGTCCAGCGTCTTATTCAGTTTGTTGCCGAAGTAATAGGTAGCGCCGATTTGTGCAGCCACCAGTTCCTCGTTGTCATAGCGCAGGCCGACGCTCGCCTTGATGGAGTTCTTGGCGTTCTCTTCATTCACGAGTTTACCGGCTTGGGTGTTATCGATGTCGTTCAGGCTGATGATGCTATATTCGGGCTTGTAATCGGCGGGGACACCGATTCTTTCCTTGAGCATCATGATGGAGTCCATCTTTGCCCTTGTGGCTTCCTCACCGCGCTTGATCAGTTCCTTGATGGCCGAGTTGTAGAAGTGGGCTGCTGAATAGCCCCTAACTGGTACTCGGATGATCAGGTCGCAATATTTGTCATTCTCATCGCTGCGGTTGTGGATGTCGGCTCCCACCGAACGCTCCAAGATGTCCGACGTGGAGTAGTACTTGTCGTTCAAGCCCAGGTCGGTCCTGATACCGATGACGATGTCGGCTCCCATCTTGCGTGCCAAGTCAGCTGGGAAGTTGTTCTTGGTGCCACCGTCAACCAGAATATAGGGATCCATTCTCACGGGAGCAAAAACTCCGGGCACCGCCATACTGGCGCGGATTGACCTGGCAAGCGAGCCATGGTCGAGCACCACCTCGCTGTCGGTGATCAGGTCAGTCGCGATGCAGCCGAAGGGGCGCGGCAGTTTCTTGAAGTCGATGTCCTCGGGTTGGCGCAGGTAGTGGCGCAGGGTCTTCTCAACGTTGATACCGCGGATGAAGCCACCTGCCAGCGTATCCTGGCTTTTGTCCAGGAACACACGGTAGTCAAACAGGTAGATATTCTGTTTCTCACGCTCGTCAAGCGTCTGGTTTCTCATCGACAGGCGGTCGCGCAGGATGTCGCCCCAGTCCATGCTGTTGACGATTTCCTCAATGTCCTCGGCATTGTAACCCACGGCATACATGCCGCCGATGATACTGCCCATCGACGTACCGGTGACCATATCGATCGGGATGCCGGCCTCTTCCAGCACCTTGAGGGCGCCGATGTGTATGGTACCCATGGCGCCGCCGCCACACAGTACCACAGCCACTTTTTTACGTTCTTTCTTTTCAGGTTCAACGGGTTGGGCAATCATGCTGATTGCCGTTATCAGGATCAATAAATAGGTGGTGAGTCGTTTCATATGGCACATTTTTTTTGCAAAGGTAGTGTTTTTTGATAATTATTGCTACCTTTGTGAGTTAAATCAAACCATTACTGCAATTATGAAGACCTATCTCGTGACTGGAGCCGCTGGTTTTATTGGCTCAAACTTTGTGAAATATATCCTGGGTAAGTATGGCGACAATATTGAGATTATCATTCTCGATGCATTGACCTATGCCGGCAATCTGGCCTCCATCAAGGATGAGCTGGAACGTCCTAATGTGACCTTCTTCCGTGGCGACGTTGGCGACCGTGGGCTGGTGCAGGACATCATGCGCGACTTTGACGTGGACTATATCGTCAATTTTGCTGCCGAGAGCCATGTGGACCGCAGCATCACCAATCCGCGCCTGTTCCTCGAGACCAATATCCTGGGTACCCAGAATATGCTTGACTGTGCCCGCGAGGCATGGTTCACCGGCAAGGATGCTCAGGGTCACAACACCTATGCCCCGGGTAAGAAATACCTGCAGATTTCGACCGACGAGGTCTATGGCTCGTTGAGCAAGGACTTTGATGAGCCGCAGCCGCTCGAGGTGAGTGACGATGTGCGCGAGGTCATCCAGGGCCGCACCGACCTCAAGACTTACGGCCGCCGCTTCTTTACCGAGGAAACGCCGCTGGCACCGCGCTCGCCCTATTCGGCCAGCAAAACCAGTGCCGACCTCATTGCGATGGCCTATCATGAGACCTACGGTCTGCCCGTCAACATCACCCGTTGCAGCAACAACTACGGTCCCTACCATTTCCCCGAGAAATTGATTCCGCTGATCATTAAGAATATCCTTGAGGGTAAGAAACTCCCCGTCTATGGCAAGGGTGAGAACGTGCGCGATTGGCTCTATGTCGAGGACCACTGCAAGGGCATCGACCTGGTGTTGCGCCAGGGAACCGTCGGCGAGGTGTATAACATCGGCGGCTTCAATGAGGAGAGCAACATCAATATCGTTAAGCAGGTCATTGCCATCATCGCCCGCATCATGCGCGAGGAGCCCGAGTATCAGCAACTGCTCAAGTGTGACCTTGACGTCATCAACGACGGCCTCATTGAGTTTGTTACCGACCGTCCTGGGCATGACATGCGCTATGCCATCGACCCCAGCAAGATTGCCCGTGAACTTGGCTGGTACCCCGAGACACCCTTCACCGAGGGTATCGAAAAGACCATCCGTTGGAATCTCGACAACCAGTCCTGGGTAGAAAGCGTCACCAGTGGCGACTATCAGCGCTACTACGAGGAGATGTACGGCAACCGGTAAACCGAGTGTACCGCAATGAAATATCGGATAGTTTTTGAGTATCAGACCGAGGATGGCGCGATGAGCGATGTGTATAACTGTCGCGACGAGCAACAGGCCAAAGAAAAGTTTGACGAGTTGCGTGACAGCCTCCTGCACTCCATTGATGCTGATGGTTGTGAAGTGATTGACGAGCCGACACACTACAGCATCATCAACCGAGAGGTTGGCTTTTTGGGTTACGTACGCCTGCTGGCGGAGTGATTCACGGGTGCCACATCAGATCAGCAAGCTGATGAAGTGGACGAGATCGTGAATGTTCAGCGTGCCGTTCTTGTCCATGTCGGCCTTATTCTCATTGATGGTTTTGCCTTGTGAATCCAACAGGTAATTGATGAGTATCGTGATATCATTGATGTTGACTGCGCCGTCAAAGTTCACATCTCCATCAGGGTAGGGAATGAACACGTTATTGTCGAGATAGGCGATGTGACGTGTCCACCAGTTGCGCAGGTAAACAAGCTCGTTGTCAAAGTTCAGCTCGCGCCCTGCCAGGTCGCTGCCGTAGCTCCATCGTGCAATCTCCCGCTTATCGGCACCACAACGCTTCATCTCGGCGAAATAGGCCTCGTAACGTGCGAGGATGCTGTCGGGGTTGAAGGTGGTGTTGCGCAGTTCCCAGTAACGCTCGGTAGCCAAGCCATGGAAAGAATGATCGAGGTTCCATAAGCGATTGAACATCAAGTGGCTCTTCAGCTGGTTGTTCCTGTAATCCACTTCAGGACCCACCGAGGAGTGATGATACCAGCTGCCCGTGTTGATATAGTATTGTCCTTGGGTGCAGTCCAGGTCCCAGACAGCCATGGTCAGGCGCTTGTCGGTGGCGACATCATAGCACGCGTAGTAGAGGTTCTTGCCGATGTTATCGGGTGCCTGCAGCAATATCGTCAACAGATAATAGTCACGCATCACCGGGATGTCAAAGTAGTATTTGGCACTGTCAAGAAACTCTCGGTCAGTTGAGTGCAATGTGAATTTTATCGCATCCGACAACGTCTTGAAATTAGTCGGGTTCACATCGTCGATGTTGGGATATTTCACGTAGTAGCTGTCCCAGGACTTCTGTGTAGGATCAAATGCAGGGTCATTGCAGAACACGGTGGAATAGGTCCACTTCATCGGTTTCCACAGGCCACCGTGGAACTCGCCTTTCTCGTAGTCATACTTCTTGAGCTTGAGCTGTTGACGGTCCATGTGCTCGTTCAGGCTGTAGATACCCATGTATTCATCGTTGAGAAACACCTCGACAAAGTCGCCGCGGACGTAGTTGCGGGGCTTCTTGGGCTCATAGGCGGCATAGTAAGGGGCATGGGCAAACGATGCCCAGATGTCTTTGGACACGCGGTTGCGAACGCGGGCAAAATCCACTTGTCCCGCATCCAGGCGCCAATGGAAGTCGCTTCGCAGGCCGAAGAAGGACATGTCCTTCTTGCTGCCGTCCTCGTTGTAGAACTTCAGGTGGAAATTGTGCTTCTTGCGGTCAGCCTCGGCGGTAGAACTGCCAGCCCAGCGCACGCGAGTGCGGATGGTCTGCTGCTCGGTTGAGTCGGGATGGGTATAGATGACCGAGCCTTGATAGTAAGGCCGCTTGACATAGTTGCCATAGATCTGAATGGTGGGCCAATAGGTGAACTGGATCTTGGCATTGACGGTGTCGGTCCCGACGACTGCCTGTAGATGGTAGGTCGCTCCAGGCTGGACGTTGCTGAAGGTGCAACTGTCGGTCACTTCCTCGCCATTGATGCTACATTGCGTCACGGTCTCGTCAAGAGAGACTGCTGCAGTGTAATCGTTGCCGAAGACCGCTTCGGGAACAGAGAGTAACCATGTGCCTGTCAGATTATCGATAGCGGCGTTCTTGCCGTTGAATTGTATTTGAGCCGAGGTCGTTATTGCCAGCAATACAGTGGTCAATAACGTTATGAATCTAGCCTTGTTCATTAATCTAGTGAAGCATATATTGTAAAAGATTTTGCAAAGGTAAGCATTTTAGCGTAGTTTTCGGTTGTTGCTTTTCAGTTTTTCTTGTTGCTAAGCGACGCATAACCAGCGCTGGCCCACTGGAATGATGGGTATGAAAATAACTTGTAAACCTAGTGTGAGGCCCAATGACAGAAGTCTTGCCTGACCAGTATTGGTGGTAAATGTTTTGTTTAATTCAAAATGGTTTCGTAATTTTGCAGCGGTTGGGATAATGCGTTCCTGACCGAGAGTGTTCTTGAAACTGACGGGAATTTTTTAAGACAAAAGGTTTGATCTCTATGATGAAAAAAAAACTGTTTGGATCGCTCATGGTCATGGCCATGATGCTGCTCATCGCGTGCGTAAACGAGAAGCAGAATGATACGGCAAAACAGGCTCCAGTTCAACAGCAGGAAGTCGAGTCCTCGGCACAGCCTGTCATCATCAACGAGAATGCGCCCCATGACAAGAATTCTGAATTTATCGTGGTTTCCAAGAAGGACTTGCGCCTCACCGTCTATGCCCGCAGCGGCAATGACACGGTAGCCCTGGCTACCTATCCCGTGTGCATGGGCAAGAACAAAGGGCAGAAGCAGGGAAAGGGTGACATGCGCACTCCCGAATCGCCTGCCGATAAGCCGTTCAGTATCACCCGCATCCAGGATGCCTCGACGTGGAAACACGACTTCGGGGACGGACGTGGCAGCATCCTGGCCTATGGCCACTGGTTCCTGCGACTGGACACGCCGGGCCACAGCGGCATCGGCATCCACGGCAGCACCAACAACGAGAACACCGTGCCCGGCCGTGCCAGCGAGGGGTGCGTCCGCCTGCTGGACAAGGACATCATTCAACTCAAGGAGAAGTATGCCCGAGTAGGGATGCCGGTCATCATTAAGGCCGAAGACCAAGGCCCGCTCCCGTTTGAATAAAGTGCTGATATTCAATTTATCCGCAATGTAGAGACGCAAAATTTTGCGTCTCCAGTGGCGTAATAGGTTAATGCCAAACGATAAGAGACGCAAAATTTTGCGTCTCTACAATAATCTATTGAGGAACTTACTATAACTTTTGTTTTACATGGGCTGTGTCAAAGAACTGATTCGGTCTCATGCTTCTGTGTTCTCCAACCAGTAATCACTAATCTGCGAGCGCTGCGAGCATAAAGTGGCAGGTGGGGTGACGATTTGTCACCTTATATTATAATGGCATGGGATTTGAGGTGGAGTGGGGCAGGGCTGCCACGCCGTGGCGATGCCCTAATGACGATGATTATAAACTCAAAAAACTAAAATAAATTATGTCAAAAGGAACTATTGGGGTAACGACTAACAACATTTTCCCCGTTATCAAGAAATTTCTATACAGTGACCATGAGATTTTCCTGCGTGAGCTGGTGAGCAACGCCGTTGATGCTACGCAGAAGCTGAAGACCCTGTCGGGTGCTGGCGAGTTCAAAGGCTCGACCGAGGACCTGCGTGTGAATATCGCTGTCGATAAAGAGGCCGGCACATTGACCGTTAGCGACAGCGGTATCGGTATGACTGCCGAGGAAATCGATAAATACATCAACCAAATTGCCTTCTCGGGCGCCGAGGAGTTTCTCGAGAAATACAAGGATACCGCCAACGCCATCATCGGCCACTTCGGCCTGGGCTTCTACTCTGCCTTCATGGTCGCCAAGAAGGTGGAAATCCGCACCCTGAGTTGGCAAGAGGGTGCCAAGGCCGTCAGCTGGACCTGCGACGGCTCGCCCGAATTTGAGATGGAAGAGTGTGAAAAGGCCGAGCGCGGCACCGACATCATCCTCACCCTTGACGATGATGAGAAGGAATTCCTTGAGGCTGCCCGCATCGAGGGCCTGTTGAAGAAGTATTGCCGCTTCCTGCCCGTGCCCATCATCTTCGGCAAGGAACAGGAGTGGAAAGACGGCAAGTACCAGGACACCGACAAGGACAAGGTCATCAACAACGTTGAGCCGCTGTGGTCACGCATGCCTGCCGATCTCAAGGATGAGGACTACCTCAAGTTCTATCATGCTATCGAGCCGGGTCAGGACGATCCCTTGTTCTGGATTCACCTCAATGTGGATTATCCCTTCACCTTGACGGGTATTCTCTATTTCCCCAAGATCAAGAACAACCTTGACATCCGCAAGGACCGCATCCAGCTCTATTGCAACCAGGTGTATGTGACCGACAGCGTCGAGGGCGTTGTCCCCGACTGGCTGATGCTGCTGCAAGGTGTCATCGACAGCCCCGACATCCCCTTGAACGTGTCGCGCAGCTACCTGCAGAGCGACCGCGCCGTGAAGAAGATTTCGACCTACATCACCAAGAAGGTCGCTGCCCGCCTCGAGGAAATCGCCAAGAACCAGCCTGCCGAATTTGAGAAGAAGTGGAACGATATCAAGATCTTCATCGAGTACGGCATGTTGAGTGACGAGAAGTTCTGTGAATCAGGACTCAAGTTCGCTTTGCTCGAGAATACCGATGGCAAGTACTTCAAGCTCGAGGACTACCGCAAACTCATCGAGGGCGAGCAGAAGGACAAGGACGGCAACTTGATTTGCCTGTATGCAACCGACAAAGAAGCGCAGTATGCCTACATCAAGGCAGCCACCGACAAGGGATATGACGTGCTGCTGATGAACGGCGAGCTGGACGTGCACTTTGCAGGAATGCTCGAGCAGAAACTGGAGAAGGACAAAGTGCGCTTCCTGCGCGTTGACAGTGATGTGCTCGACAACCTCATTCGCAAGCAGGAGGAAAACAAGCCGCAGTTCACGCCCGAGCAGCAGGAGATGACCCAGACGCTGTTCAAGTCACAGATACCGCCTGTCGAGAAAGCCGAATTCATGGTGACCTTTGCTGCCATGTCGCCCGATGACAAGCCCGTGGTCATCACCCAGGCCGAGTACATGCGACGCATGAAGGAAATGGCACGTTTCCAGCCTGGCATGAGCTTCTATGGCGAGATGCCCGACATGTACAGCCTTGTGCTCAACACCAAGCATCCGCTTGTCCAGAAGATTGTCGATTTGGCAGAGAAATCGCTGGAAGCTGAGCTCAAGCCTCTCAACGAGGACATCAACGCCACCCAGAATGTTGTTAAGGCCATCCGTGACCTCGACAAGGACAACAAGGGTGTGCCCGAGGACAAGAAGAAGGACCTTGAGGATAACGAGAAGCACCTCGATGAGCTGCGCAAGAAGAAAGAGAATATCATTGTAGCCTATGCCGCTGGCGAGAGCCGTGTGCATCAGCTCATCGACATTGCCCTGTTGAGCAATAACATGCTCAAGGGCGAAGGCCTGGAGCGCTTCTTGAAACGTTCGATAGGACTGCTCAAGTAAGACTGATTACAGATGTATCAATACAAGAGGATGTGGAAATGTTTTTGAACACATCCTCTTTTTTGCGTATTGTGTTTTGCAGATTGTTTTTTTTGTGTATTTTTGTGGTGTGAATAGTAGATGAATCGAGAATCTAAATACTATTTAATTGATAATCAATGATTTGAGTTTTTATTTAATATTTTATTAATTTTTAAACCCTATTTGTATGAAGAAGTTCTTTACTCTGATTGCTGTGGCTGTTATGGCATTTGCCGCTCAGGCCACCGAGATGACCGTTTGTGACGGTACCGAAACCAGCAACTACGTTCCCATCTACGGCTTGTACACCGATGTTCAGGGTACCATGGGCCAGATGATCTATTCTGCCGACATGTTGACCGACATGGTAGGTAAAGAGATTACTGGTGTGAAGTTCTACTCCCCCAGGATCAATTTCTATGATGTTACCCTGCAGGTAGGTATGGCTGTGACCGACAAGACCGATTTTGAGGACTATGCTGCCGTTGAGGGTGCTACCATTCT
Organism: uncultured Prevotellaceae bacterium; assembly: GCA_900318205.1. Taxonomy (GTDB): domain Bacteria; phylum Bacteroidota; class Bacteroidia; order Bacteroidales; family Muribaculaceae; genus Sodaliphilus. The sequence continues at coordinate 370 of ONJS01000033.1, read as the reverse complement.
TGGTACCGCTCAACCCAATGAGTTTGACACCGAGTTGACGTTCGTATTTGACCAGCCCTTCCTGTATGAGGGTGGTAACCTGATGGTCCAGGTTGTTGTTACCAAGGCCGGCGAATGGAATGGTACCGCTTTCTATGGTCAGAGCACCAATTACTACTACAGCTACTATCAGTACCAGTATTCATGGAGTGACACTCCCTCGAAGTGGCATGTTGCTTTCCTGCCCAAGGCTACCTTCACCTATGAGGGTGGCGATGTTCCTCCCGTAGAGCCCACCGAGAAGACTGGTGCTCCCGTATTCAACGGCTACACCACCGACGGTATCCACGCTTACTTTGTTGAGATCCTTCCCACCGATGAGGGCAGCGTA
>ONJS01000030.1 GCA_900318205.1 uncultured Prevotellaceae bacterium | reverse complement strand
GGAGCCCACACATCGCCCTGGCCATCGAGCAGCGTGATGGTATTGCCCTCGACCTTGTAGCGGATTTCGGTCACATCAGGGTCGTAGGCACCATAGAGCCAATAGACAGGCTCGTCGTAGTCATCCCACCCGATCTGCTCAAACCAGGTGTGGCCCCACACCAGCAGACCGCCATAGCCGTAATTGGCCATCCACGAAACGCATTGGCCGGTGGGGATGCTGATGATACCGGTTTCCTCGTTATAAGTACCCTCTACCCAATTGCCATTGGTGAGCGTGGCAATGGGATTCTGGATGTAAACCTTTCCATCCTCGGCGAACACGACGTTCATGACATCTTCAAACTCGGTGATACCTGTTTCCATGAACTTGTGGTAGATGTAACCGCCCGAGCGGTAATAGGTGAGCAATGTGCCTTCAGGAGTCTCGGAAATCACGGTGGGCACATCAATGGGGTCATCTGGCTGTGACGGAATCTCGGTGAGCACAGTGTGCATGTCCAGGTCACCTGACCAGCTGTTGATGTCATTCCATTTACCGGCAAGACCAGTAGCGATGTAGGCATCATCGCCATCGGCATAGACATCGCCAGCCGAACCGTTGAGGCTGATGGTATTGCCATCGATAGTAAAGGTGGCAACCTCATAACCGGTATCATCGACCTCGATATATTTGCCGCCATTATCGTAATAGTAATAGGTAGTGCCGAAGGTCAGCACCACATAGGCATCATAGTAACTGTCATACTCAAGTTCTTGTCCTAGGGGCACCGTGATCGTGTTGCCGTCGATGGTTCCCTCGACCCATGCGCCGGTCTTATAACCCGAGATGGGATCCTGCATGTAGATGGTCACGCCATCGGGAGCATAGACGATGTTGCACTCACCACTCTGGGTGGTAGGGGTCACATAGCCGCCATTGCCGTCAAGCGTCTGGCCTGAACGTTTGTAAACTTTCAACTCGCCTTCGGGTTGGGTGGTAATCATGTTAAGACTGTTGCCCCTTGCAATTTTCTCGTTATGAGATAAGGGACGATGATTCTTGATGGCACGTTGGGATTTCACCTGCACACTAGCTGATGAACCAATGGCCAGAATCATTGCTGCTAAAAGTAATAAAATCTTTTTCATAAATACTTAATTTAATATGGTTAGAAAATGGTGGAATTATTGTCTATGCTTGGATCTTCTATCAGAATCACCACAAGTCATGGTGTTGCTGGCATGAGGTGGCTTATTACCTCAAGATTTTGTTTCGCAAAATTAAAAAAGGCCATTCTCTTTGGCAAGAAAATGGTCTGCGCCTGTGTTCTGTTTCAGTGAAACAGAACGAAAAACCGTGTATTGATGGGCTTCTTTCAGTGAATCAAGCCCTCGGTCACCTGCTAATTTTACCCTTAGCCATCTTCATGAAATCAGATGGCGAGATGCCGGTGATGCGCTTGAATGTTACCGTGAAATTGCTGCGGGAATTGAAACCCAGGTTAGCAGCGATGGCCTCAATGGTCAAGTTACCATACCGCTCGGTGTCGTTAAACATGCGGCACGCCTCTCGCACCCGCTGCTCGTTGAGCACCTGCTTGAAACTCTTGCCGTAGCACTCGTTGACGACCTGGGAAACATACTTGTAGTTACTCCCCACTTCTTCGGCCAACGACTGGAGTGAGAAATCAGGTTTACAGACGATGTTCATGTCCTCCATGACACGCTTGATCTGATCAAACAAGCGGTCCTTGCTCTCCTGGTCGAGCATGCCTTGATACTTGGGAGCAGAATCATCGAGGGGAATGTTTTCTTTAGGAACCGATGGGGAAACCGTCTCGCTTGTGCCAAGCAACTGCACGTTCTTCTCATACAGGTGCCTGATGTAGTCTCGCTGCTTGAGATAACTGCGCACTAACAGCACCAAAGCCGTCAGAATGATGGCAGCAATCAAACTCATCATGAGCAACAATTGATGGGCACGCTCATGCTTGGCACGAATCTGCGCCACCTGCTCGTTGACACGGCGCATCTCGTTGAGGAAACGGGACTTCTCCAAACGCACGGCATGACTCTTATGGATGAATTCCTCCTTTGCTTTGAGATACTTATAGTCAAACTGGTCAGCCTTTTGCTTGTTTCCCATCGCCGTATAGACTTGTGCTATAGTCCGGTAGGTATTGATGAGCTCACTCTGCATTCCCTGTTCCCAGGTGATTGTCTCCATCTCATACAAGCAGGCAAGAGCCTCATCATAGCGTTTCATAGCAGCTAGCACAATTCCCTTTTGCTGTTTGGCCTTGATGATGCACTGCAGGCGGTTGGTGGTGACCTCCTGAGCCTTGATTTCCATCTGGTTGTAGAATTCCAACGCTTGAGCATATTGTCCCGAGACATAGGCCTCGGTGGCTTGGCAAAACATACGTGTGCACTGCCACATCTCCACGCTATCGGTCAGTTGCAGACGTTTGAAGTGGTCAAGTTCCGGCTTGATTGACTCCATATCCTTCTTGCCGCGCATCATTTCCAACATATTGTAGATACAGGTCACTGCAACGTTCCACTCATTGGACTTGACAGCTTCGGCAAAGGCCATCTTGGTATTATCCAAGGCCTCGGTCAACATAGATTCATCGTCATACAGCTCATTACGGTTTTCAGTGATAGACGCTAAGTTCAGGTAGGCATAAGCACTGAGGTCATCAAATCTGTATTGCTTCGCTATATCCAGAGAGTTGTTGATACACTCATAGGCTTTCTGGTAATCATAATAATAGGTTGCATAGATGTAACCCAGGTTATTCATCGCTTTGGCTATCTGGCACATAGCCTTGCTGTCCTCGCTGTTCTCCCGTGCCCTGCCAGCCACAATGCTATAGCATACTACAGCGCTATCGACCTGTCCCAAATCCTGCAGAAAATGCTGGCCTCGTCGCATCAGTTCATCGGTAGAGTGGTTTGCCCAGCGGTTGTATTGATTGACGTTATAAGCTGCGTGAGCATTCCCTGCCAATGCAAACACCAGCAGCAGCATCAACAACACGATATAACACCGTTTAAATCTCATGATAAACATCCAGTATCCTCAATGATAGATAATGCATCTCTCAATTAGACATAGGATTTGATAGTAGTTATTGAGAAATATTGTAGAATTCCTTTGTGCTGCAAAGGTAGATTTTTTATTAGGAATAAACATTAGATTGATCTAGAAACCATTTTAAATTAACGGTTTTCGGTAGGTTGAAAATTAACTGATATTTAAACAAAAAGAGAGACCTGTCATCAAGCCTCTCAGTCGGTATCGTGTTTAATCGTATGGTCTTTTTCTTCTACAGCCTGAAGTTGATGGGCAGCACGACTCGTACAGGGACGGCATGATTGCCCACCTTGCCGATGCTCCACTTGGGCATCTTGCTGATGACACGGATGGCTTCACGGTCCAGACTCTCGTCGCCGGCACCACGAATCACACGGGCGTCGGTCACCTTGCCGTCAATGCCCACGATGAAACTGCACAGGACGCGCCCTTGGATGCGCTTCTTGTAGGCATGATAGGGATATTCACGGTTCTTGTTGATGAAGTTGATCAGGCCACGCTCGCCACCAGGGAACTGAGGCTGGATATCCACATAGTCAAACTCATAGACCTCCATGTAAAATTGCTTGGACATGGGATTGACAGTCGTCACATGACGCACCTGTGCTGCCATGGGCAACACAGTCATCATGGTCAATAGTGTAAGCAATCCTAAGCGTAATTGTCTGATCATCGGCAATCTATATTACTAGTCAAATGAAAATAACGGGTGTTTCCCGAACTTTAACCCCGCAAATATAGAGTTACAATTGCAAACTTCAAAATGATTTAATTTATTTTTGTAAACTATTAGCATTGTTTCAATCTTTTTGGCTAAATCGACACTGATTTCCAAAAAATTGTAAATATTTTTAATTTTGGCGTCAAAAGTCGGCAGGAGAATCCAATGTCATGGTTTTGTTGGTCGCGGGATGAACAAATGTGATGGTCTGTGCGTGCAACATCAGGCGCCGGCCAGCCTTGCCATAGAGGCGGTCACCCACGATGGGGCAATTCAGTCCCATGGGATGGGAAGCATGAACGCGCAGCTGGTGGGTACGTCCGGTCAAGGGCTCAAGTGCCACCCGTGTCACGCCGTCGTTGCGCTCCAGCACATGATAGCGGGTCACAGCCGGTTTACCCCATTCAGCATCTACACGCTGGCGCGGCCGGTCATCCACATCGGGTCGCAAGGGCAGGTCTATCACGCCTTCGTCCTGCGGGACGATGCCTTCGAGCAGGGCAATATAGCATTTCTTGATGGTATGGTTTTCAAATTGCTGCTGCAGGGCCTTGTGGGTTGCCTTGTCCTTGGCGAAGATGACAAGTCCTGATGTTTCCTGATCCAGGCGATGCACCACCATGGGGCCATGAGCTTCGGGGTGAGCATCCTGATAACGGGTGAGCAGGCTGTCCTCCAGGAGTTTTCCGGGCACAGTGAGCATTCCTGAGGGCTTGTTGAGGACCGTGAGCCACTGGTCATCATAGACGACATCGAGCGATGTGTCATCCATTGGCTGCCCGAGCATATTATCTTCCACATCAAGACCTTGCAGCATAAAGTCGAGGATGGGCTTGCACTTGCTGCGGCATGCAGGATAGAAGTGCCCGTGATGACGCACCTCGCCGACGGGCGATGCGCCCCACCAAAACTCTGCCATGCAGACGGGCCTGAGGGAATGGTTGAAGGCATAATTGAGCAAACGTGGCGCACAGCACTCCCCTGCCCCGGCAGGAGGCAGGGTGCCCAACGGCTTGAACACCTCGACCAAGTCACGCTGCTCGCCATGGGCGTTGGTCACGACAAAAAGCCTGAAAATGCGCTCCTGCAAGGCTTCGCTCATGGTCTTGCGACAAGCCTTCAACAGGTCTATGCGACGTTGATAGTCCGCCATTTCATCGGAGATTTCGGCCAATCCTTCATCATGGCGCTGACGAATACGCTTCAATTCAGCCTTCTCAAATCGGCTCTGGTTCAGGAGCGCTTCCTGCTCATCGGGGGTCAGGTCTGCCGCATGGCGGCGCTCGTCGCGTTCACGCTTGTGGAGGGCCATCAGAGCCTTAAAATTGTCGATTTCATCGGCTTTTTTCCGCACTGCATCGGCCATGCGTTGGTGCAGGGATGCCAACTCGGGAGAGGTTTCCAGCCGTTGTACCTCATGGTTGATGGCGGTAATCTGAGCCTCACCCTGCTTGAACTCACCCTGCGGATCCAACAAGTCATAGACGGGCGGCACGAAATAGTCATGATGTACCTTGCCCGCCAGATTGCCCGAGAAGGCCGCGAGATAGCCCAACCGACCCTCTCCGTCCTGGGCCACGAGGACGCCCAGCATCTTGCCGGCGCCCATTTCATCGGACCAATCGGCCCTTGATGCCACATAGCGCTGCACCTGCTCCACCGCTATGAGTGCCAGCGGATGCGGCTCATAGCAGAACGGGCACGTGAACTGCCGCGGCAACTCCAGCAGTGCAGCATCATTCCCTAGCAGATGAAATTTGCTAATCATCAAGTGCAAAATTACTATTTTTATCCTCCAAAATAGTGATTTAGCACAAGATTTGCAGTATATTTGCAAGTTAATAGGACAAATCGCGATGAACCTGCCTGCAGACCCATATATGAAATCACAGTATGTGAACATGATGATCAAGGCCAATAACATGGACCTTGAGACCTTCTGCACCAGCGCAAACATCAATATGGTTGCCCTGGTGACCGAGTTGGGCAGGGCTGGTATCTCGTATGATCCCGTAACACGTCAATTCAAAACTTAAAGCATAACGCAATGAAATTCATCTCATGGAACGTGAACGGCTTGAGAGCCGTGGTAGGCAAGGGCTTTGGTGATATCTTCAAAGAACTGGATGCCGACTTCTTCTGCCTGCAGGAAACCAAGATGCAGGCAGGGCAATTGGACCTGGAATTTGAGGGTTACCGTTCCTACTGGAACTATGCCGAGAAGAAAGGCTATTCGGGCACTGCCATCTTTAGCCGTCATGAACCGTTGAACGTGACTTACGGTTTGGGAATTGAGGAACACGACCATGAGGGCCGCGTCATCACCCTGGAGATGCCCGACTTCTACCTCGTGACCTGCTACACGCCCAACAGCCAGGATGAGTTGCGCCGCCTGGACTACCGCATGACCTGGGAAGACGCCTTCCGCGCCTATCTGCTGGAGTTGGACAAGAAGAAGCCAGTCATCGTGTGTGGCGACCTCAACGTCGCACATCAGGAGATTGACTTGAAGAATCCCAAAACCAACCGCAGAAACGCAGGTTTCACCGATGAGGAGCGCGAGAAAATGACCGCACTGCTCAATGCAGGATTTACCGACACGTGGCGTTTCTTCAACCCCGACGTGGCCGATGTCTATTCATGGTGGAGCTACCGTTTCAGGGCACGCGAGAAGAATGCCGGCTGGCGCATTGACTACTTCCTGGTGAGCAACCGCCTGCAGCCGCAACTGACCGATGCCAAAATCCACACCGAAATCTTCGGCAGCGACCACTGCCCCGTCGAGGTGGATATCAAGTTTTAGTGAATCACACAAGAGGCACATCCCTTTAAACTCTAAACAATAAACTTACATGTCACAGACAGTACAGAAGAAATATGACTTTGACCGCGTGGTGAGGATGGTATTGACCGTTCTTACCATCGCCGTAGGCGTGTGGCTCGTCAACTACCTGAGTCCGGTGCTGATGCCTTTTGTCGTGGGCTTTATTCTGGCTTATATCATCGAGCCGCTGGTCGAGTGGCTGCAACGCAAGATGCGCATCAAGACACGCGGCATTGCCGTCGTGCTCGCCCTGGTCATCGTCATTGCAGTGATTACGGGTTTGTGCTGGCTCGTCATCCCCTACCTGATTGACGAGTTTGGTGCGATGTCCAAGCAACTGGCCGCCTATGCCAAATCCTCACTCAGGATTCCATATGTCCCCTCTGAAATCAACGAATTCATCCAGCGCTACATCGATTTAGAGAAGCTCAACGAACTCTTCTCCAAGCAACAGTGGATGGATCTTATCAATAAGGCCGCATCGAGTGCATGGTCGGTGGTTGGCGGTACGATGAGCGTCATCTTCAGCATCGTGTCGTGGTTTATCGTGCTGTTGTACATGTTCTTTATTCTGCTGGACTTCAACAAGTTGTCACGCGCCTTCAAGGCTGCCATTCCTGCACGCTATCGCCGCATGGCATTGCGCATCTTCGGTGACGTGGCCGACACGATGAGCCGTTACTTCCGCGGTCAGGCGGCAGTATCCTTCTTTGTGGGCGTGATCTTTGCCATTGAGTTCTACATCATCGGGCTGCCGATGGCGATTGCCTTCGGTCTGTTTGTCGGATTGCTGAACATGGTTCCCTATCTGCAGCTCATTTCCATCCCCATTGCCGCATTCCTGTGCCTGGTGGCTACAGCGGCTACGGGCGGCAGTTTCTGGGTAATGTTCGGCTGGGTCATCTTGGCTTACATCATCTGCCAAGTCATCCAGGACATGGTGCTCATCCCCACCATTATGAAGAACCAGATGGGCCTAAATCCCGCCATCATCTTCCTGTCATTGTCGTTGTGGGTCTATGTGATGGGCTTCATCGGACTGATTATCGGCTTGCCGTTGACGACGCTTATCATCAGCTACTACTGCGAGTTTGTGCTCCATCAGCCTAACCCGCTGCACAAGAGCAAAAAGAAACTGCCCACCGACAAAAAGACACCCATATCGGTGTCATCGGCTTTCTTCTCCAACTACCAAAACGAGCACAAGGAAAAGTAAAGCATGAGCCCCAGCGCTCATCTTGAACCTTACCTTTACAATGGACAAGACGTTGATTGTCATTACGGGACCCACGGGCGTGGGCAAGACGGCGGCAGCCATCCAGCTGGCGCAACACCTGCACTGTGACATCATCAACGCCGACTCCCGACAGATCTACCGTGGCATCCCCATCTGCACCGCCGCCCCGACCCCAGAGGAACTCGAGGCAGCGCGTCATCACTTCGTGGCATTCAAGGAACTGGATGAGAATTATAGCGCAGCACAGTTTGAGAGCGATGTCATGACCTTGCTCCCCACGTTGTGGCAACAAGGTGACTATGCTGTATTGTGTGGCGGGTCTATGCTCTATGTGGACGCCGTGTGCCGCGGTATTGACCAGTTGCCCGACATCTCGCCCGAGGTGCGTGCCGCCGTCAAGGAGAAACTGGCCAACGAAGGGTTGGAAAACCTCATGAAGGAATTGGAGCAGTTAGACCCGCAGTATGTTGCGACGATTGACCCCAAGAACACCAGCCGCGTGTGCCACGGTGTGGAAATCTGCCGCCAGGCAGGCGTGCCCTACTCCACCCTGCGCACCGGCACCACCAAGCAGCGCGATTTCCGCATCATCAAGTTGGCGCTCAATATCGAGCGCGAGCAACTGTTCGCCCGCATCAACCGGCGCGTGGACCGCATGATTGAAATGGGGCTGGAGCAGGAAGCCCGCTCGGTCTATCACCTGCGCCACCTCAACTCATTGAACACCGTGGGCATGAAGGAGATGTTTGCCATCTTTGACGGCACGATGGACCGCCACACGGCCATCGAACGGATGAAGAAAAACACCCGCGTGTATGCCAAGAAACAACTCACCTGGTACCGCCGCGACCCCGACATCACCTGGGTCACCCCCGACGATGCCGTCACCACAGCCCTCAACATGCTAAAATGACCAGTAGAGACGCAAAATCTTGCGTCTCAAGGGCAGTATTTTGATAATGCCCAACAATGGGAGACGCAAGATTTTGCGTCTCTACAGGCCTCAGCAGGCTAACCAGTTGAGCTCAAGAGTATATTCTCATCGAACTCACATTAATTAAAATATCCTATTGGGTCAGTCGATAAGCTGGGCGATGGTGTCTTTGACGCGGCGGGCGGTGGTGTAGTCGAGGGCGGCTTCGTTGGCACCGGGGCGGCCCATATAGAGGTTAGGATTAACGTATTGCATTGCGCTGAGTTGTTGCTCGCGAGCCGAGAAATGGAACTCGTGCAAACCCGTCGCCTCTTGCAACTGGCGGATGTTCTGCTCGGTCACGCCGCTGCCAGCCATGAGAATAATGCGACCAGCCGCCTGTCGGTTGAGACGAGCCAAGAGGTCTGCCCCCTGGATAGCTTTGGGTTGCTGTCCCGAGGTGAGAATGCGGTCAAAACCAAGGTCAATAACCGTTTCCAAGGCCTGTTCAGGATCAGCGGCGCGGTCAAAGGCTCGATGGCAGGTCACACTCATGCCCTTGCTGCACTCCATCAGGTAGCGGTTCTTCTCGATGTCAAAGGTGCCGTCGGCATTCAGGCAACCGAACACCACGCCATCCACCCCCAGATCGCGGCACACGGCAATGTCGGCAGCCATGCGCTCCACTTCCAAGTCGGAATATAAAAAGTCACCACCACGGGGACGGATAATCACATGCAGGCGTGTGGTGGTCAACACACGTCGTGCCACCTTGATTTCGCCATAGCTGGGCGTCGTTCCACCCTCGGGGATGCCGGCACACAGTTCCACACGGTCGGCTCCTCCCTCTTGTGCCGCAATGCAGGATTCCACCCCATTGGCACACACTTCTATCATAAATTCTTCTCGTCTCATCAATAAAACGCCATATAATCAGATTAACTATAGTTCTACTTACTATCGCTCGTCTGTTGCATGGAACACTTTGATCGTACTCATGTTTTCGGTAACCAAAATCGGTCTACATGCCATTTCTTTTATACCCATAAGGGTGTCTATATTGGGATGATGGTATGAATTCTCTTCTCCTACAGAAATAAATCCCAATTCTGCAAATTCATATAAATCATCTTTATGATTATAACCAGAGCCATGATGAGGCACCTGCACTTGGCCTATTTTATCCCATAATGGCCTATAAAACCTCTGTAACAGTTTCATATAGTCTTTCGTTTCAAAATCACCCATATATAAACAGTTTGGATTTAAACAAGCCCAGTTATCATAGTGAGGGCAGCGGGGGTGATATCTTCTTTTTTGATTAAGTTTGCGCCCAGAACACTTTATAAAACTCATCATTTCATCATCTCTTAGAACCCCTGAAAACACAGTCATTGAGTAAGAATTATGATCCTCACCAAAATAGTCGGTATATACTTTCTTACATCTTTTAACACCCTGCTTTTCAATAATATCTGGGAGATCTTTGATAGTGAAATCTCTTAAGCTTAATCGATCTTTTAAAAAGTCATAAAAAGAAACATCTTGTTTCCTTTTAATCGGTGGATTAAATGGGATATATACCCATTTTTCTCTGAAGTGAACCTTTGATCCTGGAGACAAAAAAGATATTTTTGTATTTTCTTCATCTATTGTTAAGTCTAAATCATGTTGATTATTAAACTCTATTTGTAGGAGTTCATTTCCTTCATCTGTTAAATTATCATTATAGGGTACGGTAATAACCCGTGTTCTGCTATTAAGATAGTAATAACTGTCCCTAGTATATAAATCACGAATCAGCTCATTACCAACGGATTCTGGATTCTTGAGATAATTATATATAAAGGCTTCAAGCTTTTCATCTTCAGATAACCGAGGAAGAATTAAATATCGCACATGAAACTGATTTAACAAATAATCCAAGCCATTAACATGATCTTCATGCATGTGTGAGATGAAAACAGCATCAATCGTTTTCTTAGATTCTTTCTTATCATTCTTTTTCTTAGTTGGTTTCTCATCTATTTTGGGAAAATAATTCTCAAGATAATTCTCCATAAATGCTTTACTATTACCACCACAGTCATAAACTACAGTGATTTCTTGACCACCTTCTTTCAAAATCTCAGAATAAAAACCTCCTTGACCAATTGGGTGAATAATCCTTGTTATTTTCATAATACAACAATTAAAAAAAAATTACTTAGTGACTCTGTATCTCAAAGAGAAGCATTTTCCCAATAGACTTAATAAACGGAAATTGCCCTAATTGTTTCACGGATACTTAGGACGACCTCTGTTTTAAACTTCTGATGATAGAACATCAAGATAAGCCCATGATCATGTCGATAAGGGCATTGATGTCGGCGATGTTGATCTCACCGTCACCGTTCACGTCGGCAGCAGGCAATGTGTCAAGTGTCAAGATGATATCGATGGCCATGTTGACGTCGGCAACATTGATTTCGCCATCGCTGTTCACATCACCGACAGCCGATTCGGTATGATAGAGGGCAAAGTCATCAATATAGGTAGCTGCCGAGCCGGCTATCATGGCGACACGGAAGATGGCAGGCTGAGCGGCCGTCAGATGAAGCATCCACATGGCATTGACTGTGCTCTTCTCGGGCACATCAATGGCTTCGCGGTCATCGATATCATAAGCCCTCTGCCACGTATTGCCACCGTCGAGTGAATACTCCAGCGTGTACTTGGCTGCACTGGCCGATTGGTTGAAGATATTTGCCAGAGCCATAAAGAAGTTGCCACGAAGGGGCTGATCGTTGCAGAACGAGCTGGCCTTCTTCATCATGATGGAGTGTTCGCCATTGCAGCGGCCCTCACCCGGAGCACGAACACCACACTTAGTAAAGTTCCATGTGGTAAACTGACCCTCGACACGTTTAGCGTTTGTGCTGCTGTTGGCTTCCATCGACTCAAAGTCCTCGGCAAGTTGGTTGCAGATTGGCAGAACAAAGACGGGCACCTTGAACTCGGAACCGCCACTGTACCAATCGTCCATAAAGAGCAAATCATTGCCGCTCTCATCTTTCAGTACCAAGTCATAGCGTCCCCATTCGGCGGGGGCAGTGATCTGCATCGGATAGTTCTGCACCGTATTGCCGGGAATCATTACCTCGCGCATTTCACTGGTAGTCACTTCGTTGCCGTCCTGCACCATTGCCAGATAAACATTACCCACCGGGCCATCCTCATTATACCAAACATGATAGGTCATGTTGACATCCACATCAATCGTCTCGTTGACCATGATGCCGCTAGGCACGACAAACGAATCCACAGTATAGGTGTTAGACAAGAAGCAATCCTTCAGATAGGCCACGCCATTGCTCACCAGCATCTTGACATACAATTCCTTGCCGCTGAAGTCCAGCACTTTCTGGTCATAGTGCTCACCGCCATCGATGGAATAAGCCAACTTGATTTTATACTCACCATCCTCCAGCGAATTCAACACATCAAGGTACAGATATTGTCCTGAAGACCACCAATGGTCGTCCAGGTATTTCTTGTAATCAAAGTGCAGATTCTGACGTTCCACACCATTCTCGCCAAAGACGCCTAATGACATCGGAATCAAGGCATAGTACATCTTACGGTTGTCTCGCTGATCGTAACCTGCCGTATCCAACATATTGCCCACAGCAGTGAAGTTATCCATAGTCATGGTGATTGTGCTACCCAACGACACCGAAGGTGTCTTGGGCACCAACTGGCTGCGGACGTACAGGACTTTGTTGACGTCATCATTCTGCGTCTCAGGGACAAGGCCAAGAACTGCATCCTGTATGTAATTGAAATTATATTTTCCGGGATTAAGCACCCAGAAGAGGAAATAGCCGTCATAGGAACCTCCCCAACCCCAATTGACATGATAATAGCCATCAATGTTAAAGCCATCGAACACAAAAGCATGTCCTCCAGCATCCTGACCTGAAAGATCATAGCCACAATAGACGATAGGCCTGCGGGCGCTGAGTTCATCCGTCAGCATCTGATCCCACTCAGCAGCGCTAAAGTAGTCACGTTCAACCAGATAACAGTTGTCACCATACTTGAAATAACGCTTCATCGCATTCATGGCGGCGCGCTCAGAAGCGCCACTGCTGCTGCCATAGCCCATATCCATTGAAATGCCCACATCTGACATCAACTTGGCTACAGCCTCACAGGACTCGGGACTGCTGCTGGAATTATAACTGTCAAGCATCAAATCCCAGCGATATTGTGACTGGCTGAAGTCGGCACTGAGTTCAGTAACTGTCATGTCATTCACATTGCAGACGTAGGAATGGCTTCCCTGGCCGACCGAGGGCCACTGGTGATAATTCATCACCTGGGCAAAGGCGGTAGCCACACATCCTGTCACGGCACGATTGGTAACGCCATTGCCATCGGTGTATGTCGGGCAAAGGTCATTGTACGGAGCATCCTGATCCCAAAGGGTAGTCATGAGGGGACCGACAGCCGCAGCCCGCTTGACAGGCTGGTAAGCCACCACGTCCTCATGTGACTGCATGAATTCGATTTGCCTGTTCATCTCTTTCATCCAGTACTGCAGTGATGAAGGCAGAGCGGAAGTTGAAAAATCTCCCTTATCGCCATAGCCCAACACTTGTGGCAAGCGGTCATCGCCGGCAACAACGACAAAGCCGCCGTTACGGCCACGATCATAGACATAAAAACGTCCACGCTCGGCAGTATAGGCAAGATGTACCTCTGGCTGTGCAGCCGGAGCCATCATGCGTGAAGAATGGACTGAAAAGAACTTATCGGCCACTTGGCGGGCTTCAGCCTCGTTGATTGAAGCCGCTTGCAGACTGTAAAACGTTGCCATCGCAATGGCTAAGATGAATAGTATTCGCTTCATAATCAGAATTCGTAAAATGTCCTAAGGTCAAATAATGGCGCAAAGGTAGTAAAAACAATTTGAAAAAGCCTTCTCACGAGAGGATGATGTCAATAACGGCATTTATGTCAGCAATATTGACCTCGCCATCCCCGTTCACATCGGCAATGGGCAGCGATGCATCCGATACAATCACGTCGATGACGGCATTGACATCGGCAATGTTCACCTCGCCGTCAACATTCACGTCGCCAGTGAGCGGATGCTCATCGGGCGGCATGCTGGCATAGACGAGTTCCATGCCAGGAATCTGCAGGCTACATTGCGCGCCAGAGGTGACGGCGCTATAGGTGATGTAGTAATACACGAGATGCAGGGGAAAATTTCCCAAGTCGGCAGCATCACACAAACTGCTGGCCGGAACATCTATCGTAATCTCGTCATTGGCTTCCTCAATGGGGAGCTCGGCGGTGACGCGCTCCCCATAGGCCGTCTCGACAAGTATCTTGACGGTCTTGAGCTGTATGTCACCAGGCCTCATTCTCAGGCGCAAAGTATCGGGCAGTCCCCACATCTGCACCGCCTTGGCAATCTTGAGGTAAGGATTGCGGGACGATGAGCCTGTGAAGTCTATCTGGAGGCCATTGTCAAGCGCCGTTACTACCCTATCCTTGCCACCGCTCTGGGTAATTTCCCATGTGGCGGGGTCGATGGGGGCATTTTCTATTGAGGTAACGTGTCCTTTAGGGTTCTCGACACGCACCAGCAACGAATCGGCAAGCAGGGGATGGCTTGAGCCCACAAAGGTCTGACCATCAGCGACAGCAGTGATAATACCCTGGTCGTCAACAGTACACACCTCTTCATTGGACGAAGCCCAAGCCACTACCGAAGGGTCCACCTTGTCCAGTCCATAGCCACTGATGCCGTTGATGTTGATGGCATAGGGATGAAAACGGTCAACCACCACGCTGTCGCTCACCAGTTGCCACTGCGCCTCCATAATCGTTACGGGCTGAGTGGCTGTGACGCCATTGTAGGTTACATAAAGATTGCCCGTAGCAGGTGTTGACACCGCATGGAAGTTACCTTCATCATCAAAGTATCCGACCTGCTCGTCACACGAGAAAGTGCAGCCCTGCAGGTCGCGCGTCTTCAAGACTCCATATTGGTTATAGCCCCACACACCAAATGATGTGGTTGCCGATATCGACAGGTTGTAGCAACGGGGCTCAAAACTGATGATGCCAATCTCGTCGTCCTCGGGGGCAGTCGAAACAAACAGGCAGCCGTTGCCCACAGCGCGCACAGGGCCGTCGCTGGGATGATTCAGCACCTCGTCATTGACCAGGATGCACGACGAACCGCCACCATCCAGGTTCACGGCATTGACAGCACCCAATGCGTCAAAGATACCTTTCATCTCCTTTAGCGTCACACCCACCGAAGTCATGTGACGTCCGTCCACCACAACAAAATAGAGGCGCGTACTGTCGGCATTAAAACCGATGGCAGTGCGGGGATGGCGCTCTGCCCAGTCCTCCATGAACTGACCGTTCTGCATGATGATGTGGTTGCTGCCACCGATGAGCTGATCGATATTCACATCCTGCGGACCGTTGTTGAGTGTGAGCCTGAAACTGATGTCCAGCACATCGCCCACCGACATCCATGCCGTCTGATTGGCATAGGTGCCCTTGAGCCACAGAATAGCCTTGCCGTCGGGAATCGTTCTTGAGCCTTGAGCGTCAAAGATATCCTCAATGACACAATGCTCCACGCCGTTGGCATTCCAGCGGAAATCGCCCTCGGCAGGACGCAGCAGCACCATCTTGCCCGAGTTGGAGCCGTCGTAGGTCACCGGGCCATAACTGCGGGTAAACAGGAAAGACTGGTTGGCAGCGATGTTCTCATAGGCGTAACGCATGCGGTTCACCAGATTGAGCGCAAACGAATGGTCGCCACTCGTCACCGTGCCCGTGAACGTCAAGCGGTCGATATAGGGGCGCTTGTCATTATCCAGCACCAGGCAGGCACGGTTATGGCTGCTGAGGACCAGTTCGTTGTTGCGCACCTGGCCACTCAAGGGGAGACCCACCTCGTTGGTCGGTGAGGTCATGAAGAAGTCGCCGTTGACGGCACCCACCACTTCATGTCCAGGCCGCGTGTTGCGTGTCGCCATATTGACAGGCGTCTCACACGCCACCGACTTCTCGCCGCCCAGACACGTTTCCATCATGATATAGGGATTGGTCAAGTCCATCTCGACAACGCTCACCTTGAGCGGCAAAGCCGGGATGTCATATTTGGCAGCCGTCACGCCCGGTCCCGCCAGATGCGGGAAAATGAGCGTGTCCACCTCATAGGCCTTGTCACCGATGACCCACTGGTCACGGGCATTGCCTGTTGCCGACGCCAGCAGCAGGACAAAGGCCGTCAAAAAGAGCGTTTTTCTCATGCTTTCAATATCAAATCTAGCACGGCATTTACATCGGCAATATTCACCTCGCCGTCATGGTTTACATCTCCGGCAGTTGTAGTCTTACCCGACAGAATCAGGTCAATCACGGCATTGACGTCGGCAATGTTCACCTCGCCGTCACCGTTCACGTCACCAGGTGTGCCCTGGGGTTCCTCGCCAGCACTCACGTTGCGGCCAATCTTATAGACCGCCATGCCATTATAGGCCTTGAAGGTGAGCAGCGTCACCTCCTCATAGCCCTCGTCATCAACGCCATAATCCACAGCAAAGCAGTGCACGCGCAGACCGCTGTCGTTCACCTTGCCCAGGCTGTCGGCAGGAATCTTCCAGTACTTGGTCATGCCGCCCAATGACTGACCTTCACCCAACTCGCAGATGTTGGCCTGGCAACCATGGCCGTTACCGTTCATATCGGCGTTGACATACACGAGGAAGTCACGACCTTCCAACTTGAACTCAATGCAACCGTTGGGCTGGGACTGAGGCCACAATTCAGGATCAGTATCCTCAAACGAATCAATGACCGAGCCCGAGAAGTCGTACACCACCGGTGCCGTGTCAAAGCAGTCGATATAGAACATCTCACCACTATAGCGCGAGTCCTCATCGGGACCCTCAATCATCTTGATGACAGGAGCCAGGGAGAAGCCCGTCTTGGTCTCGGGGTAGAAATTGATGACATCCATATAGGGGTCGCCGTCAAAGCCGCCTTCCCATTCGCCACCCTGGTCGGCGTGCATGCGATACAACGTGGGGAAGCCGGGGTCGGCCGTTGAACCCGACACAGTCATGATGTTACACTCGGCCTCCTCAAGCGTCAGGTCACCGATGATGTCAAGGTAGTCGGTTCGCTGGGGCGCGTCGCCTTTATCCATTTCCACAACCAGCGTCAATTCACCCGTCTCGGTATCCACCAGATAGACAGGTACATACTGCTGGGCAGTACTGGTCATGGGAGCCACCCAGATGTGGTGGAAACTGTCCCTGCCGATGCTCGCTACACCCAGGAAACGTCCATAGGGCTGGCCGTCAAGATACAGGGGCAGGTCTTCAAGTTGATGGCCATCGGCCACCGAGAAACGGTGGATAACCGACTGGGAAATGGTATCATTGCCGATAATGATCGCCTTCTCCTCGCTGCGCGCCACATAGATGATGCCTTGATCCATCGTCGCAGTGCGTGCACGCTGGTTGCAGATGACATTTTCGGTATAATCCGTACCGCTGTGTACGCGGTCAAATATCCATTGATTCACGATTTTGATGCCGTTCACTTCGGGATAGGTCTGACCGTCGGTCTTCGCCATCATACTCAAAGTAGCAACGAGCATTGTAACAGAAAGAAGTAATAATTTTTTCATTGCAGTGTAGAATTTTGGATTTCAGTTGTTGGTTTAAAAAAGCCCGCGGATTGACGCGGATGTGGTGTACACCCCGTGCAATCCGCGGGCAATAATATCATGCCGCCATCAGGCGGAAGTCATATCAAGCGTTCAAAATCATGTCGAGAACGGCATTGACGTCGGCGATGTTCACCTCGCCGTCACGGTTCACGTCGCCCGAAGCCGAAGGCTTATTTGACAGAATCATGTCGATTACGGCATTGACGTCAGCGATGTTCACCTCGCCGTCACCGTTTACATCACCGGGCTTGACAGGCTGCGGCTCGTCGCCATAGACGTTGGAACCGATCTTGTAAACCGCCATACCGTTATAGCACTTGAAGATAAACAGGGTCACTTCCTCGTTGCCCTCGGCATCAACGCCATACTCAACGTTCATGCTCTGGACACGCGTACCACCGTCGCTCACGGCACCCAACTCATCGGGCACCATCCAGTAGCGCTGCATGCCTTCGAGGGTCATACCCTCACCCAGTTCACAGATGTAAACCTGGCAGGCCTTGTTGACCATGGTTGCCTCGTCAACACCAGTATATTGGGCAGCGACAAAGACGATGAAGTTGCGGCCGTCGAGGGTGAACTCACACACACCGTTAGCACCAACGTCCATCGGCCAGAATGCGGGATCCACGTTCTCGAAGTCCTCCACCTTAGTACCCGTCACGTCATAGAGAATGGGCGCTGTGGTAAAGCCGTCAATGTAGAACAACTCGCCACTGTAGCGGGTATCCTCATCCTCGCCAAGCACCATCTTGACAACGGGAGCATAGCCCCATTGTACAACGGTCTCGGGATAGAAGTCCAAGATAGCGAGATAGGGGTCACCATCAAAGCCACCATAGAAATCGTCGCCCTGGTCGGCATGCCAGCGATAGATATACTCTGAGCTGGCGCCCACAGTCATGATGTTGCACTCGGCCTCCTCGCGGGTGATATCACCCATCACATCGATGTAGTCGCAACGCTGCAGGGCATCACCCTTGTCGAGTTCGGCGATCAAGGTCAATTCGCCCGTCTCCTTGTCCACCATGTAAACCGGCTGGGTTGTAGCCAGGTTGCTGGAGAAGGGTGCCATGAACAGGTGGCCAAAGTTATCCATGCCCACCGTGTTGCTGCTCAAGGTAGCGCCACCATAGATCTCGCCGTCCAATGTCAGAGCCAGTTCCTTGACCAACTCGCCGTTAGCGGCATTAACTTTGTAAATCACACTCTGAGCCAAAGTATCGGTACCCTGAATGACGGTATTGGCATTAGAACGGGCAATGTAGATATAGCCGTCCTTCATCACCGCCGTGCGGGCACTGGTATTGCAATAGGGCTGGTTAGACCACACTTCAGAAGTGTGTGCACGGTCCTGAATCCACAGGTTCTTGATACCGATGTCGTTAACGCGTTCATAGGCCACCCCATCGGTCACAGCCCATGCTGCAGCCACGCTAGAAGCAATTAAAAGAAAGGAGAGTAAAAATTTCTTCATAAACGATTGTTTTTTAGTTAGTTATATTGTTTTTGTCATTATATTATCCGTTAATCAAGCAAAGTTACAAATAAAATCCTTATGCTCAACGACTTTTATTCAATTTTTTTCAATGGCCAATCGGTCACCCAACGGCTTTTGGCTAAGGGGCTAAAAACCGGCAATCAGATCGATCAGGGCATTGACATCATTGACGTTGACTTCCCCGTCCTCGTTCACATCAGCCCTGGATCGCTCGCCTTCATCGCTGCTGCCTCCACCGATGACGTTGATCAATGCATTGACGTCATTAATTCCCAACTCACCATCACCGTTCACATCGCCGCTCTGCAACTCGGGCACATAGTCCAAGTGCTTATCCATCCACATGATGCGGTCAATGAGCCAACGTTTAAGAAAAGTGATTTCACTATTAAAATCCCTGGCGATATAGTAATTGGGCCAGACATAGATTCCCCAGACAGGATAGGCTCGGCTATTGCGCTCCTCGGCACCGCCGACGGTCAACAACGTCGCCAGCGAGTCAATCTTTGCCATCAAGCTGTCGATGCGCAAGTTGCTGCGCCTGTATTGCACCCATCTCTCCTTGAGGTGCTGCTTGTATTTGGCCTCTTTGTTGAGTTTATACCACCAGAAGGGCACCATGTCGGTTGAGAGTCTCTCAGGCAGAATATTGTTCATCTGATAGGCCCATGTGTCAGTGCGATAACCTTCATTGTAATTGGCATTACCATAAGCCAGATTCATATCCCAAACGACCAGTTTAAATCGCGGGTCAACGCTGTCGCGGTGCTTGAAGAACTTGCAACTCAACCGATAAGCATCCACATTGTGCGATATCTCCATCGCCAACTGGTAATCAATAAACGACATCTCATCAATGTAGAGACACTCGCCCGACTGGCTGTCGCGGAAAGTATAATTGGCAAAGGTGCGTTCCATCTCGTAGATGCGGTCCTGAATATAGGTCATCTGGGCACTTGTCAAGTCTTCATACTCGGGATACTTGTACTGGAAATAGATGTAAGTCGTCGAGATCACGCTACCATCGCTGCGGACAGGCAGATACCAGGAACGATAACAATTACCCTCGTTACGGTCCACCTCCATCAGGTAGCCACCGGTGAGTTCATCACCCGACTCGCCTGGGCTTTCAAGGTTGAGTCGGTTTGCCCCCTTGGAAACCACCTCGCACAAGAGAAAAACGCCGTAATAAACATCATTGCAGATTACCTCGCAGAAACGTCCCTGTGGCGTATATTCCATCCATGGCCTGGAAATCTCAAACGCAAGGATGTCTCGTATCATGCTCTTGTCGTTATAGGGAGCAAGCATCGCCCAGTTGTTGTCTTTAGGCATGCCCAGGATCGACACGCGCTTCCAGGTTCCACCCTCCTCCAGGGGACGGTTCAGCGGGCGGAAAGAATACGGCTTCTTGGCACTATACAGATAGGACGAATTACCACGATAACGCAGGCCGATATAACCCTCGTAATCCACACGTTGCCCTGGATGGGAAATCGTGTCGGCATAATTGGTGTGGCCTGCTCCATTGTCAATGATTTTCATGCGCGCCGTGACCCTCTCGTCGCGGTTAACCACGCTATCCACATTAATCCAGACGATAGGGAGATTGGTCGATGTGAGCGTCACCCTTGGGTTCATTGGCGCAAGGGCACGCTGAGCGCTGGCATGATGGAAACACCCTGCCAACACAATTACCAATATCAGTTGCAGCAATCGTCTCATATTGCACTGCAAATATACTTCAAACCTCCTTAGTGTCCAAATGGAAAACCAACGATTTAGTGACCGAAACAAGAAAGTGTGACAGCAGGGGAAACCCGGTCACACTTTCTTTATCAGATAGTTAGTGGCTATCAATTGAGAATGATATCAATGATGGCATTGATATCGGCAATATTGATTTCGCCATCACGATTCACATCGGCAAAGGGATTGGATACTGCCTGACCGCTAAGGATGATGTCAATGACCGTATTGATATCGGCAATATTGACCTCACCGTCACGGTTCACATCACCTGTTATCACCTCATGATAGACAAATGAACGGATGTCACAGTAGTCGGTATACTGTACCGTCGTACCCGTGGCCAGCGTGCGATAAGCATAACGGGCGCGGGCATAATACGTCTTACCGTCGGTCAACTTGCCGGTTCCCTTGATAGTGCCCAATTGAGGAGTCTCAAATGTGCCTTCAAGCGTGCCGTTGTAAGAAGAGCGCGTGGGGAAAGAGGTGGAACTGCTGATTTGCACCCTCAACGACCCGGCTCCCTCTACAGGTTCAAAACTCACCACATCGGTATTATACAGTACCGTATCAGCCTCACCGGGAACGATAAACACGGGTACAGGTGGGATGACCTCAAGGGTCGTAAACGACGATATGGGGGTCACTACCGTGGAACTGCCATAGGTCGCCGTCACACGGGCATAATAGGTCGTGGCGCCTGCCAGCCTATACTTGGGCACCTGCCACTGCGCCTCGGTCAGGCAGATGGTGTCAGGGTTGTTCATCGTTGCCAGGGTGGACAGTTCAAGCACATAGGAAGTGCCTGGTGCTCCCGGTGTCCATGTGATGACAGGCATCAAGGGAACAGACGTAGCAGCATCGCCAGGAGAAGTGATGCGCATCTGCCCCAAGGTGAATTGGCGCAGGTCGCTGGCATTGTCCCACTGGTTGAGGCCGCGTGCCACCACGCGCCACCAATAGGTACCTGCCTTGAGGCCCGGCACCTTGGTCAGGGGGCAACTCATCGAGTCCACCTCGACCTGAGCCACAAGCACATTCATCTGCTCATCGGCAAAGACCTGCACCACATAGTTGATGCCGTCACCATCCCATTGCAGGGACGAGAGTTCCGATACTTCACCGCCGTCCTCGGGATAGAGCAGGATGGGCTTGGCGGCTTGACTGGGCATAACACCCGGCATCACTGGTGCATACTCATTCTCCCAACGGTCGAGAATGGTCACGGCATAGCGGTAACCTTCCCGCTTGTTTTTAGGCAGCGTGTAAGACGCCCAGTAACTCACACCGTCGATATACTGCTGCTGGCAGCGGAAGTCCTTGTCCTCCACGCCATCGGGGATGGCATAGACGACATATCGCACATTGGAAATGCTGTCCCACGAGAGCGTGCCGTCACTATAGGTAAGATTGGTGACCGTCTGATAGGTCTGGTCCGGCCTGAGCCAGGCAGGAGCGGGATTCAACGCTACCGACGAGTAGAGGCTGTCCTTGAGCCATGTGCGCAACTGACGCACCTTGCCGTCGATGACCTCCTTCTTGTTTCGCCACGTGCCGTAGCGGAAATAGACCATGCCCGGATTGCCGCCTGCTGCCATTGCCTCACGCATGACACGTCCCTGCTTGACAAACTCGGCAAGTGTCCATCCCTCCTCATCGGGAATCCACTGGCTGATGAAGATGTGGCGGTTGAAACGCGCCGCCATCTTGCCCCACCACGTCGTGACACCGGTAAACGTGCCCGTCGTCTTCCAATAAACCTGCGGAGCCAGGAAATCGATGGTGCCGCGCGTCACCCAAGCCATCGGGTCGCTGTAAATCTGGTTATACTGCCAGTCGCTGCCCACAGGACAAGGCTCCACACCATATTTGTCGGCTACAGCCTGGGAGGTGCATGCCACACCGGCAGGACCGATGCCGAAGCGCACCCAAGGCTTCGTCGCCTTGACCATGTCGTTGACATCCTTGACCATCTGGTTGACATTCTCACGCCGCCAGTCGCCCTGCGACATGGTGCCGCCGCCCGCTTTGTAGGCATTATACAGGTCGGCATCGAGAGAGAACGACGGGTTGTCCTGGTTGTAGAAATAGTCGTCAAATACCAAACCGTCAACATCATACTTGTCCAGAATGTCCTTGCACACGTCCACCACACGCTGGCGCACCTCGGGGATGCCTGGATTGAGCACGGTCTCATAGCTGGTCGTCAAGAGCCACTCGGGATGGGTATGGATGTAGTCCAATTCGCTCTGTCCCCACATGTTGTCACCATGGCCATAGCGGTAAGGGTTGACCCAGGCATAGACCTCGATGCCCCGCTTGTGGGCTTCCTCAATCAGGTAGCCGAAGGGGTCAAACGCAGGCGCCACACCACGGGTTCCCGAGACATAACTGGACCACGGCTCATAGGCCGAGTTATACATCGCGTCGCACATCGCCCTGACGTGGTAGTAAATCGCATTGATGTGATTGACGCGCAAGGTATCAAGCATCTTGCGGCAGGCATTCTGCATGATGGGCGTGTTGCTTGCCGTGATGGCTCCGCTGGGCCAGTCGTTCAGATATGAAGTAATCCACATGCCTCGCTGCTCACGCTTGGGCGGGACATCGGTAGCCGAAATCGCAAAACTGGTGACAAATGCCACCAGTAATGCTATCAGGATGAATCTACTTTTCATAGTTTTCAGTTTTTAGTTGTCAGTTGTCAGTTGGCGGATGCCGCTGACAACTGACAACTATCATTGACTAAAACAGGTTGGTCAGGCGCGGATTGATGCACACACCCAGAATCCTGTCCTTGTTGCCGTTAAAGTTATAAACTTTACCGTCATCGGGATTGAAGTAGTACAAGCCCGTGGTATAGGTTTTCTCGGTCGTTGCGGCACGGAAGCCGAAATAGACGTAGTGGGTCTGGGCATCAACGGCAAACTGCGTGGTATAAACGCCCTCGGCATCGGTCGTGTTGATGGGATCGGCCTCCATGGTGATGAAGTTGATGTACTTATCATAGGTCACCGTGGCGTTCTCGGCGGGGATGGCATACTGGGTGAAGCCCACACCAGGCGTGGTGCCCTTGGTCATCCACACATACAGATAGCCCAGGTCCTCATCGAGCGTGAAGGCACGCGGCTGCGTGGTCTCGAGCACAATGGGATGCGGGATAGGAACACCCGTTCCGGTCTTGCCGATGTCACTCGGGCGGAAGCGGTAGATACCGTTACCCGAATAGTTCTTGCCCCACCAGAACATGCCGGTCTTGTCGAGATAAAGACCCGTGTGGATGGCACCGTAGGCAATACCCTGGCCATAGTAACTCAACTGGTTGTTGACCACATAGTAGCCAGCCGTGCTGTTGAAGTTGGTCTGCTCGGTTTCGCCACGTGCCGTGAGCGGCATGGTGCGGATACCCGTGTTGCGATCGGTGTAGTAGAGGGTCGTGCCATCGGTGCAGCCCTGGAAGGGGTCGTTGAAGGCGGGACCGCCCACGTTGGTGACCATGACATTGGTCGTTGAGCCATCGGCACTCATGACGGTGATTTTGCCATCACCCAGGTTACCTGCCTCGTCGTTGATGTAATAGTACTGCTTGCCGCAGTCCAGGATATAGACGTTGTCCTGCTCAATGACATCAGTCTCGGTCACCGTCTTCTCGGTGGCAAACACCAGCGTAGTGGGCATGTTGCCCGAGCTCACGCCCATGTCAAACGGCAGATTCTTGGTGCCGGCGGGCAGTTTGGAGAGGTCCACCAGTTTCACAGCCATGATATTGCCGCCCTGGGTTGCATAGTACAGGGTGGGTGCGGGAATAGACGAACCCACCTGCACATTAACATAGCTGTCCTCCAGACGACGGTTCTCGCCGTTGATGTCAAACCACGTCTGCAGCGTGATCTTCTGCGAACCGATGTTGCTGAAGGTCAGTTTGCCGGGATTGTCAATCGTGCCGTCAGGATGGCTGTAGCCCTCAAAAGTGGATATCAGGTTACCCTGAGCATCACGGGTGCCATCGGGGAAGGTCCACACATACTTGCAGGTCAGATTCTCGGGATTGGGCAACTCAATGTCGAGTTTCACATTCACGTCATTGATGACCACGGGGGTTGAACTCTGCTCTGCCACGCTCAACAGGGGAGCGATGTCGTAGATGAGCAGCGGGTAGGTGCAGGTGCCCACGCCCTCAAGAGTAAGGGTTACCTGATAGACACCAGCCTTGGCATACTTGTGCGAAGGATTCATCTCGGTAGAAGAAGTGCCGTCACCGAAGTCCCATTTCACTTGACCTGACTTGGATGAGGTATTGGTGAACTCCACAGTGGATACCACATAGAAGTCCAGACCGTAACGGTCATCATCCACCCGATAGGTGAAGTCCACATCCTTAGAAGCGAAGTTGCCGTAATCGGGCGTCTTGTCGATACACGATACAACCATCATCGCTATCATGAAAATGAATGATATTTTATTGAATGTCTTCATCTTTTTAAAGTTTTTAGTCCTTAGTCCTTAGTTTTTAGCCTTTAGTTCGCTGGCGGATGCCAACTCTAAACTCTAAACTTTAAACTCTAAACTTTAGTTCAGTGTTACTTCTTTGTTATCGGTAGTCACGCCCACCTTGCCGTCGGTGTCATACACGCGGAATTGGGGTTCCAGGAAGTAGGTACGGCTGAAGTTCACCGTATAGACCTTGTCGGCCGTGTTATAAATCCACGACGTGAAGGGAATGGTCTCAATCATGCTCTTGAAATAGGGCATGTACTGGCGACGCACTGTGGTGATCTTGCCACCCGTGTCATCGCTGTAACGCGAGAAGAGCCAGAATGCCGATTTGTAAACCGGTTGCACGTTGGCACCTGTCGGGGCAGCGCTCTCGTCGGCAATCTCATGATAGACAGCCGAACCGTCCTCGGCCACCGTGATGTAGTAGTAATGATCCACTTCGTCGGTAGTGTACCAGGCGTTGGACTTATCGTCGGTAGTCGTGTCGGTCGGGAAATCGATGTTGTACTGGGCATTGAGTTGCTCAAACAGTTCAATGGGGAAGTTGTACTTGATATAGACGTTGCGCAGGTCGTTGTAGTAGGTGCTGTCCTTGGTCAACGCATTGACCATGTAGGCCATAAACTCGTCCTGGAACGTCGAGGGATAATAACTGTCAAACTTCTCCTGGTCCCACTCCTCGGGATTGACCCAGGTCACAGGGGCGAGGGTGCGTGAAGTGGGGAAACTGTCGGTCAGCACATACTCGTAACCGTCCCACTCGGCCTTGCTGTGGGGATAGGTGGCTACCATCTGGCTGGAGCGCACCGTGTCGGTCAGGGAGTAGTTCTTGGTGTAAGCCAGCGACGTGGTTAATTTGCTGGTCGCTGTAGCAACCTGCTCACGCTTGATGAGGCACCACACCTCGCTGTGGTCAATCGCTTTCTCGCTGGTGGTGTAGTACTTACCCTTGAAGGTGGCATAGCGGCCCGCCTTGACCACTGTGGAGCCTTGTTCCCAATCAACCGTGGGCAACACCTGACCGAGTTGTCCGTTGTCGGCAAACGGGTCATGAATTGCACACGATGCGGCGAGCAATGCCATCAGAGCCAAGAGGCCATATATATTGTATCGTTTCATAATTGTTGTCAACTATTAACTATTATCTATTAACTATTCACTACTCTTGCGTCAACGAGGTGACTTCACCATACTCGTGGGCCCAGATCATGGGTTCCTGCAACCATCTGTAGTTCTTGTAGGCACCCAGGCGCTCAAGTTCCTGACGGTTGTACTTCTCCTCGGTCTCGGGGTCGTAGTTGATGCGCTGGATCCAGGTGTTCTCCTTCTGCTCCTCGGTCAAGCCGTCAATCCAGTAAGCCGAATAGAGGTTGTAAGGACGACGCAGGGTCGGATAAACGATTTCCTGGTTGTCGCCGATGCCGTAGTGGTTGCGGTTGTTACTGTAGTGGTAACGGCGCATGTCGGTCCACTGCTCGGGCTGCAGATACATGGCAATGTACTTCTGCTGCATCAGGTCGCTCAACGTGAACTCACTGGGATTGAAGAACCAGTGCTTGTTGCCACGGTCGGTCACCTTGTGTACAGCGACGTTCTTGCCCTTGTAATAGTCCTCGTTATCCAGGAAAGCGGCAATCTGGCCATCCCAATACTCTGCAGGCTGGTAACCCGGGGCTCCGCCAGATACCGAGTTGCCGGGATACTTGTTATCGGTCGTCGCATTGTAGTTGGGATTGACATAGTACTTAAAGAAGGCGGCGAGGTGGCGCTGGATATTCCACTGTGTGGCTTCCTTGGCCAGAGCACAAGCCTCGGTCTTCTTGCCCATCCAATACATGGCCTCGGCCTTGATGAAGTAGAGTTCCTCCATTGTGAAGATGGGATTATAGGCATTGGCGGCGCCAGCATAGGCACCCATGTACAGGTTGGGATAGTTGGCAATCTTGTAGGATGTTCCCATGCCGATGTTGTTCTCCAGGTAGCGCATCTTGATACGCTCATTGGCTACCGACGGGCTTGCGGGTCCCGTGCGGGCAATCATCAGCAGGCCGCAACGGGGATCGTTGGCAAAGCCGTCGTGGGCACCCTCGGCATTGAACATGCCGCAGGTCATCTCGTTGTCGGGCTTGCTGATACCCAGCAGGTCAACCATGAAGAATTTGCTCGGGATAGCGCTACCCAAGAGGTTACCACGCGACTCCCACGAGTTGATAACGGGTTGGGCAACGCTCCACACGGCGTTCTGTGTACCCGTGCCGCCGTCCCAGTAGTAACGTGGCTCATTGCCAAACCATGCATCACGGCCGCCCTGGTAATCGAATACATCACCCTTGCGCCACTGGTTGATGGCAGCATCGGCAGCGTCGATAATCTTCTGGCACATGGCCGGCGAGCGGTCCACATTAGGGATGTTGCGCAACAGCAGACGGGCCTTGATGGCATACACGAGACCTTTCCATTTCTCGAGGTCACCACCATAGACACGGTCTTCCTTGGCCGTGAGGGGCTGGTTGTCGGGGTTATTTACGATTGCAGGGTCCTCATACATCTTAATGAGGTCTTCACACTCCTGCATCATCCAGGCATATACCGAGGCTTGGGTGTCATAGGTCGGAGCGATGCTCTGATAAGCCTCGCTGCGGGGAATGTCACCAAAGGCGTCGGTTGTCAACTGGGTGGACATCAGCATAATCGTGCGGCCTATCAACTCGTAGTTGGGAGAATTGATGGCTTGGGAGTTGTTCACCAGATTGACGGTGTTCTTGCCGATGTCATAGAAGTGGCGGCGCCACATCGGGTGGCGGTTCATCGTCAGCATCTCCCACTCGCACTTGTAGCTGTAGGCACCCACCGAACTCTTGCCTCCGGTAGTAAGCATCTGGGAGAAGTAGGCGTAATATTCGCTGTGGTCATAAACAATCTGCTGGGCGTAATAGATGATGACGGGCAGACCGTCCTTAGCCTCAATCTTATGGGCCCTGTCGGGGTTGACGTTATCATCGAGGATATCGTTACAGCTCACCGACACCAGGCCAACCAGCATTAACAATGCTAAAAATTTAATCTTTTTCATAGTCGTTGGCCTCCTTTTCAGAATGTTGCTTTAAGTGTGAAATTGAAACTGCGTGTGCTGGGCACGTTGTAATTGTCGATACCAGCGCTACCGGTACCACCGCCGGTGCCAGCCAGCACGGCGGGGTCATTGCCACGGTACTTGGTCAACAGGAACAGGTTGCGTGCAGTAGCGATGAGCGACAAGCCCTTGATGGGCCAAGTGCGCTTGAAGTGGTTGCCGATGTCATAGCTCAGCGTCACATAACTCAAGCGGATATAGGAACCGTCCTCGATAAAGTTGGACGATACAGTCGAGTAATAGGTGTTGATGAAATAAGAGTCAAGCACGATGGGCGTGGTGTTCTTGACATAGGTCGTCGTTCCATCGGGACCAGCCACGGCCTGAACACCGTCGATGATGTACTCGCGGTTGCGGTACTTGTCATAGAGGCTGCTCATGCCGTTAGTGATCTGGCTGCGGCCCGTCACGTTGACCACATCACCGCCCTTGCGGCCGTCGAACAGGAACGACAGCGTGGCGTTCTTGTAACGCAAAGTGCTGCCCACACCCAGCAGCCAGTCGGGCTCGCGGTTACCGATGTAGAGGCCCTTGGCGGCATCGATGATGGGATAACCGTTCTCGTCACACACGACACGACCTTCGGGGTCACGCACGTAGTCTTTACCCGAGATACCCGTCGATGACTCGTGCAATCGGGCAACGGGGAAGATGTCGCCATACTGGGTGCCCTGGATCTCGGTCAACTCGTTGGGCAGGTAGAGCACCTTGCTGCGGTTGAATGAGAAGTTGGCCAGTGCGGTCCATGAGAAGTCGGTGGCCTTGATGATGTCCTGGTTCAACGAGATTTCCATACCATGGTTCTTCAGGCTACCCTCGTTGCGGGTCTGGAGAATCACACCCGAGGCGGGCGACACGCGCACCGTCACAATCTGGTTATCGACCGTAGTCGAATAGTAAGCAATGTCGAGGCGTGTCCAGTTGCGGAAGAACCGCAGGTCGGCGCCAATCTCCCATGACTTGGTCATCTCAGGCACCAGGTCGACAGCACGCGATGTGGTGGGATCCACACCATAGCCGCCGTCGGGGAAGAGGGTCCATTGCTTGTATGTATCGGTAAACAAGTAGGCTTGGCAATCCTTGCCCACCTTCGCCCAGTTGCCGCGCAACTTGCCGTAGCTGAACCAATCGTTGCTCAGATTGAACAACTCACTGAAGATGATACCGGCCGTTACCGACGGATAGAAGAAGGTAGTTTGGGTAGACTGCCTCAAGGTTGACGAGCCGTCCATACGGGCAGTAGCCGAAATCTGGGCCATGCCCTTGTAGTCAAAACGCAACTCGCCAAAGTGGCCGTAGATGTTTCTCTTGCTGTGATACAACGTGGGATGGTTGCTGATGAGCAAGTCACCGTTGGTGAAGTCGGTGTTGTTGAAACTGTAGAACTCGCCACCCAGCTGGAAGTGTTCGTTGTAGATCGAAGCCTCAACGCCACGCGTCTGCTTGTACTCGAGACCGTAGAGGGCGCTCACGGTATAGTCCTCGGCAAAAGTGTGCTGATAGGTCGTCAAGAACTGCATATTCAACAACGCGCCACGCGAGGGCTGGAAACTGTATGAGCCGAAACGGTCCTGCATGTCGCTGAGCTTAGTCTGCACGTCCTCCGCATTGGGATCGACCAGGTCGCCGTCATAGATGCGAGGCACCGTATAGGAGTCATACATCGAGTAACTCTTATCATATCCCATCTTGCCGGTAAACACCAGGTTCTTGATGGGCTCGTAGCTGATTTGGCCATTGAGGACGAAACGGTTGCCTTCGGTCTGGCTCCAGTCCATGTAGCGGCCGAAGTAAGGTGACACGGCGCCGTTGATGCGCTCGGTGTCGAGCAGATTCTCCCAGTGGTCATAGTAGGCCCACCAATTCACATGGCCCTCAAGGGTGCGGTAGTCGCTCATGTTCTTGTTGATGCCCCAGTTGTATATGGTGGACATCGAGCTACCGGAACCACGCGACTTGCGGTTCATGAAGTTGGCACTCAATTGCACGGTAACCTTGTTGCTGGGCTTATACACACCCTTGATGAGGGCATTCACCTGTTTGCGGTAGTCTTTGGGGACTATACCCTGATTGTCATAGTAAGACACCGAGGCGTAAGATGAGAATCTCTCGGAACCGCCGCTCACGCTGACGTCATACTTCTGCAAGATACCTGTCTTGAGGTAATCCTTCAAGTTGTTGTAATAGGTGTCATTCTCGTTCATGTAGGGGCCCCAGCCGCCGCTGCCCATGTTCTCCTTGTACATTCCCTTGGCACCAGGAATAAAGGTGCTCTGGATTTTGGGCAGACGTGCCGGCACATTCAACTCCAACGATGCCGATGCGGAAACGGTGACCTCACCATTGGTGCCGCCGCTTTTGGTGGTGACCATGATAACGCCGTTTGCCGCCTCCTGGCCATAAAGGGCCGATGCGGCAGCACCCTTCAGCACCGTAATGTTGTCGATGTCGTTGGGATTCATGTCGGCGAGCGTTGAAGCACCACCGCGAATGGCCATACCATCAATGATGATCAGCGGCTCGTTGTTCATCGAGTTGTTCATCGACGAAATGGCGCGGATGATGACTTGGGTTGAGGCGTTGGGCGAACTGCCGCCGGTGCTTACCTGCAGACCGGCGATCTTGCCCTGCAGCGAGTTGGCAAAGTTAGTGGAACCGCCAGCGGTCACCTGTTCCTCGTCAAGGGACTGAACAGCGAAGTTCAGTTTCTTCTTTTCCTGGGTCTGGCCCATGGCGGTCACCACGACCTCGCCCAGCACTTGGGCATTGTCCTCAAGGGCGATGTTGACCACAGTCTGTCCCGGGCCAATCTTCACGCTCTTGGGATTCATGCCCACGTAGCTCACATCGAGCACGTCGCCGTCGTTAGCCTCAATCGAGAAACGGCCGTCGAAGTCGGTCGCAGTGCCGCGCGTCGTGCCGTGCACCTTGACCGACGCGCCGATAATCGGCTCGCCGTCGCTCGACTGCGTCACCACGCCTGTCACCACGCGGGCCAGTCCCGGCAGCGACAAGAGGCTCAACAGCAGTAGCAGTAGTAACTGTTTTCTCATTGCAAATAGGTTTTTATTGATTAGGTAATAATGATTTCAGAAACGGGTTACCATTTAAACTACAAACATACACTTTTTTTTTCAATCATTATATATAATGTGCCTTTTTAACACTCAAAACTCCGAATTTTTTGATTTAACAACAATTTTTCAGTAATTTTTACATATTACACCAAAGAAATTTTCATCCTTGCGGATCAGTCGCACAATCCTCGTGCCCTCGGCATTGAGGATGATGACCGAGACGCAGAAGGCGAAGTGCTTGAAGTCCTGGCACACACCGAGGAAGTAAGAAGGCAAGGCGTTGTCGAGCAGGAAGTCCTCGACCTTCCGCTTGACATCGCCGCCACACGAGTCGGTGTTGTACTGCAGCCCGCTACCGTAGCATACCTCGGCATTGAACATCTGGCAGGTGGAGAGCGTCTCGTCGCTCTCGATGAGTTCAAGGATGTGGTACGGCATATTGTTATCGCTCCCCCATGGAATGTAGGACAGCGATTTGTCGATGATCGTCGGCACGATGTCCACGTCTTCCTTGAACACCTTGCCGCTGTCTGTCTTAAAAGTGGCTGATGCGTTGAGTACCGGGATGGTTTCTACACTATTAAAATTTAACTCCATAATCTCGCGGTTTAAGTTTCCGCAAAATTATGGAGTTGATACGGTTATCTAAAAGACAACGTTATATACATAATTCTTTCCCAATTTTCTCCAAAACTTCATCTTGGTTGCATGAACGTGTAATAGTCCAGCTAAACGATTCATCAAAAGAAGAATAGTCATAGTCATCGCTTTCAGTACTATCCGTAGCATTAATGAACAGTATATCTGGACTATATTTTAAAAATAGATGTATATGTACTTTTCTGAATTCTCGTTTACTATAATCTATCGGATAAACAATTCTGAAACTCATGTGCAACGGATCAGAGCTATATACCCTATGATCAACATACTCATCACCTCTTTTCTTTTTAAAGAAAGCAACTACCTTAGGGTAGTAATATTTTATACCGCCTTTATCTGACATTTCTCTAATAATCTTGCGGTTTTTGAAATCTTCCAATAATCCCATGCCAAACTAATTTTAATTTGACACAAAAGTACAACATTTTTATGAGTATAAATGAATTTCAAACAATAATCGCTACTACAAAAAGACTTTGATGCCGTTGATCTCGAAGATACAGCAGATGCGGGCCTGGCGTATCTGGTGCGAGTCGAGCAGCTTGAACTGTTGGGTGCCTTGATAGAAATTGTAGCGCAGGGGGATGCAGTTGCGCCAGCACTGGATCTCCCCTGACTTCGTCCAAAGCTTGAGGTCAACCGGGTCGCCGGCCTTGAGCATCCTGCGAAGGGTGCTGATGTGGATGGATTGTGCCATAGGTCTATTGGAATGATGGGTCAAACTGCTCGGTGAAGATGCGGTCGTGATCCACGGACAGGTAATCTGTCGGCAGATACGTCCGCCTGTCTTGGTACTGATAGGTGAACTTCACGGTGTTGAGTTCACCGTCCGCGTCGCTGATCTCGCAGGTCGGCTCGGTGATGAGCACAATCGGCATGCCTTGCGGAGTGTAGCCC
>ONJS01000029.1 GCA_900318205.1 uncultured Prevotellaceae bacterium | reverse complement strand
GTTATTATCAAAAGTTGGTTTAAAAGTTATGACTGTAACAAATTTACTTTCATTGCTTTACAAAACCGACTTTT
This sequence comes from uncultured Prevotellaceae bacterium, assembly GCA_900318205.1. Taxonomy (GTDB): domain Bacteria; phylum Bacteroidota; class Bacteroidia; order Bacteroidales; family Muribaculaceae; genus Sodaliphilus. The sequence continues at coordinate 62,227 of ONJS01000029.1, read as the reverse complement.
GATAATCTTTTACTTGTGATAAAAAATTAAACTTAATATTCCACAGAACGTCCTGCCGATGTTCTCTTCAAGGAACTCCTTCAAGTTCATCACTGAGGCGTAATACTTTCGGGAGAACCATCGGCGGCGTTGGCGTTTCTTGGCTCTGCCAAGATCGCCACTGTTGCCTCGGGGCGTCTCGCGGCCCGTGCCGTAGTCCTGCCACAGGCCGTATTCGAGGAAGGACTGTGACAATCCCACCTCGAAGAAGCGACCGTCGGCCCGCAGCGGCAACGCCTTGGGCGATGCGAGCAGCGCCCCAGTGTCAATGACTCCAAGCAGCGTGATTTGCTCCTGCCAAATCTTGAGCATGATGTCGTTGAAGGCGGTGACGAACTTCTGGCGCTCCTGCAGTGCCTGTTGTTCGTTAGGCTTATTCCCATTCATCGGCATTGTATCTCAGGTCGGTGTAGACATCAACTGCTATCTGGAAGTATGCGCAGGCGCATCCGCTGAAGAAGTATCGGTCAATCTCGTTGAACGATATCCTCGGGTCGAGGTAGATGCAGCGTGTCCGTGCCGCCATGTCGTCAATCTTGTGGCGCTTTGCCAGGAACACGGTCTTCACCCGACGGGTGTGGGGCGTGTTGTTCAACTCGGTAAACGCGGGTATTTATGGAGTTTCCCGGTTTTACATTTTAACATCAACGCCCCCTCGCCCCCTCTAATCTTAGAGGGGGAAAAGTGCTGATATACGGATTAATAGAGAAAATTTAAAAGAGGTTGAGATATCTTTACAGTCTGGGGACTGTCTTTATTTTACTTCTTGAGTTTTTCTTTTGCTTGTTGCAGGGTGGCTTCATATTCGAAATATTCTTCAGCCATCTTATCCGTTTCACTCATTTTGCCAATTTCCTTTTGGTTTACTTCTTTATTAGACTGTTTCTTCTTGAAATTGGCTAAGTCTTTATCGGTCACGTTAGCGGTCTGCATACACCGGTCACGATCCGATTTGAGACTCTCAATTAAAGCCTGATTCATTAAACAATACTCCGGAAAGTCGATACTTAGCAAAGTTTCAAACGATTGCATGACATCCTTTTCCATCCACTGCTGTCTAAACTCGTCAATGAGCTGCTTGAATTTATGGCGAACCAAATAGAATTCTGAGACCTCATTGACAAAGTTGACGTCACCAATTGTCCTGAAAGTCTCAATACTGGTAGAGAAAATGTTCTCAACTGTTTCAGAATATTCATCATCAATCCATGACATTCTTGAAGCGAATTGATAACGAAGGCTATCAAACAGTTCTGGTTGTTTAGCAATTTCATGCTGCAAGCGCCTGCACTCACGAAGCCCGGAATCCACGTTCTCAACAAGCTCTATGGTCTTGTCAAAGTCACTGATGACCATCATCACCATCTCCTTCTTAGCCGCTTGTTTCTTGTTATAGTCAACCACAGCAGCTGTTCCGAAGGTGAGAGCAATCGATATTGAAGTGGCGACAATTGACAACAGGAATTGTTTGACCGATGTCAGTCCGCTGCCTGTCTTTAAAGTCTTAGGCGTATGTAATTTTACATTCATATTGCTGGAAATTCTTGTTATGCAATGCAAATGTAGTTATAATTCCCGACATATCACGCTGTTGAGATAAAGAAAAGCATTATTTCTTTATGGGCAACGGGGTGAATGTCATGCTGTTGAGGTCATTCTCCTTGAAAAGAGTGAACAAGACTGCCGCTTGACACAACGGCATTTTCACTGATAACACCATGATTTTCACTTTTTGCTCAAAACCTGCTTTTTCCTACAAAATTATGTGTAAATTTGCAGCAAACAATTGAGCGACATGAAGATAGATTTCATTTTTTCCACCGATTTCCACCAGGTCAACTCCCCTGAATTGTGCCACTGCTGCATGCACATGATATGCACTGGCGGTGAAGGCAGTTTTGTCTTTAATGAACGGTGTTATCACATAGTAAAGAATGATTTGGTGGTAATTCCCATGCCCGACCGCATGAAAAACCTGTCGGCACACCCTGACATGACGGTGGAATGGTTTGCCGCCGACTATAAGTTTCTTCAAAACCTGCTACCATCCAACAATTACAGTATCGGCGGTAGCATCAGTTTGAATCATGACCCTGTCATGCACTTGAGCGACGAACAGGCATGTCTTCTGCTCGAGGATTTCCATCGTCTGAGAGAACGCATGGGTGACCGTGAACTGATGTTCTACCGTGAACTGATGGGCAGCCTGTGCCTGACGATGATGTATGACATCTTTGAGGCTCACGCCCAGCGCGAAGCCATAGACTCCCACAGCGACCGCACCGCTTTTATTGTCAAGCAACTGATGCAGTTGCTCTCGACAGGAATCTGCCGTACCGAGCGCAACGTCGGTTACTATGCCGAGAGGTTGAATGTCTCGACAAAATATCTGTCCAACACCGTCAAGCGCGTGACCGGGCATAGCGTCAATTCCTACATCGACCGTTACACGGTCCCCTTGCTCAAGGAGTTACTGGGCGATGAACGGCTGTCGCTCACCCAAATCGCCGACCACATGAATTTCACGTCCTTAAGTTACTTCAGTCGCTACTGCAAGAAGCACCTGAAGAAGAGTCCTAGCGCCTATCGGGCCAGTCTGCAGCCTAAATGATACAATTGCCACTATTATCAATCGCGTTTAGCCTGAGAAATACCGATTATTCGGATAAAAGCGGTATATTTGCGGTAAAAATATAATGAATATGAAGAAGACGATTATCATGTTGATGTGCCTGGCGTGCACTTTTGGCGCGCTGGCAACCGATGAGATTGTGTTTACAACCGTGTTGGAAAACGGCATCACGCCAGTGAAGAACCAGAACCGCAGCGGCACGTGCTGGGCCTATGCGACCATCGGTTACATCGAGGCCGAATTGCTTCGTACGACGGGCAAGGTGTATGACCTGAGCGAGATGTTTGTCGCCAGCAAGGACTATGTGGATTGTGCAGAGTACAACGTGAGGATGCACGGGTTCAGCCGCTTCTCGGAGGGTGGCTCGGCCGATGACGTGTTTGAGGTCATCGACCGCCACGGCATCTGCCCTGAGAACGCGATGGCACGCCCCGGATCGATGATTGGCGACACACTTGCCAACTTCACCGAGTTCTTTGCTACGCTGGAGCCCTATGTGGCATCCATCGCCAAGGGTAACAGCACCCAGTTGACCACGCAGTGGAAGGTGGGTCTGCAAGGCATCCTCGATGCCTACCTGGGGAAATGCCCCGAGACATTCACCTATGAAGGCAAGCAATATACACCCAAGTCATTCGCCCAAATGCTGGGCATCAACAAGAAGGACTATGTGAGCATCACGAGTTTCACGCACCATCCGTTCTATGAGCAGTTTGTCATTGAGGCTCCCTACAAGTGGCGCCCGCGTCCCAGCTGGAACGTCACGCTCGACGAGATGATGGCTACCATTGACAATGCCTTGAAAAACGGCTATACCGTGTGCTGGGGCGGTGACGTGAGCGAGGACGGCTTCACCCGCACAGGACTGGGCATCGCCGCCGACATCGAGCATGCTCCCGACCTGACAGGCAGTGATGCCGCACGCTGGCTGAAACTGACCAAAGCCGAGAAAGCCGAATCCCTCAAGAAACTCGGAGCCCAGACACCCGAGCTCGTTCCCACCCAGGCACTGCGCCAGGAGCATTTTGACAACTGGCAGTCCACCTACGACCACGTGATGCTCATCTACGGCATCGCCCATGACCAAAACGGCCGCGAGTACTACATGGTAAAGAACTCGTGGGGCAAGACGGGAGAGTATAAAGGCATCTGGTACATGTCGAAGGCCTATATCGCACTGAACACGACCTATATCTTCCTGAACAAGGCCGCCGTTGGCAAGGATGTGAGAAAAAAACTGGGGTTCTAAAACAAGGAGCCCTCAGAAAACGACAGACACAGGAATCTCAATCTACTTGAGGTTCCAGTTCTCGTTATAGAGCAACAGGCAGAAGAGGATTTCCACTGCCACCATACACAATGCGAGAATGTGAAGCGGGAACATCAAGCCAATCACCAGAGCGCCGATGGTGACGATGCCCGACATGGCATAATAAACCTTGGAGTCATAGAGCCAACCGAAGGGGAGCAAGTGGGCACCAAAGACCATTGCCAGCGTCATCAACATCTTGTCGGGGACGGCGGCATAGACCCACATGACAATTAACAGATAAGGAATCTGCGCCACCGACAAAACGATGCCCAGTGGCGAGAGCGGGTTCTCCTTATCACTGAAAGTAATGCCCAACGGCTTGGACAGCATCCATGCCAACGGCATCAGCGGGCAGGTGCAGCAGAAGGTGAGCAGGTTCTTAGTCTCGATGGGCAATTGGGTAAGTTGGACAATGAATACCAGTGTCCAAATGATGACCGACGCCATGATAAAATGCAAGCCGCGTTTCTGGCCACGGGCGCACGCCTTTTTAACCTGTTCCAGTGATTGCTTATCCATAACCTTTGTCAGTTTTCAGTTGTTAGTTTTTAGTTTTCAGTTTTCAGTTGGCAGTTGACAGTTATTTTTGATTGCAAAGATATTCAATTATTTGGTTATGTGAGTAGTTTTGACTACTTTTGTCAAAAAGAATTCAGGGATAAGACAACAGCGGTAGCCGCTGACAACTGAAAAACTGAAGACTGACAACTTGAAATGAGTGATTTCTACAAAACCGTGAAGGGCGTCTCGCAGGGCATCTACCGCGAGAAGATGTCCCGTTTCCTGGCGTTTGCCGAACCCGTGTCGAGCGCCGAGGAGGCCCGCGCTGTCATCAAGCGCTATGCCAACGAATACCATGACGCACGCCACTGCTGCTGGGCCTATATGATTGGCACCGAGCGCAACGAGTACCTGAGCAGCGATAACGGTGAGCCCAGCGGCACAGCAGGCAAGCCCATCCTGGGACAGATCAACTCGTTTGAACTGACCAACATCGTGATTTGTGTCATCCGTTACTTTGGCGGTATCAAGTTGGGTACCTCAGGGCTGATTGTCGCCTATCGAGAAGCGGCGAAACTGGCTATCGAGGCGGGCGAAATCATCGAGTGCCACGAGCAGGCACGGCTATCGTTCACCTTCCCCTACCTGAGCATGAACGATGTGATGAAAGTCGTGAAAAAAAGCGACCTGAAAGTGATTGAGCAGGCCTTTGACAACGTGTGTTCCATGACCATCGAGGCCGATGCCGACAAGGTGCCGGGACTGCGTGAGCAGTTCGCCAACATCGACGGCACCAGCATCGTCGAGTGAGTTTTTCCATTATTGTACAAGCCATCGACTCGCCTCAAAAAGACGAGTGGATAGTTGCTTTATTATACCTTATTGATAGGAAGCGTTATTCCCGTTCTTGCCAATGGAAGCGGGCGCGGACGTGATCATCACCATCGGCATCGGTAATGCTCATGTGGGAATCCAGGGGATCGGTATCATCAATGACGAACTGGCATGTCTCGCCATAGTGCGTCTCCTTGATGAAGGAAATCTCCATGCGATGGATGAAGTAGTGGTCATAGCAGTCCATGTCAAAGAGGTTCATCAGGTGGGACAGGTAACGCACGGTGTTTACATGGCGGTTGAAATCGCAGTCCATGTAACCGAAGGTGTAGTCCAAGGCATGACCTTCCTCGATGGGACGCAAGCGGCTCATCGGCTCAATGGGACAAGGCAGGTCGGAAACCTTGTCGCTGATGTAACCCAACTGGGAGATATCCACGCTGGCGCGGGTGCTCATGTCGATGACCATCCAGATGGTGCGCACATAGCCTAACGGATTGCCTTGAGCATCGTCAATGCGCATGTTGCGCTGCGAGAAGTGACGGTTGTAGTCCTCAATCCACGTGGTGAGGCGATAATTGGTGCCCACCTTGGGGTAGGCATTCATCTCGATGGTGACGCGCGAGAGCACCCACACCTGGTTGTCCTGAATCAGACGGGCATAGCCGGCACCCCATGAGTTGGCATGGAAGGTCGCCACCTCGATGATGCGTGTCATCAACAACGTCAAGGGCATTTCGCCCTGGGGATTACACTCGCCAGCGGCGAGGTAATAGTCCATGTAGAATTGTTTCTTATCGTCAGAGCACATTGGTTTTCTTGATTAAGCAGTTATCTAAAATGACAAGTGCCGCCATCGCCTCGACTATGGGCAGAGCACGCGGCAACACACAAGCATCATGACGGCCACGTGGCTGCAATGTCACGGGATTGCCGTCACGGTCGATGGTAGGCACAGAGCGCATCATCGTGGGAACGGGCTTGAAGGCAATACGCATCGTGATGTCCTCGCCATTGCTGATGCCGCCCTGGATGCCGCCCGAATGATTGGTCACCGTGCCGATGGAGCCGTCATCACGTTTCTCAAAGGTATCCATCACCTCGCTGCCCCGCTTGGCAGCCATGTCAAAGCCGTCACCGTACTCAAAGCCGTGTACCGACGGGATGCTCATCATCGCAGCCGCCAACTGGGCCTGGAGTTTGCCGAATAGAGGTTCTCCCATTCCTGCGGGAACGCCATGCACCGTGCAGGAAATGATGCCACCCAAGGTATCACCTTGACTGGCAGCTTCGGCAATCACGCGTTCCATTTCCTCAACAGGCACATCACGGTGAGGGCCTACTTGAACGATACGGGATTGGATGGTAACGCCCAGCTTCTCGAGCAATTGGATGGCCATGCCGCCAGCGACTACTCGGGCTACCGTCTCGCGAGCCGAAGCTCGTCCACCACCACGCGGGTCGCGAATGCCATATTTGGCTTCCCAGGTGAAGTCGGCATGGTTAGGACGGTAGCAACGGGCTATCTCGTCATAGTCGTTGCTACGGGCATCGGTGTTGCGGACAATAAAACCGATAGGCGTGCCCAGCGTCCTGCCTTGCCAGATACCCGAGAGCACCTCTACCCTATCCTTCTCGTCACGGGTGCTGGCACCGACGGTCTGCCCCGCGCGGCGACGAGCCACAAAGCGTTGCAATTCCTCCAAATCGATTTCCACGCCAGCGGGCATACCGTCCAGCACGCCACCCATTGCGGGTCCGTGCGACTCACCGAAGGTAGTGAGCGTCAATATTTTGCCTATGGTGTTCATAATGTCTTTTCGGCTATCAGGTCAACGGTCTCGGCTCCCACAAATTCGACAAGCGCCTGAGGGTCAATCTTGAACTGCAGTCCCCGCACCCCCGCGCTCACATAGATATAATCGTAGAGGATGCAGGTCTCGTCGATATAGGTGGGAAATGGCTTCTTCATGCCTACGGGTGAACAGCCGCCGCGGATGTAGCCTGTGGTGGGCAGCAATTCCTTCATGGGAATGAGGTCAACCTTCTTGTTCCCCGACACTTTGGCGGCCTTCTTCAGGTCCACCTCCTCGGCTCCCGGGATGACGCACACAAAATGGCCCGTTTTTTCGCCGTAAAGAATGAGTGTCTTGAACACCTGCTCGATATTCTCACCCAGTTGGTCGGCGATGTGTTGGGCGCCAAGGTTGGTCTCATCCACCTCATAGGGGATGAGTTCGTATTCTATTGATGCTGCATCAAGTAGGCGCGCAGCATTAGTTTTTGCGATTTTTTTCATCGTTTTTTGCCTTAATGCTGCAAAGTTACTACTTTTGCACGACTATTGATTGTTAACGAACAAAATTTAAACGAAATAAAGTTCATGAAAAAATTCATTTTCACTGCAATCCTGGCCATCGTCGCATGGTTCAACACGCAGGCACAATCGATGCCCGCTCCCGAAAGATACAACAGTTTTATTGAACAAGTGGCTGCTCTGGATCCCGAAAGAGCCGAGTTCCTGATGAACGCGACCATGGAATCCCTGGTTGACAATCCTAAAGGCTACCGCCAGATGATGGAATTGGCCGAGAGACGTTTCAGCGACGCCGCCGACCCCATCCACAACGAGAAACTCTATATGGTGGTCTTGAAACATGCCACCGAGAAATATGTTCTCAGCAATGCCGAGAAGGAGAAACAGCGTCTGCTGCTTGAAGGTGCCAAGAAGAACATGATCGGCAGCATTGCCGCCGACTTTGACTACGTGACCACGAACGACAAAGATGTTCACCACCTCAAGGACCTGAAGGCCGACTACATCCTCGTCTATTTCAACAATCCCGACTGTGAATCGTGCGAGGCCGTCAAGCAGCGTCTTGAAAGCAACGAGACCATCAACCAGATGGTCAACGACAAGAAGCTCATCGTGCTCGGCATCTACCCTTACGATGACCAGAAACTGTGGAAGAAAGCCAAGTATCCCAAGATGATGATCAACGGCTGGAACAAGAGCCGTACCATCGAATACGGAGAATTGTATGACCTGCCCACCCTGCCCTGCTTCTACCTCATGGACAAGGATTACAAGGTGCTCATCAAGAACGAGGGCAGCCTGAACAAGGTCGAGGCGATGCTCAAGCAACTGACTTCTCCCCAGGAGGCAGCCCCCGCCCCCGAGGCATCTGCCGGCAAGCAAGCCCTCAAGCCTAGCAGACCAGCCGTCCAGCCCGAGAGGCCCAAGCCCACTATCATCCCCGCTCCTGCCGACGATCCCTTCACTGCCCGCAGCGAGCAGATGTTGGGTCTGGTGCTTGACGACAAGGGCCAGGAGCTGTATGACAACCTGTCCGAGAAAGTCAAAGGTCAAGTTCAGCCCAATACCTTTAATGGCATACGCGCTCAAATTGAGGCACAGATGGGCAAATATACTGGCCACGAAGCATGGAACATCCAGGAGATTCAGGGCATGAAAGCCTATACCTCGCTGGTCAATTTTGAAAAGTCACAATTGGGAATGGTCGTTGTCTTTGACGAGGATGGTAAGATGCTGGGCATCAACTTCGTTCCTGCCAATGCCATCAAAGCCCAAAACTAACCTGGACAATAAGACAAACTACTACAAATAAAGCAAATTAAGACACCTGCCGGTCTCATGACGAAACCGGCAGGTGCTTTTTTCCATATCGGACAGACCCGGATTATCGGGTCATACGCTTCAAGACATTGTAACTGGGTAGTACACCCAATTCACCAGCCTTGCTCAAATCGGCGACGCCCAAGGTCTTGTTGCCCATGCGCAGGTACATCAGACCACGGTTGTAGTAGGCCTCGCCCAGGTCAGGCTTGTAGTCGATAGCGGCACTGTAGCAACTGATAGCGCTGGTATAGTCACCCTGCAACATATAGGCATTACCCTTGTTAAAGTGGGCGTACACATTCTTGGGCGAGAGTTTGAGGACCTCGTTCAGGTCTGTAACCATCTGATTGAGCATGGTGCTTTCCACACGCTGGCGCAACATCGCTTGTGACTTGTCGGCAGGTAAAGCCGCAAGAGCCTCGGTTGCGCCAGGCTCACGCGCTTGGGTCATCAGATATTGCATGTAGTGGGCGTCGGCACGCAGCATATAGGCCAGCATGAACTGGGGGCTCAAGTCAATAGCAGCATCGGCATCGGCAATAGCGGCATCAGGATTCTTGACAAGCAGGTAATCCAATCCTCGTGCAAAGTGATCCACGCTGCGAGGCTTGGCGTGAGCCAGCAGGCTATTGTAGTAATCAATGTCGGCGAAGTGGCGCTTGATGTCATCCTCGCTGAGTTGAGAATCCCCGCTGATGAGGGTGAGCTTGGCTGGCAGCAGGCGAGAATCGTTGATGTCACTGATTTCACGGATGTAGTGGATCTTGCTACCGAGTTTGTCATCCTTGTCATAATAAGTCAGGGTGAACATGGGCATCGGTTCCACCTCGATGTTGTCATTCTGCACATGGCCACGCTGGCGGTTGGCATACTCGGGCTTGACGGCATCATTATCTTGAACCGTGAGCAAGGTGTTGAAACGGTTCATGATATCCTCGGCGGTCTCGGGCTCATCCTCACCGGTGAGTGCACGTTGTTCGGCCTTCTTGATAGCGGCAGTAGCCTCGATTTCAGCCGGGTTGAAGGTGGACTCATGGGTCTTGTTGCGGCGGAAGATGGCCATCGCCTTCTCCATATCGGCCTCGCTGCCACGTGTGTCTCCCATGCGTCGCTTGGCCTCGCCACGAGCCATGTAGCCTGCCTCAAACTCGGGATACTTCTTCAGGATGGCGGTAAAGTCACTGACCGCCTCACGGAACTGGCGCGTGCGCATGTGCAACAGGGCGCGGTTATAGAGCGCCATGAAATTGGACGGGTTGCTCTTGAGCACGAAGGAGAAGTCACTGATAGCCTTATTGTTATCCCCCACCTCGGCACGCAACAATCCACGGTTGAAGTGCGCCTCCTGGCTGGCAGGTTCCAGGCTGATGGCATAATCGTAATCAGCCATGGCGCCGAAGTAATCATCAAGATTATACTTCATGAAAGCGCGGTTGATGAAATAGCCTGCATAGCGCGGCTCGAGCAGGATGGCACTGTCCATATCGGCAAGCGCGTGCTCAAAGTCATGCTTGGAACGTGACGCGATTTCAGCACGCATGACATAGGCATTGGCATTCTTTTTACTCAACTCAATACCACGGTTCAGGTTATCAAAGGCCGCCGTGGTATCCTTGCGGGCTAGGTTCATCTGCGCCAAGCCGATGTAGGCGCGGTCGTTGCGGCGGTCGAGCTGCAGCAAACGGTCAAAGGTCACCTGCGCCTCATCATAGTCCTTTAACGCAGTCTTGCAGATGGCGCGGTTGAACAGCAGGTTCTTGTCCTCGGGCATGAGACTCAGTCCCTTGTCATAGTCCTCGACGGCACCGGCGTAGTTGCCCAGATTCTGTCGCGAGACGCCACGCACCTGATAGGCATCGACGATAAACGGATTGCGCTCGATGGCCATGCCGGCATCCTGCTCAGCGCCCTGGTAGTCTTCAAGGCTGATCTTGGCAACCGAACGGAAGAAATAAGGCTCGGCAAGGAAGGGTTTGGCCTTAATTGCCTGGTTAAAGTACTGGATGGCAAGAATGTAATCCTCAAAATAGAGTGCATTGCGCCCGATGTTCACCACCTGCTCGGTGTTGATCTGGGCCTGCACGCCAACAGTTACCATCAATGCCAACACAAGCAACAATCGCCTATATGTCATTTGAATCTTTCTCATCTCAGCTATAAATTAACGACAAAAATAGGCGAAAATTTCCCAACGGCAAAAAAACGGCCCATTGATGCCCATTTTTTCACATTTTATCGCATAAAGTCTTAAAAACGGCTAAAGGATTTGGCATTTCGGCCGAGTTGAACTAATTTTGAAGTTTGAAACAAAAAAGACGACTATCGTAATGAGAAAATATATTGTATTGAGCCTGTTACTCGCCATGCTGTTGGCACCTGCCACAATGGATGCCCGCAAGAAAAAAGACAAGAAACTGGAGAAACGCGGCGTGAATATTGAGAACGTCATTGCCGACGTCGACCAACCCATGCGCGAGATTACCATTACCAACCCCGCCAAGCAGCTCTATGGCGAGTGGGACATCGTGATGTTGCGCAACAAGAAGAAGGTCTATACGAGAGAACGCGCCTACCTCTACCTTGACTTTGCCGGAGGCAACAAGGTGTACGGCAACAACGGCTGCAATACAATCAACGGCACCTTCCAGTTGAGCGGGAACAACCTGAAGTTCAATGACTTCATCTCGAGCGGTGAATCTTGCCACAACGTCACCAACGAGAAGACCATCATGCACGCTCTTGCCGATACGCGACGCTTCACGCTAGAAGCACAATACAATGCCCAATACATGAATCTGATGAACAGCAAGGGCAACGTAGTGCTGGTGCTCAAGCGCCACAACCTTGACGCGATGAACGGAGCGTGGCTTATCAAGGAGATCGACAGTGAGAATGTGAGTGACCTCAATATGCGTGTCGTCATCGATGCCGAGATGCAGACCATACATGGCAACTCGGGCTGCAACATCTTCAACGGCATCATCATGCTCGACCCCACCAAGGACATGGCCATCCAGTTTGAAGACCTACATTCGGGCGACAATGACGAGTGTGAAGAGATTGACAGCGAGACCGACCTGCTGTTGGCACTGGAACGCACCGAGTCCTGCAAACGCATCAACCAGCAAGAGATGGCGCTGCTCGACAACAAGGGCAACATCGTCATCGTGCTGCAACGCATCACCTTGAGGAACACCACAAACCAAAACAACTGAATGATCTGAATCCGCTGCCCTTTGGCCTCACGCTAAGCCGCAAAGGCGCTAAGATTATTGCTCGCAAGGGGCTCGCAAAAAAATAGTTATCCGCATTCCAGCTATTTGGAATGCGGATAACTTATTAGTTGAATACGCTTAATTCGCCGACTGAAAAGGCGCGGATGCAATAAACTTTGCGGCTTGGCGTGAAGCCAAAGAGCAGCGGATGCCTCAGAAATCTCAGATAAATCAGTTGTTAATTTATCAGGAGTTACTTGTTGAGGTGTTTGGTGATGGTATGGGAGCCGTCGTTGTGGGTGGTGACGATGATGTTGACACCATCCTGCGGAGTCTTGCTCACGATACCCGAGGGGTTGACATACTTCACGTCAACGACCTGCTTGCTGACCATTGTCTCATCAACGGCGGCACACGAGAGGACAGCCAACGGATAGATGGTATAGTTGGTATAGTAGTCCTCGTCGGTGGTGCGGATGCGACGCATCTGGGTTACATTCTCTTCCCAAGCCTCATCGATGGTGAAGACGCACAGCAGACCATAGTTGAAGCCTTCCTTCTGTGCCATCTCGGCCTCCAGTTCGGGCGCATAATCAAAGTTGAGTTTCACCCTTACCGAGTCATCATCGCTGCACAGGCAGGGCACACCGTCACGATAGAAGAAGTAGCCGTCAACTCGACCCACCTCGTTGCCCAGGGCGGTGAGGTAGTCCTCGTTCAAGTCATACTTGAACAACGTCAACTCGGGCAGTTCCACGTCATCGAGCGCGGCAGGCGCGCTGTTGAGCACGAGACGGGGATTGGTATCACTATTTACAAGCTTGCCCTTTACCGTACCTGGTGCAAGCACCTGAGCATCGGCAATAGCATCAAAGAACGCTTCGTCGCCCGAGCAGTCGAGAGCAATCCAGTCAGGATACCAGTCCATCCATTCGGCATAGCCCCAATCGGCGTAGGTGTCATAGTAAATCTTATCGACATTGTCGGTCACAAATACCTGCTTGCCATTCTCGCCATCAACTACAGCAGCGACATAGAGGACGTCATTGACTTTGTATTGCTCACCCTCCTCGCCCTCATACACAACCTTCCACAGGCGGACGCCGGGATCGTTGGTAATCGTGATGGGATAAAGCTCCATAATATCATTGTAGATGACAACCATTCCCTCGATGGAGTACAACTCGGTGGGGTCTGCCTCGGGATAATCTATGCCGAACTTGTTGAAGCCGGTCATCGATGCCTCAAAGACCTGTCCATCCTCATCGGCCTCGTTACATGAAATCGTGAACAGGCCACGGTCATTGATCTCGCTCAGATGAACCCCATCAAAGAATACCTTATAGTTGTCCCAACCCTCCTCGGGGTCGGCAACAAATGACAGATACCCCGTACAATCGAAGGGTGAATAGAGATCTTCTTCAAGAATAGTCTTTGGATTGGCAAAATGGGCAGGATTTGCCGCCTCGGGCTGTCCTTTATAGGTTTGCTTCACACCAGTCCAGCCAGCAGGGATGACAGCACCCATGGGATATTGCTTGCCTGTATCACCATAGATGACACCAGCATAAGCAGTGCCATCGTCGGCAAGCTGCATCACCCACAAGTGGTCGTTCCACTGGTAGTTGACATACACATCGCTGGTAAACTGGAAGGCGGTGCCGTCCTCCAGCGCAGCAAGGTTCTGGATAGAGTCGAGTTTGAAGATATCAGGGTCAATGGGATCCTCGGGGTCGGGTTCAACCGATCCATCGTTGCTGGTGGTCACCACGATGCTTGCCACCTGGGCATTCTTGCTGCCAAAATGGGTGAAGGTCACTGTCGAGGCTTTGCCCGTCCAAGTGCCCACACCATCAGTGGCACTGTAGTCACCGACGTCGGCCAAGAGGTCAAAGTTGGCCGTGTTGGCGGCATTGACTGTGACACCCGTGATGCTGCCTTCAGCCACCGACAGGGTAATGGAGCCATCTACATAGATGCGAAGTGAGTAACTGCCCTGAGAGTTCCAGATGCGCGTCTGGGTCGCGCCGTCGGTTGCCGACAGGGTCACGCCATCGACGGTGACAGGACCAGCCTGGACAAGGTTGGTTCCGGCACTCGGGCCAGGCACGGCATAGCCCATAGCAGTAATGCCCTCGGCCGTCGAGAAATCAAAGGTCACCTCGGCTGCCTGTAATACGGAAAAGGCCATAAAGGCCATCAGAAAAAAGGAGAAAAATCGGTTCATTGTGCACATTAATAATTTATGCTACAAAATTACTGCCAATAACCGTAACAGCAGCAATTTTGGCCCGAAAAAAGTTATCAACAAGTGCACTTTTTTCGGGCCAAACCGTTATTTGGTATTTCACTTATTTGATGAACAGGATACCTTCCCCTTCAAAGTCCCATTCTCCATCGTGGCCAGTAAGACCCCACAATCTGAAATCATCAATTACCAACATAGCCCTATCATTCTTTACAGCCAGCTGCTCGCCAGGTTGATAGGTTCCCTCCTCATCAAACTTTTTCAACATGCTCACATCAATCAAAAAACGGTATTCTTCAGGGTTTTCGCCGTCTTTCAGAACAAGAAGAAGCTTATATGGATTCATATCCGGATCTACATTCAACTCGTGAAGATAAGTCATTCTCGTATAGCCTTGAGGTATCGTCATGTCAGTAATCAAGTGGGAATTACTATACGAGACAACGTAGACATCATCATCTTCGACTACAGAATGATGACTATAAGAGCCCACTGAATTCGAGTTTATGACTACACTATTGATTGACACAGAAACAGGGATATCAGTAATTTCATAGTGGCACAAATAGGCAAGTTTGGAGTCAATAGCCGCAACGACATCAGGGTCGGCTACTTCAGCCCAACGCTTATATTGTTCATCAGTCAGCGGCAATTTCGTGAATCCCGATGCCATGAAGGCTTCTCTTGCTTCATTCAACAGATGGCGCTTGGTGATGTTGGCAATGCTCTGGGGCCCTACCGAGATGAGGAACAGGATGACGGCAAACGAGGTAGGAATCAGCCAGATGCGCCTGTTGCGGGTAAAAATCAGCCACAGGCAGACGGCATAGCACCACACGTTGAAAACCAGCAGGTAGAGGCGGCTTATCGTAATGCCGTAGTCACTCAGTCGGCGACCAATGGCGACCGACATTAACGCCAAGAGCGGCAACATCACAACGGGCAGCCAACGGGCCACCCCCTTGAACAGTTTATTACCCTCTTGATGCTGGACTGGAAAAGTGACATAAATAAGTAGCACCATAAGCACCATACTGCCCGACACAAGATAGCTCACGCCACCCACTGGCAATGACCACTGGAGCAGTATCTTGGCAGCATAGACATAGAGCGTAATCAAGTACAAGCCCAACAGCGGCAAGAACAAGTATTGCACTACCCCCTGGGTGAAACGCGAAAACTCGGGCGCCTCGTTCATATATTTATCTTCACCCTCGGGAATCAGAATCATGAACAGCACAGGAGCAAGCAAGCACATGCACACGGTCCAAATATCGGCATAAACCACTTCATGTATCTCAATGTCGAACAGCATCTTCAACGATTCCACTAGCAAAAGCAGTCCCAAGGTCAATGCGCCGCTAATGGCGACAGACACGACAAGCGCGCCAGCAGTGCGTATCGAGAAGTTCCAGAACTGCATTTCCTGGTTCTTGCGATAGAAGCAGATGACAAAAACAGCCAAACCGATGGCAAACACCGTGGCCACCACAGCAATCAACTGTGGTATGGAAAAGCGGTCAATCTGAGCCAGATAAACCGATATACCCAACCATGCGGCATGGATGACAACCTGGGTCAACACTGCCACAATGCGTTTCTTGAAGTCCTCGGTAAACAACGATAGGGCTACAGCAAGCAAAGCGCCCGTAGCCGGATAGAACACGAGAAAAAACTCCTCCTTTTCGCCCACATGGCCCCCGTGAATGATGTAAAAAAGGAAACACACCAGCAACAGTGTAAACAGCATCGCCAGTGGAAAACGCCTTATACTTTGGCCGAAACGCTTAAACAGCGCAACGATAGAAAGATTCTTTAACTTGCCCATAGTTTTTATTTCATAGTAGGTTATATTATTAACGTAAAACAATCTGAATAATTGCCTGCCATACAATAAAATGACAAAATAAACATGATGGAATGCCGCCCAGGCAAATGTTAAAATATTTGCTCATCTTAAGAAATCGTATTACTTTTGTCCCTGCTAAAAGCAGTATGGCGGCTTGTCGCTCGTTAACATCTCATGGTTGCGAGAGGAAAGTCCGGGCAACGCAGAGCATCACATTTCTTAACGGGAAGCTGCGGGTGACCGTAGGGTTAAGGTGACAGAAAACAACCGCCGCGCCTCCACGCGTGGGGTGTGCGGTAAGGGTGAAAAGGCGGGGTAAGAGCCCACCGGGCACTGTGGTGACACAGCGCGCCGCACTACCTGTGAGTTGCAAGTTCATGTATATCGGCATCTAAGGGTTGCTCGTCCATTGCCGAGGGGTAGAACGCTATACCGGCGCAGCAATGCGCAGGACAGATAAATGACAGGCACCTGCCGTCAGGCAGGCACAAAACCCGGCTTACAGCCATACTGCATTTTTTTCTGTTACTCGGGTGACACATCAAAAGAGAACCAAACAACCACATCAGTATATTTATGGCACGAAAAGAAGAATTGGCGCGTATGTGGGACCGCACACTGGAATACCTCTTTGACCAGCGGCCCGCATTTGAGCGCGATGGCGGCAAGGGCTACAAACCCGGACTGGATACCGCATTAGCACTTGACAGACTCTATAATGAACCTCACCGCCGCTACCGCATCATCCACATCGCAGGTACCAACGGTAAAGGTTCAACCGCCCACCTGCTGGCCTCGTGCCTGCAGCAGTGCGGCTACCGCGTCGGTCTGTTCACGTCCCCCCACCTGATTGATTTCAGGGAACGCATCCGTGTCAACGGCAAGAAAATCAGCCGTAGCTTTGTGATGCGATGGGTCAACGAATTCAGGAAGAAAGACCTGGGCGAGATGCAACCGTCATTCTTTGAACTGACATCTGCCATGGCATTTGACTACTTTGCCTGGCGCAACGTCAATGTCGCTGTCATCGAGACCGGACTGGGCGGCAGGCTCGACAGCACCAACATCATCACGCCCGACCTGAGCGTTATCACCAACATCGGCCTTGAGCACCAGCAGTTCCTGGGCAACACCATCGAGGAAATCACCCTTGAAAAAGCAGGAATCATCAAGTACAGCCGACCTGTTGTCGTGGGTCGTGCCGACGGCGTCGTCAGGGAGGTGATTGCAGACAGAACCAAGCGCATGTATGCCGAAGTCAAGTTTGCCCAGGACGATCCCATCGTCACCAATTCACGCCTCGTCAACGGCATGCTGCAACTGACGACCGAAGGCTATGGCACCATCAACTGCGAACTGACCGGAGATTATCAGGTCGAAAACGCCAACACGGTGCTGACCGCACTCAACATGCTCAAACAACTCAACTACCGCATCAAGCTGAATGGTGTGCAGGAAGGCTTTGCCCACGTCATTGAGAATACAGGCTTGATGGGACGCTGGATGAAACTCGGTGAAAAACCGCTGACCATCTGTGACTCGGCGCACAATCCTCCCGCAATGGAGCAAGCCATGAGACAGTTGCGACGCCAACCACATGACGGAATCCACATGGTCATGGGATTCATGGCAGACAAAGATATCACCACCATGATCAAGATGCTGCCAGCCGAAGCCAAGTTATATTTCACCCAGGCCAACACCAAGAGGGCCCTGACTGCCAAGAAACTACTGGAAGAGGCACGCAAGTCGGGATATGACGGCACAACCTACACCCACGTGAGTGACGCCCTGAAGGCAGCCAGAAAGAATGCCAACGAGAAAGACGTGGTCTACGTCGGCGGCAGCATGTATGTACTTGCTGAATTACTCGCCGATCTGGGCTACGACCGTTAACGGACTGCCATCACCTTGCCATAGCCCACATATATAATATATAGCGCTGCCCTGCATGATGCCATGCGGGGCAGCACTGTCTATTGCCTGGAAATCGCCTTCATGCATCATGTCAAAATGTCATCATTTGTTATAACGCGGCCATCCAATGTAAAACTAATTAAAAACAGCCTGCATTGCTATTAATTTATTTTAAAATAAATGGCACAAATATTGCTATTGTCATTTTTAGTTGTACTTTTGGCACAGGATTTGAAAAGTTAAATTTAACAATTGAAAAAATTAAAATCAACAATAATTTAACACTAAAAGAACACATGAACAAGAATTTGAAATTAGCTATCATGCTCGTGGCTGCCTCGATCCTGGGTTCGACGGTAACCATGATGGCAACAAGCGAGTTGCAAAAGAAAGGTGTCATCACCGACACATACGTGTTGAACAAGGAGAGCAAGGATGCCGACGGCAGTAACGGATTTGTGCGCACCTCGACACGAACCGTGGACATGAGCCGCGATTTCACTGATGTGGCCGAGAGCACCATCAATACCGTCGTTAGCATCAAGAGCTATGCGACGCCACAACAGTATCAGGGTGGCGACTTCTTTGATCCGTTCGAGTGGTTCTTCGGCCCCGGTTACGGTGGTGGCAACAGCCAGAGAGGACGCCAGCAGCAACAACCCAAGAAGAGCGAGCCCCAGCCCCGTGGTATGGGTTCGGGTGTCATCATCAGCCCTGACGGCTACATCGTGACCAACAACCACGTCATCGACGGTGCCGAGAAACTGGAAGTCACCCTCAACGACAACCGCACTTTTAATGCCACCGTGGTAGGTACCGATGAGAAGACCGATATCGCGCTGATCAAGATCAACGCCAAGGACCTTCACGCCATTACCTTCGGCAACAGTGACGCCGTCAAGGTTGGTCAGTGGTGTGTCGCCGTGGGTAACCCCTTCGGATTCAACTCAACCGTTACCGCCGGCATCATCAGCGCCAAGGCACGCGGCCTGAGCGAGAGCAGCAACAGCGGCAACAACGGCATCAAGGCCTTTATCCAGCACGATGCTGCCGTCAATCCCGGCAACTCGGGCGGTGCCCTGGTGAATACCGCCGGTGAACTCATCGGCATCAACACGATGATCTATTCCCAAACCGGTAACTACAGCGGCTGTTCGTTTGCCGTTCCCAGCAACACCGTCAAGAAGGTCATCACCGACATCAAGCAGTATGGTACCGTACAGCGTGCCGTCCTGGGCATCCAATACACTGAACTGACTGCCGAGAAGGCCAAGGAAGAGAAAATCACCGCCACCACCGAGGGTATCTATGTCGCTAAGGTTACTGACCGCGGCGCCGCTAAGGAAGCCGGTCTGGAAGAGGGCGATGTGATTGTCAAGCTCAACGGTGCCCGCGTCAAGGACAGCGGTGAGATGCAGGAGGAGATGAACAAGCTGCGTCCTGGCGACAAGGCCGAGGTAGAGTACTATCGCAACAACAAGCTGCACCGCACCACCGTCACCTTCAAGAACGACCAGGGCAACACCAAGATGACCAAGCAGAGCGACGTCATGTCACTGGGTTGCGCCTTCACCGAGTTGAGCAAGGAGGACAAACAAGACCTCGCCATCTCAAAGGGTCTGAAGGTGGTCGGCGTCAAGGCCGGCAAGTTCAAGAACGCCGGTATCCGCGACGGCTTCATCATCACCGACATCAACAACATTCCTGTTGACTCGCGCGACGATGTGGAGAACATCTACAACCAGATCATGCGCAGCGGCGATGTGGACAAGGTGATGTTCATCACGGGCTTCTACCCCACCGGCAAGAAAGTCTATTACGCCGTTGACCTGAGCGACGAAGAGGAATAATGCTAACCGTGCCATAAACACTAAGGCACTGACAGACAATGGTGGCAGCGATTGAGAGTCGCTGCCATTATTGTCATCACTGCCAAGGCCCTACTGTAAAAAGCAATTTTCAAAGAAAAAAAATTGGCACGATTTTTGCAAAATTGTTTGGATTGTCAGAATAATTGTTGTACCTTTGCACGCTTAAACTCTATTTTCAATAGATGAGACAACTTAAAATTACAAAATCCATTACTAACCGCGAGAGCGCGTCCCTCGACAAATATCTTCAGGAAATCGGCCGTAAGGAACTCATTACGGTTGATGAGGAAGTTGAGTTGGCACAGCGCATCCGCCAGGGCGACCAGGCCGCACTTGACAAACTTGTCAGCGCCAACCTGCGCTTTGTCGTTTCTGTCGCAAAACAGTATCAGAACCAGGGATTGAGTCTCCCCGACTTGATCGACGAGGGAAATCTGGGCCTCATCAAGGCAGCGCAGAAATTCGATGAGACGCGTGGCTTCAAGTTTATCTCCTATGCTGTGTGGTGGATCCGTCAATCCATCCTTCAAGCCCTTGCAGAGCAATCTCGCATCGTCAGGCTTCCGCTTAACCAGGTGGGTTCGATCAACAAAATCAGCAAGGCCCAGTCACGGTTTGAGCAGGAGCACGAGCGTCGTCCCTCTGCCGAGGAACTGGCCGAACGCCTTGACATCCCCGTTGACAAGATCAGCGACACGATGAAGGTATCGGGCCGTCACGTCTCGGTGGACGCCCCCTTTGTGGAAGGCGAGGACAACAGCCTGCTGGACGTGCTGCCCAACAACGATTCGCCCATGGCCGACTCGACCCTGAACCAGGAGTCGCTGGCCAAGGAAGTGAACCGTGCGCTGGACCAGCTCAGCCCGCGTGAGAGGGACATCCTGAAGATGTTCTTCGGTATCGGCTGCCAGGAAATGACGCTCGAGGAGATTGGTGCCAAGTTTGACCTGACGCGCGAACGCGTGCGCCAGATCAAGGAGAAGGCCATCCGCCGCCTGAAGGGCCAGAAGAGCAAACTGCTCAAGGCCTATTTAGGATAAAAGACATTTTAAGTAAAAGCAATCAGGCTGCCTCACAAGGGCAGCTTTTTTTGTCACCGATTCAGCCATTTTGTTACAGCATTTGTCAAAAATGGGCAAAATTCTTGTTAGTATGGAATTTTGGTTGTAATTTTACCACCTGTTTTATTTGCGGCAATTCATTATTAATCAATAAACAATTAAACTGAGTAAAAGACATGAAAAAGATTTTGACTTTAGTCTGTGTGATGATGTTGGGCATGGGCTTTGCCCAGGCACAGGTTCATCAGGGAGAAGCCGCCGTCGGTGGCAACCTGGTCTACGGAACTGAAATCGAAAGCTTGGGTCTGGGTGCACGTTTCCAATACGGCATCTTGGACCAGCTGCGTGCCGAGGTGGGATTCAACGGCTTCTTTGCACACAACCACACCACATGGTGGGACGTGAACCTCAACGCCCACTACCTGCTGGGCCTGTTGCATGACCAGTTGTATTTCTACCCCCTTGCCGGCGTGAACTACACGATGACCAAGGTGACCACCCCCGGTGTTGGCTCTGATGAGGAAAACCACGTCGGGCTGAACCTGGGTGCCGGTCTCGAGTATGAGTTTAATGAGCACTTTGGCGCAAACTTTGAGTTCCGTCACACTATCGTCCGCAAGGGCTTGGACCAAGCCATCTTCGGCGTGGGTCTGAACTACAAGTTCTAAAGGCACATCACCCATTTAAACGATTGAGGGCTGTACCGCACTGGCACAGCCCTCAGTCGTTTTTTTGTACTCCCTCACATCATTGCATCGGCTGGAGTTTGTCGATAGCTCCCGACATAAACGATGAGATGCCGTCATCCTCCTCGTCCTCATTGCCGAAGGCGTCCTTGACCTTGATTGAGCATAAGGAGCGCAGCAATTCGAGGGTGGCATTGGACTTGGGCTTGTCGGTATAGAAATGTCCCTTGCCGTTGAAGATGTCCTCCAGGCCGAAGTCGAAGTAACCGCTCACGCTGTCGGTACGGTTCTGGGCAAAGAACCCGATCAACGCATCGCCAAAGAATTGGCGTACAGGCTTCATCTCATAGGCATAGCCCTCGGTCTGCTCATAGTCGAGCATCTTCAAGTAAAGGATGCCATCGATGACACCGATGCGTATCATCTTGTTGTCATATTGATAGATGTACTCACCCTCATAGAGTTCGGGAGCCTGTCCCATGGAGTTGGCAAATGTGCTGATCTGGCGGACGACACCGTCGGGGTCGTTCGAGCGGGTTGCCAGCACCATGTTCCACTCGCCCTCAAGGTGCGGGTCACGCGCCAGGCCGATGGTAAACGGGCCGTCAACGGTAGAAAGGATACGCGCCAAGTCGATCTGACCGATATAGGGAATCTTGCCGAACATTCCCAACAGTTGCTGGATCTGTTTGAGCTTGACAAAGTTTTCACCCTTGATGCTCATGGTGAAGATGTAGTCCATCGAGTTGGGGATGGCTTTGAGAACATCGTCGCTGGGCTTACCCAGGGTTGAATTCAGCAGTTGGGCATATTCACTGTTCTCGGCGGCGTGGATCAGGGTATTCATCTCTACCCTCTCCTCGTCGAGGTCGATATTGCAGGTCACGGCATCGATGTCACTCTCGGTAAATATTTCGATAAGAGGCATCTTTTGGGAGAGTTCGCGATAGACTTCACTCTTGTTGAGGATGGTCTTCAAGCCCTTGCCCTGAATCCATGCATTGATGGCAGCGTCACGGTTGTGCAGGACAGCCGTCACTTCCTTGTTATCGGTGATACTGGTAGCGGTTTTGGAGAGAATGCCCTTAGCTGCACGGGCAGCACGGGAGACCTCCATGGCCTTGTTCACAGTGCCGACAAGCAACACCTTGCCATCGATGACATAGAGATTGTCGCCGACATACATGCACTCCAGTCCCTCGACTTTCTCAAAGTCACCGCCCACACGCATTTCCAGCGTTTTGCGGGCCTTGGCGGGATCCTCGAGCGAGGCAATCACCACCCTGCCGAAGGTCTTGACGGTGAAGAAGGCATAAGCCTTACTGTCGGTATCGATGCCCATCTGAGGCAAGTCACTGAGCAGGATACACAGGGGCGATGTGTCATTGTCATCGACCACCTGGCGCAATGACTTGGGCAGCACAATCTTGCCGTCATCAAGCATTCCTGCCTCTTTAAGGATGTGCGGCACATCAAGACTAACCACGCCTGTTGCATCGGCGGGTATCATTTTTTCAAGACCGTCGCTGGCACAGCCTGTCATCAGGAGTACCAGAAGCGCCATTGCCATCAAGTTTTTCAGCCATCTGTTAAGCATGACTATTGAGTGCGATTTTAGGTTTGACAAGCTTCTCACGTGGCATTGTGCCACTTAAAACGGCACAAAGGTACGATAAGTTTGCCATAATACGTGCAAAAAAAACAGCATCTTTTCTTTTATGATTCACTATAATCAATAGTATCTTCATTTTTTTAGATAAATATGGTCCGTAATTCAAAAAAACGCACTATATTTGAACATTCAATATCAACATTATTTGCAAGCTAAGTAACCAAAAGACAGAAAAACATGAACGATATCACTGACATTCTAAGGGAACTGCTTGACCGCTACAGTAATACACCTGAACTGGATCAGGAGTTTGAGCGCATGATGCGCGAAGACGAGGAATTTGTGAAAGAATACACTGTGTGGTGTGAAGAGAACGGTTTCAGCCTCAAGGACGGATACCGCGACTTCATCAACGATATTATTGAGTCCCAAGATTCCTACTGGGACAATTATCAGGAATTCGGCAACAACATTTAGTATCGTTTTTTAGCGAGAATGTTCCCTAACAATAAAAGAAACCGCAGTTTTGCTTCCGAATGGGATCAGCAAGACGGAGTAATTATCGCATGGCCACACGCCGGCACTGATTGGGCCTATATGCTCGATGACGTGACGGCGTGTTATGTAGATATAGTACGCGCCATCCTGGAGGATGACGAGCAACTGGTGATTGTCGCCCCCGATGCCGAGGACGTGCACAACGCATTGGGCAATGACATGGACTGGAACCGAATCCACGTTGTGGAATTACCTACCAACGACACCTGGGTGCGTGACTACGGCCCCATCACTGTGTGGCGCGACGGCGGCATGGTACTCACCGACTTCACGTTCAATGCTTGGGGCATGAAGTTTGCTGCCGACTGCGACAATCTGGTTACCTCACGCCTCAACGAGCAAGGCGTCTTTAAGTTGCCACTCATCAACTGCCGCGACATCGTCCTTGAGGGCGGGTCGATCGAGACCGACGGCAACGGCACGGTAATGACTACTACCTGCTGCCTGACCGCACCCAACCGCAACGACGCCCTCTCACGCGAACAAATGGAGCAGGTGTTGCTCGAGCGCTTGAACTGCATGAAGGTGCTATGGCTTGACCACGGCGAACTCGTGGGAGACGATACCGATGGACACATCGACACCTTGGCACGCTTTGCCCCTGGCGGGGTAATTCTATATACGGGCTGTGACGACCCCGAGGACGAGCACTTTGAGCCGTTAATGAAGATGGAAGAGCAACTCAAGCAATTCACCGACGTTGACGGCAACCACTATCACCTCATCAAGTTGCCGCTACCGTCACCCATCTATGACGAAATCTCACGACAGCCAGCGACCTATGCCAACTTCCTGGTAACCAACCACCAAGTGCTGGTACCCGTCTATGGCCAACCCGAGAACGACCTCCTAGCCTGCCGACTCATCGGCGAGGCCTTCCCAAGTCGCAAAGTCGTGGGCATCGATTGCCGGGCCCTCATCTGCCAACATGGTTCGCTCCACTGCGCTACCATGCAGCTGCCACAAGGCGCCCTTACAGATTTCTAATCACTCATTTCTAACCACTAAACACAGAATTATATGAAAATAGGTATCATACAACAACGCAATAGCAGCGACATCAAGGCTAATCGCCAGTCGCTTATCAAGAAGATCAAACAACTCGCCGCCATGGGCGCTCAGCTTGTCGTCTTGCCCGAGTTGCACGACTCGCTCTACTTTTGCCAAGTCGAGAGCGTGGACAATTTTGACCTCGCTGTAGAGATTCCCGGTGAAGTCACCCAGGAGTATTCAGCCGTGGCCAATGAATGTGGCATCGTACTCGTTACCTCTCTGTTCGAGAAACGTTCGACGGGCCTTTATCACAACACGGCAGTGGTGTTTGACACCGACGGCAGTGTGGCAGGACAATACCGCAAGATGCACATCCCTGATGACCCCGCCTATTACGAGAAATTCTATTTCACACCTGGCGACCAAGGGTTTATTCCCATCGTCACGTCGCTGGGCAGATTGGGCGTGATGGTATGCTGGGACCAGTGGTACCCCGAGGGTGCACGACTCATGGCCATGAGCGGAGCCCAACTGTTGATCTACCCCACTGCCATCGGTTACGAGAGCAGTGACACACCCGAGGAGCAGGAACGTCAGCGTGAGGCATGGACAACCGTGCAGCGCGGACATGCCGTGGCCAACGGTCTGCCTGTCATCACGGTGAACCGCGTGGGACATGAGCCCGACCCGTCAGGCCAGACCAATGGCATCCAATTCTGGGGCAGCAGCTTTGTCGCCGGACCGCAGGGCGAACTCATCTACCGCGCCCCCAATGACACCGAAGACCTACAAGTCATTGACGTTGACATGGAACGCAGCGAGCAGGTAAGGCGCTGGTGGCCCTTCCTGCGCGACCGCCGCATCGAGTGCTACGGCGACCTCAACAAGCGTTTCCTGGACTAACAACAAATTACAAATTACGCGAATTTTACGAAGGCTTCAGCGTCCTAGTCCCCACGCTAAGTCGCTAAGATACAAAGAGTTTTAAGGCATCCGCGTTCCATCGTCTTGGAACGCGGATGCCTAATTTGTAAAATTCGCGTTATTCGTTGTTTATAAACGGATGGTTATGCTTGGCCTTCGTCCTTGGGACCACCGAAGGCATTCTTCAAGAAGTCTTCCACCTTGTTCATCACGCCCTCGGCTGCCTTGCCGGCATCGTCAAGCGCGTCTTTGGCTTTGTCCATCACGCTGGGCTCACCCTCCTTGGGCTCAAAGGCTTCTTTGGCCTTTTGTGACAGGTCCTGAGCAACCTCGGTAGCAGCGGCAGTGCCCTGCTCTACAAAGTCCTTGGCTTTATCCATCATTTCACCAGCGGCTGTCGCACCCTCGCCGAACATTTCTTTAGCCTTGTCCAGCAGGCTGGGCTCGCCTTCCTTGGTCTCAAACATCGCCTTGGCTTTCTCCAGGAAGTCCTGGCTCACCTCGCCGGCAGCGGTTGTACCCTTGTCGAGCATTTCCTTGAGCTGGTCAAGCACACCAGCCTCGCCATCCTTGCCATCAAGCATTTCCTTGGCTTTGTCAAAGAAACCAGGTTCGCCTTCTTTGCTCTCGAACATGCCTTTAAGCTTATCAATCATGCCGGCACCGTCGTTGGCGGCATCGCCAAGCATTTCCTTCAGTTGGTCAAAGATGTTAGCACCTTCATTGTTCATCTCGTTGGCTGCCTGCTCGGCATTCTTCATTTCCTCATCCATGATAATCCTGCATTTTTTAGGTTTTACTATCGCCTACTCCCTTTCAAGCGTTTCGGCTTTCTCTGCCCCAAAGTTACACATTATTTGTGAAATCGGCAGATTTTTTGAAAAAAAAGAAGAAATATCGCACAATAAAGAGAATTATGCTGGACTAATTATAACTAAGGCAAATCACAAAGTACCTCTTCGAGGCACTTATAGAGTTCGGCGCTGTGACCAAGATGCGAACCTCTACGAGGTTCTTGCATGGTCTTATTTGTTGAAATCGGTTCCTCGGACCGCTAACATCTTCAATATTTTTCCCGGACACTAATGATAAAAAATTTAAGGGCCGAGGGCAGTGATGCCCACGGTCCTTCATGACATTCTATCGAAGGGGGTTGGCGATTAGGCCTCTTCCTTCTTGATGATGCGGCGCTCCTTGATGCGAGCCTTCTTACCGGTGAGACCACGCAGGTAATACAGCTTAGCACGACGCACCTTACCATGCTTGTTGATGGTGATGCTGTCAATAAACGGAGACTCGAGCGGGAAAATACGCTCAACGCCGATGTTGTCACTGATCTTGCGCACGGTGAAACGCTTCTTCTCACCCTCGCCGCGGTATGCTACCGTGATTGTGTCACCCGGGAAAAACTGCGGGTGCTGCTTGTTTGTAGCAAATGCTTGTTCTGCAACTTTAATCAAGTCCATTGTTATGTCATTTAATCTGTTAATAATCACTTCGCAATATACACAAGCCACTCTATTTCTTGCCAGAGATTACGAAAAGCGGGGCAAAGGTACTACAATTTCCTGAACTGGCAATAAAATTTCCAGTTTTTTTCACAATTAGGTCATTTGCAACGTCTTCAGGACGCTAAAAGGATGTTGATGATCCTGGTGACATCAGCAATATTGACGATGTTGTCGGCATCAGCATCGGCATTGATATCGTTAAAGCCGTTTGGCGTTGCGCCAGACAAAAGGTAGTCGATCAAGGTGGTGACATCCTCGATATTCACCTTTCCGTCACCGTTC
Organism: uncultured Prevotellaceae bacterium; assembly: GCA_900318205.1. Classification (GTDB taxonomy): domain Bacteria; phylum Bacteroidota; class Bacteroidia; order Bacteroidales; family Muribaculaceae; genus Sodaliphilus. The sequence continues at coordinate 34,542 of ONJS01000029.1, read as the reverse complement.
ACGTCCCCTCGCAGGCAGGCAAAGGTGTTGTTGTCAAGGTAGGCGATGCGGCGGCGCAGCCAGTCACACAGGTAGTCCAACTCGGCAGGGAAATCCAGGGTGCGATAATCTATCTCGTCGGTCCCGGACCAACGCTGGGACTCACGGTCAAGAGCGCCACAAGCGTCGAGACGGCGATAAATCGCCTGATAACGTTCCACAAGACTGTCGGGATGCAACACGGTCTCCCGCAGTTGCCAGTACCTGTTCACCACAGCTCTGTAGAAGCCAGGCTTCTCCTTCAACTGCATGAAGAGTTTGTTGTACTTGAACAAGCACATGTTGTTGGGCATATCTTCCAACTCCCTCTCGGGCTGAATCTCATCGGCATGATAATAGCCATCGATATCCAGATAGTGCTGCCCTACCGTAGCGTCAAGATCCCACACGGCAAAGGTGACTTTCTTGTCCACAGCCTGGTCATAACATGCCACCACCACGTTGTTGTCAACATTGTCAATGCCGAACACTACATGGAGGAACATGAAGTAATCGACCAGGACAGGCAAGTCAAAATAATCTTCAACCTGGCTGTTGAAAGTCTCAGTGTTGCTCCTTGCCACAAACTTCACTGCGTTGCGCAGCACACTATAGTCTGTTGGGCACACATCATCAATCTCGGGATACTCCAATTCAAATCCGCACCAGTTGTCCAGGGTGTTGTCTGGTTCCTTTCCTTGCAGCATGAAGAGTGTCTCAGGTGTGCTTTTGGCACCCTTCCACATCATGCCGTGAAACTGGACTGACGACAGCCCCGTGTCCTCATCGGTGACCTCGTCATACTTCTTGAGCTTCAACTGCTTGCGGTCCATAAACTCGTGGAAGTTGTAGAAGCCGTGATAAGCGCCGTTCATAAAGACCTCGACATGCGAGCCACGAATGTAGGAGCGGGCCTTGGATTGCTGGTCTGCATAATAGGGCTTGTTGGCAAAAGCGGCCCACAAGCCGTTGGCGGCATAGTTGCGGAAACGTATCATGTCTCGAGTGCCCGCGTCAAGTCGCCAGTGATTGTCGTTGCGCAGACCGAAGAAGGTAACATCCATCTTCTCGTCGTTCTCATCAATGAACTTGACATGATAGTTGCGCTTATAAATCCACTGCAGGTTGGTGGATGCCCCTGCCTGCTTGATGCGGGCACGGTAATTCTGCACACCCTGACCGTCGGGCATAATCATCTGAACGGACCCCACCGTATAGGTATTGCCGAATGAGCCCGTGATGCACATGATGGGCAGATAAGTAAAGTGGATCGTGGATTGAGTCACCTGGTTATTCCTCTTGAACACAAATGTGTAACTCATTCCGCCATCAATGAGCGGGAACGTCACCTGATCAGTCACTTCTTGCCCATTAATCGTCACCGAAGTCACACCACTTTCAAGAACCACAGGAGCCTGATAAGCATCGCCAAACACGTCCTCGGGAACGGTCAGCATGTACGTCTTGGTACGACTGTCATAAACGGGCGTAGTGCCACCAATAGACAGTTGAGCCAAAGACGGTAAAGCGACACAAAACATCAGTGTCGCCAATATCCATCCTAATCTCATGATAAATATTCCTTAATATATAGTTCACAATTAGCGACCAGTGTGTCATACCACTGCTGGCCATATCGTTCAATCAACGGTTCCTTGAGGAATTGATAGAGGCGGATGCCTTCCTTTCGGCCCAACACCTCGGCACATTTGCAGATTTTCCATCGGTCATAATTGACCGCATCATAACCAGGGTAACGCTTGATGCGCACGGGATAAAGATAGCATGACATGGGCTTGCGCCACTTGATGCGGCCCTCGCGATAAGCCTTCTCAATGGCACAGTAGCACATTCCACCAGGGGCATAGGTGGTGAATACGCAATTGGCACCACCGACGAGTTGCGTCACGAGTTCGCCCTCGACGTCAAAGAATGCCACGCCATGTTCCTTGATCTGCTCCTGAGCCTGTGGCAACAGGTCGTCCCACACCTCAGGCAGTATTTCTTTTAACATCTGGTACTCTTTCTCGGTCAACGGCGCTCCCGAGTCGCCCTCGATGCAGCAGGCACCGAGACACGTGTCCAAGTCGCAGCAGAAAAACCGCTCGACGAGTTCCAGACTCACCAGTGTTCCGTCAATGTCAAACATGCTTCATCATTCAGTTTTATTCACCTTTCACCTAAACGCCATTACTTGCAACCTACTCATCCTCAACAAGGGCCGACAGGGCGTGCTCCAAGTCGGTGCTTGACAAGTTCAGGTGCAATTCGCCCTTGTGGGCATAGGAGATGCGTCCCGTTTCCTCGCTCACCACGATGGCGATGGCATCGGTAGCCTGAGAAATGCCCTTGGCGGAACGATGACGCAGACCCAAGTAACGCGGGATGTTGGTATCATGGGAAACCGGCAGGATGCAACCTGCACTCATGATTTTACCGCCGTTGATAATCAGGGCGCCATCGTGCAACGGGCTGTTCTTAAAGAAGATGTTCTCGATCAAGCGCGAGTTGATGTCGGCATTGATAATGTCACCCGTGCGCTCATAGTCGGTCAACGGAATGGTGCGTTGCACCACGATGAGCGCGCCAGTCTTGGATTTGGACATGTTCATGCAGGAATAGACCACGGGGAGAATCCACTTCTTGGCATCGGCCACCTCGGTCTTGCTCCTGAACAGTTTATCAAAGATTTTGAGGCCCCTCCTGGAACCCAACTCAGTCAAGAAACGCTTGATCTCGTCCTGGAACAGGATAACCAGGATGAACAAGCCGATGTCGATGAACTTGTCCATGATGGTGCCGATGAGGCGCATATCCATCATTTTGTACATCACTACCCATGCCACGACAAAGGCCAGCACGCCGACAAAAATGTCAAGCGAGCCCGAGTCCTTCATTGTGCGGTAGAGGTAGAACAGCAGGGTTGCCACCAGCAGGATGTCGAGCAAATCCTTAATGCTGAAAAGTGAGAATATTGAACTTCCTAAGAGTAACATACAGTGTTAGGATATCAGGGTTGTTGGATGCGAATTGACAGGGCCATTCTTCATGACCATCGTGGTGAGTTTCACCGCCTCGGCAGCCGCCCGCACATCATGGACACGCAGGAAATGGGCACCTTGAAGCAAGGCAATGGTGTTGATGACAGTGGTGCCGTTGAGGGCTTCATCGGCTGAACAGTCGAGAGGCGTATAAATCATGCGCTTGCGGGAAACGCCCACCAGCAACGGGGCGTCAAGCGCATGAAAAGCATTGAGTCGTGCAAGCATCTCGTAATTCTGCTCCAGGGTCTTGGCAAAGCCGAATCCCGGGTCGGCAATCACGTCGGCGACGCCCATCTGGCGCAGATCATCGATGCGGCGCGCCATCCATTCAAGCACTTCGGCAGTCACATCATCATAATCGGTCAACGACGACATGGTCTCGGGGGTACCGCGCATGTGCATCAACACATAAGGTACCCGCAGGCTCGCCACGGTGGCGAACATCCGGTCATCAATCGTGCCACCTGAGATGTCGTTGATGATGTCAGCCCCCCACTCTTCCACACAGCGGCGTGCCACTTCGGCACGATAGGTATCTATCGAGAGGATGACGTCAGGCAACTCGCGACGGATAGCGGCCAGTGCCCATTGCAGACGTTCCATCTCGCCACAGGCATCAACCGATGCGCTGCCGGGACGCGTGGAGCAGGCACCCACGTCGATCACGTCGGCACCATCGGCCACCATCGCTCTCACACGCTCGATAAGCGTCTGTTCATCAGCGACACGGCTACCGCTATAGAAAGAATCGGGCGTGACGTTAATGATGCCCATCACCCACGGACGGTCGATGGTCACCAGGCGGCCTTTCAGATTCAGGCTATAGGACTTGAACGGCTCCATCTTGGTTATACTCACATTTTAACTTGCAAATTTACAAATAAATCACAAAAAATGGCTTATCTTTGCAGAAGAATTTAACGTATATGGCAATGATGATAAAAGATGGCATAGAGCAAGCGCCCATCGGGGTATTTGACTCGGGTTTCGGCGGACTGACAATCCTTCGCGACATCAGGCGTGTACTGCCGCAATATGACTACCTGTTTGTGGGCGATAACGCACGGGCTCCTTATGGCACGCGTTCCCGCGAACTGGTTTATGAGTTCACCCTGCAAGCCGTGAAGCACCTGTTCAAACAAGGTTGCCACCTGATCATCCTGGCCTGCAACACGGCCTCGGCCGAGGCATTGCGCACCATCCAGCAGCAGGACCTCCCCACCCTCGCCCCCGACCGCCGCGTCCTGGGCGTCGTACGTCCCACGGTGGAGAAAGTGGGCGAGTTGACCCGCACTGGCCACATCGGCGTGTTCGGCACACCGGGCACCATTGCCAGCCGCAGCTATAACATCGAGATTGAAGGGATGTACCCCGACTTCAAGGTCCACGGCCATGCCTGCCCCATGTGGGTGCCGCTGGTCGAGAACCGCGAAAGTGACGGCGACGGCGCCGACTACTTCGTCAAGAAGGATATCGACCTGCTCATGTCGCAGTGTCCCGAAATCGACACGGTCATCCTGGGCTGCACCCACTACCCCTTGCTCATCAACAAGATCAACCAGTTCAGGCCCGAGGGTGTGAACATCATCCAGCAAGGTCCCATCGTTGCCGACAGCCTCGCCGACTACCTGCAACGCCATCCTGAAATCGAGCGTCATTGCAGTCGTGGCGGTACTTGCCGCTACTTCACGACCGAGGATCCCGACCACTTCTCCCCGCTGGCCAGCGTTTTTGTCAACGAACCCGTCAACGCCCAGCGCGTCATCCTCTAACCTGAAATGAACAAAAAAAGCCGCGGCAGAGCCACGGCACAGATAGACCTTAACGGGTCTATTTTTTTAGCGTCGATTGGTGCGCAATTGGAAGGAGCGCATCGTATAAATCTTGTCGCCATCCGAGAAGCCGATAGTGAAATCGGCGGAGCCGTTCTTGAGTTTCTTGGTGGCAATCAGTTCGCTCTGGTAGCGCACAGCCTTGCCTGGAGCGAGTTCCTTAACGATGGCTGTGGGCGACAGATAAATCTCCTTGGTGCCACTCACGGTAATTACCGGAGCGATATCATAGACGTAGTCACGACCTGTGTTGCGCATGATGAACACCAACTTGGCGTGTTCGTTGGCATCCAGGGCATTGTTATTGTTCTCGTCAACAAAGCGCAGGTCAACAATCTCGATGTTCACATAGGGACTATAGGCATTGTTCTGGCGGTAATCATCCATGTCGTAGTCATAGTAGTAATCCGAGGAACGGTAGTTGCCATTATCTGTCTTGGGGGCTGTTGCTGCAGCACCGACAATGCCGCCGACTGCCATACCCACCACAGTACCCAAGTCACTGCCCCGTCGACCGTCGGAAATGCCACCGATGGCCGAACCAAACATACCGCCGATAGATGCTCCCGTGGCTGCGCCATAGAATTGACCCATTGACTGGCAACTTGACAACATCAGGGCCGATACCATCAGACCCGCAAAGAGCGATTTCTTGTTCATCTCAATTATCTTATATTATTTTGGTTATACAATTCACGGGCATAAACACCGCTGAATTAGACCTTTGCAAGAATTGTGCCAAAATTCCAATCAGACGGTCACAGCCATAAAAACTGTGGAAAAGCCTTATACCAGGTCTTTTCCCTCGCCAGTTACCACATGGGGATTATTGATTTTTGAAATCAGACGGTCTCAAGACAATCTCGGCCGCAGTGTCACCACCTTTAGGCGTGAAGTAAAGCCTCACCGGGCGGTCAGCCTCTATCAGACGGGTGACAAACGTCTTCCACTGCTCACCGAAGCTATTCAGTTCTCTTACCCACAGACGCTTCACGTTGTCGGTGTCTGCGGTGAGCAACGACATAAATCCGCCGAGCGAGGCAGGCACCTGCAATTCGATCAGGACGGTATCACCAGCTGTCGCAAATGAGGTTAACGCCCAATTCTCTCCTGAAGTAATCGGGCACTCGGCATTGAACTTGGCCACTAAACTGTCAAAATCCTCGGTCTCCACATTTTGGGCAGAACCCACAAACGGGAAACACAAGAAAAAAGCCAGTAACAGGAAGCCTAACTTTTTCATACCCAAGCATCAACAGGGTGACGCCTCGGCATCGAGGCTGTCAATCACTCCGGCAATCATGCCGTCCACAATACTGCCACGATAGCCTAATGCCATTGCATAGAGTTTGCAGATGGCGAGCTCATGCTCGTCGAGTTCGCCGTCAACCATCATCATGGCTACCATGTCACGCAGGTAGGCGAGCTTGGTCTCTTCATCCTCGGGCAGGGTGATAGACACGCTGTCGGGGTTCTCAATGACGTCGTTGAATTCCTCGGGGGTAATATTTTCACGCGATGCCACGGCAAGCAACACGGCAAGTTCCGAGTCGGTAAAACGCTCATCGGCAGTAGCGAGCATCACCAGGTTCTTGAGTTGACCCAGGCGCTGCTGATCCTGGATGTTTTCTTTCTTTGAATCCATACTAACAATAATTTATTTTGGGCAAAGATAGTGTTTTTTCACGAAGAAGGTGTAATTTTGCACCTATAAAGCGAAAAATAATATGAAAACCATACAGGAAATCAAAGCTATGCTTTCCCGCAGCGAGGGAGATGCTGCGCTCGAAGCAGCAAACGAGATTGTTGAGAACAAAGGCACGTCCAAAGAAACGTTAGCCCAGGCATACTACCTGCGCGGCAACGCCTATCGCCAGAACGGCAACATACGCATGGCCCTTAACAGCTACCTTGAATCGATGGAACTCGACCCCGACGGTCCCGCCGCCGAGGCCTACCGCCACTTGCAGGAACTCCTTGACTTCTACAACAAGGACTACTACAATCCTTAAGCCGCTCAATGCTTCATGTGCTTGAGCATCTCGGCCTTATCAACGACAACCCATACGGTATCAACCACTTGTCCTTGACGGCTGCTCATCTGACGTAAGGGATTGGCGAAATCCTTGTCAAGCACCTCTACATCATCGATGAAATAGTCGGTCTCACCACGGTTGTTGAAAATGTTCTTGAAGCCCCACACAGCGTGGTACTTGAGTTTGACTTTCCATCCCTCGACTTGTGCCTGGTAGAGCACCTGCACGAGCGAATCCTGGTCGTTGCGGTCATTGTCAAACGAGAACTGGAATGGTTCTCCACTCGTGTTCATTCCCGTTTGGGTCAAGTTCATACGGCCCTCCCATGAGTCCCAGAAAACGCCTTTCTTGGTGAACTCAATCAAGTTACCGACCTTCTCACCCACCGAGTAATTCTCCTTACATCCCGTGAAGGCTACCATCAACACACCAATGATTGCTACATACAATAATCGTTTCATCATCTTTTAGTTATCAGTTACAATATCAACAATTGAACTGCAAAACTCATGCCATCGACTAGAAACTAACCGCAAAACAACTCATGTTATTTACGGCAATTCTTCTGGTGGGTCTTGAGCAGTTTAACCGCCTGACCGTAGGGACTGGTGGTGACACTCACAAAATAGGCTGCCATCGTAGTGGTGTAGGTGTTCTTGTAATACCCCTTCTTGAAGAGTTCCTCATCAGTAAAGCTGTCGGCAAGACGCAGCATTTCTTCTTGCGTCTGCTGCAGCCGGCTTTGGGCTTCCTCAAGCGTTGTGCCCTGGTGCTTCTCGACAAGCATCTTGTCCATCTCATGGTAGTTGCGACGGTATTCATCGGGCAGGTAATCTCTTGGATGACCGTCACGGATGTTCTGCACAAACTCACGCATGAGCACCTGCCACTCGTGCAGGTGAATGAGCAAGTCACGCAGGCAACGGTCATATTGCCAGCGCACACCGCACTTCTTGGGATCGGCTGAAAAATCAAACGGTGCGGCCTTTTCTTCATCGCTCATCTTAGCCATCTGGTCGCACAATTTGGCATATCCATCGGCAATGGATGCCAACAATTCTTGTTTAGTCGTCGGGTTAGCCAAAATAATCAGGATTAATTGATAAAACTATACTTTATTAATTGCAGCAAATATATAAAGAATAGTTCAACAAAATGATTTTAGGGGGTATCCTTTTTTGTGTTTTCATCAAAAAATCACCGCTTGCCGGTCCGCACAGGGAACCGACAAGCGGCAAAATACGTTATTTCTCAGTTTGAAAAGAGAAATTGATTACTCAACAACACGCACGGCGCGAACTGTAGCGCCCATAATGCGGCTGCTGCCATTCAATTTTGCCAAATCTGAAGCAAAATAAAGGTTGTTGGCGTTCGACGGGTAGTAATTGTTCGGAGCAACAAATGATATCGAGCTTGACCAATAGTAGCCTTTCACACCGATGCTATACTTTGCACTTTCTCCAGCTGCGGGCAAGAAGATTGAGTTACCGTTAGGACCGGTGACCTGATAACCGTTCACGCCATTCAGCTGAGTCCACTCCCAAGTGCAGTTTTCAACCAATTCTGAGATTTCATCCCTGGTCGGCATACGCCACTCCGGACCCATGTTGACAGTAGCGGCATCGTCTTCAGGATCCAACTCGGTCTTGTTGTCAACCACACCGTTAGCGCTATTGGTGTTGTACTTGGTGTAATACATCTTTCCATTCTCAACGTAAACCCACTTGTAAGTGCTGCCCGTATACTCATCCTTGGGCTCAGTCTCACCCCAAGCGAAATAACCACCATAGGCCTCAGGCTTATTGGCGCCCACGTTGCACCTTGCCCACAGCGTGCCATTAGGCAAGCCCAAGTCAACGTACTCCTCAACGGGAACGGGATCGGGCCATTCATCACTCAACAGGTAGCTGATCAGGACCGTCACGTCCTGGATGGTAACCGTGCCGTCCAAGTTGCAGTCGCCACGCAGAATGTCATCTGCAGGAGCTTCCTGGGAGACGTACACGGGACGCACTGGATAACCGCTGTTACGGGAGGCTGAGACCTTTTGCTTAGCTGACGAACCAAAATATAATTTGTAAGCATTGGTTGGCCTGTAGCTGGTCGGATTAAGGTAATAGAGTTCGCGCGACCAATAGTTGCCATTTGAGCCCACGCTGCTAAGGTTAGCTCCACTGCGCTGGCCTGCGGCGGGCAAGAACAACGTTTTCCCATTGGGGCCGGTGAGCAGTCGACCTTTCATACCGTTCAACTCAGTCCACTGCCAATTGCATTGTGTAAGCAACTCATCGATCTGAGCAACAGACGGCATGCGCCAGTTTGGTCCCCAGTTAACGTATGCGGCATCGTCTTCAGGATCCAACTCGGTCTTGTTGTCAATTTCGCCATATTGGCTGTCGGTGTTGTACTTACTTAAACGCATTGAACCATTCTCATAGTACACAAACGCGGTAGTTGCCCACGTATAGGTTTCTTTGTTGGGTACTGTCTCGCCCCAAGCGAAGTAGTCACCGCAGTCCTCGGGGTTTTGGGCTCCCAAGTTACGCGTTGCCCATAGTGTACCGCTACCCAAACCCAAATCAACGTAATCTTCAACGATTGAGGTAGGCCATTCATTACTCAACAGATAGCTGATTAGTTCAGACACGTCTGAGATGGAAGCCACGCCATCACCATTCACATCGCCACGCGTGACCGTTCCGCTGACACTAATGGGAAATGCCATCGCCAGCGCAAGCATTAAAATAGATAATTTTTTCATATTGGTTATGATGGGTTCTAAAAATCTCATAGCCTTCCAGAGGACAGAACCCGTTTAACCCCTCTGGTATGGCTCACTTATTGATTAATTATTCTCTTCCTCTAGGTCTTCATAGGTCTGGAAAAGGAAGTCGTTGTAGGGGAAGCGGGCGGTGTGGACAGCCTTGGCTTTGTTATACAACAACTTCTTGAGGGCGTCGATGTTCTGTTGCTTCTTGGCGCTGATAAAGACGCAATTCTCACCCATGCGTGCCATCCAGGTCTCCTGGAGTTCCTCAAGGGGGATGTTCTCACGCAGGCGGGGCGTGAGGTCGTCCTCGTCCTTGGGCACATGGGTAAACTGGTCAATCTTATTGAAGACCATAATCATTTCCTTATCGCCGGCGTCGCACACTTCCTGCAGTGTACGGTTCACCACCTCAATCTGTTCCTCGAACTGGGGATGAGAGATATCTACAACATGAACGAGGATATCGCTGTCACGCACCTCATCGAGGGTACTCTTAAAAGATTCCACCAGGTGGGTAGGCAGCTTGCGGATAAAGCCGACAGTGTCGGTCAAGAGGAAAGGCAGATTGGAGATAACGACCTTACGCACAGTGGTATCAAGCGTAGCAAAGAGTTTGTTCTCGGCGAACACCTCACTTTTGCTCAGCACGTTCATCAACGTGGATTTACCCACATTGGTGTAGCCCACGAGGGCGATGCGGGTGAGCTTGCCGCGGTTTTTGCGCTGGGTAATCTTCTGCTTGTCGAGTTGAGCCAGTTTCTCCTTGAGCAAGGAGATTTTGGTCTTGACGATACGGCGGTCGGTCTCAATCTGGGTCTCACCAGGGCCGCGCATACCGATACCTCCTCGCTGACGCTCAAGGTGGGTCCACATACCCGTCAGTCGCGGCAGCAGATACTGGTACTGTGCCAACTCGACCTGCATCTTGGCGCTGGCGGTCTGGGCGCGCTTGGCGAAGATGTCGAGGATGAGGCTCGTGCGGTCAAGCGTTTTAACCTTGACAGCCTTCTCGATAAAGGCAATCTGCTTGGGCGTGAGGTCGTCATCGAAGATGACCAGGCTGATGTCGTTCTCCTCAACATAGGCGACAATCTCTTCCAATTTGCCCTTGCCGACGTAGGAGGTGCTGTTGGGCCCGTCACAACGTTGCAGGAAGGTGTGCACAGTGACAGCGCCTGCCGTCTCGGCAAGAAATTCAAGTTCGTCAAGATATTCCTTGGTCTTGGCCTCGCCCTGCTGGGGAGTGATCAGTCCCACGAGGATGGCGCGCTCCTCTTGGATGTCTATTTCGTTGATACGTTTACTATCGTCAATGAGTCCCATAAAGTCACATTTTTTATTATAATGGTGCAAAATTACTAAAAAGTTGCGGTTTTTTGATAAATTAGGCTGCGTCTCAACATAAAAAAAGAATGAATTCTTTTTGTTCTGCATTCGACTTGCACTATTTTTTTTAATTTTGTCACCATAAAATAAGTGCAAGCCGAACGCAATGAGAGTACACTCTCAATTGCTGAGGCACAGCCAAATTTATCCAATTGTTAGAAACCAACTGCAACACTATCGATATATGAAAAGAATTATCTTACTCTTAGCCCTGTGGAGCACATTCCTGCTCCAAGCCACCACAACCGATTACACCCAATATGTCAATCCGTTTATCGGCACGCAGACCGATGCCACCGGCGCCTTGAGCGGCAGCACGTTCCCCGGAGCCACGATGCCACAGGGAATGGTCCAAGTGAGTCCCGACACCGAACAGATGGTGACCTGGGATCCCTGCTCTGGCTATGACTTCAACCGTGACAGCATCTACGCCATCTCCCACACCCACTTGAGCGGCACGGGCTGCACCGACCTGTTTGACATCTCGCTCATGCCAGTGACCTGGAATGTGACACCTGAGTATCTGGCGACAGGCAACTTCGGGCAGACTTTTTCACACAAGCAAGAAGCGGCAAGTCCAGGATACTATTGGGTTGTACTTCAGGAAAGTGGAGTAAAAGCCGAGCTCAGCGCCACTACCCGTACTGGCATCCACCGCTATACTTTCCCACAAGGGAAGCCGCAACAGATCATTCTGGACCTGGACCACTCCACCTTTCGCGGCCAGGCCTATTATAGCGGGCGCCGCAGTTACGACATCATCCAAGCCCAGCTCCGCCTCGTCGATGACCACACGGTGGAAGGCTACCGCGTCATCACCGGCTGGGCCAAGCTGCGCAAAGTCTATTTCCGCGCCGAATTTTCCCGTCCCATCACTGGGCACTTGCTCATGGACGGCACGCGCACAGTGGGTGATGCTACGGTAATTAACGGGCGCACGCTGCGCTGCGCCCTGTCATTTGACACTTCAGGTGATAGTCAATTGACGGTCAAGGTCGCCCTCTCGGCAGTCGATATCGACGGAGCACGTCGAAACCTCGCCGCCGAAGCTCCAGGCTGGGATTTTGACCAATACGTACGTCAAGCCCACGACGAGTGGCAACGGCAGTTGTCATGCATCGAGATTGACGGCACCGATGAGCAAAAGCAGATTTTCTACACAGGTCTCTACCACGTGTTGTTGCAGCCCAACACCATGAGCGATGTCGATGGCCGATACATGGACACCAACTACGAGATACGCCAGATGCCCAAGGGTCAGAGTTACCATTCCACATTCTCGCTGTGGGACACCTTCCGCGCCGCGCATCCGCTTTACCTCTTGCTCAAACCCGACCTGGCTGCACAGTTTGTAAACGACATGGTGCGCCATCACGACACCTATGGCTACCTGCCCATCTGGGACCTGTGGGGACAAGAGAACTACTGCATGATAGGCAACCATGCCATCCCGGTCATCGCCGACGCCATCCTCGCCGACCTGCCCGGCATCGATGTTGAGAAAGCCTATCGAGCGATGGTCGAGAGCAGCACAAGGCCACACACCAACTCGCCGTTTGACCTGTGGGAAAAACTGGGCTACATGCCCTGCAACACGCAAAGATCTTCGGTTTCCATCACACTGGAGCAGGCATTTGACGACTGGTGCGTCGCTGCTGTTGCTGCGCGTCTGGGGTACGAAGACGACTATCATCACTTTGCCCAGAGGGCGACTTACTATAAAAACCTGTATGATGAAAAAACGGGATTCTTCAGAGCACGTGACGACAACGGACAATGGGCAGAGCCATTTGACCCGCTCAGCTATGAGGACAACAGCTTTATTGAGGGAAACGCATGGCAATACCTGTGGTTCGTGCCTCATGCACCCGAGCAATTCATCGAACTTATGGGTGGCAAGAAAGCGTTTCTGAAAAAATTAAATGAGAATTTCAGCCTCAAGACCGACAACCGTGAGACTAACGGCAATGCCTCGGCGTTTATCGGCCAGTATGCCCACGGCAACGAGCCCAGCCACCACACCGTCTATTTCTACAACTTCGCTGGTTGCCCTTGGCGCACGCAAGAACTCGTCAACCAAGTGCGCTCTGAATTCTATAATGCCACTCCAGCAGGCTATGCCGGCAACGATGACTGCGGACAGATGTCGGCGTGGTACATTTTCTCGGCATTAGGCTTCTACCCCTTCAATGCGGGCGCTGCCGAATATGTTACCGGCACGCCACTGTTCCAGCGTGCCACGCTGCACTTGGCTGGCAACAAGGAGTTTACCATCACCCGCAAGGGCGACAAGGGTATATACGTCAAGGAAATCCGCCTCAACGGCAAGCGGCTACAGGGTTTCAAACTCAAGCATCAAGACATCATGGCGGGCGGAACGCTGGAATTTGTCATGAGTGAGAGGCGCCCTTAGGCCTTAGTAGTCCTTAGTTTTTATACTGTGGGGATGGAGATACCGTCGAGCTGACGGTAGAGGTTGAGGGCATACACATCGGTCATCGCACTGATGTGGTCAAGCACGGCCTGCACCTGCTCAAAACGTGTCGGGGCATGGACGTCATATTGCTGCGGGAACTTGTTCATCAACAGCTGTGAATAGTTGCGCTCGGGGTGCATGACCGCCTCGATGAGCTTTTCAAGCAGCAGGTTGATGATGCGGTTACCGGCCAAGTCCACATCAACGACATAACTGGCGCGGTAGAGCCTCTCCTGGGCCAAGGCGCTGCAGGCCTGATAGGCGGCTGCAGGCAACGGGTCGATACAATCGATGAGACTGCTTTCAAAACGGCCCTCCATGATTTCGTCCTCATGCTGTGCAAAGGCAGCGACGCACTGCTCGACCAGCAAGCCGACGATGCAGGAGCGCAGGTAGGCAATCTTCTCGTTGGGGTCGGCAACACGAGCCATGTGCTCACGCAGATGGGTCTGACGCTCTGTGGAAAAGAAGCCCAACAAGAGGTCAATGGTCTCGTCGGTACTGATGATCCTGAGCTTATGGCCATCCTCAATGTCCATAATTTGGTAGCAGATATCGTCGGCTGCCTCAACGATATAGACGAGGGGATGACGGCAGTAGCGGTCTTCCTCCAGACGGATGAGACCCAACTCGTCGGCAATGCGCTTGAAAATGTCCTTCTCGGTTGTGAAGAAGCCAAACTTGCCCTTTTCTCCGGCATGCATCGATGAGTAAGGGTATTTGACTATCGCAGCCAGCGTTGAGTAAGTCATGGCAAAGCCGCCGGGACGGCGCCCCTTGAACTGGTGGACAAGCGTGCGCAGGGAGTTGGCGTTGCCCTCAAAGTGAATGAGGTCGTTCCATTGCTCGACGGTGAACTGGTCCTTAAATTCCAAGCCACGGCCCTCGCTGAAGTAGGCACCGATGGTTTTCTCGCCCGAGTGGCCGAACGGCGGATTACCCAGGTCATGTGCCAAGCAGGCTGCAGCGACAATCTCGCTGATGTCACGCAGTTTCTCGACCCATGGCTCGCCAGCATAACGCGGCATGAGGCGTATCGCCACCTCACGCGCCATCGACTTACCCACACTGGAGACTTCCAGACTGTGGGTCAAGCGGTTGTGTACAAAGATGCTGTCGGGCAGCGGAAAAACCTGCGTCTTGTTCTGCAAGCGCCTGAAGGGCGACGAAAACACCAGGCGGTCGTAGTCGCGCTCAAAGTCGCTCCTGACTCCCCCACCCTTGTCATCGTGGTAATGTTCCAGTCCAAGCCTCTTATCCGAGATCAATCGATCCCAATTCATTCGTTGAGTGGTCATCTTCTTGATTTTTGCACAAAATTACGTTTTTCTGCTCAAATAGAACACAAAATCTCAAGAATACTGGTAAAATGTGACAAATTTAGGCATTGCAAACATCATTCACGAGATTTGTTGGAAAACGCTTGCGGGCATCAAGAATTATGACGAAATTTGCCTACCAGTTGTGCATACGGTGATGGAAATTTATTGTTACATTAACACTAAATTGCTAAAAATCAACAATATGCACCACTCTCAACAGCTTTTAATCAACTTTTATAGCCCGCCTACGGGCTAATTTAAATCATCATAATAAAATGGAAGTCATACAAAGTTTCACAATCGACCACACCCACCTGAAGCCAGGCATCTACGTATCACGCGAAGACAAAGGATTCACCACTTACGACCTGCGTATCACCGAACCGAACAAGGAATCCGCTGTAGCTCCTGCCGCCATGCACAGTCTCGAGCATCTCATGGCCACATGGTTCCGCAACAGCGAGGCTAAGGATGACGTAGTCTATGTGGGTCCTATGGGCTGCCTCACCGGCATGTATGTCATCATGACGGGTAGTTACACTGTCGAGGACATGCGTCGCCTCACCATCGAGTGCCTCAAGTGGATTCTCACCCAGACAGAAGTACCTGCCACACGTCCCGAGGCCTGCGGCAACTATCTGCTTCATGACCTGCCCATGTGCAAGTGGGAAGCTTCCCGCTATCTCGACCGTCTGCAACATGACTTCCACTGCGAGTACACCAAGCTGCAGATCACCCTCGACGACGGTAAGGTATTTGCTGACGCATAAACATCACAAAATACATTCACAAATTGCTGCCTCATCAGATGTAGGTGCGTCCTAAGTCCGCTTCTGTTTTTTAATCGGCCTAACGGCCGAGAACCTTTAGCGGCGAAGCCAAATCAAACAAAAATTTGTATAAAAATTAAATAAATATTTGCTATATTTCTATTAATAATTTTGCTTGATTTCTCGCGCGAAGCGCGATTCATTTACGATAAATGATTTACGACACAGCCACATCTGATTAAGGCAAAGTCATACCTTACTTCTCCAGCTGTTCGGCGACCCAGATGACCCACTCATCGACGTTGTCGGTCAAGCGGGCAGGCAGCGGCAAGTCAATGCGCACGTCGGGGGCAATGCCGTTCTTGTCTATCGAGTTTTCAGGAAGACCGATTGTTCGAGACATGGGGACATGCAACGAGAGTTGGCAATGTGGCAACACGATACTCGACAAATTAGCAAAATCAAGGGCACCAAGGGTGTTGTCCTTTCCATAAACGGTAGTTCTCGCACTGCAGCATTTCACCAATCTCACGATAGATTCACCTGAACTCGCAACATGGTTGTCGATGATTAATGCTGCCTTGGCAACCGACCTATCTATTTTTTTACTTTTAATCAATCCATTTCCATACGAGACATAATCAGCCTCAGGATTATCATCAGCCATCTTCAGAATATTAGGAAACCACCCCTTCTTCCTTAAGAAATCCATATTCTGAGGCGTATTACGGAATTCAATTCCAGGAAGTATGGCTTCACGATCATATAGAAGTTGAAAATATGGATCAAAAAAACCATCATTGCCTCCTGTGTTTCCCCGTAAATCAATAATCAGGTTTTTGCAATGAGATTTCTTATATTGTTTTATTGATTTCTTTATCCATTTCATGTCAGGATCTCCACCACATGAAGGGAAACGAACCAAAAAGGTTTTGTCAGTAACTTTAATGGCAACGGGCTTGGGCTCATACTCTTCCATTAGAGAAGCATAGGAAGTCATGTGCCGTTGATGATAGGAATGCTGATTTAAACCATTATAGTGCACTGATAGATAGAGGTGAAGATCATTAAACCAACCCGTATAGGCAGCGACTGCATCCCATCCCGGGCGTTCACCTCGCTCCACCTCTCCACGCAGGCGGCTCTTAGTCACCTCATAATCTGACCTTGTGCTGTCCGTTACCCAGAATGAAAAACCTGAGTAGTTGTCCTCGATATACTTTACGGCGCAGTCATAGTCTTCAAGGTTCTGCTCGACGGTCAACTCGGGTGATTGGGCCATCGCCATCAAGCCCATCAACAGGCACAAAAATAAATTCAATACTTTTTTCATGATCGTTCATTGATTGTATTATCTGCTACAAATTTATCGACACAATAAAATCCAGCCAAGCGATTTCCTTGAAAAATCACCGAATTCAGCAAAAAACGCGAAAAAGTGTCAAAAGATTAGACAGTTGACAGGAATGTGTCACCACAATTCAAGACACATTTATAGCCATTCCAAGAACATTCACATTTAAAAAAGGTTTCAAATGACGGTCGTAAACGATTTTGATGTATTTTTGCAGTTTGAACCAATCATTCATGTATGGAGAAGATTAATGTGAAGATAGTGAACCGTGGGCCGCATGAGGTGCCGCAGTACGGAACAGCGTTGAGCGCAGGGATGGACCTGCGCGCATGGCTAGAGGAGCCGCTGACGCTGCAGCCACTGCAGCGGGCACTGGTGCACACGGGCATCTATATCGCCCTGCCCGAGGGCTATGAATGTCAAATCCGCCCTCGCAGCGGCTTGGCGCTGAAGCGTGGCCTGACGGTGTTGAACACCCCTGGCACGATTGATGCCGATTATCGTGGAGAAATTGGCGTCATCCTGGTTAACCTGAGCAACGAGCCGCAGACCATCGAGAACGGCGAACGCATCTGCCAGATGGTGGTCGCCCGCCACAGCACCGTGGAATGGACACTGGTCGAGGACCTTGACGAGACGGAGCGTGGTGCCGGCGGCTTCGGACACACAGGAACGAGATAAATCAGGTTTTCAAGAGTTTGAAAACGTGATGATTAGTGATTAGAGATTATAGAACTGTCATGAGACGATATATAGCGATATTGGCCATTGCGTTGGTGGGGCTGACTGCTATGGCGGGTAAGAAGGAGACGACCAACAATGTTGTTTCCCTTGCCGACCAACGCAAGGCGGAGTACATCTTCATGGAGGCGCAGAAACAGAAATTGGCCGACAATTTCGACGCCTTCTATGAGTTGCTGGCCCATGCCCACGAGATTGACCCCAACAACACGGCAATCTCGTTCTACATGGGAATGTGCCTGCTGAGGATGAACAACACGACCAAAGAGCTTTGCGAGCAAGGCCTGGCACTGATGAAGGAACACTTCGAGAAACAGCCCGAAGACCTGTACGAGACCACCTTCTACAGCGATGCCAACATGCAGCTAGGTCACCATGACGAGGCTCTGCGTGCCATCAAACTGCTCAATGAACGTAATCCCAACCGACTGGAGCTGCAGGTACGCCTTGCTGAGGCCTATTCCCGCTCGGGCGACTTTGCCCAGAGCAATGCCACCTACGACAGCATTGAGACGCTCTTCGGTAAAGCGATCCAGATCACGTCAAGCAAAATAGAGAACTACATGGCGATGAACGACAGTACAGGAGCCTTACACGAGATGCGCGGCATCCTTGCCACTGCCCCCCAGAACGACTCCTACAACCTCGCCATGAGCGGCCTGTTCCAGCACTACGGGATGAGCGACAGCGCACTCTACTATCTGGACCGTGCCCAGGAATATGCCCCCGACAACGGACTCATCTACCTCACCCGTGCCCAGTATTGCCAGCAGGCAGGAGACAGTGCGGGCTATGAGCAGCAAATCTATAACGCCCTCACCGCCGAACAGCTCGACGTGGACACCAAGTTGGGCGTGCTGTTGACCTACATCCGCGAGAAACTCGCCCAGGAAGACACGACCCAGCGTATCGACAACCTGTTTACCGTCCTCATCCAGCAGCATCCCCACGAGGCGAAGATCCATCAGCTCTACAGCGAATACCTTTATGCCAAGAAAGATATCAAAGGTGCCATCGAACAGTTGAGCTACAGCCTCGACGTGAACCCGACCGATGCCGACGGATGGCGCAACATGGTCATCCTGAACATGATGGATGACAATTATGCCGAAGCCATCAAAGTCTCGGAAAAAGCGCTGGAATACAACCCCGACAACATCGACCTGTATGGCTACGTAGCGGGATGCTACCACCAGATGAAGGAGTACCCCAAGGCCATTTCGCTGTACGAAAAAATCCTGACCATGACCGACTCTACCGACCTGGATCGTAAAGCCGACATCATTACGGCTATGGGCGACATCTACAGTGAGTTGAAAGACTCGGTCAAGACCGTCGAGTGCTATGAGCGGGCATTGGAAATCAATCCCATCAACTCAGGCACACTCAACAACTATGCCTACTACCTTGCCCAGCGCGGTGAAGACTTGGACCGCGCCGAGCGCATGGCAGCCCTCGCCCTCAAGGATCTACCAGACAATGCCAACTTCATCGACACCTACGCTTGGGTCTATTTCGCCAAGAAGGACTACGAGAAGGCCCTGCTCTATATCAAGAGTGCCGTCGAGAAGGACGAGGACAACCACCTGCTGGAACACTACGGCGACATCCTGTGGTTCAACAACGAGCGTGAGGCTGCCGTCGAGCAATGGACCAAGGCCTTGGAGACGGATCCCGACAACGAATTATTGCAACGCAAAGTAAAAGACAAAACCTATTATGAAGAATAACATCGCTATCCTGGTGCTGCTAACGGTTGTGATGACCGCTTGCGGCACATTCAAGAAGGCAGCCAACCTGCCCGACACAACCACGACCACACAGACCACCCCTCAGGTCATCACCACTCCGTGTGACGCCATCATCGCCACCCTGGGCGACTGGCAGACGTTGCAGACCGGCGGCAACATCAAACTGAGTGCCGGCAGCAACTTCTCGTCGGCTATCCAGGTGCGTATGGTTCGTGACGAGGCCATCTATATCTCGTTGCGCCCCATGCTGGGCATCGAGGTGGGTAAACTGATCATCACCGCCGACAGTCTATATGCCATGGACAAGATACACAAGCGCTATATTGCCGAGAAGGTCTCCATCCTCACCTCGGGAATTCCTGTCACCGTGACCGACGTGCAGGACATCTTCCTGGGCAGGCCGTTTATCATCGGCAAGGGCACCCTGAGCGAGGCATTGAAGTCACAGGTGATCGCCAGTAGCAACAGCCCTATAGTATTGAAGGCCAAGGAGTCTTATAAGGGTTATGGCTACAGTTTCTCGTTTGACAAGAACAACCGCATCTCCTCGCTCGACATTGTGCCGGCGGGCAGCAGCGCGGCAGCCTATCAAGTGAAGTACAGCGACGTACGCGGCACCAAAGCGGGTAACATTGCCCACGCCATCAACGTATCTGCCTCCATCGAGAAAAAGAAGATGGCTTTCTCGCTGTCCTACAAAGACATCGACTGGAACGGAAAGATCAAGATCGACAAGGACATCCCTAGCGGCTACTCCCGCATGAGCGCTAAAGATCTCTTCTCGATGTTCAGCAACTGATACTGCACGCTATCGGAGATTTCATAGAGTTTAGAGAATTCCATACAGACAAACCGCAAAATTGTATGATGCTACAATTTCGGGCGGTTTTCTGCGTTATGTATATATAACAAAAGAGGAGACAATGAAATTCCGTTCCCGCATATTGTTGCTGATAGCGTGCCTGCTGTGCACTGCCATCGCATTTTCACAAGTCAAGATTACCGGTAAAGTCGTTGACGCTACCGGACAACCGATAGAATTTGCCACGGTGCGCCTGTTGGGCACCGCTGTGGGCACCAACACCGATACCAAGGGCGACTATGAGATGACTGTCCCCAAGGCCGACACGCTGATGGTGGAGTTTTCCTGCCTGGGCTATTCAACGGTGACACGACAGCTCATCAAGCCCGAGGGCACCGTGACCATCAACCCCAAGCTCTATGAGAAGACGCTTGAACTGGAAGGTGTGGAAATCACCGAGTACAAGAAGCAGACCACCGGCATGCAAGGCATCGATGTGGAAATGCTGAAGCGCACGCCCGATGCTTCGGGCGGCAGCGTCGAGGCAGTGCTGACTACGATGGCAGGTGTGAGCTCCAAGAACGAGATGAGTTCGCAGTATATGGTGCGCGGCGGCTCCTATGACGAGAACAGCGTCTATATCAATGGCATAGAGGTCTATCGCCCGCAGCTCATCAGTTCGGGCCAGCAGGAGGGTATGAGTATCATCAATCCTGACATGGTGCGTAAGGTGGACTTCTCGACCGGCGGTTTCAGTGCCGCCTACGGCGACCGCATGTCGTCGGTACTGGACATCACCTACCGCGAGCCCGAGGCCTTTGAGGGTGCCTTTGCCGCCAGTATGCAAGGCGGCAGCCTGATGCTGGGCCACAGCACGCACCACTACTCCCAGATGCACGGTGTGCGCTACAAGCGCAACTCATCGCTCATGGGATCGCTGGAAAGCAAGGGCGAGTATGACCCGCAATACTTTGACTACCAGACCAGCCTCGTCTTCAAACCCATCGACAAGCTGCGCATTGCCCTGCTGGGTAACGTGAGCATCAACGATTACCGTTTCACTCCCGTCAACCGCGAGACCAGTTTCGGTACCAGCGAGGAAGTCAAGCAGTTCACTGTCTATTTCGACGGTTACGAGAAGGATAAGTTCCAGACCTACTTTGGTGCCGGTGCTGTCACCTATATGTTCAACAACAAGGGTACCGACCTGACGCTGCAGGCTTCGGGCTATCGCACCGACGAGTTGGTGGCCTATGACATCCACGGCGAATACTGGCTGGACCAGGCTGGACAGGAGCTGGGCGTTGGCAAATATCACGAGCATGAGCGCACGCGCCTGAAGATGAACGTGATGGACCTCACCCTGCGCGGCAACGTGGGTATCAACCAGAACAGCATCTCCTACGGCATCTCGATGCGCAAGGAGGACATCTATGATCGCTCCCGCCAATGGCAGTGGCGCGACAGTGCAGGCTACTCCCTGCCCCACATCCCCGACCAGGTCAACGTCATCTTCACCGAGTCATCGAGCAATGACCTGAACACCACACGCATCGCCGGTTGGCTCATGGATACCTGGCGCTTCACCACCAATGTTGGCTACTGGTCACTCAATGCCGGTGTGAGGCTGTCACACTGGAACTTCAACGGCGAAACGCTCGTATCGCCACGCGTGAGCCTGGGCTTTGTGCCCGAGCGCAACGGTAACCTGTCGCTCAGGTTATCGGGCGGCGTCTATTATCAGGCACCATTCTACAAGGAATACCGCCAGCAGCTGCTGGACACCCTTGGCAACCGCACCATCCTGCTGAACAAGGACATCAAGTCGCAACGCAGCATCCAGGTCATCCTGGGCACCGACTATACCTTCCGCGCTCTGGACCGACCCTTCAAGTTCACCGCCGAGGCCTATTACAAGAACCTGTCCAACTTGATTCCCTATGAGATCGATAACCTCAAGCTCGTCTATAGCGGCATTAACGACTCCAAGGGCTTCATTGCCGGCTTGGACATGAAACTGTTCGGACAGTTTGTCGAGGGTACCGACTCCTGGATCAGCTTCTCGCTGATGAAAACGCAGGAAGACCTGTACGGCGTGAAGGTGCCGCGACCCACCGACCAGCGATACAGCATCGCCATGTTCTTTACCGACTACTTCCCCAACATCCCGCGCTTGAAGTTCAGCCTCAAGGGCGTACTCAGCGACGGTCTGCCCACCACTGCACCCCACTTGACGCGTGCCGACTCCTACGTGCGCCAGCCCGCCTACAAGCGTGTTGACGTGGGCTTGAGCTACGAACTCGTCGGCAAGGACAACCATCCCTACAGCGGAATCTTGAGTCACTTCAAGGAAATTTGGCTCGGTCTGGACTGCTTCAACCTGATGGACATCTCCAACGTGAGCAGCTACTACTGGGTTACCGACGTCAACAACATCCAGTACGCCGTGCCCAACTACCTCACCCGCCGCCAGATCAACGTCCGCCTCTCGGCTAGCTTCTAAGCTTCCACATTGATAGTGCCTATAGTTTCTATAGATATTATAGGGACCATAAGGGATAATGTGAGATAAAAAATGATAGCGAGAAGTGGGGATTGAAAAGTTTTTATTAACTTTGCCCTTTGAGAAAGAAACGATTTAATATTAACCAATAAATTAAAACCAAAATCATGGCAAAACCTTATGTAATCGGAATCGACATGGGCGGCACGAACACAGTGTTCGGTATCGTTGACGCCCGTGGCAATGTCATCGCCAGCAGTTCTATCAAGACTGGCAAGCACAGTGACTTCAATGACTATATCGACGAGCTGCACACCGAGCTGACTCGCCTAATTAAGGACAATGAAGCTGAAGGCAAGATCAACGGCATCGGTATTGGTGCTCCCAACGGCAACTACTACACGGGTATGATCGACCAGGCTCCTAACCTGCCCTGGAAGATGCCCATTCCCCTGGCTAAGATGGTGACCGAGAAGTTTGGCATCCCCTGCCTGATCACCAACGACGCTAACGCTGCCGCCATTGGCGAGATGACCTATGGTGTTGCCCGCGGTATGAAGGATTTCATCATGATTACGCTGGGCACAGGTGTGGGCAGCGGTATCGTGGTGAACGGTCAGATGGTCTATGGCCACGACGGTTTTGCCGGTGAGTTGGGCCACGTGATCGTGAAGAGAACTAATGGCCGCGTGTGCGGTTGCGGTCGCACAGGCTGTCTGGAAGCCTACTGCTCGGCAACGGGTGTGGCACGCACAGCACGCGAATTCCTGGAGCTGCGCGATGAACCGTCGAAACTACGTGAGTATGACATCGAAGCTATCACGAGCAAGGATGTGTATGACTGCGCTGTCGCTGGCGACAAGCTGGCCAAGGACATCTTTGAGTACACGGGTAATATCCTGGGCTCTGCTTTGGCTGATTTCACCAACTTCTCTAGTCCTGAGGCATTTGTGCTGTTCGGCGGCTTGACCAAGAGTGGTGACCTGATCATGAATCCCGTGAAGGAGGCCTTTGACCGCAACGTGCTGGGCATCTACAAGGGCAAGGTGAAGATCCTCATCAGCGAGCTGAAGGAGAGCGACGCCGCAGTGCTGGGTGCCAGTGCCCTGGGTTGGGAAGTGAAGGAGTAATCGCTAAATGCTGAGAATGATGAAAAAAATCGTTTGTGCCCTGCTGCTTGCAGTGGTGTGCTGTGGCGTGTTCTCGTGCAACGAGAAGCCTAAGAGCTACCGCTTTGTGAAAGTGACCAACGACGGCAAGGAGGAGGTTGAAAACATTGAGGCGAAGAATGACACCGATGCGCTGAACCTGTACTTTGACCGCATGGAGAAAATCATCGTGGAGAATATCGGTAAAGAGACACAGCCGTTTAAGTCGATGTTTGTCATCTCACCCGAAGGCGACACGCTGAACACCAACAAGGAACTCATTGAGGCGATTTCAAAGAATCTGCCCACTGTGGTAAGTCTGCCTAAGGAGGCTTCCAAGGTTGACACGTTGAAGGCACAGTAAATTGCATTTTACCGGGCACATCATCGCCCATTGGTTCCTTCTACCCGTTGAGGGTAAAGGTGACTAAAGCATTTTAGTTGAATCCACGTTATGAAACAAGAAACCCCGCGCCGATATGGTGCGGGGTTTCTTGTAGTATAGTAGAGCAGTAATTACTCTTCGGTCTTGGGAGCCTCGGCGGCAGGAGCCTCTGCTGCGGGAGCAGCGGTTTTCTTGCGGCTGCGACGAGTAGACTTCTTGGCAGCAGCCTTCTCCTGACCCTTAGCCTCGAGCATGGCCTCATTGAAGTCAACGAGCTCGATGAAGCAGGTCTTGGCGTTGTCACCCAGACGGTTACCCAGCTTCAGGATGCGGGTGTAGCCACCGGGACGATCGGCCACCTTAGCGGCAACGGTCGAGAACAACTCCTTAACGGCCTCCTTGTTCTGGAGGTGCTTAAACACGAGGCGACGCGAAGCGGTGGTATCCTCCTTAGTCCTGTTGATCAGGGGCTCGGCATACACGCGCAGGGCTTTAGCCTTGGCGAGGGTCGTGATGATGCGCTTGTGCATGATGAGAGAGATGGTCATGTTGGCCAACATGGCATCACGATGGGCGCTCTTACGGCTCAGATGGTTGAATTTCTTATTGTGTCTCATTGTTTTTTACTCTTTTTCTAATTTGTATTTAGTGATATCCATGCCAAAGTGCAGATTGCGGGTGGCCAGGAGCTCCTCGAGCTCGCTGAGTGACTTCTTACCGAAGTTGCGGAACTTCAGCAGGTCGGTCTTGTTGAAGGCCACCAATTCTCCGAGCGTCTCCACTTCTGCCGACTTGAGGCAGTTGAGCGCGCGTACAGAGAGACCCATGTCAACCAGTTTGGTCTTGAGCATCTGCCTCATCTTGAGTACTTCCTCGTCAAACTCCTCGTTGCCGTTGACCTCGGTGTTATCGAGGACGATTTCACGGTCGGTGAAGAGCTGGAAGTGCTGGATGAGAATCTCGGCTGCACCCTTAAGGGCTTCCTTGGGGTGGATTGAGCCATCGGTCTTGATCTCGATGATGAGCTTCTCGTAGTCGGTCTTCTGCTCGACACGGAAGTTCTCAACGGTGGTCTTCACGTTCAGGATGGGCGTGTAGATAGAGTCGATGGCGATCACGTCGATGGGATCGTTGGCATTCTTGTTTTCCTCAGAGTGCCTGTATCCCCTACCCTTGTTGATCGAGAGTTCGATCTGGAAACCGCAAGAGGGGTCAATGTGGCAAATCTCGAGTTCGGGATTCAGTACCTCGAAGGCGCTGAGAACCTTACCGATATCGCCAGCCTTAAAGACGCTTTGACCTGAAACCTTGACAACGGCCTTCTCGGTGTCGGTATCCTCAACGATGCGTTTGAGGCGCACCTTCTTGAGGTTGAGAATGATGTTGGTGACATCTTCCCTGACTCCCGGGATTGTTGCGAACTCATGCTGCACACCGTCGATGCGGATGCTGCAGATGGCAAAGCCTTCAAGTCCCGACAGGAGGATGCGGCGCAGGGCGTTACCGATGGTGACACCGTAACCGGGCTCCAGAGGGCGGAACTCAAATTTGCCGAACGTATTGTCGGCTTCCAACATTAAGACTTTGTCGGGTTTCTGGAATGCTAAAATAGCCATGGATAAGAAAATTTTACTGTTTAGAATACAACTCGACGATCAACTGCTCCTTGATGTTCTCAGGGATGTCTTCACGAACGGGCATGTGCAAGAGCTTACCACCCTTTACACTCTCGTCCCATTCAATCCAGGGATACTTGCTGTGGTTGAAGCCAGCGAGCGCGTCTTGGATCACCTCGAGCGACTTGGACTTCTCACGAACAGCAACTACCTGACCCTCGCTGACGGAGTAGGAAGGAATGTTCACAACCTTGCCATCGACAGTGATGTGACGGTGGAGTACGAGCTGACGAGCAGCAGCGCGTGTGGGGGCGATACCCAGACGATAAACGATGTTATCGAGACGGGCCTCGAGCAGTTGCAGGAGGACTTCACCCGTAACGCCCTTCATGCGCGAAGCCTTGTTGAAGAGGTTGCGGAACTGACGTTCAAGGACACCATAGGTGTACTTAGCTTTCTGTTTTTCGCGAAGCTGGGTACCGTACTCCGACATTTTGCGGCGACGGTTGGTACCATGCTGGCCCGGGGGATAGTTCTTCTTCTCGAAGTACTTGTCTTCACCGAAGATGGGTTCACCCAATTTGCGGGCAATCTTAGTTTTAGGACCGGTGTATCTAGCCATAGTCTTTTTTTAAAAATTGATTAACATTGTGAATTGGAATCGCTTCAGTGCAGCCGCGATTGCAGAGAGGTCGTTAAAAAATGCAATCCATTCACTGATAGAGATTCGCGAAAAAGTTTGTTAATAAAAACTGTTAAAACAGATTGTTTTGTGTTGAGGGAAGCGCCTAACTCTCTTAGACCCTTCTTCTCTTGGGAGGACGGCAGCCGTTGTGGGGCAGCGGCGTGACGTCGATGATCTCGGTAACAGCGATGCCTGCGCCATGGATGGTGCGGATAGCGGACTCACGACCGTTACCAGGACCCTTGACATAGGCCTTCACCTTGCGCAAACCGAGGTCATAAGCGACCTTTGCGCAGTCCTCAGCAGCCATCTGAGCGGCGTAGGGAGTGTTCTTCTTAGAACCACGGAAACCCATCTTACCGGCTGATGACCATGAGATGACCTGTCCCTCACCGTTGGCGAGGCACACAATGATGTTGTTGAACGAAGAATGTACGTGCAGTTGACCAATACCGTCAACGCGAACGACTCTCTTCTTAGCTGCGACTGTCTTTTTAGCCATAGTAATTCAATAATGTTATTTAGTAGCTTTCTTCTTGTTAGCAACAGTTTTCTTGCGTCCCTTGCGGGTGCGTGCGTTGTTCTTGGTGCTCTGACCACGCACGGGGAGACCGTTGCGGTGACGGATGCCGCGATAGCAACCGATGTCCATCAATCGCTTGATGTTCATCTGGACCTCGCTGCGCAGGTCACCTTCCACTTTGTATTCGTTACCGATCACCTCACGAACGGCTGCTGCCTCGGCGTCG
Organism: uncultured Prevotellaceae bacterium; assembly: GCA_900318205.1. Lineage (GTDB taxonomy): Bacteria > Bacteroidota > Bacteroidia > Bacteroidales > Muribaculaceae > Sodaliphilus. Next base: position 7,154 of record ONJS01000029.1, on the reverse strand, counting down.
GTCCAGTCCTTTACGCGGGTGTTCTCGTCTACACCGGCCTTCTTCAGGATGGTAGCGGCTGAGCTGCGCCCGATACCGAAGATGTAGGTCAAGGCGATGACGCCGCGCTTGTTTTGGGGAATATCAACCCCGACAATTCTTACTGCCATATACTAATTCAAAATTTTTTGCAAAGTTAATACTTTTTTTTATCCCTGACGCTGTTTGAACTTGGGATTTTTTTTGTTTATCACGTAGAGGCGCCCTTTGCGACGTACAATCTTGCAGTCCTCGTTGCGCTTTTTGATGGATGCTCTAACTTTCATAGTTGTATATTTGTTTTGTTATTTGTATCTGAATGAGATTCTTCCTTTGGTCAAATCGTAGGGGGACATCTCCACTCTCACCTTGTCACCGGGCAGGATCTTGATGTAGTGCATGCGCATCTTGCCGCTGATGTGTGCAGTGATCTGGTGTCCGTTCTCGAGTTCCACACGGAACATCGCGTTGGACAGGGCCTCGACGATTGTACCGTCTAATTCAATTGCAGTCTGTTTAGCCATAAAAAATCGTTTTAACGTTACGGTTGTCTTTATCAGTCTTGTTCAATCTAGATGAACCTTTCACCAAGAACCTCCTTGATACCATCAAAGGAGGAGAGGATGTCGGGCTTGCCATGATGGATGGCAATGGAGTGCTCAAAGTGAGCGCTGGGCTTGCGGTCGCGGGTACGGGTTGTCCATCCGTCGCGCTCGGTGATGATGTTCTTGCTTCCCATGTTGATCATGGGCTCAATAGCAATCGTCATGCCGTTGCGCAGGAGCGGACCGGTACCGCGTCGTCCGAAGTTGGGCACTTCGGGGTCCTCGTGCAGCTTGCGCCCTACCCCATGTCCGCACATCTCGCGCACGACGCCGTAGTTGTGGCGCTCGCAGTAATGCTGGATGGCGTTGGCGATGTCACCGATGCGGTTGCCGGGCACAGCGTGCTCGATGCCGACATAGAGTGACTCCTTGGTAACGCGAAGCAGTTGCAGGGTCTCCTCGGCGACATTGCCGACACAGAAGGTGTAGGTGCTGTCGCCGTTGAACCCCTCGGGGGTGACGGCACCGCAGTCACAGGACACGATGTCGCCATCCTCGAGCACGTAGTTCGACGGGATGCCATGCACCACCACCTCGTTGACTGAGGTGCAGAGCGTGGCGGGAAAGCCGTACAGTCCCTTGAAGCCGGGCGTGCAGCCTTGAGAACGGATATACTCTTCAGCGATTTGATCCAGACGCCTGGTGGTCACACCGGGAGCGACCCACTTGGCCACCTCGGCCAGTGTGCCTGCAACGACCTGATTGGCCTTGCGCAGCATCTCGATTTCCTCGTCTGTCTTGAGATATATCATAGCTTGATTGATAATTCTGTTAAAAACGTTAACGTCAATTAGCGGTTACGACCTTTGAGCTTACCAGACTTCATCAGACCATCATAGTGGTGCATCATGAGGTGGGTCTCAATCTGCTGCAGCGTGTCGAGAACGACACCCACGGTAATCAGCAGGGAGGTACCACCGAAGAACTGGGCGAACTGCTGGTTGATGCCGAAGTAGCGGGCGAAAGCCGGCAGGATGGCAACGATACCCAGGAAGATAGAGCCCGGCAGGGTGATGCGCGACATGATCGAGTCAAGATACTCGGCGGTCTTCTTGCCCGGCTTGATACCGGGGATGAAGCCGCTGTTCTTCTTCATCTCCTCAGCCATCTGGGTGGGACGCACGGTGATGGCGGTATAGAAGTAGGTGAAGGCGACGATCATGAGGAAGTAAACCACATTGTAGAGGACACCGTTCATGTCACCGAAGTTGCGGGCGATCCAGCCACCGATACCACCGGCATCCTGACGGGCACCGAAACCGGCAAGGGTGATGGGGATGAACATAAGTGCCTGGGCAAAGATGATGGGCATCACGTTAGCAGCATTCACCTTCAAGGGGATGTACTGACGGGCACCACCATACTGCTTGTTACCCACGATGCGCTTGGCATACTGCACGGGCACCTTGCGAGTACCCTGGGTCAGCATGACTGCACCAGCGGTAACCATGAACAGGACGACGATCTCGACCAAGAACATCACGAGACCACCCTGAGCGGTGTTCAAACGGCTGGTGAACTCTTGGATGATAGCACCAGGGAAGCGAGCGAGGATACCCACCAGAATGATGATGGAGATACCATTGCCGATACCCTTGTCGGTCATCTTTTCACCAAGCCACATGATCATCATGGCGCCGGCTGTGAGCACGAGCGACAGGAAGACCAACATCGGTATATTGCCCATAATGTTGGCATGGCCACCGGCTGCATTCACCTGATACTGGAGGTTAGCCAGATAAGCGGGAGCTTGGAAAATCAGGATGATCACCGTCAAATAGCGGGTGTACTGGTTGAGCTTCATGCGGCCACTCTCACCCTCGCGCTGCATCTTCTGGAAGCTGGGTACTACCATACCCATGAGCTGGATAACGATCGACGCGGTGATGTAGGGCATGATACCCAATGCGAAGATGGAGGCCTGTCCGAATGCACCGCCCGAGAACATGTCGAGCAGCTGCATCAGTCCACTATCGGTGAATTTGCGCATGGCTTCAAGGTCACTCGGGTTGATACCGGGCAGTACCACATGGCATCCAAAGCGATAAATCACGATGAACAGGAATGTGGTGACGAGGCGCTTGCGCAGGTCCTCAATCTTCCAGATGTTCTTTAATGTTTCAATAAGTTTCATCGTCGGGTTAGAGTTTTACGATTGAGCCACCGGCAGCGGTGATGATCTCCTCGGCCTTCTTGGAGAAGGCATGGGCTTCAACTTCAACCTTGTGGTTGAGCTGACCCTGGCCCAAAATTTTAACAAGTTGGTTCTTACGCACCATACCAGCCTGCAACAGGTCGGCAACGGTGATTTTCTCGAGACCGTTCTTCTCGGCGAGTGCCTCCAGGACAGCAACGTTGATGGCCTTGTACTCCACGCGGTTGATGTTCTTGAAACCACCCTTGGGCACGCGACGCTGCAGAGGCATCTGGCCGCCTTCGAAGCCGACCTTCTCCTTGTAACCTGAGCGTGACTTTGCACCCTTGTGACCACGAGTCGATGTACCGCCCTTGCCCGAACCGGGACCGCGGCCAATGCGACGTTTCTTCTTATTTGAACCTACAGCGGGTTTTAAATCATGTAATTCCATAATGTTGTTTTCTTGTTTAGAAATGATAAGAATTAATCAACATTGGTGACTTCCACCAGATGACGTACTGCGTTGACCATACCCAGGATCTGAGGGGTTGCCTCGTGTACCACGGTGTGGTTGAGCTTCTTGAGACCCAGTGCATCGAGGGTCTTCTTTTGACGAGCCGGACGATTGATGCGGCTTTTCACTTGCTTGATCTGTATCTTAGCCATAACTAGTAAACAAAATTTTAACCGTTAAACACCTTGTCCACAGTAATGCCACGATAGTGAGCCACGGTAGCCGGGCTGCGCATCTCGTCGAGAGCCTTGAGCGTGGCCTTCACCAGGTTGTGAGGGTTGCTTGAGCCCTTGGACTTGCAGATAACATCGGTAACACCCACCGTCTCGAAAACGGCACGCATAGCACCACCAGCCTTCACACCGGTACCGGCGCTGGCGGGCTTCATGATGATACGGCTGCCGCCGAACTTGGCGACTACCTCATGGGGAATGGTGCCCTTGTGAACGGGGACCTTGATCAGGTTCTTCTTGGCCATCTCAGTACCCTTGGAGATTGCCGTGGTGACCTCGTTGGCCTTACCCAAGCCGTAGCCGATAACGCCATTACCGTCACCGACAACCACGATGGCTGCGAAGGTGAACGTGCGACCACCCTTGGTGACCTTGGTGGTGCGGTTGATGGCTACCAGACGCTCTTTGAGTTCGGCGTCGGCAGCGACCTTTACTCTATTATTTTTCTTCAGCATGATGTTGTTTCTTTAGAATTTAAGTCCGCCTTTGCGTGCGCCGTCGGCCAACGATTTAACTCTACCATGGAACAGGAAGCCATTGCGGTCAAACACAACGGTGTTGATGCCAGCCTCGAGGGCTTTCTTGGCAACGGCTTCGCCCACCTTAGCGGCGATTTCGCTCTTGTTGCCCTCGGTGATTCCCTTAGAGGAAGCCGAGCACAGCGTGTTACCAGCGACGTCGTCAATGACCTGGGCATAAATTTGCTTGTTGCTGCGGAAGACACACAGCCTGGGGCGCTCGGGGGTGCCACTGATGCGGCCACGGATACGCGCCTTGATCTTGTTTCTTCTATCGTTCTTGGATATCATATTGTTTCCTTTCTACTTAATTATTTGGCAGCTGCCGTTTTACCAGACTTGCGGCGAATAACCTCGCCAACGAACTTAACACCTTTACCCTTGTAAGGTTCGGGCTTGCGGAAGGAGCGGATCTTGGCACAGATTTGGCCAAGGAGCTGCTTGTCACACGACTCGAGGGTGATGAGCGGGTTCTTGTTACGCTCGGTCTTGGCTTCAACCTTCACCTCGGGCGGCATCTTCAAGTAGATGGCGTGTGAGTAACCGAGTGCGAGTTCCAGCACTTGTCCGTTGCTGGTGGCACGGTAACCGACGCCGACAATTTCCAATTCTTTCTTGAAACCCTCGCTCACGCCGACAACCATATTGTTGATCAGCGCACGGTACAGACCGTGCTGAGCGCGTGACTCACGCTCGTCGTTGGGGCGGGTCACCTGGATTTGGTTGTTCTCGATCTCGACCGTGATGTTGGGGTTGAGGGTCTGCTTGAGCTCGCCCTTGGGACCCTTGACGGTGAGAATGTTGTCCTTTTGCTCAACAGTTACGCCAGCGGGGATGGCGATGTGCAATTTACCAATTCTTGACATAGCTAATCTCCTTTATTAATATACGTAACACAATACTTCGCCACCAATCTTCTGGGCCTTGGCCTCCTTGTTGGTCATCACACCCTTGGAAGTTGAGAGGATGGCAATACCTAAACCGTTGAGCACGCGCGGCATGTCCTTGTAACCAGTGTACTGGCGCAGGCCGGGCCTGGAAACGCGTGTGAGGCACTTGATGGCGCTAACGTTGTCGACGTTGTCATACTTGAGCGCGATCTTGATGGTGCCACGGGGAGGATGTAACCCTGGTCGAAGAGGATCTTGGTGATCTCCTTTTTGAGCTTGGAAGAAGGGATTTCAACGACACGGTGCTGTGCCTTGATCGCATTCCTCAATCTAGTCAGATAATCTGCAATAGGATCTGTCATTATTTTAACTTGTTTAAATTGATTCGACGCGTTGTCGAACAATATTTAATACTTAATGTTTTTTATTGAAAGAAAAGTGGTTGAAAATCACCAGCTGGCCTTGCGGACACCGGGAATGAGACCGTTGGATGCCATCTCGCGGAAGTTGATACGGGAGATGCCAAACTGGCGCATGTAACCCTTGGGACGTCCGGACATCTTGCAGATGTTGTGCAGACGCACGGGAGATGCGTTGCGGGGCAGTTTCTGCAGTGCCTCATAGTCACCGTCCTTCTTGAGCTGGGCGCGCTTGGCGGCATACTTGGCGACGAGGCGCTCACGCTTGGCCTGGCGGGCTTTCATTGATTCTTTTGCCATAATTTAACGCTCGATTATTTGTTGTTAAACGGGATTCCGAATTCCTTGAGCAGTGCGTAGCCTTCCTCGTCGGTCTTGGCGGTGGTGACGAAGGTGATGTTCATACCGGTCATCTTGGTCACGTTGTCGATGTTGATCTCGGGGAAGATGATCTGCTCGGTCACGCCGACGGTGTAGTTGCCACGGCCGTCAAGCTTGCCGGGAACACCCTTGAAGTCGCGGATACGCGGCAGGGCGATGCGGATGAAACGCTCCATGAACTCGTACATGCGGTCACGGCGCAGGGTAACGCGAACGCCGATGGGCATTTTCTTGCGGACCTTGAAGTTGGAGATATCCTTCTTCGACAGGGTCTGCACAGCCTTCTGGCCGGTGATAGCGGTGAGCTCGTTGATAGCGGTCTCGATGATCTTCTTGTCCTGGGTAGCGTCGCCCAGTCCCTCGTTGAGGACGATCTTCACCAGACGCGGAATCTGCATGGGCGTGCTATAGTTGAATTGCTTCATCAAAGCGGGAGCAATCTTCTCGTCATATTGTTTCTTCAGCGTGGTACTCATTACTTGATCTCCTCTCCAGATTTTTTAGAATAACGTACTTTCTTGCCGTTCTCGTCAAACCTGAAACCCACGCGGGTGGGCTTGGCCTCGCGACCGCTCTTGGGGTCAACGACTGCCAGGTTGCTCAGGTTGATGGGGGCTTCCTTCTTGATGATGCCGCCCTGGGGGGCCTTGGCATTGGGCTTAGTGCTCTTAGACACGATGTTGATGCCCTCGACGATGGCCTTGCCTTCCTCGCGCAGGATGTTCAGCACGCGGCCGGTCTTACCCTTGTCGTCTCCAGCGAGAACATAAACGGTGTCGCCCTTCTTGATTTTTAACGTAGCCATATAATGTTTATTGCTATTTTAAAATGATGATTAAAGAACCTCGGGAGCGAGGGAAACGATCTTCATGTTGGTAGCGCGCAGCTCGCGTGCCACGGGACCGAAGATGCGCGTTCCGCGCAGCTCGCCGGTATTAGTGAGCAATACACAGGCGTTGTCGTCGAAGCGGATGTAGGAACCGTCCTGACGGCGGATTTCCTTGCTGGTGCGTACAACGACTGCCTTGGAAACGGTACCCTTCTTCACCTCTGAAGCGGGGATCGCCTTCTTGACGGTGACAACGATGATGTCACCCACCGAAGCATAGCGTCGGCCCGAGCCGCCCAGCACCTTAATGCAGAGGACTTCCTTGGCGCCGCTGTTATCGGCAACGGTCAATCTACTTTCAGTCTGTATCATAATCTGTAATTACTTGGCTTTTTCGATGATTTCAACTAATCTCCACCTCTTGGTCTTGCTCAACGGGCGGGTTTCCATCAGGCGAACGGTGTCGCCTACGTTGCACTCGTTGTTCTCGTCGTGAGCGTGGTACTTCTTGGTCTTGTTGACAAACTTGCCATAGATTGGGTGTTTCTCCTTCCACTTGATGGTCACAGTGATGGTCTTGTCACCCTTGTTGCTGGAAACAACCCCAATT
>ONJS01000023.1 GCA_900318205.1 uncultured Prevotellaceae bacterium | reverse complement strand
TCGGTCATCTTCTCGACATCGTGGTCAAGTTTCTTGACCAGGTTGAGGTAGGACTCGGCCAGATCCTGCTTGTGGCGCAGCGATACCACCTGCCAATAGACATTGTCGATGTCATAGAGTGTGGCCTGCCTGCGCGCCTCGAGCGTGTTGGCGGCCAGTTCCTCTTTGATGTCGGCAACGCGGTTCAATGTTTTGATGGCTCCACCCATGTAGAGGGGTTGTGTCAACGTGATGGCACCGGCAAAGGTATTGTGATTATTGGACTGGAGCGCCTCATTCAGCGATTGCCCCAAGTGGTCAATTGTTCCCTGGGTAGCACTGACGTAGGGGGCGGCCATTTCAGCCAACTCCTTGAGTTTGGCGGGGTCTAAAGGCAACTTGCTCACCTCATTCTCAATGGCCGAGGTAAACACTTCGCCCAAGTTGTTGAGCAGTGCTTTCTGCTCCTTGTTGAGAAGAGAAATCCCGCGGCTAGTGTACTCATATGCTCCGAGGGCACTCACCCGCGGCAGGTACTTCGTCCTTGCCGACTTGCGCTGATTCTCAGCAATACTCTGCTTAACCCGCGACACCTGCATCTGCTTGTTGTTCTCCAGAGCCATGGTACGGCACTCATCGAGTGTTAACACCCGCTGGGCATGCGCTTGAGTTGTTGGTGATACCAAAAACATCACCAACAAACATCCCAAAAATAGTGACTTCAGTCTCATACCTTCCATAAATAAAAGGTTCGTTTATTACTAGTAATTTTTGTAAATATGTCTTGCTACTTACCATCTGTTCCAGTATTACTAATCAACAAGCAACATCTAGAACTTAAACAATCTTTCAGGTTGTTGATTACCAGCAGATTTTCTACTCTGTTCACAACCCGCTAAATTTCAGTTAAGCCACCAAAATAAAGCTGACTTTTCCAAAAACAGTCGCAAATTTAACGCTTTTTTTTAATTATTATCTCATGTTTAAAAACAATACTTAATTAATAATTAATTTAAATATTTGAAAATCAATGAGTTATTTTAACAACATATAACTAATAAAATTTGGTCAAGTTCCTGATATTTAGTAGCTTAGTAGTCGCCAAACACTGCTAAGATATGAGATATATTTCAGAAGCACTCGACCAATATACGGGCATCTGCAAGGAGGCCTTGCACGATTGCGCGTCAAAGTTAAGCAAAAGTTTTGAGTCAGTCATCATCGAGGTACTACTTTTATACATGGTCATACCAAGAAAAAAGGGACGGTTCTTTTGATGTAAAAATTTGACTTTTATTCTTTACTGATTCGTTGATGAGTCGTATTTGCGCCAAATATTTGGGGGGGTGCGTACGCTCCCCCTTTTTGCGCCGTTCAACGCCGTTGGGCGCCTTTAGACGCCTTTAGACGCCTTATCGGCTTGCTGGAAAAGGCTGTCCATCAGGCGTCGGGAGGTTTTTAAAGGTTTTGGGAGGTACGAACTTGACTTCTATCAGGCGCACAGGAAAACAAAACCCGCTGATATTCAGTGGGTTTTGTGCGTTAATAAAGGCCTTGAAATCAAACTGAACCTATTGAAATGTGTTACATCAAAACGATTTCTTTGATGTGTTTACTATCGGTTTAATTGTTAGATCCTTCATTGCCTTTTCGAGGTAATTTGAACCTGACGGGTAGGGTATACCACACGGCAACGGCTTGACCATTCTGGCGACCTGGAATGAACTTGGGTAGCGTCTTAACAAAGCGAATAGCCTCCTTGTCAAGGTCCTTGTCCACTGAGCGGACAACCTTTACTTCACCAATTTCACCGGTTTTGTCAACAACAAACTGCAAGATGACACGTCCCTGAATATTATTTTTGGCAGCTTCGGGAGGATATTGAATGTGACTGTCTAAATACTTTATCAGAGCGGCATCACCACCGGGAAATTGAGGCATCTGCTCTACTGACTTGAAGATTTCATTTTCATTTCGCTTCACGTCACTTTGCTTCACGCCACTTCCAATAGGCCTTTCTAATACTATTTCACGTTCTTCAAGTGGTTCTTTTATGGTCACCGGTTCACCAGTATCGTCGAAACAATAGGTTCCCATAAAGAAGATGGCGCCAGTATTATTTTCCATGATGTAATATACAAATGGCCGCGTAGCGTAGAAGTACTTATAAAAGTGCTCTACTATTCCTATTGATACCTCTTCAGCTACCGTTACTGCAGCGGCTTCGGTTCCCTCTTCGTTGACCTCGATTTTAGCCTTCTGCTTCATCATTGACACATACAGGTCGTCATGATGGCCCTTGAGCATGTTGGGGAACTCAGCGTTACCTCCGAATGCACGTGGCATACCCATCGACGAGAGAATAGCCTCAAGATGTGTCTCGCTTTCAGTAGTGAAGCGAGGTATTAGGATATCGACGTCCTCTGTCCACATTTGTGACTGCCACTCCTTCAGTTTTTGTGCCGAGAGATTACGGATGATATCGTCGGTCGTCTTACCCTCGTTGGGGAGCAGCACAACCATGCTGTAGGCTTTGTTGCCGTAGGGCAGGCACAGCATTTTGCACAGGTCGTTCTTGCCGTAGGCGGCCATACCTTCACGATTCATCATCGGTAGCTTAACGGTTTTGCCGTCATGCGTAATAAAGTCCATGTCTCGAGTGCTCCAGGGGTCAAATTGATCGGTCCATGAAGCCTTGAAATAGACGGCGTTCAACAGATACATTACGGCGCGGGGGTTAAGTTCGCCTTTGGTTACAAGTTCTGGTATCAAGCCGTCGGTATGGGTCTTGCTCCAATTGTTGATTTTGTTCACAATGTTGCTTGAGTTGAAGTTAATCGCTTCAACATTGGCGTCATAATAGTTTTGCATGTCAGCTTTGTACTTCGGGTTGATGCTCTTTCCCAATTTGAAGTAGATGCAGTTAGCGTTTTTTAATGTCACGCTTGGGTCAATAGATTGGGCATCATCCATCATCTTCTTGAAATACTTGTTGATCTCCTGCACCGAGCCGCCCAGTCCAAGTACATCGGTAATCTGCCGGCGAGTCTCGCCATCAGCACCCTCGTTAAGCATGCCTAGCAAATAGCCCACGCTGATGGGCGACACGATGGTGCTACCCTTTTTCTGCTCGTAGATGGTGCGGAACAGGGTGCAAGCAAAATCATTGTTGCCTTCAGCTATCTTGCCTTGAGTTACGGTCGGTGCGCTGACCTGGCCGAACGTTAGTAGGCCACTCATCAGCACCATGGTAAGTATTATTACATATTTCCAAAATCGTTTCATATCAGTCAAATTTTTCAGGTTGATAAAAACGGGTTAACTCTCGTCTGCAAAGTTACAACTGATTATTGAAATAACACCGAAAAATGCTAACATTCGAAGGTCATTTCTTGGAATTAAATAGATTGATTTACAGTCATTTAAATAACAAAAAGGTCATTAATGGGTAATTCACTTGAACAAGCACTGAAAAGGTGTGATTTTGGGGGGAGCGTGCGCTCCCCCTTTTTGCGCCGTCGGGCGCCTTTCCGCGCCCTTAAACGCCTCATCGGCTTGCTGGAAAACACTGTCAATCAGGCGTCGGGAGGTTTTTAAGGGTTTTGGGAGGCGCGAACTTGAGTCCTATCAGGCGCACAGGAAAACAAAAACCCGCTGAACTCCAGCGGGTTTTGTGTGTTGATTTGGGCCGTAAATTCAAGTTGAATTCATTGAGATTAGTTCCTTGCTCAAAAGCACATCAAAAGAACTCTCCCTTTGATGTGTGTGGTAGAAGACGCGGTTTTTTTAATGAGTTTAGTGCTATTTGGTATGATTTTTGCTGTATTTTTGCATAAAACAGTTAGTCTCTAACGAAAACATAAAACTTATGAGTATGAAACCAGTATTATTAGCCTGTTTTGATGATGAAATGACCGCTACCAGATTACAACAAGATTTGGATGCAAGCGGCATTGACTGTGTCGTACAAGAAGAGGTAAAAACCTATGATGTCTTGGTTAGTCTTAATCATAGTGGTTCTTGTTTCGCATTATATGTTGATGAGAAAGATTACACTACAGCAAAAGGAGTTTTTGAGCAATTCAGCAAAGCAAGAGACGAAGAGAATCCTTGGTGCCCCAAATGTGGTTCTGAAGATGTAACGCGTACAAAAGTTCATCATCCGCATGGCCCAAAATGGTTGTGGTATATTTTCGATTCAGCACTTGCGGCTCACTTCTATTTCCAGGAATATGATGAAGAGGATTGCCATTGTAATAGTTGTGGGCACGATTTCAAACGGTAGTGAAGCCCCCATCCTTTTGATTTACCTCTACAGTTTTCAGATATTCTTTCTCTGACTATTCATCACCATACTCATTCGCTCATGATGCTGCAATTATTTTTTTTAAATTCTGGATTCTAAAAACTCAGTGAGTCGTATAACCAAGGCGTAGTATATTGGGAAGCGCTTGCGGCAGTGCCTCGTACAATGACAGCAGTATGCCGCATCGTCAATTGCTTTTGGGGGAGCCTGCGCTCCCCCTTTTTGCGCCGTTCAGTGTCTGTCTGGAGGTGCGTAGTCGGCGGGGGTGGATGTTGTTAGTCGTGGGTGAGGATTAGAGTTGCGATGACTGGGTAGTGGTCGCTTAGTTCGACCGGTATGACCTGCGACTCAATGGTGTGCCAGGCCCCTTTGGGCTGGGCGAGGATGTAGTCAATCTTCTCACTGGGGGAGTTGACGCTGAATGTGAAATCGCCCGTTGTGCAGTCAAGCCACTGGTTCATGAGTTGCCCAATGACCGGGTCGTCTGGCGAGGCATTGAAGTCACCGGCTAATATTGCGGGACGCATAGAACCGGAAAAATGGTCGAGAATGAACTGAGCCTGGGCGGCCCGGCTGACACTGTCGAAGGCTTCAAGATGGGTGCACGCGAACGTGATGGTATCGCCATCGGCAAGGATGAAAGTTCCCTGAAGCATGCCCCGCTGCTCCATGCGGTCGACGGGATGCGGCAACTTGATGTTGTGGACATCGACGAACTGATGCCTCGTGAGCAGGCCGATGCCGTAATAACCTCCGCTGAACTTGATGGTGGGCCCGAACAACCCTTGCATACCGCTGTAGTAGGCCAACTCGGTGATGAAATCGCGATCATTCTGATGGGGACAATTGGTGCGCCGGGTATTGTGGTCCACTTCCTGCAGCGCGACAAAGTCGGGCTGGTATCGCTTGATGAACTGCCCTAACTGCTGCAGACTGGCATCATGACCGGCATGGATGTTAAAGGTCATGACCCTGATGGTGTCGTTGTGACCTTGAGCCGAGGCTGCACATGCCAGCAGCCATGCCGATATCAGAAGTATATGACGTAATCTCATAGTGAATGAAGTACTGGTTAGAATGCGCAAAAATACTAATTATTTAGGCATTGAAATTGAACCTATTTTGTTGGCTTTTGACATCAAAGGGACCGCCCCCCTTGATGTCACATTGTGAACGTCACTGGGAGCACGTACCACACATCGACGGGCTTGCCATTGTGGCTGCCTGGGGTGAAATTGCGCAAGGACTTCACGACGCGGGTGGCTTCTTTGTCGAGGTATTCGTCCGCTGACTGGACAACCTTTACCTCACCGACCTTTCCAGTCGTCTTGTCAACAAGAAATTGCACAATGACCCTTCCATCAACCATGTTCTCGGCAGCCCTGGGCGGATAGTTGATGTGTGACTGGAGATATTTCATCAGGGCATCATCGCCACCAGGGAACTGGGGTTTATGTTCAACGGAGTAGCCCTTGTGATTAATTGACAATTCAGGGTGGGGTTTGTCTCCACGTGTTCTGCCGAAACAATTCACCAACACTTCCGGGAGGACTTCAACGGCATCATCGCTGTCAAAATTATCTACATCTATCTTCACTTCGGTGGGAATGGCTACGCCTTCTTCACCGCAATAGGTGCCCATGAAATAAATCGTGCCCGTGCTGTTATCGACGATGTAATATACAAATGGGCGTGTAGCGTGGAATTCCTCCCATATTGTGCGGTTGGGATTCAATGATTTTGCCATCATCCCTGTAACAGTAACGGCAGCAGCCTTGGTTCCCTTTTCATTAACCTCGATTTTAGCCTTCTGCTTCATCATCGAGACCCAGAGTTCTTGACCTTTGACCATATTGGAGAATTCAGCGGCGCGGGGATTGAATGCCCGCGGCATGCCCATTGACGAGAGGATTTCCTCAAGTTCGATTTCGTTTTCGCTGGTGAAACGGGGCATCAGGATATCCACATTGTGATTAGTCATTTCCTGGGTTCGTTGCTTCTCCAGTTGTTGCGCCGAGAGGTTTTGGATAATGTCGCCGATGGTCTTGCCCTCGTGGGGCAGCAACACAATCATGCTGTAGCTGCCGTTGCCATAGGGCAGGGATAGCATCTTACACAAATTGTTGGAGCCGTAAGCGACTCCTTTAATAGAAACGTGCATCATCTTATGCTCAAGAATAGTGCCGTCCTGTTTTGTGAAAATCTTGTTGCGGGTATTCTTGGGGTCAAATTTGTTGGCCCACGAGGCCTTGAAATAGACAGCGTTGAGCAGATACATGGCGACTTGGGGTTCGAGCATGTCAAGAATATGGGGTATCATACCGTCGGTGTGGATTTTGCACCAGTTGTTGATGATCTCCACATTCCTGCTATTGCCGAAGTCAAACGCATCGATTTGGGCATTGTAATATTCCTGCATGTCCGTCTTATACTTGGGGATAAGGCTGTAGTTCCAAGCCGAGTTGATGTTGATGCTGTTAGCGATTTTTATCGTCACCGTTGAGTCAACACCTGAGGCTACATCCATTATCTTCTTGAAGTGCTGGCTGATCTCTCGTGCCGAGCCATCCAGTCCAAGCACATCGGTAATCTGGCGCTGCGTCTGGCCTTCAGCACCCTCGTTAAGCATGCCTAGCACATAGCTCACACTAATGGGAGACATGATGAAGCTGCGATTGCCATGCTTTTGCCCGTAGATGGAGCGGAACAGGTTGCAAGCAAAATCATTGTTGCCTTCAGTTATCTTGTCTTGAGTTGCGGTCGGTGCGCTGTCATTGGCGAATGTCAGTAGGCTGCTCATCAGCACCAAGGCAGCCATTGCGCCAAATTTCCAAGTTCGTTTCATGTCAGTCAAAATAATTAGGTTGATAAAAACGGATAATCTCTCGTTGGCAAAGTTACAACGGATTATTTGATTTAATGCGATAAAATGCTAAAATCCATAGCTTATTTTGTAAAATTAAACGATTTGTTTACAATTATTTACCAAAAAGTCATCACTGGGTCATTCATTGGGTTCCTAGTTCCTGGCATGTGGTTTTCCCCTCTTTTTTATGCTTTTTTTTTATCCATGTCTTGCCTTATTTATACCTAAAAGATGAATTGAATTACGGATTATCCGAAAAAAACCTTGCGGTGTAAAAAAATAAAAGTACTTTTGCGTTTCAAACCCAAACTTTTGCAGTTTCTCTATATAGGGCTGTATTATTATGCCATCTATAACCAATAATCAAATAAAGCGATGAAGAGATTAAGGATGTATTTTGCCTTGGCCATCATGATGTGTATGTGCCTGGGCGCAAATGCTCGGTCGAGTTATTACGATGACCCGGGCGGAGGACTGTACTATGCCAATGTGTACATGGCTTGGTCGACCGATAACGAGTCTTACGGCTGGTGTACCGGTGACAGCGAGTATGATGCAATGGGCAGGTTCACAGGCTTCTCCAGCGAGAATAGAGGGAGGTTCACGACTGACCGCCCCGGCATGATGATCAAGTTCCGTTACCATGCCTCGCAGTCCAAGGACTTTGAATACAAGAGCACGGAGTATAAGGTTTATGCCTTGATGGCCGACGGAACTTCGATTCAGATCGGTCATAATAATGCAGGCTCAGTGCGCTTGGAAAATGACAATACGGCCTACGCGGTGCTTGTGAGTCCTGGATTTGACGGTACTTGGGCGAGTTTCCGCATATTCCTGCATCAGAGGGCCATTGACCAGGGTATCAAAACGATTGTGATTTCTGGAACGTCTAACTATCATCAGGACAACTTTTTTACCAAGGACCGTGACATGAAGATCAGTTACTGGTATGAGAAAGACGTGAGCACCGCCTACACCCGTGTGCCGGAACCGACCATCACATGGGAAAAGCCCGGTGAGGTTCAGGTGCTTATGGACCATACCAGCATCCCCTTACCTGATGAGGACCAGTACTGGCGCGACTTGGGTACGGGCAATCCGCAGCATCGCAACGGAATCGGCACCATGCCTGGAGAATACCAGTATAAAGGCATCTATAAAGTGACCGTGCTTGGCGCCGATGATAGGGTTATCGTACCGACCCAGACGCTGGAATATGACGGCCATGACAAGAAAACAGTCGCCATCCAAGTTCCGATGGACAAGACCTTCAAGGTGAATGTGGAACGCAGCACGGCAGTGAAAATGCGCATCAATTACTGGAATGGCGGTAGTTCCGAGTATTCCACCAATTGGACCATCACCGAGAATCTCCCGGGCAGTGAGACGACTACCGCAACGTTCAATAATGACAAACTCAATGTGAGTGTCGATTTCAACCAGGTGACAGGCGACTTGCGCTTGGGATGGGACGATCAGGCCGACCCCAAAGAAGGCGATTTCCAGATCTATCGAACGACAGTGGACGAGAACGGCAACTTCAAGAGCAACCGCATGAAGTTGGGAACGACATCCCGCCAGTATTACATCGATGGCCTGGAACAAGGTCTGGAATACGGCAAGCGATACCGTTACGAGGTCTTCCAGCTTAAGCAGGTATGGAGTGATATCAACATTCCCACCGATCCTGAACCCTTGACCATCCTTGATGCCTCCGAGGTTTGGGTAAGCACCACCCCTGTCATCCCGTTGACCCTTGTTCAGGAC
Source organism: uncultured Prevotellaceae bacterium (assembly GCA_900318205.1). Classification (GTDB taxonomy): domain Bacteria; phylum Bacteroidota; class Bacteroidia; order Bacteroidales; family Muribaculaceae; genus Sodaliphilus. Next base: position 36,172 of record ONJS01000023.1, on the reverse strand, counting down.
GCTACTGTTACCGACAAGGTGAAGATTGATTGGGAATTTGGCGGCATACCCGCCAGTGACAATATGGTGAAGTTTGCGGTCAACCGCATCACCCCCGACGGCACCCTGGAAAACAATTATGGCACTGTCGATGTTGACAGGCGGGCAGGGAAAGCCTCATTTGAGGACACACGGCCAGCCAGCAATTGCGACATTTACCGCTACTTTGTCACGACCGACCTGGTGGACAACAAAATCCATTATAGCAGCGACACCATCGCAGCCCATGTGCTTGAGGGCAGTGTCGTCACCTCAGTGACAATCAGCAAGGGTGACTTCAAAACGGGTGTGCGCCTCACGTGGAGAGCCAAGCAAGTGGGCACCCGGCCGACGACCTACGATGTGAAACGTCGTTTCATCGGCGATGATGAATGGATTACCATCTACACTACCCAGGGCACTGCGACAGAGTATGTCTATCTTGACGAATCTGCCGAGCCGGGCCGCTACTATGAATACCGCGTGACTGCCTACGGTACTGACTGTGATGGCACCGGAAATATGGTTGTGAGCAACTATATCGAGGAGTCGGGCTTCGGACAGGCAACTGGTGTGATTGCTGGACGTGTGACCTTTGAGACCGGCACTGCTGTCCCGAACGTGCAAGTCATGCTGGATCGCACCAACGATGAGCAGTCAACACGTGACCAATTCTATAGCCGCCGAATCTATCAAGGCGGTTTAGGCGTCATGTGGCAGCCCACATTGAACTATGCCCAGGGATTGATTGCTCCCGAGAAAGCCTTTACCGTGCAGATGTGGCTTAGTCCTGACCAGACCATCCGTAATGCTAGTGGCAGCACCGTCGATTATTCAAAGGTGTTGACGTTTGACGGTATCGGCGACCTGAGGCTCGTCCCGACAGAGACCAGTGGCCAATATCTGCTGCAGTGGCACATGGACAGCAACGAGGAAGCACTCATCGTAGCACCCGACACGGTTAGTGCCGGCATCTTCAGCCATGTCACCCTGCGTCACGATGGCACCGGCAAATATGATATAATCCTGAATGGCAAATCTGATGTGGTGAGTGCCCAGGTGAGCGGGGACTATGCGTTCACCGACCATAATGGCAAAGCCATCATTTACTTTGGCGGCGGTGACGAGGACAAGATTCATGGTTATAGCGGCTATATTGATGATGTACGCCTGTGGAGCAAGGCCTTGACCAATGATGAGATTGCCCGAGACCGCAACCGCATCCTCAGTGGTCGTGAGGAGGGCTTGAAGCTCTACTATCCGTTTGACGAAGGCTTGACCCTGTACGCCTATGACAATTCTTATACCAATGGCGCCCCCAATGGCAATCATCCCATCATCAACCGCAACAGCCTTGCGTCAACGTTTATTCCCACCCATGACCAATTGAGTCTCTATGGAATGACCAATGCTAATGGCGAGTACATCATCCGTGGTATCCCCTTCAGCGGCAGTGGAACGGGCTACACCGTTCGCCCCGTGTTGGGCGTTCACGATTTCAGCCCCACAAGCCGCACAGGCTTCATCAGCGCCAATTCATTGTCACTCAACGGGTATGACTTCACCGATGTGTCAAGTTTCACTGTGAGTGGTACCATCCGCTACTCCGGGACCACCGTTCCTGTCGACAGTGTCATGTTCTTTGTTGACGGAACTCCCTGCACACGTGAGAACAAGACCATCTATAGTGATGCCAATGGTGAATTCACCATCTCGGTGCCCATCGGTGAGCATTATATTGAGGTCAAGCGCAACGGTCACACCTTTGAGGGCGGGGGCCGATATCCGCAGCAGGAGGGAGAACGCTATGACTTCCGCAGTGAGACGCATCTTGATTTCTATGACAACACGCTGGTCAACTTCTCGGGTCGCGTGACCGGTGGTGCCGCCCAAGGCAGTGTTCCCTTGGGTTATGGCTATAGCCAGAACACCATCGGCAAGGCCACCATCAGACTCACCATGCTTGACCACCCGCAACGACGCATCAATGCCATCAAGCGGGAGACGGGCACGACTGTAGAATGGGTGGACAATCCCGAACGTGTCGATGTCCCCTCGGCTGCCGATGCCATCCACAGTACCTCGTGGCGTGGGTTTAACGACCCCGATGAGGTGAAAGTGGTCTATATCACCACCGACTCCCTCACGGGCGAGTTCAGCGCCATGCTGCCGCCCCTGCGCTATGCCGTCGAGAGCGTGAAATTTGACAATAACCATGGCCTGGAGACCGATGAGGTGTTCCGCAACATTCCAGCCATCAACCTGACCAATCCGTTGGACAGCGTTCGTCCTGACACCCTCTGGAATGAGTTACACACCACCTATCTGCCGCTCTACCGCTGCAACAAGAAACTGTTGTTGACCTATCGCAGCCAGCCCGTGTTTGATGTGATTCAGATAGGTGCAGCAGCGGGTGCATTCGGTAACGATACCATCATGATGGGTGATGATAATGATATTGCCTTGCCGATTTATCATGTTGACGAGGGCACAGGAAATGTCGATTATTATTACGACTACCCGTTGTTCTTGCAACACCGCAATTACCGTTACAAGATCAAACTCTATGAGCCATACCGTAACTATGATCGTTTGGCAGAGGGTATCCTCTACCGGGACGTCATGGCCGACTCCATCATTACCATCAATAACGAGATGGGCAACGGGGTGGCTGTTATGGCCAACGACACCACAATCGATGGGCGTACAATCTATGCGGGCACCATCATCGAAATGCAGGCTAACCAAATCAAATTGGACAACAAGGGCGAAGCCATCTATGAGTGGACTGCTGGCTTCCCCAATCTGACGGCGCCTTATGTGCGTTCGATGAACATTGCCTCGGTCATCAATGGCAAATCCGTCAACTGGTTACCCAATTCGTTACAGGGCATTGTGCTGGGCGTTGTGCCCACGGGCAATAACTTCATTACCGCTGGTCCCAGTTATGTGGACATGGTATTGCGAGATCCCCCTGGTTCGGGTTCCAGCGCCACGTGGAGCGTTGATACCGTCAAGACAGCCTATACCACCAAGATCCATGGCTTGCATCAGGGTACTAATATCAAGTTCAAGTATTCGACGGGATTTGAGGTTATCACTTCATTCGGTATTGGCGTGGCATCGGTCACTACCGCTAAAATCCTACATGATGAAACCATTACTGGAGGCTATGAACTGACGTCGGACTGGGACAACACGAGATACACGACCTATACCAACTCCCACAGCGTTTCAACCTCCAGTGGAGGTGGCTATGTGGGCAGCGATGGTGATGTGTTTATCGGTTACTCCACCAACTACATCGTGGGGGCTGCCAACGAAGTCAACCTGATGCTGCAGGACGATGGAACCTATAAGTTGGGCAATGACCGCTGCGTGAGCATGGGCGAGAAATTCGGCACCCATTTCAACTATACGCAGAAGTATATTGAGAAAACCCTTATTCCCAACATCAAAGCCACACGCAACAGTAAGTTTACGCATATCACCGACTTGAGCCAGATGGAGGAGAATCCCGTAGTGCCCACCTATTACACGCTCTTGACCGAGGATAATCCCAACTATGGACTGTCCAATGATGATGAGATGTGGGGCGACCAAGCCAATCCAACAACTGAAGGCCCAATGCCCAGCTACTACTTCCGCACACCCAAAACCTATAATGGTTGCGATAGTGTGCGCTGGTTCAATGAGTCCATCAAACTATGGAGGGACCAGTTGGAACTCAACGAGAAGGACAAGGTCGAGGCGTTCCAGAATGAGAGCAAATATCTCAAGAGGAATGAGTCGTTCGAGTTCGGAGATGTGGTGAATGCATCGTCAATCACCGACAGTTTGCGTCGCAGTAATCAGACGCTTAAGGTAAAGTCAACCCTCATTTGGAACTCATTGGGCGGCTTTAGCGCCAATGGCACCGGAGTATCCATTGAAAGCGCCATCAGCGCCGGGCACAATTATGTCATGAACGATGTTGACGAGCAGAAGTTCAAGGAAGTGTTCAGCTACAAATTCGACGACACAAATTCAGAAGAGGCTCACACGGTGGACATCTTCACCTCGCCTCGCAGTTGGGGACCGATTTTCCGTACACGAGCGGGTCAGACCCGATGCCCCTATGAGCCCGAGCAACGTACCAAGTACTATGAAGCGGGGCGCCACATCCTGAACTATGGCACGATGAAACTTGACAATCCCAAGATCAGCACGCCCCAGCGCAATATCACCGACATTCCCGCCGGGCATGATGCTAACATCGAGGTGTGGCTCACCAACGAGAGTGAGACACAATCCCAGTACAATGTCGTCAAACTGGCGATGGATCCTCTCAGCAATCCTAACGGGTTGGTTGTACTGTTCAACGGCCTGCCGCTGGCTCAAGGAAGCGACATATGGATTCCTTACGGCCAGACGGTAAAATTGACGCTTACCATCCGTCAGAGCGACCCGTCGGTTCTTGACTATAACGATCTCAAGTTGCGATTGATGAGCACCTGCCAGGCAAACAATGTCATGGACGAAGTTTCATTCAGTGCCCACTTTGTACCCGCAGCACCTGCTGTCACGCTGAAGTTGAACAAGAATATCTTGAACTACAAGGCTTATAGGGATAATGATGGCATCATAGCCACCATCAGCGACATTTATCGTCAGTTCACGGGCTTTAAGGGAATAAGGCTCAAGTACCGTTTCATCGGTGACGATAACTGGATTGTAGCCCACGATTGGGTCAACGGTGACCAGTATCTTGACGAAGGTGAAGAAACTGAATTCCAGAGCCTGATTCCTAGTGAGACACCCAATATCAACTACACCCTGCAGTTGCCCAATATCGATGGACGCTACTTGGTTGTTGCCGAGAGCTATTGCACCAATGGCGTGGTCAATGTCACTCCCGAGCTCGAGATCATCCGCGACACCCGCGGTCCCAAGCTATTAGGCCAGGTGGAGCCCAATACCGGCATCTTTACGCCCGCCGATAATATCCACCTCCGCTTCAACGAGGACATCCGCGAGAGTTACCTCACCAAGGATGATAACTTCGTCATCACAGGTGTGCTCAACGACGCTCCTGTAGATCACGAGGTATCGCTTCAGCTCAACGGCAACGAGGTCAGCACCGAGGCTTATCTGCCTATCAATGACACCGACTTCTCGCTGAGCTTCTGGATGAAGCGCCAGTCGGGTGGAACTGTCCTCTGGCATGGTACCAACGACAACTTTATGGCCCTCAAGGTCACCGATGACGGACATGCCATGCTCGACATGACGGGAGAAACGTTCACTTCAAGCGGGATGATTCCTGTCGACAAGTGGGTATTTGTCGGTATGACCTACAAGAATGGCGCTTCGCCGGTTGTCAATGCATTCTATGCCATCGAGGATGAGGTAGTGCCCTTGTTTGATAACATTATCGTGCCTCCCTATGTCGGTGAGGGTCGAGTGAGTGTTGGTGGGGAATTCCATGGTGCTATGCATCAGTTGTCCATCTGGAAGAAAGTGCTCACTCGTGAAGAGATTCTGGAAAACAAGATGAACAACATCCCGCCCTACACGCCAGGCATTATCAGTTACTGGAAGATGAATGAGGGACACGGCACTATCGTGAGGGACTATGCACGCAGCCGCAACATGATTATGGAAACCGAACAGTGGAATATCGACAATGTGAATCTGGCGGCACATCTCGACGGACAGACCTCATTGAAGGCCGATATCTCTAGGATGGATTCACGCTCGACCGACAGTTACCTCATCGAGATGTGGTTCCGTGGTGAGCCTGACGCTAATCATGAGGCGACACTGTTCTCCATCGTCAATAACATCTGGTTGGGCTTCAATGAAGCCGGAGGTCTGGAATTGCGCACCTTCGGTCAGTGGCAACAGTCCTCGCTCATATCCGATGGCACCCGTTATCTCCTCAGCGATGTGAATTACAGTGACGGTTATTGGCACCACTTGGCATTCAACGTGCGACGTGGCTTGAGCACCGTAGCCTATGTTGACGGCAAAGCCGTAAAGACCATGGCCGAGCAACTGATTCCCGCTCCCCAAGGTGATTATCTTTACATTGGCTCGACAAGGCGTACGGTGGACGATGAGGAAGTGGATGCACGCTTCTTCACGGGTGACATCGATGAGTTGCGCGTGTGGAGCATCGCTGCCGATGCCACGACGGTTACCAGCGGCCGATATGCAATGATAGATACCGCCAAGGTGGTCGGTCTGGTGGGTTACTTCCCCATGCAGCGTGCACTGCTCGATGCAAATGGCAATATTGTCCACGAGTTCTCTCTTGTGAACAAGATGCTGCCATCGACTGCCCTGACACCTACTCATCTCGCTCCTACTCAAGCGCTCACCGCCCCGGCGTTGAAGAGTGCTCCCGACGAGCAGAACATCGACTTTGACTTCACGGCCAGCAATAACGAGATTTACATCACCCTGCGTGAACTGCCCTCGCGACTGCATGGCAACCAGATCAACGTCCGTGTGAAGAATGTGAAGGACAACTGCGATAACCTCAGCGAGAACATATCGTGGAGTGCTGTTGCCAACTATAACTCAATTGAATGGGAGGACAATGATATTCAGTTTGAAGTTGATCGCCTTAAAGAGTTCACCTTCTTTAACTGGATCAAGAACAACAGCAGCACCAGCACTTCATTTGCCATCAGTGGTGCGCCCAGGTGGGTAAAGGTTTCACCCTCCGAGGGGACCATCGGAGTGAATAGTGACGCCAGCATCTCTTTCACTGTTGAGGCTGGTTCACCCGTTGGCAAGCACGACTTGGTCATCTATGCCTGTGATGAGGACGGCATCTACACACCCTTGCATGTCTCTCTCGACATCAAGGGTAATGAACCCTCATGGAGTGTAGATATCAACAATTATGAGTCCACCATGAACGTGATTGGTCAGTTCTATCTCAATGACAAGATTGACCAGAACTCCAATACCAAGGTGGCTGCATTTATCAATGGTGAGTGCCGTGGTATAGCATCGCCGAGCCTCTTGGCCTCACGTGGTGCCTACTTTGTGAACATGACCATCTATGGTACCGAAGAGTCTATTGCTCCCGAGCCTATCGTATTCAAGATCTACAGTGGCGAGGAAGGGGTTGTTTACAACAATGTGACCACTATCGTCGGTAGTTTGATGAGACCGCTCAATTTCCAGCCTAACGCGTTGATTGGTACCTATGATGAACCAGTCAAGTGGATTGTGGATGACGAGATAGAGCAGACGATAGACTTCAAGAAAGGCTGGAACTGGATTTCGTTCTACGTTGATCCTTATGTCAAACCCATGGGACCCGAACAAGCCTTCGGTCATGACTGGGCCTATGAACGCATCAACAGCAAGAACGATGGCTTCAGCGTGTGTGACAGTACTGAGTGGATTGGTACACTGACTGAGCTCCATGCTGGTAATATGTATAAAGTGAGGGTCAACCGTGATGTGACAGCCCACATCCAGGGCACATACATTGACCCGTCGGTTACCAGCCAGCAGATTGTCAGCGGATGGAACTGGATTGGACCGTTCTCCATCTATAACCTGACGATTAGCGAGGCATTTGCCGACCTGGATCCTGTCAAGGGAGACTACATCAAGAACAAGGAACGCATCTCCATCTACAATGGCCGATTCTGGGACGGTACGCTGACTGCCATTATTCCCGGCGAGGGGTACTATTACTTCAATAATGGTTCCGACAAGACATTCCGTTATCCCAGTGGCAAGGGAACCGAGAATGCTCCTATGCGTCAACCTGGACAGAGCCAGTGGTATCCGTTCACGCCTGAGGATCACCACAACTACAGCGACAACATGAATGTCATTGCCAAGGTTAAGTTTGGTGATACGCTTGTTGACACTGTAGCCATCGGTGCGTTTATTAATAACCAGTGCCGCGGGGTAGTACGCGCCATCAATGGCACTTACTTCCTCACCGTGGCTGCCAATGCCGATGAGAGCGGTAATCAGGTTGACTTCCGCACGCTCATCGATGGTCAGGTATTAGTGGCCAATAATCCTGTCACCTTCACCAGCGACCGCCTGATTGGAGACCTGGATGAGCCCTATGTCATCACCTTTGGCACCAGCGGTGTGGATGATATGGCGATGAGGACCGCGTCGATACTCGTCGCTCCCACATTGACAAGCGGTAACGTCAATATCACGGCGACGGCTCCTCTTGCCGATGTGAGGGTTTACTCCAGCGGCGGAGCCCAGTTGCAGCATGTCAAGGCCAACGGTGGTCAGTCACTCACGATTGACCTGAGTGGCTATAACTACGGTGTTTACCTTGTCGAGGTCGTAACCGAGAGTGGTGAACGTCATGTTGAGCGAGTAGTCCTCTCGCCCACTGCAACCAACTGATTCAGTTAATTCTCCCAACTGGGGCAAATATGAACGAAGCGGCTGAGAATCCTCAGCCGCTTCGTCTATTAGTTCCGTTCTTCTACCGATAGAAGTGTATTGTTGGCTAGTATGTCGTAGCCATTTCTCGGTTCTTAGGCTTCGGTGAGACAACCGGCCCACACGCGATGGATAATCGCCAAGCCGATGCTGCCTGCACCTACTAAAACCTGCACCGATTTCTTCATGGACTTATCCGTAATTCTCAATCAGGTACTTCACAAACTGCGGGTCGCCAAAGTTGATGGTGCCGTTATCGTGCTGGTTCAGCGTTGCAATCTGGGCCATATCATCGGCGCTCAGCGTGAAGTCAAAGATGTCAAAGTTCTGTGCCATGCGCTCCTTGTGGCTCGACTTGGGGATGGCTACGATGCCACGCTGCGTGAGCCAGCGCAGGGCGACCTGAGCGGCGCTCTTATTGTACTTGGCTCCAATAGCCGCCAGCTCCTCGCTCTTCACGATGCCATCAACACCCTGTCCGCCCAGCGGTCCCCATGCCATCATCTTTGTGCCAAATTCATCATGTATCGGCTCAATGCCCGTCTGCTGGGTGAGCGTGTTGCACTGCAGCTGGTTGACCATTGGCTTCACATCTACATAGTGGGCAAAATCAAAGAAGCGGCCTGCCTGGAAGTTGCTCACGCCGATGGCGCGCACCTTGCCGGCACGATAGGCCTTCTCCATCGCACGCCATGAGCCGAACACGTCACCATAAGCCTGATGAATGAGCAGCAGGTCGATGTACTCCGTCTGCAATTTGCGCAGGCTTTCGTCGATGCTGCGTGCAGCCTTTTCCTCGCCCGCATTGCTGATCCACACTTTGGTGACGAGGAACAGGTCCTCGCGCTTGATGCCGCTCTTGCTCCAGGCATTGCCCACGCCCTCCTCGTTCTGGTAGGCCTGTGCCGTATCAATCAGGCGGTAGCCCACGCTCAGGGCATCGCTAACGCATCGTTCACACTCGTCAGGGCTTACCAGAAACACGCCGTAGCCCACGGTCGGCATCTCAACGCCGTTAGATAACTTGATGTATTCCATTAGTTGTCAGTTTTCAGTTGTCAGAATTCTAAGCCTTTCAGCCACTTCTCTACCTTCGCCTTGCCGGTGCGAACCTCGTGGCCGTAGATGCTGAAGCCCTTGGTGACATTGGCGCTGGGGAAGGCGGCCTTCACGTCCTCCACGCAGTTGGCGAGTCCGCTACCCTCGTGGGTGGTAAAGGGGATGACCGTCTTGCCCTGCAGGTCATCGCCGTGTTTCTTGAAGAAAGTGAACATCACCTGTGGATAGGTGCCCCACCACACGGGACCGCCGATGAAGACGGTGTCGTACTGGCTCAGGTCCACGTCGCCCTCATACTCGGGCAACTCGCCGTTGTCGGCCTCCTGCTGTGCGAGTTTGATGAGCGGGGTATAGGCCATGCCGTCATACTTGTGCGTCACAATCTCAAACTGGTCGGCGCCCATGATTTCGCTGATGTAGTCAGCGACAATCTTGGTGTTGCCCACCTCGATGTTTCCTACCGCGTAGTTGTCTCCCGCATGCGAGAAGAACACTACCAATGCTTTACCTGTCGTTTCCATATCTTTTTCTTGTTTTGCCTGGCCGCTGCATGACGTTGATACAAGCAGTGCCAATACGGTCATAATAATGTTCTTGAAATTCATAGTTATTGTTTGTTATCCTAGTTGATATTCACCTGTACGGATGCTGGCGATGACACCACCGTCGATGAGCAGGTCAGTGCCCGTGATGAACTTGGCATGCTCTCCCAGGAGGAAGGCAGCAGCCTCGGCTATCTCGTCACTCGTTCCTGTACGCTGAGCAGCAGAGGCATCAATCATGCGCTGGTAGCCCTCGCCGTTGGCGTTGAACTCGTCATAGGCCAGCGGGGTGACGATGATACCCGGCGAGATTGTGTTGATGCGTGCACGGCGCTTACGCCAACTGGTGGCAGCGGCACGCTGTGCCTGCAGATGGTTCATGCGCTTGGCGATCATGTAGGCAAAGCCGCTGTTCTGCATGGCAACCTCTTGAATGAACTTGACGTTCTTCAGTTCTTCAGTCGGTGTGTTCACGAGTTGCAGTTCGATGTCGTTGGGGATAGGGTACATATAGGCTGCCTGACTCGAGATGATAAGTCCTGCGCCACCCTCGGCCATCACCTGTCCGAAAGCATCCACGGCATAGCCCGTGCCCACCATGTCGAGATTGACAATGTGTTCAGGATTGGCTTGGTTGGGTGATGCACCAGCTGTGTCGATGAAGTACATCACGGGACCCAGTTCAGCCGCCTTGCGGGCGAATGCCTCCACACTATCTTTGTGCAGGGCATTTACTTCCTGCGTTTCCACGTCATAGCCGCAGCGCCTGAAGTCCTCGCCCACGCGCTCCAGCGCCTTCTCGCTGATGTCGCCCAGCAGAATCTTCTTACCGGCTGCAATACGACGTACGATGGCAGTTCCCATGCTACCGGCACCCAAGAGTGCCACAACTGCTTTCTTTTCGTTTCTGTCAAAAATCATAGTCTATCCTCCTCTTTTTTAGATGTTTTTAATCAACTTTGCAGGATTGCCGCCCACGATAGTGTTCGCAGCCACATCCTTGGTCACCACGGCACCGGCTGCAACAACGGCGTTCTCTCCAATAGTCACGCCAGGCAGGATAATGGCACCAACGCCAATCCAGGCGTTACGACCGATGTGTACTGGCTTGCAGCGCAGTACCATGCGGTTCTCCAGGTCGTGATTGTCGGTGACGATGCGCACATTAGGCCCGATCATCACACCATCCTCGATGATAATGCCTCCTGCAGCCATGCACGTCAGCGAGTGGTTCACAAACACGCTCTTACCAATCTTCATCTGGCAGCCGAAGTCAATCTGCAGCGGCGGCATGATGTAACTCGTGGCATCCAGCCCGCCATTGAACAGTTCCTCTTCCAGCGGACGCACCTTCTCCATCTCTGGCTCGGTGGTGTTGATGCGGTGACAAATCTTGTTGCAGCGGCTCATCTCTTGGATTGCCTCTCCATATTCGGGCGTTGCCATATCGACAGCGGCCTCTGAACTTAATTGCTTGAAAATATCCATCAGTGTACTTGTTTTGATTTCTGTTGCAAAGTAACTGCCTTTTTTTAACGTCGGGGTTTCACAAATCGCACTATAATTTTCACTTTTTGCACAAAATGTTCCATTGCCTGTTTTTTGATGCAGGGAAATGGGGTCAGGATCAGTCAATACATATATAAAAAGCAGGCGCCCCACATTGTGAGGCGTCTGCAATATCAATCGTCAAAATGCTAATAGCTAAAAGCTATTGGCTAAAGGCTAATTCCTTTACTTGATAACCTTGGCGGTGGTTGTGGTGCCGTCGGTATAGGTGGTCACCATGATGTTCACACCGTCGAACGGCATGTCACTCTCCTGACCGGCTACGTTGATGTAACGAACGCGGTCAATCTCCTTGTCGGCAACTACTTGCTCGATGCCTGAGTTAATGCTCATGTTGGCAACGGCATCATCGGCGAGGTAGCTCTCGTTGTGGTCGGTAACCAACACGGAGTTGACGAGCTTCATCTCGGCTGTGGTAGCCTCAAAGTCATCGTTCGCTGTAATCGTCAGGCGCATCACGTTACCCTCGCTGCCAGTGATTGTCATCAGGTTCATGTCCACACCCATGATGGTGTAAACATTGTCTTCAACCTCGTTGCGCTTGATGTAGAACGAGTGGTTGGAACTGCGCTCAAGAGCCTTGACGTTAGTCAGTTCAACACCTTGCGGCAGAATGATCTCGCAGCGCAGGGCGGTGTAAGCGTGTTCGTTATTCTCCAGTTCCACGTCAATGGTCTTGGTCTCACCAGCCTTCAGCGAAACAGCAGGCAAGATGAACTTATCGCTGGTGGCTACAGTGTTGATGACAACCGAGTCATGGATGCTTGATACTGACTTGTTTGAACTGCCGTTGAGCAGCAGGTTGATCAAGGCGGTTACGTCACCGATGCTGGTGTTGCCGTCTTGGTTGACATCAGTGGCTTTCACGTTGACGTTAGAGTCATCGCCCGACAGCAGGTAGTTGATCAGGGCAGTCACGTCACTAATGGTAACGTGGCCGTCACCATTCACGTCACCGACGATGACTTCTTCTTGAGGTTCAAAGAAGAAGTTCATCCACTGGTCGGCAGCCTTGTACAGGATGGCGCTCTCATTGTTGGGAGTGATCAGGGGTACAGAGGGCTGATCTACACCGGCCCACACGTCATTACCCAGAGCGGGTACATCGGTAGCATCGGTCACGAGGACCTTCATGCCTGTCATACCGGCCATAGCCCTGTCGCCCAGGTAGTTGACGCTCGAGGGCAGCCACATGGTGTCGATTTCGGCGCTGACGTTGTAGAGGGCATAATTGCCGATGGTCGTCACGCCTTCACGCAGCAGGTTGCCTGCATTGAGCGCACCGTCGCCGGCAAAGGTGTAGTCCTTAATGTCGGCAATCGTGTGGGGACGATGAGGAGCACGACGTCCTCCACCAGTGGGATAGTCATGTCCCATGCCGGGAAGGATGACAGACTCCAGCATGGGGTTGTGTGCAAGCGCACCCTCGCCCAGCAGAGTCATACCGCTACCCATTTCCACATTGGAAATTTGGGTTTGAGCCAATGCCCATTCACCGATGGTACCTACACCCAAGGTATTCAGGTCGATAGCCTCCAGACCCGAATTGATGAATGCTTCGTCATCAATACGCGTAATCCTGCAGGCGGGATCGATGTTTATCGTCTTCAGCGCGGCACAACCGTTGAACATGCCCTTGGCAATGTTGCGTACGGTATTGCCCAGAGTCACTTGACTCAGATGGGTGTCACCAAGGAACATGAAGTCACCGAGGAAAGTGCTGTTGATGGTTGCACTCGTCAGGTTCTCGCAACGTGCAAACGCTCCCTTGCCGATTACCTGTACCGAAGCGGGCACATCGACACTGGTCAAGGCACTGCCGGCAAAGGCATATTCGCCGATATTGGCCAAGGTGGCAGGGAAGGTCACACTGCGAAGCTGGTAGCATCCGGCAAAGGCGGCATAGCCCACCGATTCGATGTTGGCGGGAAGAACCACAGTCGTCAGCTTCTTGCCGAAGAAGGCCGTGCGGGGCACTTCATTGGCTTTGTAAGACGAAACGGTGCCATAGAGCATAGATGCATTTTCCATCGGCAGGATGTTGACCTGGCTGAGGTTGACCGAGGTCAACTCCGTCAACTCATTGGAGATGAAAAGGAAGTCACGGGCATCCATGGTGCCTGTAACTGTCAGCTCTGTGATTTGGGTATTAGTCACCAACTGTGACAGTTGGCCAGCCGTATTCTGTACAGTAATGGCTTGACTTCCCAAAGCTGTTGCTGCTGCCAGAAGCAGCAGGAAAAACAATTTGCGCATATCGTTTTTAACTTTTCTTGGTTTTTGTTGTCTCGTAATAACCTGCAAATGTACGCATTATTTTTGCACCGACGTTATATTTAACTATTTTTTTGAAAAACGTATATCACATTCCAAGTATGATGTTGAGGGGATGTGGTCGTGTGGTTGGCGTGGGAGATGGACTTTGTTTCTCAGTTTTGTTGATGGTAAGTCAGTTTTTTGTACTTTTGTGAAATGACAACAAATGGGCTCTCAATGAAGATGATGAAGAAACATTACATCCTGGCCGTTGTGGCTGTACTGATGGGGTTTACGGTGTCGGCTGGACAACCTCACAAGACGTTGCGTCAGTTGGGCTTCCCTACGGGAATATTTGAAACAGGCACCTATAATGCGATTACTGATGTGCCTGGTGTCACGGTGGGACATGTCACCTGCATTGAGGGGGACAGCATCCGCACGGGCGTCACTGCGATTGTGCCGCATCAGGGCGACATTTTCCGCAACAAGGTACCGGCTGCTATCTATGTGGGAAACGGTTTCGGCAAGTTGGCTGGTGTGACCCAGGTGCGTGAACTCGGTAACATCGAGACACCGGTGATTCTTACCAACACCCTGAGTGTAGCGGCAGGCATCGAGGGCGCAGTGCGTTATACCCTGATGCAGCCGGGGAACGAAAACGTGAGGTCGGTCAACGCTGTGGTGGGTGAGACCAATGACGGCAGGTTGAACAAGATACGCCAGATGTATGTCACTCCCCAGATGGTCATTGATGCCATCAACAATGCGCATGGCGGACCAGTGGAGCAAGGCAATGTGGGGGCTGGCACGGGCACCATCTGTTTCGGTTTCAAGGGTGGCATCGGCACGTCGTCGCGCGTGTTGCCCGAGTCGTTGGGCGGTTACACTATCGGTGTGCTTGTACAGACCAACTATGGCGGAATCCTTGAGATTGACGGTGTGCAGGTGGGGCAAAGGCTCCAGAAGCATGATTTCATCAATCATGTGCGCAAAGCCGAGAACGTTGACGGCTCCTGCATGATGGTTGTGATAACCGATGCCCCTCTCGATTCACGCAATCTGGAACGTGTCGCCAAGCGCGCCATGATGGGCATGGCCAAGACTGGCGGCATCGCTTCCAACGGTAGCGGGGATTATGTCATCGCCCTGTCGGTTGCTCCCGGTAACCTGATCAATGATACGGCTCGGACCATCACCTCGACGGTGCTTGCCAATGGTGAAATGTCATCCATATTTGCCGCTACCATCGAGGCCACCGCCGAAGCACTGTGGAACTCCCTTTTCATGGCCGAGTCGATGACGGGCTGGGGCGGTAACCACGTTGATGCCCTGCCCGTTGAGCGCGTGCTGGAGATGCTGCGCAATCGTTAAAGTGGTATAAATATATCTTTTTTTGAGGGACCATGGACTCTATGGGATTTGGTTAGGGTTTGAAGGTGGTCAGTACCGATATACATAATAACTTGGTCGCAAGCTGAGATATTTTGTATTGCACTGTAATACAGCGCTTTGTGTGTTTCTTTATGCTGATTTGACAAACGGAAATCGTAACCTTTTTGGAATTTTTTTGTGTTTTTACTCCAAAAAAATTTGTGAATATCAAGAGAAAAACTATCTTTGCAGTCTATAAATGGTTGTGAGGTGTAATCAAGAAGATAGTGTCTATATTATACCAGAAAGATTAACCTCTTATTTTGAATTAATATTGCCAAATACTATTTGACTATAAACTTTATTTTTTTAATCTAATATTTTTGTTATGAAGAAATTACTGTTTTTACTGTCGGTGTGTGCGTTATTTACGCAAAGCATTGACGCCAAAAGTATTACCGTTGACCAGGCTATGGCAATTGCCAAGCAGCAGTTTACCAGCAGCACCAGGTTCAATGCTTCAAATGTCAAGATGACTTTGGGCTATGAAGCAACTAACCTGAAGGGTCAGAGTGACTATTATGTGTTCAACCGTGATGGCGGTCAGGGTTTCGTGATCGTCGCCGGTGATGACATGTCAAGCCCCGTTCTGGCTTACAGCACCAAGGGTTCATTTGACATCAACGAGGTTCCTGAGCCTCTGATGGATCTGCTCAAGGCTTATCAGCATCAGATGGATGTGATGCGTCTCCATCCCAATAATGCCAAGAAGCCGACCTTGAACTATGACCTGCAGCCCTACGGCGTGTATCCCATCTGCGGTGAGGTACACTGGCATCAGTTCCCTCCCTACAACAACAACGCTCCTCGCTCATCGCACGCCTTGACCTCCAATGGCCGCTGCTATGCAGGTTGCTCTCCTATTGCTTTTGCAACAATCATGAAGGGCCTGAGGTACCCGCGTTATGGTGTAGGCTCATTCAGCTATAATTATATGCTGGATGGTCAAGAGATGACCGCTTCTGCAAAGTTTGATGACTGGTATTATGATTACGGCAAGATGAAGAATGGCTATGGCGAGACCCAGTCCGCTATGGAGGTTTCTGAGCTGTGCTATGAAGTCGGCGTAGCCTTCCACACCATCTATTCAGGCGAGAGCAGCGATGTTCTTCTCAGGAATGTGTTTAGAGGTATCATCACCTTCTTTAACTACAATGCTAATATCCAGTATGTGCAGAAGTCCAGTTACCAGTACGATGAGCAGGCCTGGTATGACATCATGTACAACGAGATTGACAATGGCCGTCCCGTTTACTACATGGGTTACAGGGTTATTGACAACAGCGGTAACCAGTGCCACATCGGCCACGCCTTCGTGCTCGACGGCTATGATTCCAATGGTAAGGTGCACGTCAACTGGGGTTTCCAGCCTGAGGAGTACAACGGCTACTTCGACTGGGCTCTGCTGTCACCGAGGAACAACTATGAATATGATGCCTATGATTCTGGCTTCAACCATGAACAGGCTGCTATCATCGGCCTCTGCGAGGATACCACTGGCATCGGTGGCGTTATCGTTAAGGACGTGAATAAGGTAGCTGAAACCATGCCCGCTAATGATTTGCGCCTCTCCATCGACGTGCAGTCTCTGGGTGGTGTTTGGAATGGCACCCTGAAGTATGGTATTGTTTCCAAGAACTCCGACAATACTTACAGCCCCGTTGTCACCAAGACGGCTTCTAACGTAGAGATCGAAGACAACGGTACCGTAAATCTTGACCTGAGTGGTGACTATTCTCTCTACTATATGTCTCAGGGCCGTACCTATTACGCTGTTGTCTATACTCCTTACTTCACCTACAGCACTGAAACTAACTGGATGTGGTTCCTGGATGATCCCGTGCCCTTCACCATCGGTGAGTGGGAAACTCCTCCCGATCCCCAGTTCATCTTGGGTGATGTGGACCAGGATGGCAAGTTGAGCATTGATGATGTTACTGCACTCATCAGCCTCCTGCTGAGTGAGGGCGAGTATGCCGAGGTTGCTGATGTGAACGAGGATGGCAAGTTGGGCATTGATGATGTATCTGCTCTTATCGGCCTCTTGTTGAATGCTGCACCCGAGCAGTAATTGACTCGACATTGAGCAGATAGTTCGATAAAAGTATTTTAACAGGCTGTGCTGGGGACCGATTGGTTCCTGGCACAGTTCTTTTTGTGCACTGCCCATAGGTGCTCTGAAGTTTTTTATGTACTTTTGTCAACAGATTAATCAACCACTCAAGACGATGAAACGGTATCTTTTTATTATTTGGGCGATGATGGCGGCCATTGTGGCTACTGGTGGAGAAACGCCGGTGCGGGTCGGTATCGCATGGCAGCCCACGGCAGCCAGCTATGAGCGTGTCATTCTGTCCATCGAGCAGGCTGGGGGAGAGGCAGTGATTTTGCCGCAGTTGCGCCCAGCAGGATTTGACTATGAAGGTATGGTATTATGCCCGAAATATACCGATGAAATGGGCGTTTTACGTCAACAATATGCCGACGTTGTCAAGCGTGTGACCTATCACGGTACTGATGCCGATAACCTGCTGGCAGGTGTTCAGGCTGTCGTCTTTTTGGGTGGCGGTGACATCAGCTCTACGCTGTTTGCTGTTCCTCAACCGTGGCACGGTATTGCCGACGACAGTCCCGCCAATGCCACGCGTGACGTGTCGGAATACTTGACGATGGCCTATTGTTTGGACCATGATATCCCCGTGCTGGGCCTGTGCCGCGGCATGCAGATGCTGGGCGTCGTTTCGGGGGCTCCGCTCATTCAGGATTTGGGCGATTTCTTCGATGAAATGGGCAAAAATTACCGTTTTTTGCATCGCATGCAGCGCGATAGCGAGGGCAAGCGTTACTATACGCCCCATGACGTGACAGTGACCGATCACAACTCGTTGCTCTATGCCATCACTGGCACTGACACCATCCGTGACGTGCCCTCATGGCACCATCAGGTGGTGGGCGACGTGACCGGTACGCCCTTGAAGGTGACGGGTGTGACGATGACCGAGGGGGTAGAGATTATCGAGGCCATTGAGCGCACCGACAAGCACTTTGCCCTCGGTGTCCAGTTCCATCCCGAGGAGGCCGTGAAAAAGCATATCAAAAACGAGGCTGATGCGGGCCGTTTCATGTCGCTTGAGGAATCTGTCAAGTATTTTACCGCCCTGATAGCGAATGCTCGAGAAGGGAAACATTTCATCCCGTGTCGTGCCTATACCCGGTCGGACACCACAGTTTACAACAAGACCATTGATGAGTGCTACAATTTCTTTGCGGTCCTGGGCCGTGCCGAGCAGGGCTCCCTTGAGGGTGCTACCGCTGAGTTGTCGCTGCTGCTCAACCTGTTTGAACGCCGTCATCCCGACGCAGGCGATGTGTCAATTCAGGAAGTTGCCAAGTGGGCGACTGAGTGTGGCTGGTTCGCCCATGCCGCCCGTCGCTGGGAAAAGATAGCCGATCCCGAGTATGTGGCAGTGGCGCGTAATGTCCTGGGCGGCAACCGCGTGTTGCCATCTAATATCGTTGAGCATGATTGCATGGAGGACTTGGCCTATATCGAGACCAATGGGGTCAAGTACAGCCCCTATGAGCGTGACAAGTATGTGAGCGGCGTGACGGTGGTGTATCAAGCCCCTGTCCACGAGCACAATGGCCGCAAGTTCGGCTTCAGACGCCCAACGCACTGGATTTTCTATTCTTTCCCTGCTGCCAAGAGTGACCCGTTCGGTTGGCTGTGCGACGAGGGTTGTGGACATGAGAATGTCACCAGCGAGGATGACATCATCAGGTAAAAAGTTGTCAGGATTAAAGCAACATCAAGGGCATCTCAAGGGGTGCCTCTTTGAAAAGGAATTCCGCTAACTGATTGATAGTAAGGCTTGTCTCGATGCTGGTGCATCGGGCAATGCGTCGTGCAGTGCCGTCGACGATGGCATAACAACTGTTGTTCTCGCTGATGTGCTCGTCACCGGTGACCTGTAGCGTGAGTGTGAGGTCGGGATGTGCCGAGGCATACATCTGTAAGGCTTTCAGGGCATTGATGACGCGCACCATTCCCTTGTAATGCGGCTTGACCAGATAGTAAGATTTGTCAAATCGGCTATAGACCTGCAGCGCCTCCCAGTTGCGCTCGTTCTGCAGCAGTACGCAGGGCCGTGACCGCTGCCATTGGTCGTAAGCCTCAAAGCCGTTTTCCACCACATTCTCGTCTTGAAGCGGAGCGATGCCTACCTGGGCATAGCCGAATTTTTCGTACATCTCCTGCAGCACCTCTTGTTCAATCAGCAGGGTGGAAAATGCCTTGCCCTGGCACAACAGACCCCGGTGCAAATACTTGAATAAGCGTGCAATCAGGTGCTGGCCGCGCCACTCGGGTAGAGTGCCCACGGCATAGAGATAGACGGCATCGCTTTCCTTGCCATGGTAGAGCAAGCGATAGGGTAGGGCTTGAGCCGCCGACACAACCTGTCCCTCATGGCAACGGCAATAGTTGCCCGCGGGGACATAAACATGGGCGAAGAAGATGTCGAGTGCCTCGTCACGGTCATTGAATACCGTCTTCATCAGGTGGCGCACGCCCTCGCGTTTACATTCCTCAACGTGGCTGGACAGTTCAGGACGTGACACGGCACGGTCTTTCTGAATCTGATAGGCAGGATGATAGGATGATTTGGCGCGCCGCAGCCCGGGCAACCCCAGGTCTTCCTCCAGGTTGATATAGATGTATTGCTCTGGAATCTGCTGCATGAACTCGTGGCGCACGACAGTGTAAACACCCTTGTAGTTGATGTCGCCTTTCTCGACACACAGGTCAAAGGTGTTACCGTTAATGGGCACACCATAGGTGAACGCCACCATCTTGTCATCCACGAACAGCGCCCCGCCGATGGCTCCAAACCGCTCCCAGTTGTCAAACACCTGGCTGATGGACTCACGTTCCATCACCTTGCTGTCAGCACCCTGCAGGTGGCCGATGGCCTCGGCGTTGTCACTCCATTGCTGCAACAGTTGCAGGCACTCAGGGAACAGAGAGGGCTCCAGTGGGCGGTATTGGTGGTTAGGGTAGAATCGTGGGAACTGGTACAGGTGCTGTCGCTTGGGACGCATCTCTTTGCCCTCAAGGGCGATGATCTTCTCGCGCAAGCAGATGTAGTCATAGCGCTCGGTCATCGGCCCGCTGAACTCAAATTCACCAGGAAACACGCGTTGCAGGAAGTCGATTCCTTGCTGGTTGACGTTGGTGAGGCTGAAGGGCTGATGGTGGGCAAAGCACTCGTCGCGCAGGGCACGGATGACACATTCCAGACACCCCTCGCCAGCCTCGGCTAGGCGTGGATGTTCAACCCCTTCGGGCACTGGCGGTAGCGGCATGGTGTGGGTGTATTGCCCGTCATAGATGAACCGCAGCACCAGGTATCCCTTGACGATGGCATATTCCAGACCGAAACGGTTCCACGTGAGCAGGTTCACGCTACTCCACTCACAGCCCTGGACATCCTCCCACCGCAGATATGGGCGGAAGATGTCCAGGTCCTTAAAGCCTATCGCCTTATATTCAATCACATGAGTTGTATTGGAGTCCACACCTAATACCTAACACTTAAAGCCTAATATCTAAAGCCTACTTAGTAGTAGTGTGATAGCCCAAAGCTTGGAGTTCCTGCTTTGTTCTTTGCTTGCAGTGAAGGCCTACGCGTTCAATCTTGTAGTCGCCGTCTTTCTTAACCGTTACCCTGACGAGCAGGTCATCACCACCATTGGGGTGATCCACAAAGTTCATCGAGGGCATGGTGATGTGGTGAACATTGCCAAAATCGCGCTCGTCCCATGCGTGGACATGTCCCCAGAACGCGATGGTCGTTTGCCAGTCTGCCAGTTTGTCCAGGATATAGTACAATTCCTCACGGCAATAGGTCGAAGCAAACTCGTTGAGCGACGGGCGGAAGATATTGGTGTGGGTGAAGGTAAAGACGTGACGGATTTTTTTCTTGTCGCGCTGGAAGATACCGTTCTCAATTTCGTCAATCTGATAATTGCCAAGTGTGCCATTGGCCGAGTCCAAGAAGATGAATCGGTCATAGACAGTGTCATTATCGTTGATTACTCTAACGGTGAACTCATAAAACGATGTTTTGAAAATTCTGCTATACAGAGCCCATCCATTATGGGTGATGTCATGATTGCCGACAACAGGATAGAACGGCAGGTTCGTTGGGAAGATATTAAATTTGTTTTTAAGATAGATGTCACCGGTTCGAGGGTCTGTGAAAAGTGTCGTATCGGAATAAACATCGCCATCTTCCTTGTAAACGGGAACAAGATATTTATCCATCCATTTCTCTGTTTCTCGCTGTATGACCATCTCGGTATTATTGTAATACTCGGTCTTGGTGTCAGCAAGGTCGCCCAAGTGGCAATAGAAGAGGTCATCGTGCTCCATGCCGATTTCAATCATTTCTTCAAGTCGGCCTGGGTCTTCGGTGATGTGGCTGTCGCTGCCCACGAGGAAAGAATACTCCTGGATAGTGTCGGCAAGATCTTTGTCCCAAGCTACTTCAAGGGACGAAAAGTTGACCAATGATTGCTTCACACGGTCGTCAACACTCGTGTTACCGATGAGCACGCCCGTCGGGCTGACTTTTTCGCACGAAGTGAATAATCCGCTTGCAGTCAGCAGGACTGCTGCCATGAGGCTATATGATATTGACTTTTTCATTGTTATTTCCATCGATAAATTAAACCAACTTTACCTGTTGTCTCATATTTGCTTGCCAACTGGCTCATCGAGCCGGCGGGGCGGATGTTGAACTCGCCAAACATCTTCCATTTGGAATTGAACCTGTAATAGAAGTCCAGACCCCAGTTGATGTTCCAGTTCTCGTAGTAGAAGTCGTCATAGTTGCGGAACAGCAGGCCCACGTTCCAGTTGTTGGTGCGGGGGCGCAGCGACGCATGGGCACCGAAGGTGAGCGTGATGGGCTCAGTGTAATGGTCGCCCATCATGTTGTAGCCGATAAATGAGCCGCCCAGGGTGATGTCCCAATAGCCGCGCTCAAAGCGTACCGACATGTTGCCCACGTTCTCGTTGGTGTTGTAGCTGTGGTAATGGTTGAACATGTATTCTCCCGAAGCGAACATGTGGAAGGACTTGATTTTCAAGTGATACTCTCCCTTGGCTTTAAAGCCATACAGCCCCTTGGTGTACTGCAGGTTGGCACCACCGTCAACGCTCCAATGGTCGTTGAAGTAATGCTTGTAGTGCACTGTGTTACCGATGCATGGGCCAGTGATGATGTTCTTGCCCGTGGTTAATGAGAGAGAGACCTCATTCTGGTGCTCACCGTCAAAGGTGTGCTCACCGCTATAGTATTGTGCCTGCATGGAAGTCGCTGCCAGACAGCACAATACCGATAATGATAATCGCTTTAATAAATGCATATTACACGACGTTAATGCTGATAAAAAACTACTATTGTCATTTTTGGTGGTGCAAAGATACAATTTTTTTCAAAAAAAGTGTACCTTTGCCAAACATATAAAAATTATTATTTATGCTGATTCTTTTGATGATAGGTATCAAGAAGTTAATATTGATTGCCATAGTGACAATCATTGCGGTCTCGTGTGCGAGAATCTTCAGTAAAGGAACTACAGGCAAGGCTGAACCTCTTCCGACGTTCGCCACTGTAGGGGTTGAAGAGTTCCAAACGTTTATTGCCGACGACTTTGTCCAGCTGGTGGATGTGCGTGAACCAGAGGAATTTGAAGAGGGGCACATCGTCGGAGCCGTTCTCATTGATGTCAATGAGCAGGACTTCTTGGAGAAGGCGTTGGCTACGCTTGACAAGCAGCGCCCTGTGGCCGTCTATTGCCGCAGTGGCCGTCGCAGCGCCCGGGCAGCAAGTATGCTCGCCAGTCAGGGCTTCAACGTGACTAATCTGGGTGGCGGAGTCCTGGCTTGGCAGGACCTGGGTAAAGCGCTCGTGAAATAATGCCGCAGCGCAAACATTACAACGTGGTGGCTGCCGTCATCGAGGTGGACGGCAAGGTGCTGTGTATGCAGCGTGGTGTGACCCGTTATGAGTACACGAGCCACCTGTGGGAATTTCCGGGTGGCAAAGTGGAAGAGGGAGAAACCCCGCAGCAAGCCCTGCACCGTGAACTCATGGAAGAGATGAACCTTGACGTCGTTGTCCATGAGCATCTCGCGACAGTTACCCACGACTACCCTGACTTCACCATCACCCTCGCCGCCTATCGCTGTACTGCCGGCACAACCGATTTCATCATGCGTGAACACGCCGCTAGCCGATGGCTCCCTTGGGATGAGTTACTTACCCTCCCCTGGTGTGCCGCCGACGAGCGACTCATCAAGCAGTTTAGTGAAAACCTCTCTAAACTCTAAACTCTAAACATTAAACATTAAACTAAAACGAGAGGCACTTCTCAGTGAAGTGCCTCTCGTTTTATTACGCCTCCAGGTCAATGTTGAACTGCTCGTGCCAGGGCAGGCCCTGCTCGTTGAGGACTGCCAGGAACGGGTCGGGATCAAATTCCTCGACGTTATGGACACCCGGTTTTACCCAGAGTCCCTTGAGGAACATCATGGCGCCCGTCATGGCGGGAACACCGGTCGTGTAGCTCACAGCCTGCATTCCGGTCTCCTCATAGGCCTTGTGGTGGTCGCAGTTGTTGTAGATGTAGTAGGTAAGGGGTTTACCCTCCTTGTCGGTACCGCTGATGCGGCAGCCGATGCTTGTCTCGCCGGTGTAGTTCTCGCCCAGGTCTTGCGGGTTGGGCAGCACGGCTTTGAGGAACTGCAGCGGCACGATTTCCATGCCCTGGTAGTTGATGGGCTCGATGCTCGCCATGCCGATGTCCTGAATCACGCGCAGGTGGGTCAGGTACTCCTCACCGAAGGTCATCCAGAATCTTGCACGCTTGATGGTGGGGAAGTTGATGACCAGCGACTCCAGCTCCTCGTGATACATGAGGTAGCTCTCGCGCGGACCGATCATGGGGTAGGTGAGGGGCTTGTGGATCTCCAGCGCGCCGGTCTCTACCCACTTGCCGTTCTCCCAGTAGCGTCCCTTCTGGGTAATCTCGCGGATGTTGATCTCGGGATTGAAGTTGGTGGCAAATGCCTTGCCATGGTTGCCGGCATTGCAGTCCACGATGTCGAGGGTATGCATCTCGCCGAAGTGGTGTTTGGCAGCGTATGCCGTATAGACACCACTCACGCCCGGGTCAAAACCACAGCCCAGGATAGCCGTCAAGCCAGCCTGCTCAAAGCGCTCGCGGTAAGCCCACTGCCAGCTGTACTCAAAGTGTGCCTCGTCCCTGGGCTCGTAGTTGGCGGTATCCAGGTAATGTACACCACAGCGCAGGCAAGCCTCCATGATCGTCAAGTCCTGATAGGGTAATGCCAGGTTGATGACCATGTCGGGTTTATGGCGCTCCAGCAAAGCAACGAGCTGGTCCACGTCGTCGGCATCCACCTGGTCGGTGGTGATGTTGTCCTTGCCGATGGCACGTGCCACAGCGTCACACTTGGCGCGGTTGCGCGAAGCAATCACGATTTCGTTAAACACGTCAGGGTTTTGCGCGCACTTGTGGGCGCACACGGTGCCGACGCCACCGCATCCGATGATAATGACTTTACTCATGATTTTCTAAGTCCCATTTTGATTTGTGGGCAAAGTTAATGGTTTTTCTTTACTGAGGCAAATTCCGCGCAGGAAAAAGCCCGATATGCATTATTTCTTTAAATAGTATTTTTTCTCATTTGTCTATAAAAACGGTGGATTAAGCGAATTTTTTTGTTCTATTTACTGCTTTCAAGTAATTTTGCAGCGTCATAACACAAGTTATCATATTAATAATCATAAAAATGAAGAAATTTCTCTTTCCCCTTGTAGTCGCAGTGAGCTGCCTGTTGCCGCTTGCCACCCATGCCGCTATCATCAACGGTGTGCTGGTTGACTCGCAGGATACTACAGAACTCATTGAGGCTACTGTCAGGCTACTCATGGCCAATAAGGACAGTACCATGGTAAAGGGCACCACCACCGACATGAATGGTGTGTTCAATATCAAGGGCGTCAAGGCAGGCAAGTATCTGCTTCGCTTCTCCTATCTGGGCTACAACGATGTCATCAAGCACGTTACCATCGGCGAGGATGGTCGCGACGTGAATATGGGTGTAGTCACGATGGATCCTAATACCATCATGCTCAAGGAGGCGGTTGTGGTAGGCGTCAAGACAGCCATTACTGTCAAGGAAGATACGGTCGAGTTCAATGCCGACTCCTATAAGACCCAGGCTAACGCTGTGGTAGAAGATCTGTTGAAGCGTCTGCCCGGTGTCGAGGTGGGCACTGACGGCAAGATCACCGCCAACGGTAAGGAAGTGAAAAAGATCCTCATCGACGGCAAGGAGTTCTTCAGCGACGATCCCACGGTGGCCAGTAAGAATATTCCCGCCGACATGATCAACAAGCTGCAGGTTATTGACCGCAAGAGCGACCTCGCCCGCCTGACGGGTGTGGACGACGGCGATGACGAGACGGTCATCAACCTCACGGTCAAGAAGGGCATGAACAACGGCTGGTTCGGTACGGTCAATGCCGGCTATGGCACCGACAAACGTTATGCTGGCAATGTGATGATCAACCACTTCCGCGACGGCAACCAGTTTACCATCCTGGGCGGTGGCAACAACACCAACAACCTGGGCTTCGGTGACGGTGCATCGGGCCGTTTCCAGCGCTGGGGCGGTGACCGTGGCGTGACCACATCACAGTATGCCGGTCTCAACTTCAACGTCGGCAGTAAGGAGGACGACCACTTCCGCGTGGGTGGTGACATCATGTACAGCCACAGCGACCGTGATACCCGCACCCGCACGTCTCGTCAGTACTTGCTTCAAGACTCCACCAGTTACGAGGATGGCAACACGGTGGCTCGTGATAAGGGACACAACATCCGTGGTGACTTCCGCATCAAGTGGGAGGTGGACAGCAACAACACCATTGACTTCCGTCCCAACTTCTCGTTCAATTTCAACAAGAGTGAGCGCGGCGACACGTCAAGCCTGTTTGCTGGTGATCCCGCCAGGACGGCTGTAAACCGCAGTTTGAGCAACTTCTTCAACGACGGCAAGAGCTTCGAGTGGGGCACCCGCCTGATTTATAACCACAAGGTGGCCAGCCATCCGGGCCGCAGCCAGTCGTTGATGCTTAACTACCGTTACAGCAATGTGCGCGAGGACGCTGACACTTACACCAACAACACCTACTTTCTGCTGGATGACCAGGATCAGCTCATCGACCAGACGGCCAACAACCGTCGCAAGACGCACAATATCACGGGACGCATTTCCTGGACTGAGCCTATCGGTGACGTCAAGAATGCCCGTTTCCTGGAGTTCTCCTACCGAGGCAACTATCGCTATACCACCAGCGACAAGATGGTCTATGACAACGAGCGCTCTGGCATCTGGCCTGGTGGAACAATCACCGATACCGAGTGGAACGAGTCGTTGAGCAACAGTTTCCGCAACACGTTCTTCAATCAGGAATTCAGTGCAGGCTTCCGCCAGGTACGCAAGGCCTATAACCTCAACGTGGGTATCTCGGTCAATAGTGCCATGTCCAAGAGCAAGGACCTCATCAACAGCGCACGCGACATCGCTGCCCGTTGGGCTTGGTCGGTGGCTCCCTACGCACGTTTCCGCTACAAGTTCACCGAGACGCGCAACCTCAATTTCTTCTACCGCATGCGCGCCAATCAGCCCAGCATCACCCAGTTGCAGCCCGTTGCCGACGAGAGCAACCCCAAGAATATCATCATCGGTAATCCCGAACTGAAGCCCTCCTTCAACCACAACATCAATCTGCGGTTTGGTGACTTCGCCCAGGGTGCTCAGCGCAGCATCATGGCTATGATGAACGTCGATTTTGCACAGAACAGCATCGTCTCGGATGTGACCACCGACGAGCTGACCGGTGGACGCATCACCAGTTACACCAACGTGGGTGGCGTGTGGAGCGCTATGGCGATGAATATGCTGAGTTTCCCCTTCGGTGCCAGCAAGGTATGGTACTTCACCAGTCACATGTTCACCCGTTATGGTGTCACTAAGAGTGTCACCAACGGTATTGAGAACCGCAGCAACACATGGTTCATCAACTATTCACCGGGACTGGCATTCCGCAACAGCGTGTTTGACATTGAGTTGCGTCCCCGTTACAGTTTCCAGAACACCACCACATCGGTGCTCAAGTCCAATACGCGCAACATCCACACTTGGGGCGGAATGTTTGATGGCACCTATTCGGCACCTTTCGGTCTGGTTGTCAGCACCGACCTGCGTTACAGCACCACCAGCGGTTACAGTGACGGCTACAACACCGACCAGTGGATATGGAACGGCTCGATTGCCTACCAGTTCTTGAAAGACAAGCAGGCTGCCTTGACCATCTCGGTCTATGACATCCTGGGTCAGAGAAAGAACATCTTCCGCAATGTCACTGGCGACTACATCGAGGATGTATTCTACAACTCGTTGGGACGCTACGGCATGGTGACCTTCACCTACCGCTTCAACACCTTCAAGAAGGGTGAGCAGCCTAAGGACCGTAATGCCGATCGCTGGGGACCTGGTGGCCCTGGTGGTCCTGGCGGACCTGGACGTCCTGGCGGATTCGGCGGTGGACGTCGCCCCTTCTGATATTCTCAGACTACATAGGCAAAACGACACGGGACAACTGTTTTCAAGTTGTCCCGTGTCGTTTTTGTAATATCTGTCTGTCAATTAATGATTCAGCAGGGTATTGATGAGTGCTGTCACGTCATCAATGCTGGTCCGGCCGTCGCCGTTCACGTCGGCTGCAGCCACATTGATGCCCGCTGCATTGCCGCTCAGCAGGTAATTGATGAGGACTGTCACGTCATCAATAGAGACTTTACCATCATTGTTGACATCGCCGTACATGAGACTCTGCACGGGTTTCAGCACGACATCATAGTAGTTCTGCAGATTGAGGTATCCGGTCTTGTTGATTCCGATTCCCAAGGGCATGGACTGATTGGAGAACTCGCGGGTTACCGCATTGTAGTCAAGCGTTACTTGGCGCTCCAGCAGTCCGGTCTCGGGATCAAATGCGTTGAGGAAGATGGGATAGCTCAAACCATATTCCTCATTGTAATTGTCAAGATACTGCGGCAGGTCAAGCACTAACTTGCCATTGACGAGTGTTCCCTCTATCCAGCAATAGGAAAGATACTCCCAGATGCCCTGGATGTAAACCTTGTCGCCAGCAAAGCCAACGGTGACAGGCCACTCTTGTGCTACCGCATTGCCGTTCTCGTCAGTGGTCTTGCACGAGAACGTGTAGTCAACGGTCGTGAGGTCTTGAGGCACTACAACCTGAGCATCAGGCTCAGTGGAAATCGTAAGACCCTGATAATAAGTGATATAGGACAGATTGTTCTTGTCGCTCGTGATGAACACATAGTCATAGGTATAGATAGTGTTGTCATCGGCGATAATCATTTCCATATCCTTCTGGGTCGTG
This sequence comes from uncultured Prevotellaceae bacterium, assembly GCA_900318205.1. Classification (GTDB taxonomy): domain Bacteria; phylum Bacteroidota; class Bacteroidia; order Bacteroidales; family Muribaculaceae; genus Sodaliphilus. The sequence continues at coordinate 7,299 of ONJS01000023.1, read as the reverse complement.
TTGCCGGTGACGGGGTCGACGGCGGCACACTTGAAGTAGAGCAGCACCTCGTAGGAACCGAGCAACTGCGAGTTGGGGAATACAAACGTGTTCCCGTTGCGCGTACCCTTGATCCAGGCGCTGGGCAGGAACTGGGAAATGCCCTGCAACCAGATGTCATCACCGTCAATTCCGACGGCAACGGTGGCTTTATAGGGCTCCCACTCATAACCGTCGTTGATGGCGGTCGTCAGGTAGAAATTCTCGGTCACCAGGCCTGCGGGCGGTGTGATGGGCTGCTCGGTGATGGGAACGTAAACCGAACCAAAGTCGCCAGCCTGCAACCACTCGTAGTCAAGGTACTGGAAATTCTGACCGAAGGCGCGGTTCATCGTGCCCAGGATGATGTTGGGGTCGGTATCGTTCTGTGTGATAGTGCCGTCATCGTTGATGGTGTAGGTCAACTCTTCGATGGACGGATCATACACATAGGTGTCGGCATCGCTGTCAAAGGTGAAGACACCCACCTGAACAGCCATCTCCAGCGATGAGGTATAGGCAATATACTGTCCCATGGGCACGGTGATGGTCTTGCCGTCTTCACTCAGGGTGCCTTCAACCCAGCCATTGTAGTAGGACCAGGAAACGGGACGTTGGATATAAACCTTGTTGTCCTCGGCAAACACGATGCTCAACGAGCCGTCCTGCTCCTCAATGACGATCTCATAGGGGTTCTCACCCTCTTCAACGGTGTAGCTCTTCTCCACTTCCCTGACGACGCCACCTGTGCGCTGGTACAGACGCAGGAAGCCAGCGGGCTGATTCTCGATGACATCGGGGATAAAGGTCTCTTTCTCTACGATGGTGTAGTGGAAGGTCATCTCGGGATTTACCTTGCCGCTCGAGGTCAGCTCAATGCAGCCAGCGGGCACATGCAGCGTGTAGTTGCCCAAAATGCCTAGCGGATACTCCTTATATATAAAGGCGTTGCCGCCAATCTCTATCAGGTTACATTGATAGACCGTTCCCGTCTCGTCATCGACAATGGTGGGACGGGCATTCTCGTTGACGGAGACCGGAGTGCCGTAGTAGATGGTGAAGTTTTGCAGCAGATAGACTTCGCCTTCGGGAGGATTGATGGTGTACTCTGCCTCATCCTGGCTCTTGATGTCATAGTGGAAGTTCAGTTCTGCGACATCTTCGTTCAATGCGTTGATAATCAGTGAGGCCTCGGGGATGGTGAGCGTGTAAGCGCCAGGCTCGGTAATCGCCTCGGCAAAGTTCACCGTCACGTCGTGACCTGATGCTGTCATGGCAGCCTGGTAGGTACTGCCGTTAGTGTCGTTGGTCAGCGTGGCCATGCTGCCGCTGGCGATGCCGTTCACGATTTCGGGGAAAGTGATGGTGAAGTCCTGCAGACTGGCTACCGTACCCTCGGCGGGATTGATGGTAATCAGGTCATAGAAGTCCTCCTCGTCATCACCCTCGATGGTGTAGTTGAAGTTGAGTTCAGCCACATCATAGCCCAAGGTGTAGATGACTACTGCCCCGGCGGGAATCGTGAGCGTGTAGTTGCCGGCCTTGGTGACCTCTTCGGGGAAGTAAATCAGCACGTTATAGCCCACCTCATACATCTCGGCATGATAGGTCGTTCCGGTCTTGTTGTTCCTCAGCGTCGCCTTGCAACCTTCGGCGATTTCGCCGATGTATTGCGGGAAGGAGACGGTGAAGTTCTGGAGGCTCTCTACCACACCCTCGGCAGGATTGATGGTAATCTGCTCATAGAACGTGTCGGTGGTGCCGCTGATGTTGAACCTAAGCGTCAGGGGAAGAAGCACTTGCCCGTTGACGGTGAGCGAGTTCTCGGGGATATTCAGGTAATAGTCGCCCGATGCAGTGCAGCATTCATCAAAGTCGATCAATACTGTCATGCCGTCGCTGCCCCGGCTCATCTGTCCTTCAAGCAAGGCGCCACCTCCCTTCTGTAGGGTAGGGATGGCACTCTCGTTGACTACTACCGGCAGGCCGCCGAATGTGATCTCAAAGTGTTGCAGGCTTGTCACGTTGCCCTCGGCAGGCGTAATGACCATCGCTTCATACGGGTCAACGACCGCATGAGCCGATGTGCCATACATGACTGCCATCAACACAGCCAATAATTGTAAAGTTTTTCTCATTGTCTGTTCTTTAGTTTTTGACGGTTATTAATGATGTATTTTCCGCAAAATTACGTTATTTTATTTAATAATGACAAAAATCTCCGCAAAAATGCAGCAAAATGACACTTTTCGTTGTGCTCCGCTCAAGCCTGCTCCCCTAAAAAAACGCTGAACCCTAATCCCTGGTCTCTATTCTTTTTACTACCTTTGCCCCGTTTTTTTAACGTCTAACACCAAATAAACTGTAAACTGACAACTAAAAACTGACAACTGAAAACAGAACAAGCTATGAAAATGCGTAGAATGCACATGTCGCTGACCAAGAGATATTTCCGTACCTTGAAGCGAGCCCGTCACCGCCTCAGTGGCGTCATCTGTCTGTCAATCGTAGTCGCACTGTTTGCTGGCCTCGCCATCAAGATGGGGGCTGCCAACATGCTCAATACCGTCATGCACACGGCCCATGACCTCTTGCTCAACACCTGTTTCTTCCTCATGGCGGTCTGCGTCGTCACGGGCGCTATCGGACGCCTCTTCGTTGAGTTTGGCGTCGTTGAGTTGCTCGAGAAGGCTCTGCGACCTTTGATGAAGCCCCTGTTCAACTTGCCCGGTATGGCATCGCTCGGTGCTGTCCTCACCTTCTTGAGCGACAACCCTGCCATCATCACCTTGTCTCAGGACAAACGCTTTGCCTCTCATTTCAAGAAATACCAGTTCATCTCGTTGACCAACTTCGGTACGGCCTTCGGTATGGGTCTGATTGTCATCATCTTCATGATGGGTTACGGATTCTTCAAGGAGCCGCTCATCGGACTCGTCGGGGCCATCTTCGGCTGTATGGTTTCAACACGCCTCATGCAGTACTTCGTCAAGAAGACTCACCCCGAGTATGCCGAGGAACCTGCCTGTGAACTCACCGAGGCCGACCTCCAGGTCGAGCACGAGGAGTACAAGTCGCTCTTCCTCAGGGTGTTGAACTCCCTGCTTGATGGCGGTCGCACCGGCGTCGATGTGGGACTGGCTATCATCCCGGGCGTCATCATCATCTCGTCGCTCGTGATGATTCTCACCTTCTCGGCTAGCGCCGACGGCACCTATACTGGTGCTGCCTATGAAGGCGTCGCCGTTCTGCCCTGGCTTGGCGAGAAGGTTGGTTTCATCTTCCAGTGGCTCTTCGGTTTCAACGATCCGCACCTCATCGGCTTCCCCATCACCGCCCTTGGTGCCGTCGGTGCAGCGCTCGGTCTGGTGCCCAAGTTCATCCAGGAGGGCTGGGTGGACGGTAACGCCATCGCCGTGTTCACCGCCATCGGTATGTGCTGGAGCGGCTACCTGAGCACCCACACCGCCATGCTCGACTCGATGCACTACCGCGAACTCACCTCGCGTGCCATCCTGTCCCACACCATCGGCGGACTCTTCGCCGCTATCGTGGCCCGCTGGCTCTATGTCCTGGTCGTCATGGTCCTCTAATCTCACCTGAGGCTGTGTCACAATTCAAGCTTATATATAATGTCCTTGCTTTGCATGGAAAAATTAAACAAAATTTGTATATAAACCAAACACAATAAATTTTTATTATAATTTTATTTATAATTTTGTTTAATTTCTCGGCCGTTAGGCCGATTAAGAATCATGAGGCAAATTATGGTACACCGTCTCGGAGGCGTTGATGTCTGGGATAGGTGAAGCCCGAAATCGTTGGTGCCCGCGGCTCGATATGAGGCCCCGGGCACCGAAAACTTTCCCCATGCTCGTCGATTTTAAACTTTTTTAAGACTTTTTTTTGCCCTTCTGTTTTGTCAGTTCTCAAAGTAATTGTAATTTTGTGGATGAGCTTTAAAGTTTAAAAAACACAAGTGTTTATAAATTGCTAATGATGAGATTTTTAACTGTTACCCTTATCCATAGCTTCAGCTGATTTCTGGCTTGAGGTCTAATTCTATATCGGTACTACAGTTCTGTAATAGGAAAGAAACATTATAATTAACGCACGATAAGAAACAAGACAGAGTAATCCGGAACGATTTGATAAGCTCAAGAGAGATTTGACCTGTATTTATGCACCTGATTGAGAACGATTTATACTTTTTTTATTAACTCTTTAAATTTTTGTATTTTATGAAGAAGTTTTTATTTACACTTGCAGCCTTGCTGATGGCAGGTAGCGTATGTGCCGAGGAGTACTTCTACATTGATGACATCACCATCTCTGCTGAGGATGCAGCCGCTGGTGCCACAGTAGTAGCTCCCGTAAAGGCTCACTTTGATTACTACTGCAATGCATGGCAGGTTGACTTCGTTCTGCCCGAGGGCGTTATTGTAACCAAGGCCGTTAGAAAGCCCGGTCTGTACATCACCTATCTGAATGAGGATGGCGAGCAGGATGAATACAGGGCAAGCCTCGGTATGAACGATGACAAGACCCGTTTCATCGTTTCGACCTTCACCGAGCTCGGTTACACCGAGGATGGTGAGTGCTACGGTACCCTGAAGTGGGATCCGGGTGACTATGACAACATGTGGGAGATGACCTTCCAATTCCCCGCTGGCTTCACTGGTGGCGAGATCACCGTTTGCACCGAGCCCTCTTGCACCGACGACACCCGTGGCCCCATCTGCCCCAAGGGACAGTATCACGAGAAGGTGGCTACCGTTACCGTTGAGGGTGGTGAGCCCATCGTAACCGATGCTCCCGAGATCGTTGTAACCGCTGGTGACGACGCTTACATCTTTGACGTAGTTGGTCCCGAGGGCGCTGAGCTCAAGCTCTTCGTTGACGGCGCTGAGGTTGAAATCCCCTACACCGTTGCTCGTACCGACGTTGACCAGATCGTTAAGCTGACCGCTACCGCTCACATCGAGGGCCAGACCGACGGTACTGTTACTGGTGAGTACCTGGTTCCCGCTCTGGTAGTTCCCGAGCCCCAGGATCTGACTGGTGAGATCGTTATCGGCGAACCCGACGAGAATGGTAATGTTGAGGTTGGTTACACTGGCGACGAGGATGTTACCATCGTTGTTACTGTAAACGGCGAAGAAGTTGAGGTTGTTGACGGCGTTATCACCCTTGGTGAGGGTGAGAACTTGATCGTTGTTACCGTTACCGCTGAGGGTTACAATGACCTGACCGAGACCGTTACCCTGATTTACGAGCCCACTCCTCCCGAGCCCCAGCCCACTGCAACTCCCGTGATCACCGTTGTTGTTAACGAGGACAACGTTGTTATCAGCGCCGAAGGTGAGGGTGAGGTTATCCTGATGATCGACGGCGAGGTTGTTGACAATCCCACCACCATCGCTCGCGGCGAGGAGGATGTTGTCGTAACCGTTACCGCTACCGCTCAGGCTGAGGGTCAGCTCATCAGCGAGACCGCTGAAGAGGTTGTTACCATCCCCGCTTATGTTTACGATCCCGAGGGCCACATGACTGGCTACTGGGTAGTTCTCATTGACAAGAACGGCGAAGAGGTTTGGGAGAAGCTCGAGGACACCAACCCCAACGATCCCAACCAGTACGTAACCACCGTCGCTCTGCACTACTCACAGTTCGGTGGCAAGCCCCTGAGTGGTGAGATGACCGATGCTGACAACCCCATGGTTCCCTTCTTCTTCATGATCGATGGCGTTCGCTACGCTTGTGATGATGCTGAGGTAGAGCCCGTTTACGGCAATGCTAACGAGAATCCTCTGTTCATGACCGACAACTACTGGGTAGTTCCCGTTGGTTACTTCTACACCATCGGCGTTCTGACCGATCCTATCAACGAGGGTCTGTTGCTCCAGATCTCGAAGGGTGTTTACACTGGCATCGAGGAGCTCAACGGCGACAAGGCTGTTGCTGGCGTACGCTACTTCAACATGGCTGGTCAGGAGATGCAGGAGGCTAACGGTATGACTATCGTTGTTACCACCTACACCGACGGCACCACCAGCGCTGTTAAGGTAATGAAGTAAATCCCTTAGGCTTCAGGCTTTAGCCCTTAGGCTTTAGCTGAAAGCTAACTAACAATCAGGCGACCCTGTCCCAGGGCCGCCTGATTTCTTTGTTTTTAGATGCTAGATTTTAGACTTTAGACTTTAGATGTTAGACTTTAGACTTTAGACGTTAGACTTTAGACGTTAGGAGTGAGGCGTGAGTAATTCCCAACTCCCCCTCTAAGATTAGAGGGGGCTGGGGGGCGTTGATGTCCCAAGAAGAAGTGGTTTGAGGGTAAATCATACTCCTCCGCCCTAACGGGCACCTCCCCTATCTTAGGGGAGGAGTTGAGTATCAGCAACTTATTTTCATCGAACTCATGTTAATTAGCTAAATTCGTGAAATTGGCATTAGTCCCGCAGAGAATGTTCTTTCTTTCCCATGATTTCTCGGCTCTCATGCCAATTGAAATCAAGTAGAATTATCCGCGCAATAGATGCAGATGATATTCAACTTGTTTTTGTCCAAAAACTCCTTAGTATCGGTGATTTTTGAAAAAAAAATGATGTTTTTTTTCCAATTATCAAAAAAAGATGTATCTTTGCACTCAAGATAAACCATTTGGCATTGTTTTTTGTTGAATTCAGGTGAAATAGGATTATGGAAAAACGAGCAAAATACGTCCCGGAGCTCTGTGTCTCAGGCATCAGAAGGGGAGGGATGTATTGTTGCGCCAACGATATAACTTTACCTTATAATAGAAATTGATTGTTTACCAGAAAAATGACGAAGTGTAGTTATTCCGGAACTCTATGAAGAATTAAGATTGTTTTGACCCTTGAATGTTTGAATTTTTGTTTTTATTCACTTTATAGTTTTTTAATTAAAATTTTATTCAAATTATGAAGAAATTTTTATTTACACTTGTTGCTCTGCTGACAGCAGGAAGCGCATTCGCTACCAATGAGTATTGGTACATGGATCCCATCGAGCTGACTGCAGAAGACGTTGCTAATGGTGCCACCGTTGTAAGGCCCATCAACGCTCACTTCGAGGCTTACGTAAGTAGCTTCATGGTTACTTTCTACCTCCCCGAGGGCGTTACCGTAACCAAGGCAGTCCGCAAGGATGGTCTGTTCATCAACTACTTCACCGAGGATGGTGAAGAGGACACTTACAAGCCCAGTCTGGGTAAGAACACCGAAATGACCAAGTTCATCGTTTCGACCTTTACCGAGCTCG
>ONJS01000021.1 GCA_900318205.1 uncultured Prevotellaceae bacterium | reverse complement strand
GTCCAGGTAACGTGTCAAACGAATTGGTTTATAGTACTTATCGCCAATCCTGACATCGCTCAAGAATTCGAAACTGTAATATTCATTTCCCCAAAACTCTTCCACCCAATATGGGTTCTTGCAAACATATACCCATTTGACCCCCTCGCGGACGAACGGGACATACTCGTACTCCTGTGCCACAGCCGAGGTCACCCCCAACAGGGTCAATAATGTGAATAGTAATGTTTTTTTCATAATGTTATTATTTTAGATTTTCGATAATTTTGCAAATTTACATAATATATGCGGTATATCCATTACCCCCCCATTTTAACACTTTATTAACATTTCATTGATTCAACGGCAGGTTGACTATGATGTGAAGATATTTCAGATGGTTTAGGTTATTTAATCACACGAATGTCCATGAATGGGTCATAAATGATTTTTATTTATGGTCCATTCGTGGACATTCGTGTGATTAAATGACAGAGGATAAAAGGCGGTGCCGACGGGCATGATGGTATCGGCCGACGGCACCGTTGCTTAATCAGTGATGAATCCTAATCTTTACTATTCTTCCCTATTGTGTATCGTTGTTGATCGTTTTCTGCCATTCGTCAGGGTATTGAAGAGGCAGTTCCTGCTCCTGGTAGCTGCGGTCGATAAGCTCTGTGCAGCGGTGGATCAGGATGTGCATCCCGTCGTAGTAACTATGGAGGTCATGAACCAGCACGCTGTCCCAACTGAAGTCATGCACATGCCTCGTCCCCATGATCTCACTCAGCACAGCGCGGTCAAGCGGCAGCAGCCCTTGGGTGCGGAAGCGGGGAGGGATGATGATGCAGTAATCGACATGGTGCTCCTTGAGCATGGCGGCAATCTCACGCAGCAGCGCCTCGGAGTCTCCAGTGATGACCAGCGGCATGGGGTTGGGCAGCGCCTGCATCTCCACCAGCCACGGCATGGTGCTGAAGTAGCTGTCGGGGTCGGCCAGGATGAGCGAGTCCTTCGCGTCGTTGCGGTCCTCGTTCGTCTCCTCGTCATGACCGCTGATGGGGACGGGCTGCATTTTGCCGTCGGGGACAAGTTTGTCAGCCACCAGCGACGGCCACAGGCTGTAGAGGAACAGCTCGGGGTCGCGGTAGACCTCATAGTGGGGGACATAGGGCATCTCGCGGTAACGCTTGGGACGCCTGAACATCTCCTCCTCCATCACCAGCAGCACATGCCTGACGTCCTGGCCGTTGTCGAACAGGTAACGCAGCTCGTCACGGATGCCCTCAAGGGGTTCCGCACCCGCCGTGAAGTGGTAGATGTGCGCACTGTCGGGCAGGTGGCGGCCCCATTGTCGCACAGTGAAGTTGGTGGACAGCGAGGAGCCGAAGATAAACGAGTCGTAGTGCCGCTCCAGGCCGTGGTACTTGAGGCCCTCGACGGCGACATAGCGCTTGTTGGGGATGCGCTCCAGCGAGTCCCCGGGATGCACCGACACGCCGTCGTAACGGTGCACCACGCCGAAGGGGTCCAGCACCACATACAGCGCCAGGAACAACGCCAGCGGCGATGCCGCCAGCAGCACGCGCAGGATGAATTCCTTGATTCCTTTACGTTTCATGCCTTATCGTTTTTCAGAACTGGAAATAGATGAACTGCATGTCCCTGTCAAGGCTGTAGACCGAGATGCCGACGGTAAGCAGCCAGTAGATGAGCCAACGGACGGCAGCGGGGAACGGCATACGCTCCAGGGGGAACTCCTGACGGCGGCCCAGCCACTCGATGATGAAGAACGGGACCATGTAGAAGATGGGCTGGCCGAAGGTGGGGCGGACAAGCCAGCTGGTGTTCAGCATCACGTCGAGGATCTCGCCCAGGTGGGCGATATTGGCCGCGCGGAAGGCGATGGCCTCCACGGCGAACAGCAGGAAGGTCACCACAATACGCGGAAGTTCGCGCAACGAGGCATGCTCGCCGAGCCGACGCTTCGGCAGGAAAACGAACGGCAGCACCAGCAGGCCGTTGAACACGCCCCACACGACGAATGTCCAGTCAGCTCCGTGCCACAGGCCCGACAGCAGGAAAAGCACCATCACGTTCACGGCCGTGCGCCACTTCCCATGACGCGAGCCGCCCATCGGGAAATACACGTAGTGGCGGAACCAACCGATCAGGGAGATGTGCCAACGCTGCCACACCTCACGCATGTTGCGCGAGAAGAAAGGGTAACGGAAGTTGGGCTGGAGGCGGATGTTGAACAGACGGGCCGAGCCGATGGCGATGTCGCTGTAACCCGAAAAATCGGCATAGATCTGTACCACGAACAGCACCCCGGCCCACAGCATGCTCGATGCCGTGAAGTGGTAGGGGTTGTACAGCAGGTAATCCACATAATAGCCGATGCTGTCGGCTATGATCACCTTCTTGGCAAGGCCCCACAGGATCTGCCGCATGCCCACCACGGCGGTGCCGTAGTCGAACTGCTTCTTGCGCAGGAACTGCGGCAGCAGGTTCGATGCCCGCTCGATGGGACCGGCAACCAGCTGCGGGAAGAAGGCGATGAACACGCAGAAGGCAACGGCGTCGCGCGTGGGCTTCACCTCGCCGCGATACACGTCGACCGTGTAGCTGATGGCCTGGAAAGTGTAGAACGAGATGCCCACGGGCAGCAGGATGTGGAGCGTCGGCCAGTCGGGGTTCAGACCGAACAGGCCCAGGAAATCCACCAGGCTGTCGCGCAGGAAACCCAGGTACTTGAACACCACCAGCACACCGAGGTTCAACGCGACATTGGCGGCGACCCACCAGCGGTCATGGCGTGAACGGTCACCGCGCATCAGCAGCGCAGAGCCATAGGTCGTCAGCGAGGTCAGCACAATCAGGCACAGCATGCGCCAGTCCCACCAGCCGTAAAACACATAGCTCGCGGCAAGCAGGAAAAGGTTCTGTAGCTTCAGTCGCCTGCGCAGTCCCCAGTAGACCAGAAAAACAAGGGGAAGGAATAACGCGTATGTATAACTGTCAAACTGCATGATTAATGCAAAACCAGCATGATTTACCTGTAATCAGGATGAATAACCGTGAGTAAAGCGCCGGACTCCACATTATAAACCTCTGGCTGGTCAGCAGGAATCAAGCCATCCAAATGTCCAATTCCCTTCCTCTCAAGCAAGATAGCATTTAAACTATCACCAGCATAAGACAGTAGTGTGACAAACAAAAAAAACAAACCTAAAAAAAGCTTTTTCATATTATCAATAATTTATAATTAATTTTAGTATTGCAATCATCAATAATATTCATTTGATACTTGCAAAGTTATGTCAAATATATGAAAAAAGCTAGTATCAACATGTAACATTATCATTATTGCATATCTGATTATCAACTATTTACAAAAAGTAAATGTAACATCGTGTAACACCCTTTAAAAATACTGTGAAGCATATCACTATCATACATATTCAACCTCTTTAATCTTTATGGTTAGAACTGTTGTTGATGATTAAATAATGTAAAACTCAAACAGTTTAAGCAATATCAAAAGGCATGTCAGAGCACATTATAATTATATCCCGTAAAAAGAAACAATTGAAAAAAAACATGTATTTTTGCACAATGAAACGCAATATAATCATATCTTTCTTACTAGCAGTTATAATTATAGCACAGTTATTCATTGGATGTAATGGAACATACCATTACGATAGTCGACTAATAGCTGCCGACAGAATGATGTGCCAAAACACCGACAGTGCTTTATCGATACTCACTCAATTGGGAAAAGATGGCTTTATGAATAGAGCCGATCGCGCTTACCATGCTCTGCTACTCTCACAAGCAAAGTATCGTTGCTATGTCACCGCCACCAGTGACAGCACCATCAATGTGGCACTTGACTATTACCAGAAGCACCAAGATGAAAACGAGAAACTCACACGCTCCCTTATTTACAAGGGGGCCATCATGGAAGAATTGGGAGAATCAGAGTCAGCAATGAAATACTATAAAAAAGCATTGGCAACCGTAAGTCTTAACGATTATTTCAATCAAGGATATGTCAAGCTCAGAATAGGCAATATCTATCGTGACAACATGGTTGCAGACAGCAGTGATGTAACCATATTCAAAGAGGCGCTACATCACTTTGAACAAGCGAACGACAGTTCATACATTTTAACATGTTTGTCCGAAATAGGCAGTTCCTATATTAAAACTAATCATGACAGCGTTCTTGCTTATCTTGACAAAGCAAAATCCCTGGCTCAAAAACTGAATGACAAAAGCATCGAACTGGATTACATGATTTACATCGCAGATATCAAGATGTATAGCCGAAGTCCACATGATATTGCCGATGCCAAGGATATTGCCTTGTCACTGCTCAGAAACAATAATTATGCAGATGACCGTAAAAGCCACATCATGATGATAGCAGCATTGACGCTTGCAAAGCAAGAAAAGCCCGACTCTGCTAGTATTTTTCTCAATCAGGTCCCCACAGAAAACCTCTCAGCTGGCCTGAGGGTACTATATGAAAAGTGCCTTGCCGAGTTATTCATCAGCAAAGGCGACATCAGAGAGTACCAACAACACTATGAAAAGTCTGAAGACATTGCCGATTCAATAGCCAGCAATAGTCGACAGCAAGTTTTGAGAGATGTTGAAGCAAAATATGACAACGAATCTTTAAAATATGAAAATCTTCGATTCAAGTCAAAACTTGTAATTTCAGTTTTATCAGGTCTTTTTTTATTAAGCATCCTGACCATTGCTCTTATGATAGTGTCACGCAAATCATTGCTCAGAAAACGACAATTACAGGTCAGTGAAGAGACGATTGCACAACTGAACATCGACAAAACCCTATTGGCGACCCAGCTCAACAACAACTTAGCGATGAGCGATGAATTGAAACTCACCTTCAAACAACAAGTGGAAACTTTCTTGCAACTTGTTCAATCACATGTCACCATATTTGCTAGTGATCCTAAGAAATTTGGCAAATTATTTCAGCAAAGCTATAATACAAACCAGCCTTCAAGTTCTTTCTGGAGAGGCGTACGTTCGTATGCAGATAACCAACTCAACAACATCATCACACGTACAAAAGATAATTGTCCGTCTCTTCGAGAAAAAGACCTAAATTTCCTTAGCCTATATTGCATTGGGATGCCAACGACGGTCATTATGGCATGTATGGGCTATGCCGAGGCACATTCGGTATATAACAAAAAGCGGCGGTTGGCCACAACAATGGGCCTAGAGGAGCCACTGGATGACTATATCAAAGGCTTTAAGTCTTCAGTACTTGAGGGTGACCTTGACGGGAATGGGGCTGGCTGTGTCAAAGGTAAATGAGGCCCAGGCACTGGTCAACTGGCTCTCGTAGCGGATGCGGTACTTAGTGCCGGGACGCAGGCACCTGAGCGTCGCTTCGCCAGTGACAGGTTGGGGCACTGCTCTGCGCCGCTTAACGCCTTTCTTCTCGATGATGGTACATTGTTCCTCCTGAACAGTGATGACCAAGTTGGCGGTTTCCTCGTCACCCAAGGACAGTCCTGTCCTGCGCACTTGTATACGGCCACCGCCCAATGGCTCCATGATAAGTAAATCCTCGGAATCTTCTTCGTCAGCCAGCAACTGAGAATTCTGATGGCATTCGCCTTGGGAGGATTCTGATTGTTCTGTCGTTTCCTCTTTCTCTACGGGAGTCGTGTTGAGTTGGACAATGTAAGTGCTTGGCGGTCTCTTCTCGCGGTGCCTGAAGAAAAACGCCAGCAATGCCATCGCTACGACAAAGGCGATGGTGTAGAATTCCGGAGAGTTGAGGTCTATCATTTGAGTTTAGGAATGATTTCGGCTGCGATGAGGCGCGATGAGGCCGGCGACCAATGCGTGTCGTTGAACAAATAAACATCCTTCACACCCTGTTCGACAAAGGGATGCAGCACCCGCTTGGCGAAAACAAAACGGTCTATCTCGGAAGCCATCCACTGCGCGAGATCCTCGTTGAGGGTCTTTTTCGGATAAGGGTTATCAATGATGAAATCCTGGTACAGGTCATACTTGTCACAGGCGATGAGCAGGACAAGGTTCACCCCCTTCTCCCTCGCCAAGTTGATCAACTGCCGATAACTGTCCACAATCGCCAGTTGCTGGTCAGCAGTGAGGTCAAAGCCCATGTTCACATCATCTTTATAGAAATAGAGCATGTCGGGCTGCTTGCCACCAAACATGGGGCGAGAGAGCCGCGCAGTGTAAATGGGATTCTTGCCAAAGAGGTGATAGAACACATAATCCTTGACGCGCAACAGCGGACTTGCGTCCTGGTTTTTTTCAGCAGCCTGTTGTGACGCCTGGGGGCGCGGCAATGAGGTATTGTTGTTGACAAAGCCGCCGTGACGGCTAACCAGATAGCGTTCCACCTCTTGAACGACGAGGTTTTTGACATGAGTGGAATCGATTACACCCAAATTCAGCGCGTCAAATGCCATCTGCACAGGGCTGGCCTGTGCATCCCCTCCTGGCGTGAATAAGGTGACCTTGAGATTTCCGTCATGGGCAAGATAATTCACATAGTCACAAGGCTTGCTCACACCACCGCCATGGGAGAAAGAGTCACCGATGACCACCACATCACAGGTATCCAACCTCATCAGGCTATCGTCATCCAGGCTCTGATGGTAGAAATCGCGCAGGACATCGGTATTCAGGATGGAATCGGTGTATTCCGAGCCGCCGTCTATCAGTCCCAATCGCATCAAGTCGCCCGAATTGTCATTGGTCGCCCACAGATACACCACCATCCCGACGAGCAAGAGCCAGACGGGCAACACGGTGTAGGATATCTTAATGAGGAACTTTTTCATGAATCGCGCACTTAGAACTGGAAATAGATAAACGTCTGCACTTGGCCGGCGAAATAGAAGATGAGGCACACAAGCAGCGCATAGAGCAGCAAGCGGGACGCCTGAGAAGAGAAGATGCGGTAACCATCAATCTGCAACACATGCTCGCGCTCACGCTGGAACCACTCGACAAGCAAGAGACCGGCACACCAAAGAAGCATCGTTGCCATCTGCATCGTCAAACCATGCATACTGAATAGCGAAGACGAGAACAGCCGTGACGTGAAAGCCGCAAAGGAAGCAAAATCCGGGGCACGGAACAGCACCCATCCGAAATTAACGAGCAGGAAGGTCACCAACATTGACAGGAATTCACCAGCTGACGGCAAGAGTCTGCCATGGGCAACGGTATCTTTGTACTTGTTTGCTCCAAGCAAAACCAGCGGAATAAACAGCAAGGCATGATACAAGCCCCATAGGACGAAGGTCCAGTCGGCACCATGCCACAATCCGCTCAGGGCAAACACGACGAGGGTGTTAAGTATCGTCCTGGCACGACCTCGACGGCTGCCACCTAGAGGGAAATAGACATATTGGGTGAACCAGTTCATCAATGTGACATGCCAACGACGCCAAAACTCGCGCACATTGCGAGAGAAATAGGGCACCTTGAAGTTGGTAGTCAGTCGGAACCCGAACAACTTGGCACAACCAATCGCGATATCACTATAACCCGAAAAGTCGGCATAAATCTGGAACGTGAACAGTAATGAAGCGATAAGGAGCATCAAGCCCGTCGCGTCACCGATACCATCCCACAGCTTGTTGACCACCTCGGCACAACCATCAGCAATGATGAGTTTTTTGAAAAAGCCCCACAACATCTGGCGCAAGCCGTCAACAGCGGTGGCATAATCAAAGGTGCGCTCACGCTGCATCTGTGGCAAGAGATTGGTGGCACGTTCAATAGGGCCAGCCACCAGCTGAGGGAAGAAGCTGATGAATGAGAAAAAGGCAATAGGATCACGCGTAGGCTCAATCCTGCGGGCATACACGTCGATGGAATAGCTCAACGCCTGGAAGGTATAGAAACTGATACCAACAGGCAAAATAATGTGCATCGTGGGCCAATCCACCGTGAAGCCAAACACCGACAGCATGGAGGCAAAACTGTCCACAAAGAAATTGAAGTACTTGAAGACAGCCAATATGCCCAAATTCAAGACGATGTTGGCGGCGCTCACAGCCCTCTGGACAGGCCGCGTGCCCTCATAACGCTTAATGAGCAGGCCACTCAAGAAACTGCTTGCCGACGTGATGACGATGAGAATCAGGAAACGCCAGTCCCACCAGCCGTAAAAGACATAACTCGCCACAAGGATGAGCAGGTTCTGCCAACTCAACCTCTTGAAGACAAACCAGTAGAGCATGAACACTACCGGTAAGAATATCATGAATGTGAACGAGTTAAAAAGCATCTTAATATTGAAATTAGCTGTTAGCTTTTAGCCATTAGCTTTTAGCACTTGGAGGCATTCGCCACCCGCTAACAGCAAAAGACTAAAGGCTAACAGCCAAGAGCTAGTAGCTTAAAGCTAACAGCCAGTTACTTGATGATCATCACCGTTGCTTGGGGCGTTCCTGTTGTTGCAGGATAGCTTCCCTGTCCGGCATAGATGTTGTAAATACCAGTCGGTACACGTTCACCGTCGGCACCACTGCCATCCCACAAAGCACATCCCATCACAGGGCCGAACTGAGCAACGATGGTTCCGTTGCGGTCGGTTACAGTCACATAGGAATTCTCCATGAGGTTGGCAATCTTAATCATACCCGTGAAGTCAGGCTCAACAGGATTGGGGAACGCATAGACATTGTCAAAGCTCAAGGCAGCAGCGTCACCGTGAGGTACATACTCGGCAAAACCGTTATCAGTAAAGATATAGATACGATCATTTACCGTGTCACACTCAACGCTGTAAACCATATCGCTGGGAATATCACTGTTGGAGATAGTGAAATGGTTAAAGACCTCATTGGCATTGGGAGAAGTAAAATAAAGGCCATTATTGGTGGCAATCCACTTATTATTGTCACGGTCTACACCAACATCGTATACCGTATAGCTCTCACACAAGAAGCCCTTACCCTCACTGAACTTGTTGACAAAAGGACGGGTCACACGAGGAATCTCGTCAAACAAGACATCAGGATCAACCACAAACAGACCTGCGTCATAACCGATCCAGATGAGGCCATCCCTATCTTCCTCCAAGCAAGTAAGGTTGTCCCACTTTACTAACTTGTTATCCTGATCAACAAAGTTAATGACACTGGCAAAACGATAGTTATCGACCGTAGGATCCTCATTACCGTTATCCCAGCAAATTACATGACCAATCACAGCACCTGAAGGATAGTCACAATCACTGAAGATCTTATAATTGTTCTTGTGAGAAACCAGGAAACGGGAACGCTGGAAAGAGCCAGTGCTAAGACCAAGCAATCCTGAAGGCTGGAACCAATCGGTCTTTACGACGCTATTGCTTGCTACCTTGTCCTTGGGAAGCACTGTGCACGGATTGGCGGCAGCATCATAAGAACTTACAACCCACAAGTTACCATAGTTGTCGAATGCAGGATAAGGTTTAAATTTACCTATAAGCGAATTGCTTTGAGTATATGTCATTTTATGGACGTTATCAGTGACCTTGAAGATACCCAAGTTCCAACTGGTACGTAAGTACGTGTGCGGATCCAAAGGATTGAATACGAATTCATACCCCGCGCCCTTTGCTGTATAGGCTGTTGCATTAGCCCAGTTCACACCATCATAGGTGTTGATATAGTTGGTTACATTCTGACTTGTCACATTCACCTTATTGGGGCCAGAAGCTCCAACATACAATTTATCCAGAACACCATTGTATTTCAACCAATAGGGAGCGTCAAAATTAATTGAGTTGATCTTATAATAGGCTGTGCTGCCTTTAATGTGCAGACCGTTAGCATCGGTGTACCAGATGGTACCATCGCCTAAGGGATCAGAGCTTGCACATGTGACGACAGACGTCTGTTTGGTAGGGCTACCACCATTCTGATCAAACGAATAGTAATAGGCCTGACCAGCAAAGTTTCCAATAAAACCGGTAGTAGTTTTCTGAATATTGGTCGGCTTATTACTCAACACCGTGGATGATACGGGAGTTCCTGACGAAATATCTAACTTTAAGATACCAGCTGATACACCATAGACAAACACCGAGTGGTCATTGATACGATATGTCTTTGCATCAGAGAAAGAGCCAGTTATACTCTCATAATTCTTAGTGGGCTCGGGGTCACCAGGTGCGCCATAATAGCACCTGCCGTTAGAGAAAATCATCAGTGTCTCACCAACAAGAACAACAGAATTGATACAAATCGTTCTTGTGAACTGATAGTTCTTTGTAACCTTAAACGTTGACTCATCAATGATGAAAAAGCCATAGCCAACGGCCACATAAGCAGAACCATTAGCAAAGGTGATATCGCGAATACCCTTAGGGGTATAGGTGCTAAGCCCCTCATTATCAGTCAAGGTGTAATTCTGCGCAGTAGTAACCCTATCCTTGAGGTTAGGAATGTTGGTCACCTTACCCTCGCTATTGATAACATCAATGTTGGCATCAGCATAAGCGATAAAGAGCAACCTATTCTCCCAGTCATAGTAAATCTGCGAAATGCGGTTGCCTGACAGGAGATTTTGCTTGTTAAGTGCATCAGTAATGCCTGTTGACTTATCAAATCTGAAAAGGTGGCCACTGTTCAGGTAATACACCTTGCCACCTGTGTCAAAGATATTCTGAACCTTTGACGTCACATAATAGTTATGCATTTTCCATGTGCTGGCATTGGCACCGATGGCTGCCATCACAAGAAGCACCACTAACAATAAATGCTTTTTCAACATATCCACTTAGTTTAATATTTAATTTCAAATTTATGAACA
This sequence comes from uncultured Prevotellaceae bacterium, assembly GCA_900318205.1. Lineage (GTDB taxonomy): Bacteria > Bacteroidota > Bacteroidia > Bacteroidales > Muribaculaceae > Sodaliphilus. The sequence goes on along the minus strand of ONJS01000021.1, from coordinate 69,650 downwards.
CGCTCATTTTCAGCAAGATATGCAAGAGATTTGCACAAAACCCACTGAATCAAATGCCAAAGGTATAAAATAATAACGAGAAAACTGACTTTTTAACTCTAATATGATGATAAAAAGTTTCTTAAAAATTGCAAACACACAAACGTCAAGGGCAAGGTACCGCACACATAACGGTACCTTGCCCTTAATACTGTGAAAGTTCTGACTTTAGCCAGATTACTGCTCTTGGGCAGCAGCGGCCTCAACCCACTTTTTGACCTCGTCAACAACGGGAACTTTGAAGCCAAGCTTATACTTCTTATTGATGTCGAGCAGATCCTGGAAGAGTTTGCCAGGTTTCTCGAGCGCACCAAGAGCGGCAACAGTGAGGAAGCCAGCCTTCTGGATAGGAGCTACCCACTCCTCGGGGATTCCAAGGGCGGTAAACGCTTCAACCTTGTCGCGGGCAGGCACCTTCTCGGGACGCATCTGCGGGAACAGGAGCACATCCTGAATGTAGCTGTTGCCCGTCATAAGCATTACCAAGCGGTCAATGCCAATGCCGATACCACTCGTGGGAGGCATACCGTACTGCAAAGCACGTAAGAAGTCCTGGTCAATGACCATTGCCTCGTCATCGCCCTTGTCGGCCAAACGCATCTGCTCCTTGAAGCGCTCCTCCTGATCGATGGGATCGTTCAGCTCGCTGTAAGCATTGGCCAACTCCTTGCCGTTGACCATGAGCTCAAAGCGCTCAGTCAGGCCAGGCTTGCTGCGGTGCATCTTAGTCAACGGGGACATCTCAACGGGGTAGTCGATGATAAAGGTCGGCTGGATGAACGTACCCTCGCAGAACTCGCCGAAGATTTCGTCAATCAGTTTGCCTTTACCCATCGTGTCATCGATCTCAAGTTTCAACTGCTTGCACACCTCGCGTATTTCCTCCTCAGTCTTGCCCTCCAAATCAAAGCCCGTCTTCTCCTTGATGGCCTCGAGAATAGGCAAACGACGATAAGGAGCCTTGAAGCTGATGACCTGACCGTCAATCTCGGTCTCGGGCTTGCCGTTGACAGCGACACAGATTGTTTCCAACAACTGCTCGGTGAACGACATCATCCAGTTATAGTCCTTGTACTGCACATACAGCTCCATGCAGGTGAATTCGGGATTATGGTTACGGTCCATACCCTCGTTGCGGAAGTTCTTACCGATCTCATAGACGCCCTCGAAGCCGCCCACAATCAGACGCTTGAGGTAAAGCTCGGTAGCAATGCGCATATACATGGGAATGTTCAGCGCATTGAAGTGAGTGATGAACGGGCGAGCGGTTGCGCCACCAGCGATGGCCTGCAGGGTCGGTGTCTCGACCTCGGTATAGCCTGCATCATCAAGCACCTGGCGCATGGTCTTCACCACCAGTGCACGCTTCAAGAAAGTATCCTTCACACCAGCATTGACTACCAGATCAACATAGCGCTGACGGTAACGCAGCTCGGGATCCTCAAAGGCGTCGTAAGTCACACCGTCCTTTTGCTTCACTACGGGCAGCGGCTTCAACGACTTGCTCAACAGCTTGAGCGACTGGGCATGGACGCTGATTTCGCCCGTCTGGGTGCGGAATACAAATCCCTGCACACCAACAAAGTCACCCATATCGAGCAACTTCTTGAAGACAGTGTTATACAGGTCCTTGTTCTCATCAGGGCACAAGTCATCGCGGCTCACATAAACCTGCACGCGGCCTCGTGAATCCTGCAGTTCAAAGAACGAGGCTTTGCCCATGATGCGGCGGTTCATCATTCGGCCAGCGATGCTCACCTGACGCGGCTCAGCATCATCCCTGAAGTTGGCAATGATGTCATCGCTATAGGCATTCACCACATACTCGTCGGCGGGATAGGGGTTGATGCCCATCGCCTTGAGCTGCTCCAAACTATTGCGGCGGATAATCTCTTGTTCGCTTAATTCAAGTACATTCATTGTCTTTATATCTTTTTCGTTCTATCGTTACAAACTGCAAAGGTAGTGAAAATTGTGCAAGTTGAGCACAATCGCTCCCAATAATTTGCTTTGTCGCGTGCTACTTTTTATCAGACAACTATGACGACTATTACACAACACTGACAACTTAGATTATTTCATCCACCACTATTTTAAAAACACGAATACGAATTACCTACGAATGGTTTTATTTATGAGCCATTCGTGGGTGTTGTAAGAAAAAGTTGCTTAAGTTTTAATTTTGGTCGTTCGAATGGTCGTTTAGGCCTTTCGAGACTTGCCGAGGAGCCAAGGGAGGTAGCGGTCAATGAACAGGGCCATGGGATAGAGGATAATCATCACCACGATGGCTATGAATACCTTCATCAGGATGTTGTCGTCGAACATTTCGGGGCCAGTGAACTTAGTCACCAACATCTTGATGACGCCGATGAGATAGTTTTGCAGCGCAAGGTAGGTGATACCAGTGATGGCGACATTACGTGCGATGCTTGAGCCCACATTAAGTTGTTCGAGCCACTTGCAGATGGCGGTATATAACGGTAGTACGAGGATGACTGCCTCGGGAGCGAGGACATAAGCCACAGCGCGGTCAATCGTCAGCGGAGCGACAATAAGAAACCCCAATCCCACCACGGCCAGCAATAGCCATAATAAGGAACGGCCTACCGACGAGAAATCAAATTTGTCCACCAGCGGGTGACAACAGTTGCCCAGGGCGTATAGCGGCATGTAAAGCAAAGCGCGGTCTAGATTCCAGTATCGGAAACAAGGCACATCAGGCAAGATGAAGAGGGAGAGGCTCAACAACAATGCCGCCACCAGTGGCCAGTAGCCGCTCAGGTATTTTCTTATCGGATAATAAATCACCTGCATGGTGAACAGGGCTGCAAGGAACCAGAAGGGACCTAGCACGACATCGGGTGTTCCCTGAATAAATTGCCACACAGGAGTGAGTGTGCCAATCGCCATCTCCTCGGGACCTGCCATGCGGCGACCGACGACAAGCCACAGTGCGTAGAAAATGATAAAAAAGGTGGTGTAAGGCACCAGTATCTGACGCGCTCGATGCCTCAAAAAAGTAAAGAAATCCTTCTGCCTGGCGATATTGAACAAATAGCCCGCTGCAAAAAAGAACACGGGCGCTCCCATGTTGAACAGGGCCACCTCATGAGCAGTGTCATAGCGTGGGGGCGTGTGATAGATCACCACGAGAAACATCGCGATGAACTTCATGTAGTCGAGCCAGGCAAGTCGTTTCATGTTAGGAATCAAGCGATACGTATTAGGCTTTAGGTGCTAGGCTTCAAGTGTTGAATTCTCCTAAAGCCTATTACCTAAAGCCTAAAGCCTGTATCTTATTAGTCGATGATGTCGAAGCCCGTGTAACGCTGCAGGGCGGCGGGAATACGGATGCCCTCGGGCGTCTGGTTGTTCTCGAGCAGAGCGGCCACGATGCGCGGCAGGGCAAGTGCCGAACCATTGAGGGTATGGCACAGGTGGGTCTTCTTGTCATCGCCACGGTAGCGGCACTTAAGGCGGTTGGCCTGATAGGTCTCGAAGTTGGAGACGCTGCTCACCTCAAGCCAACGCTGCTGGGCTGCCGACCATACCTCAAAGTCGAAGGTAATGGCACTGGTGAAGCTCATGTCACCACCGCACAGGCGCAGGATGTGCCACGGCAGTTCCAGCTTCTCGAGCAGACCCTGAACGTGGTCCTTCATCTCCTCAAGAGCGGCATAGGAGTTCTCGGGCTTCTCGATGCGCACGATCTCGACCTTGTCGAACTGGTGCAGGCGGTTCAAGCCACGCACGTCCTTGCCATAGGAACCGGCCTCGCGGCGGAAGCATGCCGAGTAGGCACAATTCTTCTTGGGCAGTTCCTCCTGCGGGATGATCACGTCACGATACATGTTGGTCACAGGCACCTCGGCAGTGGGGATGAGGTAGAAGTTGTCCACCTGGCAGTGGTACATCTGACCCTCCTTGTCAGGCAGCTGTCCCGTGCCCAGACCAGAAGCCTCGTTGACTACGAGAGGCGGCTCAATTTCAAGATAGCCAGCCTTGCCAGCCTCGTCAAGGAAGAACTGGATGAGGGCGCGCTGCAAGCGTGCTCCCTTGCCCACATAGACAGGGAATCCGGCACCCGTGATCTTGACGCCCAGGTCAAAGTCAATCAGGTTATACTTCTTGGCCAGATCCCAGTGAGGCAGAGCATCCTCGGGTAGCTCGGGCATCTTGCCACCGGTCTTCTCGACAATATTGTCCTCGGCTGTGCGGCCCTCAGGCACGCCACTGTAGGGGACATTGGGTATGCTCAAGAGAATCTGGTTGATCTCGTCCTGAGCGTCAGTGAGGTTATCGTCAATCTCCTTGTTGGCGGTCTTGAGAGCAGCCACCTGAGACTTGACGTTCTCGGCCTCGTCACGGTTACCCTGCTTCATGAGGGCACCGATCTGGGCAGCCATTTTATTGAGCACAGCGGCGTTGTCGTCGCGTTGTTTCTGCAGTGCACGGCGCTGCTTGTCCAGTTCCACGATGCGCATGATAGGCTCATGAGCGTCGAACTGCTTGATAGCAAGACGGCGAATCACATCCTCAGGATCCTGGTTAATCAATTGTAATGTCAGCATTTTTCAGTTTCTGATTTCTATATCCCTTGTTTTTCGTTTTTTCAGTTATTGGTTGACAGGAGTTCTTTTACCTTGGCGCTGACGGCACGGCCCTCGGCACGCCCGGCAAGCTGCTTGGTGGCAATGCCCATCACCTTACCCATATCCTTCATGCTGGTGGCTCCCACCTGGCTGATGATGGCGGTAATGTGTGCCGTGAGTTCCTCGTCAGTCATCTGCTTGGGCAGGAATTCCTCGATGACCGATGCCTGCAACAGCTCCACATCGGCTAGATCCTGACGGTTCTGGTCGATGTAAATCTGAGCACTTTCTTTGCGCTGTTTGGCCATACGCACGAGCACTTTCAAGGCATTCTCGTCGCTCACCTCGCCATTATTGCCTGGCGCGGTCTTGATGATCAGGAATTCGGCCTTGATGCCCCTGAGAGCCTCAAGCCTACCCTTGTCATGAGCCTTCATGGCCTCCTTGATGCCATTGTTGACTTGTTCAAAAATACTCATAGCAAAAACCTCCCAATCGCTTAGTTATTCACCGAAGTCAATCGTCTGGGAATCACCACTAACGGTGCGCCTGTTGCTCTTGGGCACCTCGACGGGTTTCTCCTGGCTCTCGGCAGCCTGCTGGCGTTCCTTGATCTGGTTACGGAAATCGGACTTACGCTTGTAGGTCGGCGTCTTCTCAATCATGTCGATGACATCATCATCGTCATACTGATCGGGGGTGAACACATAGTAGCGTGCACGCAGCTGATTGAGCGTGAGTTCACTGATGGCCTTGTCGCCATACTCGTCCTTGAGACGATCGGCATCACTCATCTTGGGCTCAGCGGCAACAGGCTCGCGCCTGGTGGATGAAACCGACGAAACGGGTGCCTCCTTGTCCAATGACACGCTGAAACCCGAAGCAAGCACAGTCACCTTGATCTGATCGGCAAGCGTGTTATCAAATGCCATACCCCAGATCACATCGACCTCCTGGTCAAAGTTGGCCATGAACTCCTGAATCTCGTTCATCTCCTCCATCAACAGCGGAGATTCACTTTCAGGATTATAGTAGAAGTTCATCAAGATCTTACGGGAGCCATAAACGTCACGGTTCTTGAGCAACGGAGACTCGAGGGCATTGCTGATGGCCTTGGTCACACGGCGTTCGCCCGTACCGTAACCCGAGCTGATGATGGCAGGACCACCATTGCGCAGGGTTGTGTTCACATCGTTGAAGTCCAGGTTGATCTTACCCTTGACCGTAATCAGGTCACTGATGCTGCGGGCAGCGATGGTCAAGGTATCATCGGCCTTACCGAAAGCGTTAGTGAAGTCCAGATCCTTGTAGATCTCGGTCAGACGCTGGTTGTTGATGATGAGCAGGGCATCAACATACTTGCCCATCTCGTCGGCACCGTCGAGTGCCTTAAGAATTTTGCGCGGTCCCTCAAAGAGGAAAGGAATCGTCACGATACCGATGGTAAGGACGCCTTTCTCATGGGCGATGCGTGCCACAACGGGCGCAGCACCTGTACCGGTACCGCCACCCATACCAGCGGTGATGAACACCATCTTGGTGTCATCATCAAAGAGGGCGGCAATCTCGGCCTCGCTCTCCTCAGCAGCACGGCGTGCCGTCTCAGGGATGTTGCCTGCACCGAGGCCATGGGTCGTATTCGGTCCCAACAAGACGCGGTTAGGCACCGGCGACTCGTTGAGTTGTTGCCTATCGGTATTGAGGACTACAAACGAAACGCCCTCAATATTCTGCATATACATGTGGTTGATGGCATTGTTACCGCCACCGCCGACACCCATCACCTTGATGATAGTCATCGGTTTGTTCTTGTCCTGGAAACCTGAGTTCTGGTCCAAAGTGGACAGGATATCGTGGCCAGCTCCTGGGGTCATAGGCTCTCCACCAAACTGAATATTATTCTCTTCCATATTGTGATTGATATTATTTTAGTGATTGGGAAAAAATTACTGCTCGTCATCAGCATCATCGTCTTCGGAAATCAGACCAACAAGGCGGTCCTTCCATGTTTTCCACTTGCCACCGCCAGAAGGCTTGGTTTTTTTCTTGCCAGGCTTCTCGACTTGTATAGGCTCCTCGGGAACAGGATCAGTATTCCTTTTCTCGATTCCGGGACCGATATTCGAAGTGCTGAGTTCCACACAGGTCTCACCTTCACCGATGCGCTCGGCAGCAGCTGCCAGCAGCGAGAAGACCTCAATGTACTCCATACGGTTGATATCACTGTTGAGAATATTGAGCGTCGGCGGGTTCTGACCCAAACGCACCCTAATCTTGATGGTATCCTCAAGTTTCTGCTTCAAGCCGTTCAAGTGAGCGCAGCCACCAATGAGCACAATACTCTTAATCTCATCGGAGGAGACGCCGGCATCGGCCAACTGCTGGTTGACGTTGGCGATGATTTCGCCAGTGCGAGCGCTGATGTAGTTGGCGGCCTCACGTGCATTCACGCCCTCGATGGTCACATTGTCGGCATTGGGGGGATCCAACGGATTGTTGATATTCTTCTTGACATTCTCGGCAGTTTCCTCTACAGCCTGGGTGCCAATCATCACGTCGCGAGTGAGGTTGCGTCCGCCCAGCGGCAGCGTGTTAAGGTAAATCAAAGCCTTGTTCTTATAGATGGACACGGTCGTTGTCTCGGCACCCATGTCAACAAGCATGCAACCCAGCTCACGGTCACTTTCATTCAGAATCTGGTCGGCTACTGCCAGCGGCGTAACGATATAATCCTTGGCAGGAATGCCAAATGTCATCAGACGGTTGAGGTTCAACTTGAGAGACGGCTTTGCCACAATCAGGTTGACCTTAATTTTTATGGACGAGCCAAACTGGCCTACGGGGTTAGGGGTCTCTACCTTGTCCACATAATAGGCACGGGGTACGATATCGACCGTGTCATAGTTGCGTATAGGGGTACTGGTGGCATCCTTGATAATGCGATCAATGAGTTCTCGGGTGATGGCCTCGGTAGAGCCGACGCTACGGTTCACTTCGCTGACGATGCTGTGCAGCGACCTGCCGCTGACGCCCAGATAAACCTGAGTCACACGCCCGTCAATCATGCCTTCGAGGTTCCTAAGAATGCGGTTGATGCTACTCTTGATGTTCTCCACATTCTGTACAATGCCATATCGCACGCTGTTCAGGTGTCGTTCCTCCTGCAGGTGCCTGACGCTCAAGTATCCAGCCGAAGTCTTCTCGGCAATCGCTCCAACGATTTTAGAGCTTCCGATTTCAAGTGCTACGATATATTGGTTCTGTTCCATAAAAATGATAAGTATATTTTAATTTTGGTTTTATTTCTTTTTTATTTTCAAACTGTTAATTACCCTTTTTTCTTATCCTTGTCTGACTTAGCCTGCTTGCTGTTGTCGGTTGATGCTGTAGCATCGTCACCCTTCTTGGCAGCATTGTCGCCCTCGTTTGAGGCCTTTGGCGGCAGGGTCATGTCCATTGTATTGATGTCGGGAGCCTGCTCGTCATCCTCGGGGTCATACTCAATGGTCGGCACCACAGCTTTGATGCGACGCGTTGCCACGATCTGATGGTCCCACTTCACCGAGATGGTGTCAAACGTGTTCCAGCCTCGCTTGGGCATCACCTCGCGATAGAACAGCAAGAGCTTGGCAAACTTGTTCTCAAATCCCGATGCATTGCCGATATTCACCACATGGCCACTAATCTGAGGCACAAGAATGACATTGTTGCTGTCACGAACGCAATACATGGTCACCAACGAACGCAACAAGGAGTCGGACTCCACATAGTCGATGAGAGGCAACAGCTTTGTAGGCGGATATTGCTTGGTGAAGTGTCCCTGGACTACAGGAACATCGGTATGGTAATAAACCGATGCATCCATGCGTTTGCCCGCACGGTTCACATAATAGGAGTTCTCACCGTCAAAGACACGCAACACCGGCAAGAGCTGGCTCACCCTGATCAGCAGGCGACCGTCTTGACACTTCACGATGTCGGCAAACTCAAGATAGGGTGAGTTCCCGAGAATCTCCTCAACGTCCGACGCTTGGATATCAGCCATGCGCTTGCCCACAAACTTCAGACCTTGATGCTCAAGATCGCTGAGGACACCTTCGGGCGTGACAAACGACGTGCTGTCGGCATTGATCACCTCCACAGCGACCGATTCACACACCTCACCCTGGGACTTGTAACGAGCCCACAGAATTCCAGCGATGAGCGCTATCGCCATCACCAGGAGTATACTATTTTGTATCAGTCGCTTCAACGCTTTTGCTTCTTGTATTCAACGCATATTTGTGGCAGCAGATTGGCGATATCGCCGGCACCCGCTGTCAATAAAACGTCAAAATTACTCAATTTTATTGACCTAATCAAATTTTCTTTGGAGTAAATGATTTTTTTTGTGCTTGTGACCTGTTCAAGCACCATTTCACTTGTTACTCCAGGTATGGGTTCCTCACGGGCGGGGTAGATGGGCAGCATGATGACCTCGTCGGCCAAGGACAGTGCTGCAGCAAACTCGGGGGCAAAGTCACGAGTGCGGGTGTACAGGTGAGGCTGGAAAATCACCGTCAAGCGGCGACCGGGGTACAAGTCGCGCACCGACGAGATGCTTGCCCGCAACTCTCCGGGATGGTGGGCATAGTCATCAATCATCACCCTACCCTGGCTGCCCGGCTCCTTGATCCAGAACTCAAAGCGGCGCTTGGGTCCCTGGAACGTCGCCATGGCCTGACGCATCGCGTCGGCAGGCACATTAACCAGGCGGCATGCAGCCATAGCCGCGATACCGTTCTCGATATTGATATCGACAGGGACACCCAGACTGATGTCGCTGATGGTTTCCCACGGCGTCACCAGGTCAAAGGTGATTTCACCCTCGCCCTTGCGGATGTGCTCGGCGTGGAAATCACCGTCATCGCGACTATAAGTGTAGGTCTTAACCTCCTCGCCTACACGAGGCTTCAAAGCCAGTCCCGTGTGGACAATGAGAGCGCCACCCGGCTGGATGAGCTCGGTGAAATGGGCAAAGCTCTCCAGATAAGCCTCGGGAGTTCCATAGATGTCAAGATGGTCGGGGTCGGTTGATGTCACTACTGCGATGTGCGGATGCAGGTGATGGAAAGAACGGTCAAACTCATCGGCCTCGATGACCGAATAAGGACTGGTTGCCGAGAGCAGGAAATTGCTGTCGTAATTACGCAGCACACCACCCAAGAAGGCATTGCACCCGATACCCGAACTGTGCAGGATATGGGCTGCCATGCTCGATGTCGTGGTCTTGCCGTGGGTACCTGCAAAACACAGGCCCTTGCTGTGAGCCGTCACGACGCCCAGCAAGGCGGCACGCTTGAGCACCTCAAAACCATGTTCACGGAAGTAGGTCAAGCCCTGATGGGTAGCAGGCACGGCGGGTGTATAGACCACCAGCGTGCGCTCGGGGTCGCGGCAGTAGTCGGGGATGAGGGCGGGATCCTCGTCAAAGTCAATATGTACGCCCTCCTGTTGTAAAGCATTTGTCAAGTCGCTGGGGGTGCGGTCATAGCCTGCCACACGCTTTCCCTGAGCCAGGAAATAGCGCTCCAGGGCAGCCATTCCGATGCCACCGGCTCCTACAAAATATAGTGAATCAAACTCTTTCATTTTTCTTTCCTATTCTAATTTATTAAAGAACCACGTTATCGGCAATTTCTATCGCCCAATGATTTTCTCCACCTCGTCGACAATATGCTCGGCAGCATCCCTCAGAGCCATCTTGGACACATTGGTGCCCAAGCTCTCGAGACGTGCACTGTCGACAGCGGTAGCGAGCATCGTGTCCACCAGGTTGGCCATGGCATCGGCATCGCTCACCATCATAGCGGCATCGCGATTGACCAGGGCAAGCGCATTCTTGGTCTGATGGTCCTCGGCAACATTTGGCGAGGGCACCAGGATGGCCGCCTTGCCCAGCAATTGCAGCTCGGAGATGGAGCTGGCACCGGCGCGCGACACGACAAGGTCTGCTGCACGATAGGCCATATCCATATTGCTGATAAACGGCATCTGTATCACGTTTGCCACGCCCGAGGCGCCCAAGGCCTCACGGCATTGCTGGTCATAAAATTTGCCTGTCTGCCAGATGACCTGAACGCCATCGGCCTCACCTATCTTCTTCAAGCCGTCGATGATAGCATTATTGATGGTGCGGGCACCCAAGCTGCCACCGATGATGAGCACTGTCTTCTTGTTGGGGTCAACGCCCATGGCCTGACGAGCCTGCTCGGGTGTCGCGCCACACTCCAGGAGGTTGCGCCTAACGGGATTTCCGGTGAGCACAATCTTCTCCTTGGGGAAAAAGCGTTCCATGCCCTCATAGGCGACACAGATGCAGTCAGCCTTGGCTGCCAGCAGTTTATTGGTCACACCGGCATAGGAGTTCTGCTCCTGCAGCAAGGTGGGAATGCCCTGTTTCTGTGCTTCCTTGAGCATGGGGCCGCTGGCATAACCGCCCACTCCGATGGCAATGGCGGGTTGGAAATCCTTGAGGACCTTACGCGCCAGTTTCATGCTCTTGAACAGACGGGCGAGAACCTTGAAATTGCGCAACAGGTTCTTGCGGTCAAAGCCACTCACGGGCAATCCGACGATATTATAGCCCGCAGCGGGCACTTTTTCCATTTCCATGCGTCCCTCGGCACCCACAAACAGGATATTGGACTCGGGATGACGGCGACGCAACTCGTTGGCAATGGACAGGGCCGGGAAGATATGTCCTCCCGTACCGCCTCCACTGACGAGCACATTCAGTTGTTTCTTATTTCCAGACATTTTTAGGAGGTATTTCGGTTGGGTTCTCGGCATCAAGGCCCTCGATAACCGGGGTCTCTTCAGCCTTGTTTTTCTTATTTCCTTGATTGGCGATGGTGCGGCTAACACTCAACATCACGCCAAAAGCGACACAGATTACCATCATCGACGAGCCACCCATCGAGATGAGGGGCAAGGGCTGACCCGAAACCGGGAACACACCCACATTGATGGCGATATGGAACAGCGCTTGGAAGGTGATGAATGACGCCATTCCGATGACCAGGAGCGAAGGTAGCACGCGCTTGCTGCGCCGCACAATCATCGCTGCCCGGCCCAGCAAGGATAGGTAGAGTATCAGCACAAACAATCCGCCAAAGAATCCTGTCTCCTCGACGATGATCGAGAAGATATAGTCACTGAAGGCCAACGGCAAACGGCTGCACTCACGCGAGCGGCCCACGCCGACGCCAAACAAGCCACCATTGGCCTGAGCCATGCGGGAAAACATCTCCTGCTGGTTCTCGGCTGTGATGTCCTTATAGACAAGCGAATCGCTGTTCCACCATTTCCTGATGCGTTCCATACGCATGCCTCCGCGGTCTACATCACCTTTGGCCTCGGCCTTGGCCACCATTTCCTCGACCTCTTCCTTGTCGGCTCCTGGCATGGAGGCTTGCGTCTCGGCTACCAGCCGTTCTTTATCGTCATTATGGCTCTTGATGATAAAGAACGCTCCGCCCATGAATCCAAAGAAGACCATGATCAGGACAATCTTCTTGGCCCTGGCACCACCGATGAGCAGCATTGAGCCACTGATGGCAACCAGCAGCAACGCATTGGTCAGACCACTTTTAAACATCAATCCGCCATAGACAGCCACTACCACTGCTGCCCAAACCAGACCCTTGATCGAGATGTCTCGGTTCTTCTGGGATTTGGCGAAGATATAGGACAACAGCGTGACAATAGAGAGTTTGGCGAACTCTGACGGTTGTATGGACGGTAGCCCTCGGATAATGGTCATAGAACGGCGTGCACCGTTGATCAAATCACCAAATTTCATCACATACACGAGGCTGAACACGGTGAATAGTGCCAATATCGGCACCGCAATATAGAGGAACATGGCGTTGTTGTAGTTCACACGCAGCAAACCGATTACAATCAGCGCACCTACTCCTAGGAAAGCACATTGCTTGATTAATGGGGCATACAAGCCGACCTTGGCCACTTCACGGCTTGAAGCGCTGTAACTTTCAATAATCGAGATAATGACCAGCATGATGAAGATGCCCCATATCCAGGGGTCTCCATACTTTCTGGAAATCTCGTTATACCTATTCGGCTTTAAATCTTGAGACATGAGTAAAACAAGCGTTTATGGGGGGATTATTCTTCGGCTTTAAATTTCTTGACGCACTCCTTGAACTGGTTGCCACGGTCGGCCATGCCATTGAACAGGTCAAAGCTGGCACAGCACGGGGACAGCAGTACAGTGTGGCCGGCGTGAGCCAGAGCACGGCACTTATCCATGCACTCGGTCATGCTCGTAGCATCGGTCACAACGGGCACCTTGCCGTCAAAGAAGGCATGCAGCTTGGCGTTGTCAAGACCCAAGCACACGATAGCCGTCACCTTCTGCTTCACCAGCGGCTCAATCTGGCTATAGTCATTGCCCTTGTCAATACCGCCCAGAATGAGCACACAGGGCTCATTGACGCTCTCCAGCGCATACCAGCAGGCATCCACGTTGGTGGCCTTGCTGTCGTTGATATAACGCACACCGGCGACCGTATCGACATACTCCAGGCGATGGGGCACCGCCTCAAAGTCGGCAAGAGCCTCACGGATGACATCCTTGCGGATATCGAACACCTGTGCCGACAAGCCAGCAGCCATCGTGTTATAGACGTTGTGCAGTCCCTTGAGCGACAACTGTTCGCGGGGGATATCCCAGCAGTCACCGTCCACGTCAAAGTGGACCGTTCCCTCATGCAGCCACGCTGCATTGCGGTTGTCATCATCGGCAGTAAAGCTCAACAGGCGGGACTCAAGATGATGGTGACGCAACTGCTCGGCAATGATGGGGTCGTTCTTCCAGAAGATGAAGGAGTCCTCGTCGGTCTGGTTGCGCGTGATGCGGAACTTGGCAGCGGCATAGTTCTCCATCTTGTAGTCATATCGGTCTAGATGGTCGGGCGTGATATTGAGCAGCACTGCCACATTGGCCTTGAACTCATACATGTTGTCGAGCTGGAAACTGCTCAACTCAATCACATACACGTCGTGATGCTCGGTAGCGACCTGGAGCGCCAGGCTACGACCCACATTGCCAGCCAAACCCACATTCAGACCAGCTTTCTTGAAGATATGGTAGGTGAGCTTGGTGGTTGTCGTCTTGCCGTTGCTACCCGTGATGCACACCATCTTGGCATCGGTATAGCGGCTGGCAAACTCAATCTCGCTCACGATGGGGATACCACGCTCGATGGCTTGTGCCACCATGGGTGCGTTATCGGGAATACCGGGGCTCTTAACAATCTCATCGGCATTAAGAATCTTCTCGGGGGTGTGTCCACCCTCTTCCCAATCAACTTTATACTGGTTGAGCAGGTCCTTATAGGTCTGTGAGATGTTACCGGCATCACTCAGCCACACCTCCATACCCTTGACCTTGGCAAGAACCGCTGCACCAGCGCCGCTCTCGCCACCGCCCAATACTACTAATCGTTTAGTCATAACTTCTATCTTTACAAGTTAATTTGTTTGGTTATCTGATCTTTAACGTCACAAACGTCAATGCGGCCAGCAGGATGCTCACCAGGAAAAAGCGCATCACGATTTTAGCCTCGGGAATGCGATGGTCAGGCGTCTTGATCTTGTAGTCCCACGTGAGTTTGGCGGGATCGGCCGTGAAGTGATGGTGCAACGGCGTCATCTTGAACAGGCGCATATTCTTGCCCTTGTGACGCTTCACATACCACACCTGCATAATGACAGACAGCTCCTCGATGAGGAAAATGCCACACAGCACGGGGATGAGCCACTCCTTGCGGATGAGCACGGCAAACACCGCGATGATGCCGCCCAGGCACAGGCTGCCCGTATCACCCATAAACACCTGGGCAGGATAGGAATTGTACCACAAGAAGCCGATGGTCGCCCCAATGAACGCCGCGGCATACACTACCAGTTCACTGCTATCCGGGATGTACATGATATTCAGGTAGGATGAATAGATGACGTTGCCACCCAGATAGCACATGATGGCTAGGGCAACGCCGATAATTGCCGAGGTACCTGTCGCCAGGCCATCAACACCGTCGGTCAGGTTGGCACCGTTGCTCACTGCCGTGATGACAAAGATGGTGACGAGGATGAACAGGATCCAGCCGCCCAGTTGTTTGTACTTGCCCATCCACCCCGTGAAGTAGGCGTAGTCAAAGTTGTGGTTTTTGACAAAGGGCAAAGTGGTCTTGGTGGCTTTCACCGCCTGGGACTTATGGATTTCCACCAGTTCAGGGGTCTCGGTACGGCTCGTTACCTGCACGTTCTCGTTCATCACGATAGCAGGACTGAGGTACATCGTCAGGCCCACAATGACACCCAAGCCGACCTGGCCTACAATCTTGAACTTGCCCTTCAAGCCTCGCTTGTCGTGATGGAAGACCTTGATGTAGTCATCGGCAAAACCCAGTGCGGCGCACCACAGGGTCGAGACAATCATGAGCAACATGTAAACGTTGTTGAGTTTTCCCAACAACAGACAGGGCACCAAAATCGAGATGATAATGATGATACCACCCATCGTGGGGGTTCCCTGCTTGGCTGAATTGCCACCCAGCTTCTCCTCGCGCTCCTTGTCACACATCTGGCGCTCCTTGAGTTTGAAGATGATGCGGCGACCGATGACGATGCCGATAAACAGTGACAGGATGAAGGCAAAGCCTGACCTGAAAGTGATGTACTCAAACAGTCGCGCTCCGGGAACGTGATACTGTTGCAGGAAATGGAAAAGATGATATAACATATCTTTTATGCTTTGAATGTGGTTGATAATCAAACGGTTTCATCGGCAAACACGGCTTCCACCTGTTCGCGGTCGTCAAAGTGGTGTTTCACACCTTGGATTTCCTGATAGTTCTCATGGCCCTTACCTGCCACGAGCACCACGTCACCTGCCTGAGCCAGCTGGCATGCGGTACGGATGGCCTGGCGACGATCGGTGATAGTCAGCGTGCGGGGACGTGCCTCATCAGGCAGGCCAACCTCCATATCGCGCAGGATCATCTCGGGATCCTCGGTGCGGGGATTGTCGCTGGTGAGGATGACACGGTCACTGCGCACGGCTGCCTCACGTGCCATGATGGGACGCTTGCCGGAGTCGCGGTCACCGCCACAGCCGCACACGGTGATGATGTGTCCACCGGTACCCACCACCTCGCGGATGGTGTCAAGCACATTAACCAGGGCATCGGGCGTGTGGGCATAATCGACAATCGCGGTATAGCCACGCGGTGAGCGCAGGGTCTGGAAACGACCGGCTACGGGCACCAGCAGGCTCATCTTTACCAGCACCTCCTGAGGATCAAAACCCAGCAGCAATGACGCGCCATAGACCGACAGCAGGTTGTAGGCATTGAAGCGACCGGTAAACATAACTTCCACCTGGTTGCCATTCAGCTCCAGGGTGGTACCGTCAAGACGCGACTCAACGATGCGGCCCTTGTAATCGGCCATCGAACGCAATGAGTAGCGGTACTTGCCGGCGCGGGTGTTCTGGAGCATGACTTCGCCCACCTTGTCATCGGCATTGACCAGAGCAAACGCATCGGCTGGCAAGGCGTCAAAGAACATCTTCTTGGCGGCAATGTAGTTATCTACCGTCTTGTGGAAGTCCAGATGGTCGCGAGTCAGGTTAGTGAAGATGCCGCCGGCAAAGTTGATGCCCTCGATGCGGCCCTGAACACAGGCATGGGAGCTCACCTCCATGAAGGCATACTCACATCCCGCCTGCACCATCTCGTGCAGCAGTCGGTTGAGGGTCAAGTGGTCGGGGGTAGTCTGCTTGGCTTCCTCCTCGGTCGTGTCGATAATATTCTTTACCGTGGACAACAGTCCGGCCTTGTAGCCCATCAGACGGGTCATCTCATAGAGCAGAGTTGCGGTCGTCGTCTTGCCGTTAGTGCCCGTGACACCCACGAGTTTCAGATGGCGTGACGGGTGGTCAAACCATTCGTCGGCAAGTTGCGACAAAGCCTTGAAGCTGCTTTCTACCTGTATGTAGGTGACATCACCATTCAACTGCTCGGGCAGGACTTCGCACACGATGGCGCGGGCACCGGCAGCAATCACATCGCCGATGAAGCGATGGGAATCGACGGCAACGCCCTTGACAGCGATAAACATCACGCCTTCACGGGCCTGACGAGAGTCGTTGATGACATCAGTAATCTCTTTATTGGTGTCGCCCACCACTTGAAGTGGCTTAATGGCGGCAAGTAACTGTGATAATATTTTCATGATTTTTATTAGTGATTTACGAGTTCTTTAATCTGAGGTTGATACGTTCACCACGGGTAAAATGGGAGCCCGGGGAGAGACTCTGGGCAACAACCATACCCGAGCCGGTAAAGTTCACCTTGAGTCCTGCGCCTTCCAGCAAACGGATGGCATCGCGGATGTCAAGACCGATGACCTTGGGAACGCCAGAGGTCACCTTCTCGGGGCGGGCATAGCGGTGAGTGTCTTTCAACCCGAGGTCATGCTGCACGCGTTTGTACTTTTTATCGTTTAACGAGGCATACAGCGTGGGATGCGTCTTGACCTCTTCAGTCTTAGCGTTCTTCTTAGTCTTGACGGAGGCATAGTCGGGAGCCGAGCCGAGCAAGCCATGGGCATACATCTTGCGTGCGATGTTCTTCAGCACCATGCCACTGCTGGCTCCGGCACCACGGTCGGCACCGAGCATCAACACGATGCAGGAATACTTGGGCTTCTCATAGGGGAAGAAGCCACAGAAGGCGAGACGTTTCCTGGCTCCGTACTTACCATTGATAACCTCAAAGGCCGTACCCGTCTTGCCGGCAATTTCCACCATGGAGTCCTGCACCCAGTGGCGTGCCGTACCGTGGGAGCCCCACACCACGTCGTGCAACATCAAGCGCAGTTTGCGGGCATTCTCGGGCGAGCACACCTGCTTGCGGATATAGGTTACCGGGATGATGGAGTCAGGTTCACCCGCACGGGAAAGCTTCTTGAACAGACGCGGACGCACATACTTGCCATCGTTGGCAATGGCGTTGTACATCGCCAGGGTGCACAATGGCGGGATGCGGGTACCGTAACCGTAGGCCTGACGGGAGAGCACAACGCGGCCACCGTCCTTGACGTCAGCCTTGCTGAACTGGGGAGTCTCCTCACCGGCAATACCCAGATGGAACGGCTCAAAGAAGCCCATCTGCTCCAGGCGGGCCTTGAAGCCCGGGGGATTAGCGCCATACTTCTGGGTGATGATCTTCGCCATACCGATATTGGACGAGGTCTCAATAATCTGGCGGGCAGTCCTGGTGGCACCACCATGGGAGTCGGTAATGGGGTTACCTCCAGCGTAGGCCCACGAGGAACCCGTCTGCCACGGTTTCTCAATGTCGGTGACAATTCCGTCCTCGAGCGCTACCATCATCGAGATGGTCTTGACTACCGAGCCAGGCTCATAACCCAGCACGGCATAGTTGATACCCTCGACATACTCATCGGGATTGTCTTCGCTGCGCTTCAGGTTACTGATCGCCTTGATATCACCGGTCGCCACTTCCATGAGTACACAAGTGCCCCACTCGGCGCCCGTCTCGACGCACATGGCGTTGAGCTCATGCTCGACGATGTCCTGCAACTGGACGTTGATGGTCGTCGTGATGTCATACCCCTTGACGGCGGGAACAATCTCGACCGGCGCGATGGCATTGGTCAACTGCAGGTAGTGGGCGATGCCAGGTTTGCCGTACAGCAAGGTGTCAAGTGCACGCTCCAGGCCAGAGATGCCATGGGAGCGGGTGCTGTCCAAGTTGCCGATACTGCGTGCCGCCATGGAACCGTAGGGCTTGGTGCGGCGTGGTATTTTCTCGCTGTAGAAGCCCGACTCGTTGATCGGCTTCCTAAAGAACGGGAAACTGCGCAAACGCTTATACTCCCTGTGGGTGAGCATCTGCGGGAAGAGGCGGTAGGCGTGGTTGCGGCGAGGCTTCTGGCTCTTGTCCTTGGGACGCGCCGCATCCAGGATGGCCTTACGGTCAGTCATCAGCTTGGTACGCCACTGCGCAGCCGTCAACGAGGGGTCAAAGGCTGCCAGGCTGTCGCACAAAGGGCCGATGTATTTCTTCAGGGTATCATCCACGATACCGTCGGCCAGCCAGTCGATGCGCGCCACATAGAATTCCAGGTTGGCGGCCAACTCGGTGCCGTTGTCGGCGAGCAGTCTGCCACGCTCGGGCGGCGTGTAGATCGTGCTGTCAAGCACCGTGTGGGCCTTCTTGTTCCACAATGGAGCCTGCACAACGGTGAGCTTGAACATATTCCAGATGATCCAGAATGAGAACAAGAGCATCATGCCCACTACCAGTGCATAGCGCCACAGGATGTGTCTTTTATTGTTCTGTTTTGTCTTTGTCATTTTTCAAAACTTTTTTGATGGGGTAACTAGTTTCACTTGGATTTCAACTCATAGGGAGGGTCGAGCGGCGCAGTCAGGCCCAAATGACGTTCGTTGATGAGCTTGACCATCTCACTCTCGCGTATCATCGAGTTGTACTTGGCGCTGGAGCTGACGAGGTCGGTCTGGGCATTGACAAGGTCGGTCTTCTGCAACTGCAACAGTTCCTCCATGCTGCTCTGGCATGCGAACTTGTTGCCGATATAGGCGAGTGCCATCGCCATGACAAAGACGACATAGACCCAGTTGCGCTTGAAGAACTCAAGCGAGAAGATGCGGCCCTGGATGATGACTTTTCCAGCCTTCTTTCCCGTTGTCGAAGCGTTATTTTTTTTCTCACTCATAGTGGTTGGTTGTTTGCGTAAACAGTTTTGTTGTGTAGTTATAGCGATGTTTAATCGTGTGAATTGGCCGAGGCTGGCAGCAACTCGGCGACGCGCAGCTTGGCACTGCGGGAGCGTGGGTTGCGCGACACCTCATCAGCATCGGGGACAATGACCTTGCTGGTAATCACACGCCACGGCGTGTTGACGCGGCCATAGAAGTCCTTTTCCTGCCGTCCCTCGACATTGCCGCTGCGCATGAAGTTCTTGACCAAGCGGTCCTCCAGCGAGTGGTAAGTGATGATGGCAAGGCGGCCTCCCGGTTTGAGCACCTCAAGCGACTGGGCCAACAGTTGGCGCAGGGCATCAAGTTCTCCATTGACCTCGATGCGCAATGCCTGGAACAGCATCGACAGTTCCTTCTTCTCCTGCGAGGCCTTGATAAACGGGCGAACGACATTCAGGAGTTCACCGGTTGTCACCAGGGGACGAGCCTTGACAATCGCGGCAGCAAGACGCCGTGACTGGCGCAACTCGCCATAGAGATACAGCACATCGGCCAGGCGTTCCTCAGTGTAGGTGTTCAGCAGTTCACGGGCAGTGAACGAGGCAGCACGGTTCATGCGCATGTCCAAGGGGGCATCGGCACGGAAGGTGAACCCTCGGTCAACGGCATCAAAGTGATGGAACGACACACCCAGGTCGGCAAGGATGCCATCCACCGAATCGACCCCGTAGTAACGCAGGAAATTCTTGATGTAGGCAAAATTGCCGTGTGCAAATGTAAACCTGCCGTCCTCCAAACGGTTCTGCCAGGCATCCATATCCTGGTCCATTCCGATGAGGCGGCCCTTCTCGCCAAGCTGTTCAAGAATGGCACGACTGTGGCCGCCGCCACCAAAGGTGGCGTCAACATAAGTGCCATCAGACTTGATTGCAAGCCCGTTGATGCTCTCGTGGAGCAGCGCAGGTATGTGATACACAAGTGGTTGCATGATGTAAACTTTTGCCGTTGGGTGTTCTTCTGACCCCTACTTTTTGGGGACTTCAAAATTACTGCTTTTTTTTGGATAATTTGCAAATACAAACCCCGAAATTTACAAACAAAAAGTTATTTTTTATTAACAGACTTATTAACACCCTGCAACACCATTGAAAATCAATACTTTAATTTGATTTGTCAGAAATTTACAAGTGCAAAATTACTGCTTTTTTCGGCAATTTTTCTCAAAGTAGTTTTTGGCTTGTTTCAGTGAAAGATGAGGATGAAGATATCAATAAAGTGAAAATTTGCATATTTTATGAATTGTAAATACTTTTTTAATAAAATTTTCAATACCTTTGCGCCATCATTCACAACCAACTTTATAACCAAAACATCAACGTAACACCATGGTCAACAATAGGACAGACCATCATTTTCCAATGGGCTCACTTCAGCAAGTGTCCACACCATTTTATTACTATGACATGGACATTCTGCATGCGACGCTCGATGCCATCAAACGTCAGATTGAAGGCTATCCGTTCAAGGTTCATTACGCTGTCAAAGCCAACGGCAATCCACGCATAATCAACGAGATAGCACAAAGCGGCTTGGGCGCTGACCTGGTGAGTGGAGGCGAAATCCAGGCAGCCGTCAAGGCTGGCTTCGAGCCACAGGAGTTGACCTATTCAGGCGTAGGAAAAACGGATTGGGAAATCAGGTTGGGACTGGACAAGAATATCGGGTGTTTCAATGTAGAATCGATCCCTGAATTGGAGGTCATCAACGCGTTGGCCAGCGAGATGGACACCACAGCACGCGTGGCGCTGCGCGTCAACCCCGACATCGATGCACACACCCACAAATACATTACAACAGGCACTGCCGAGAACAAGTTCGGCATCACCCTTGAAGAACTGGAAAACACTGTTAAACAAGCCATTGAGTTACCCAATATCGAGTTGCGCGGACTGCATTTCCACATCGGCTCACAAATCACTTCGATGCAACCCTATGTGATGCTGTGTGAGACCGTCAACAAACTTCAGGACCAGTTCGAGCAGCAAGGCATACACTTCCCAATACTCAACATGGGAGGCGGTCTGGGCATAGACTACAGCCACCCCGACGAGTGCCTGATTCCCGATTTCAAGCAGTATTTTGACGTGTTCAAGCGCCACCTCAATTTCAAGCAAGATCAGCAAGTGCATTTTGAGTTGGGACGTTCCATCGTCGGCCAGTGCGGATCACTCATCAGCCGCACCATCTACATCAAGGAAAACCGCAACAAGAAATTCGTCATCCTGGATGCCGGCATGAACGACCTGATCAGGCCCGCCCTATACCAGGCCCACCACGCTATCCAGAATCTGACGTCTCGCGATACCCAGAGTGAGGCCTACGACATCGTTGGTCCCGTCTGCGAGTCAAGCGACGTGTTTGCACGCGACTGCCAACTGCCTGTTACCCATCGTGGCGACCTCATCGCTATCCGCTCGGCAGGAGCCTACGGTGAGTCGATGTCCTCGACCTACAACATGCGTTCCTTGCCCAACAGCATCTTCAGCGACAAGATTTAAACATGTATTATATACCTAATACACAACTGTTTGCAAGATAGCCTTCAAAAAAAAACAAAAAAAATCACTGAATTCTATAGCCTTATTAAAAAAAATAATTACATTTGCGAGTGTTATTAAACCTTGATTTCATGGAAAAGATTGATACACTCGACAAAAAGATTCTTGAAATTATTATGAATAACGCCCGCATCCCCAGCAAGGATGTGGCACAGGTGTGTGGTGTCTCACGTGCTGCAGTACACCAGCGCATCCAGCGCCTCATCGATGATGGCGTCATTACCGGATCGGGCTACAACGTCAATCCCAAGCTGCTGGGTTATTCCACGTGCACCTTTATAGGACTGACCCTCGAGCGCGGCTCAATGTATCGCACCGTGGTGCCCGAGTTGCTCAAAATCAAGGAAGTTGTCGAGTGCCATTTCACCACTGGACACTACACGATGATGATTAAGGTCTATGCCCGCGACAACGAGCATCTCATGTCTCTGGTCAATGACCGCATCCAGCACATCGAGGGCGTTGCCGCCACCGAAACGCTGATCTCTCTGGAACAAAGCATCAGCCGTACGCTGCCCATCTATTTTGATGAATAACAATCATCAAAAAACAAGTCACAAACTATTGTTTACCAGTAGTCTGAGCTAAATCAGGAAAAGCTCGGCCAGTATTTATACGGCATCTATTCTCTCTCTTTGATTTTTATTTGTACCTTTGTGAGCGACAAATAAGTTGTCGGTCAACATCAACCAATAAAACATTACCACCACAATGGATAACAACAGATATTGCGTTATCATGTGCGGAGGCGTCGGCAGCCGATTTTGGCCCTTCTCCAAAACCGCCAAGCCTAAACAGTTCATCGATTTCTTCGGCACAGGACGCTCCTTGCTGCAAATGGCCTTTGACCGCATCGACGGCATTGTGCCCGTTGAGAATATCATCCTGATCACTAACGAGAGCTACGAGCCGCTCATCAAGGAACAGTTACCTCAAATCAAGAACAACCAGATCCTGCTCGAACCCACACGCCGCAATACCGCTCCCTGCATCGCCTGGGCAGCCAACCACATCAAAGCCATCAATCCTGATGCCAAGATGATGGTAGCCCCCAGCGACCATCTGATCATCAATGAGGAGAAGTTCAGGCAGAGTGTCAACAGCGCTTTTGACTTCATCGAGAATCATGACGCCCTCGTTACCATGGGCATCAAGCCCAGCAGACCCGAAACGGGCTACGGATACATCCAGGTGGGCGAACCTGTTGAGGGTAATTTCTCGACAGTAAAGACCTTTACCGAAAAGCCCAACGAGGACCTCGCACGCGTATTCCTGGAGTCGGGAGAATTCTACTGGAACTCAGGCATGTTCTTCTGGAGTGCCGACAGCATCCTCAACGCGCTCAACGCTTTTGCTCCCGAGGTAAACGTCATCTTTGAACGTGGCAGTCAGTTCTTTGGGACAGACCAGGAGATGGACTACATCAACACCAACTTTGAAGCCTCACCCAGCATCAGCATCGACTTTGCTATCATGGAGAAGGCGCCCAACGTCTATGTCGAGACAGTGGACTTCGGGTGGAATGACCTGGGTACCTGGCGGTCGCTTTATGACCACTCGCCCAAGAACAAGGACGGCAATGTGACCCAGAACTGCAAGGCCCTGATGTTCAACAGCCATGACAACATCGTTGCCATCAAGGGTGACAAGCTGGTGGTGGCTTCAGGACTGGAGGGATATATCGTTGCCGACGTCGATGACGCCCTGCTCATCGTGCCCATGGCCGAGGAACAGAAAATCAAGCAATACGTCAATGACGTAAAAGCCAAGTTCGGCGACAAGTATCTATAAACGCCCTGGTCTTTCAACCACGGTGACAATAAAATGACAATCACGTGACTTCTTGACTGAGCAAGAGTCACGTGATTGTTTTTTTATTATCTCAAAAAAGAAAGAGCTTTAGAAAGGTGCTCCTCCTTGCTGATTGCCAGCAGGTTGCTGAGGTTGAGCTGCGGGCTGCTGGGGCGCTGTCGTGGTGGCAGGACGGGCAAGCAGTTCAAAGCTATCAACATAGATCTCGGTGGTGTAGCGTTTCACCTGGTTGCGGTCTTCCCATGCACGGGTGCGCAGACGGCCTTCCAGATAAATCTGGGTACCCTTGCGAATATAACGTTCTGCAACTTCGGCATTCTTGCCCCACATCACGATGTTGTGCCACTCGGTGCGCTCGGGTACCTGCACGCCGTTGGCGTTGGTATAGGCTCTGTCGGTAGTGGCGAGCGTGAATGATGCTACAGGCTGATTTTGTGCGACATAACGCACATCAGGGTCCTTACCTACTCGGCCCAAAAGAATGACTTTATTGACTGACATAACTTAATGGTATTTTTAGATAGTTATTTATATATAATGTGTATCGTTGTAATTCTAACAGCCTGTCGCCTTGAGTGCCAATCCCGCACGCTCATGAAGACCGAACAACAGGTTCATGATATGCACGGCATTACCGGCAGAACCCTTGAGCAGGAAATCCATCACGGCATGCACTGTGAGCAACCCGGTGTGCTCGTCCTTGTCAAGGTGGATAAGGCATTTGTTGGTATTCTCAACATCGGCAGTAACGATGGGACGGTCCACAATGAACACAAAGTTGTGGTCATCATAGTATTGGTCATACATCTGGCGGACCATCTCGTCATCAACAGCACACTTGAAACGGACTGCTACCGCAAGCGTGCGCCGCTCAGCAAGTTCACTCACGGTCAAAGTGACCGGCTGGTCAAAACTTGACTGGCACTGTCGAAGGGCATATTCCACTTCCTGCCGTTGTGCCGTGGCCCAAGCGTCAACTGCATGGCCACCAAGCATCTTGCCCTCATCATGGAACGCCAACGAGCCCAAAGCCACTTTGATATCCAATGGGCTGTTGAGCATCAGGTTGCGTGCCATGGGCATCACAGCAAGCAACGATGCGGTAGCGGCAGTGCCGGGAATCGTCACACGCTGGGTATCATGCACAAGCACACGGCGCAGCATCTCGGACAAGCCATACCTCCAGGGCAAGTCCTCCCCATGGCACAGATTATGGCTACCGCTCAGGTCAATGATGCGGGTCTCATCGGGCAGTTCAAGACTGTCAAGCACTGTGGCTGCATTGTCACAGACAAACACGACATTAACCTCACCAAGCGGACCCTCAGGATTCGCAATGAGATCACATTCGCCGATGATGCCGGTGACAATGCTGTCAAGACGCGTGCCTGGCGGAACGTTTCCCACCACCCAACGCAATTCCACATCGGGATGGTTGATGAGCACACGCGTCAGCTCTGCTGCACGCAGGGTTTCGCAACCAGTAATCCCGACTTTAATCATTGCCAAACACGTTAGGCGAGTTCTTGGGCATGAACTGCTCAAAAACAGCCTTAGCCTGCTCTTGGGTCACGCCCTCGGCAAGGATAGCCACCACCGTGTCGGCACCAGCGATAGTACCTAAGATTTCGGGGGGACGGCTCATGTCGATGTCATAGGCCAAACCGGGAGCATAGCCGTTGCGGGTCTTAATGACAGCAATGTTTCCTGAAAAAGTAACTGACACCAAACCCACCTGCTTGGCAGCGTGAGTGTCGGTCTGACGCATACTCAGCAACCTGTCTTGCAACTGATTGCTGTCAGGAATGATATACATGTAAGTGTTGCGGTCGGTGGCCACCTTGGAAATCTTCAAGGCCTTTAAGTCGCGTGACAAAGTAGCCTGAGTCACATTGATGTTGTGCTCACGCAACATGTCAGCCAGCTCACTCTGGCTACCGATGCAATTTGTCTTGATCAGATCAGTGATCAACTGTAAACGGTCACGTTTTCTTTTCACGAGTACTTTCTTTTTTCTTGGTTTCTTAATAACTGTAGTAGTCTCCATAAAAATATATACTTAAAAATTGGTTTGAGTTGCAAAGATAATGACTCTCCACAAATACAACAACATAATTATTGACTTTTTTCAATGAAAATTCAGTTTACCCACCTTTCACTGTGTATTATTCACTATATTCAGTAAGTTTTTTTGCCTGTTAATATCACAACAACGTGAGTCTTAAGTATCAAATTGACAAAATAACAAATGCCTCCCATGAGCATGGATTGATGCTGCTCATGGGAGACATCTGTAGTAAAACAACGGGATCTACTCTTCATCAATCTTCTTAACCATCCACAAGGGGTCAGCCTGGAATTTAGCCCAATCTTCCTGGAATTTAGATTCCAGAGCAATAATGGTTTGGTGGGCGGATGAAAGATTAGTCCGATTATTCCTGATCTTGTATATGTAATTGAGCAGATTGAAGCAGATGGTGTATTGGCCTGCCGCCATCAGGGCCTGTGGCATCCTTGCGTCTTTGTCCTCCTGGGTAAACCACAGGGTACTGCCCATATTGGCTGCTTTAGCACTGTTTTCCTGAATCTCTTTGGACGGGGCGAGATATGCCGGCATAGTGCCATTCTTCGTCATGGAGTCCCAACTCTGGCCTGCCCTCAGTTCATAGATGAGATTGGTGATGGAGCGGTTTTTCCACCGTTCATCATCATAAATTCTACCATAGTTGAGCTGACGCATTCGCTTGAGGAATACCTCACTGCTCATGATGACAATCGACCTGGCTCGGTTCATCAGCATAGGCCAAAGGGTGGAGAACTTCACGTGGTTAACAAAGCGGGCCCTATCACCCACAAAGGTCGCGGCAATCTTTTTAAACGCCCACTTCTTCAGCCACCAGCCACCGACATTCAGCAACAAGGAGAGCACAAAGAAGACCGTTGTAAAACCAGTCCAAAAACTGCTACCCAAAGCCAAAGCAAGAATCACGCATGCCAATGTAACGCCACCAGCAATCCAGCAATAATTACGCAGGCGGCCAATGGTCAGCCTGCCCAACCAGTCGGGCAACAGCTTCTTATTGGGAGAGTATCCGTCCATATAAGGGCTAGCAACATCGCTCACGATAATCAGGTCAAGCATCGGGCTATCATCTTCAGTGTGGCCGCTATGATCGGCCATGAATTTCTCGGCCATCAAGATGCTCTCTATGCCCTGATTATCGGCTATGCCACCGTCCATGATGCCAAAGCCACGCAATTTTGGCTCGTCTGGGTCTTGACCTTTGTCTTTCTCCACTTCACACCTGTATTTGGCGGCTTCGGGCAACTGCGAGATTTTAAAGTCATCAGGGAACATCATGGGTTCAAAGCCACTGGGGAAACATGACGAGCAGGCCATGGCCTCACCCGGTGTGATATAACGCGCATCCTCAAGGTTGATGCGATGGTCATTGTTGCCAAAGTAGGGATGAGTCTCTTTATTAGTTTTCGTCCGGGCGCCTTCAGTAAGACGGAAACGGAACGGCAATGAACTTTGAAAATCGGTGGCCAGCGCTGTATAGTCCTTGACATGAATGCGGTAAAAATTGTCAATGATGACACCCAAATCCAAATTCGAGTCCTTATTGTCAAACAAGTAAGAGTCATAGATCTCGGCCATGATCTTGATGCTGGATATATTAGGATTGGCCTTCTCATCTTTCATGCGCTTTAAGGCCTTATCCACCAAGTCCTCCTCACACAGGACACGGAACAGATCTTTAATCATCACATCGACTGAGTGTCCTTGTGCCTTGGCGAGCATATACTTCATTGAAGGGATAGTGCCGCCCGACACCGATGACAAGGCGACCACACAATCCAGCAACGTTGTGTCTTCATCAAGTTGCACGGAATAAAGATATGACATCACCCCCAGGTCAAAGGTAGCAGCCCTGTAGCCACCACCTGAAAAACACATTCCGATTTTAGGTTTCATCATAACAAATGAAGGATTAAAGTCAACAATTAAAGCCTCTGGCGACTCCTTCCATGATGGAATCGATTACAGCATTGTAACCTCTGCAAAGATACACATTATCTATAATAAAAAGAAACAAAACATTTTAAAAAACAGTGTTGCCAGGAAAAACCTATGCCCTACCTGACGAGTCTCTCGACTGAGTTGCTTGTCATTCCCGTCACCATACAACAGAGCCGGGCACCCTTCACGAGGAGTGCCCGGCTCTATACTTTAAGGCTCAATCAACAAGCGCTGGTTTATTCAGCACTCCACTCGCCACTCAACAAGTAGCTGATCAGTGCCGATACATCGGCAATCTTGACTTCGCCATTCATGTCGCAGTCAGCAGCATTAACGTTGACAGTAGATGCGTCACCGCTGAGCAGATAGCTGATCAGCGCCGATACGTCGGCAATCTTCACATCACCACTGTTGTCAACGTCGCCGCGCAGGTAAGGAGCTTCGCCGGCAAGAGTTACAGTAATGGTATAGCAGCGTACCTGAGCATACAACTTGAATGCTACTTCCTGAGCACTGCCCTCCCAATAACCTTGGGTGCCGCTGGAGTTGTAGGTACCAGACTGGCCTGCTGCCATGCCCATACCGCTGGGGGTGTAACCGCTGATGCCATTGAAGTCAATCCTGATGATGGGGGCACCAGTCGAGGTGAACTTGAACTCAGAGCCCGAATAGATGCGGTAATGGTCGCTGGAAACCAGACCGTCGCCAACAAACATGGTCACGGGGTCCTTCACAACAGTATAGGACTCACGGGAGCCGGTGCTGTTGCCCTTGTCAATCTCACCGTCGAAGGTTACCTCAACAGTGGTGGCAGGATTCTTGGTGTAGGTAGCGCTGACTACCTCGCTCTCCACGTCACCCACCTTGGCCTTGGCCCAGATGGTGATGTCATCGGTTACGGGGATGGGATCCTCATACTGGCTCCACAGCTCATTGTCCAGACTGTAGTAAATCTTGGCATTGGGGGTGGCGCAGGTCAAGGTTACATCAATGCGATCATCAAAGCCACCGGCTGCAGGTGTGAAGACGGGAGCCTCGACGGTCTGCTCTACCTTGGTGAAGGTAACAGTCACGCAGTCGCTGATCTCGTCACCCTTGGTGGAAACGGCGGTGTAGGTCGTGGTTTCGGTAACATAGAACGGGCCATTGTAGTAGATCCAATCGCTCTGCTCTTCTTCGGTACCAATCCAGTAGAAGATAGAACTATTCTCGGTGGGACAGGTCAGAGTCACCTCCAGACTGCCGGAGAACTCACCGCCATTGGGATTGAATACCGGTGCTACCAGCTCGGTAAAAGGCTCGGCATCTTCCATGGTGATGACGAGCGTCTGGATGCGGCGGTGGCCAGAGGTGCCGTCAATGGTGAACACAACATCGGTGGAAGGATCAGAGGAACCGATGGTCCACTGCTTGCCAGCCTTATTGTAGTTGCCCACATCGCTCAAGATGTCGTTGCTGCCTTCACCCGACAGGAACGTGAAGTCAATCTTTTTGAGATTAAAAGGAGCAGTAACGGTCATCGTGTTACCGCCATAGAGACGCAGGGCACCACCTGAGGTATTGGTATAATAGGTGGGCTTGTTGTTGGCGTTAGTACCCTTGTCAAAGGTCAACTTCACGCCATCAATTGTGAGGTCGGTCACCAGTGTGTTGGTGCTCCAACCCTGAGCGTTGAAATCAACAGTCACAACCGTGTCTGCCCATGCCGACAGGGTCAGCAGAGCGACAAAAAGGAGAGAAAACAATTTCTTCATAAATCTGAAAGAATTAAAAGTTAATTATGTGAATAACAAGTGGGTTTATAATCAGGTTAAACATCAAGTATTGCAACTTGTCTCTTTCTCGCTACAAAATTACAAAAATACTCCCAATCAATGCCCATTTACAATAAGAAAAACGCAACAATATAGTGCGCCCTCCGAAAGTCTTTTGTCCAACTTTCGGAGGGCGCTTTAATTCTCGCTATTGAGCCAGATGCTTACTGGAAGGCGTTCTCGCTAAGGCCCTTGCCGCCGATGGCGAGGTCCTTCATGTATTCGGGAACGGGCTTGCCCAGATACTTGTCCACATAGAGCTTGGCAAGGTACTGGCCGAGCATGAAGCCGTGACCACGCAGACCGGTGAGCAGACCCACTTCGGGATCGATGATGTAGCGCGGCTCGATGTAGTAACCAGCCCAAACGGCATGGAAACCGACATTTGCCAAGTTGGGAATCCACTGGGCGAACATCTCGCTGACGATCTTGAGGAAGGCCTGGCTGTTGTACTTCAGGTTCTGGCGAGCCTCATAGGGGTCACAGTCGGGCGATGCACAACCGATAATCTGACCGGTGTGCAGGAACTGTTGTCCATAGACGGCGTTGAAGCCCTTGTAGTGACGGCGGTCGATAATCATGTCGAGCGAGTCGCCGTTGACACCCATGTTGGGCAGACGGCGGGTGATGAATGCCTGGTGCTTGACAGGATAGAGCTGAGTGTCGATGCCGAGCATGTCAGCAAATTTCTCTGAGCCCCAACCCATGGCGTTGACAAAGTGGTCGCAAGTGTATTCCACATAGTGCTTATCGTGGCGGCGCACCAGCACGCGGTATTTGTCACCCACACGCTGAACGCTCAGCACCTCGCAATCCTCGAGCACCTCGCCACCATGCTGCTTACCCACATTGCGCACATAGTCGATGGTGCGACCCGGCGTGGCTTGCCAGCAATTCTCTGAAATCAAAGCGTGACTGTAGATGTTATCGTTAGGATTCCAGTAAGGCGAGATCACCTTGGTGAAGTCCTTGCGGTCAATCATGAAGGCTTCGCTCCAGGCGCGAGAAGCGTCAAGGGAACGATAGGTAGCATCGTCATGCACGAGGTTGACATAACGTGTCATCTTCAGGTCGATGTTGCAGTGCTGCTGGTCGTCACGGAAGATTTCCAGGTTGTGCATAGCGATGTCGCTGATGTCGGGGTTAGAGAATGCGGGACGACCGCCACCGATGCAGCGCCAAGTCGAACCACGGTCATAGTTGACCAGGATGACGCGCTTGCCGGCCTCGGCAAAGTAACGGAATGCGGCGCTACCTGCCATACCACCACCGGCAACGATGATTTCGGTCTCGGCTTTCTCCATGACGGAACCGTGTTCAAAGACGAAGGTTTCCTTGCTCTCACCGTTGTAAACATCGCCCAGGGTGACCTGGTTGGCCAACGGGGCACGCGGCGTGCTGTCGCCGGTCACCTCGATGCCATGGGCACGCAGGATCTGTTTGGCACGCGATACGCAGCGCTTGCCGCGGCAGGGACCCATACCCATGCGGGTCGTGTGCTTGAGTTCGTCCACCGAGATATACTTGCGGTCGCCAATCACAGCCAACAGGGTCTTCACATCTACATCCTCGCAGTGGCAGACGAATGACTTGCCCTCCTTGGGATCGGTGAGGGGTCGCAGGTTCAGAGGCTCGGGATAGCGCTCCTTGAGGATGAAACCCTTCACTTGATTCAGGTCTTCTACCTGGGTAGCCTGAACGCGGGCGACATTGGTCTTGTTGTCTTTCTTGAGCACTTTCTCGATGGTGCCCTCGCCCACCTTGGCGCCGTTGTCATCAACCAGGAAGACTTCCTTGCCCTCTTCCACCTCATACTCTACAGGCAGGAACACAATATTCTTGCGCTTGTCGTAGCCGAAGATGGCGAGACCGGGACAGTGGTTCACACACTGCATACAGCCGATACACTTGTCGTAGTCAACCATCGGTACCGACGACGTGGTGGGTTTGGTGATGGCACCCTGCGGACAGGCAAAGGTACAGGGATTGCAGGCAAAGCCATAGAGACAGTTAATCTGCACATAGGGCTTCAGAGCCATGCGCTCCTCATCGGGGACGCGCGGTGCGTCGAGCAGGCGCACGGGACGCTGCTGCGAGTCGATATACTGGCGGGAAACTTCCAGATAATCCTCATAGGAGAAACGGAGACCCATCTCCTGAGCCACCTCATAGGCCACCTGACGGCCACGGAGCACAGCACTGGTACCTTCACCGATGCGAACGGCATCGCCAGCACCATAAACGTTGCGACCGAAGACTGAACGGCCCTTCACGAGCAACTGGTTATCGGGAATCAGACCCGTGCAGATGTTGATGATGTCGATGTCGTCAATCACGCGCTCGGTACCAGGAATAGGCTGGAAATTCTTGCACTCGGCAATCACGGCACCGGTAACGCCGGTGTAGTCCTCGTTGGGAATCGCGCGGATGAGCACATGAGATGTCATGATGGGGATGCCCAGACGGCGCACGCGGTTGGCCTGCACGGGGAAGCCACCCTCATGGTCCATACCCTCGATGATCGCCTTGATGGTTGCACCTGCCTGCATGGCCTGATAGCTGGTGAGGTAGCCGATGTTGCCGGCACCCACGGTGAGCACGCGCTTGCCCAGCAGGGTGTGCTCCTGGTTCATCATCTTCTGGAATACGGCGGCGGTGTAAACACCGGGCACGTCATCGTTCTCAAACACGGGCATGAACGGCACGGCACCAGTAGCCACTACCAGATGGTCGGCGTCGATATAGCTTACCTCTTGGGTAACGATATTCTTCAAGGCGATGCGGCGACCTTCGAGCAAGTCCCACACGGTGTTGTTGAGCAGGATGCCGTCATGGTTGTCGCCGGCGAGTGTTTTGGCAATGTCAAAACCGCGCATACCACCGAACTTCTGCTCTTTCTCAAAGAAGAAGAACTGATGGGTCTGCATATTGAACTGACCACCCTCGGTTGCGTTGTTGTCCACCACAATGTTGGGGATTCCCAGTGCAGTGAGTTGCTCGCGGCATGCCAGACCGGCAGGACCGCCACCGATGATGGCTACCGTAGTCTTATAAATCTTGGTTTCGCTGGCTGAACGGGCCTTGACCTCGGGCATGTAGTCCTTGGGAATCTCGCGCACCTCTTTCACACCGTCAACACTGGTGATGCAGATGCGGCGCACCTGGCCGTCAACAAGCATTTCACAGGCACCGCACTTGCCGATACCGCACTCCAGGCTACGGTTGCGTCCGGTGGTACTGTGGCTGTGTACAATCAGTCCGGCCTGATGAAGGGCTGCAGCAATGGTTTTGCCTTTCTGGCCACGAACTGTTCTCCCCTCAAACTGGAATTCCACATATTCCTCTTTTGGAAGGTCAAGAATAGGATGATTTTCTATTTTATACATGATAACTGGTTTAATGGTTATTGTTTTTAGAGTCATTTCATCTCCCGACGGGAGGGTAACGGTAATTCTTTTTAATTCATAAGTCAAGCAGCACTTGGGTGAATTTTTTAAAATATAACACACTGTACAACAAGAAGTTGCACATATGTCACCACGTCAGAGATTTCATCTATTTGAGTGCTGCAAACAAATCAAAACTAAACAAAAACTCTGACGACATGGCAAATTTACATATAATTCCCGATTTATCAACCTGTCAAGATAAAAAAAGTGAATAAATCATCTCAAACGCAGTCTTTAGACAAATCACACTCTCTCAGAAAAGAAGATCCCTCACGCCCATCATCGAGCGCGAGGGATTGGGTTATAGCACAATTCTATAATCTAAGTTGGACAGCCAGTATTAGTTCAACAGCATGCTGATGAGCGAGGTGACGTCGGCAATGCTGGTTTTGCCATCCTCATTAATATCGGCATTCACCTCGTAGAAACCAGTGGGATCACCGCTCAACAGGAAGTTAATCAGAGCAGTCACATCAGCGATACTTATATTAGCGTCGCCGTTGGCATCGCCGAGCATCCTCTCATAGGTGTAACCAATCTCGGTAACGGGCAGTTCTACGTTGGTACCACAGCCCTGCATGGCGGTTGCATCAGGGAATTGGTCACTCATGGCATAATCGACAAAGCTGGTCCAGTTGTCGGTGTAGGTCATCGCCTTGCCACGAATTCCCGAGGTGTAGAAGGGTGCGTAGTCGCTGCCCATGGTGCAGTTGTCATCATCCTCGGCATCAAATACGATGGTCACGAGCAAACTCTTGCCTAGCGTGAAGTTGAATGGCTCTTCTATTTCCATAACAAGGGAATGGTCCTCGCCATAGAAGTCATACAAATCTATTTCATACCGGCCTTCGGCAACAAGGTCGCCGAAGGTGAAGAACTGTTTTACGCCATTCTCATTAATGGCAAACTCGGTGGCATCGATTTCCTGAAGATAAATCTTTGCATTGCGGACAATCGCCTCAAATGATTCACTGCTGAACTTGAAGTTCAGGTACTTGATCTTCACACCATCCTTGCCTGCCATGTTGGTCAGCAGATCGGGCGTATAAATCATCTGGACACCAGTATGAGCCAAATAGAAGTTAGTCGGTGCCATATCAAAGTAGGAACCGTTGTAAATCTCGGTGGGGTTGTAATAGTCTCCCACCTCTATCCAACCGAGGAACTGGGCATGGGCTGACATGGTCAGTACAGCAACAAAAAGGAGAGATAATAATTTCTTCATAATCAAAGGAGTTTAAATGTTAACCATGTAAATAACAACAGGTTGATTCTCTATTTCAACATCAGAAACAAAGCCGTCAACAATCACCCACAAAAGTACAAAAACACAAGAAAAAGCGCAACAACCAAACCCCAAAAAGGTGCAAAACAAAAATGCAACCACCGTTTCCAGCAGTCATGCCTGCTAAAGACCCTCTACAGGTGATTGACGGGCAAACGTTACTCACGGCAGCGCCATTGCAACGCCCACATGGAAAAGAAAACGGACCCGGCTAGATTGATTCCAGTCGGATCCATTTATTTAGTGAGCAGGTATTTGCTTTACTTGGCTGCGGCGAGGAGCTCGGGAGTCATGGTAGGCATGGCGCCGTTCTGCGTGCAGACGTAGGCGCTCACCTCTACTGCAAGTTTGTGGGCCTCATGGATGGGTTTGCCTGCCAGGACAGCGGCGCAGAAGGAACCAGTGAACGAGTCACCGGCGCCAACGGTATCAGCCACCTCAACCTTGGGAGTCGCCTGGAAGGACATCTCGCCGGGCTTAAACACATAGGAACCGTTGGTGCCACAGGTGAGTACCAACATGTCGAGATTGTACTTGCCCAGAATGAGCCAGCACTTGTTCTCCATGTCAAGACCAGGATAACCGAACATGCGGCCAATGATCACCAACTCCTCATCGTTGATCTTGAGGACATTGCAGCGGCGCAATGACTCTTGAATAATCTCCTTATTATAGAACTGCTGACGGAGGTTGATGTCAAAGATCTTCATGCAGTCGCCAGGAGTTGCATCCAGAAAACGCTGGATGTTCTCGCGTGAAACGACGTTGCGCTGTGCCAGTGAACCGTAGCACACGGCGCGGCAGTTGCGTGCAATCTCCTCAATCTCGGGCGTGAAGGGGATATTGTCCCATGCCACATTTTCCTTAATGTCGTAGGTGGGAATACCCTGCTCATCAAGTGTTACCTGCACGGTGCCGGTGGGATAAGGCACACGCGGCATGAGGTACTTCAGACCATGTTCCTCAAGGGCGTTGATGGTCTCCTCGGCGAGTTTGTCCTCGCCCAGTGCACTGATGGCGATAGCATTGTCACTACCCAGGAACTGTCCAGCATGATAGGCGAAGTTGGCAGGGGCACCGCCCAGTTTCTTACCTTCGGGGAGAACATCCCACAGGGCCTCGCCCAGGCCCACTACATAACGTTTGTCCATATTCTAGTTTAGAGTTTAAAGTTTAGAGGGGCTGAGTTGCTTGATGTAGGTGAACAGGTAGATGACACCGATGGCCATCACTGCTACGGCACCTGCTTGACCAACAGCGTCGCTGGCAAGACCCATGCAGAACGGGAAGATGGTACCGCCAAACAGGCCCATAATCATCAGACCAGACACCTCGTTCTGCTTCTGCGGCATCGATTCGAGAGCCGTGGCGAAGCACATCGAGAAGATGTTGGAGTTGCCGTAGCCCACGAGAGCGATAGCGGTGTAAAGAATCCACTTCTCCTGACCGAAGAACAGACCGCACATCGACAGGGCCATCATGATGACACTGATGATGAAGAACGTTCTCATCTTGAGCACGCGCAGGAAGAACGAGCCCGTCAGGCAGCCAATGGTACGGAAGATGAAGTAGAGTGAGGTAGCAAAAGCAGCATCATTCAGGGATATGCCCAGACGCTCCATGAGAATCTTGGGAGCAGTGGTGTTGGTACCCACGTCGATACCCACATGGCACATGATGCCCAGGAACGAGAGCAGCACGATGGGAGTGCCCAACAATTTGAAGCACTCTCCAAATGTTGAAGGCTTGCCCTCGATTTTCTCCTCATGGATGGGGGTAACTCCTAACAAGACAGCCGAGAAAGTACCTACCACAAAGAAGATGGCGAACAGCACGCGCCAGTCAAGTCCCAGGCTGGGAATCATCTGCTTGGCTCCCCACATGGCCAGATAAGGCGCGATGAACGAAGCGATGGCCTTGATGAACTGGCCGAAGGTCAATGTCGATGCCAGATTGCCGCCACCCATCACGGTCGATACCAGCGGGTTGAGCGAGGTCTGCATCAGCGCATTACCAATACCCAGCAGCGAGAAGGCGACCAGCATCACAGGGAAACTGTAACCGAACAGCGGAATCATCAGCGAAAGAATGGTCACTACTAACGAGAGCAATACAGTCTTTTTGCGGCCAATCTTGTTCATCAGCATGCCCGTGGGAACGCTGAAGATGAGGAACCAAAAGAACACCAGTGAGGGTAAAAGGTTAGCCCACGTGTCCGAAAGGCCAAGGTCTTCTTTCACATAGTTGGAAGCAATACCTACGAGGTCAACGAAGCCCATGCAGAAGAAGCACAGCATGACCGAGATGATCGCGATTTTATTTGTCTTTGCCATTTTTATTTAGTTTTAAGTTGTAGTTGTCAGTTTTTTTGTTGTCAGTTGGCATCTACCAATAGCTAAAGGCTAATAGCTGATCTGGTAGATCGCGGCCTTGCCACCCTTCACCTTGATATTGGTGTAAGGCGTGGTGGGGAACACGAGGTTGGTCATCGCCATCTTGCCGTCGGCATCAAAGGCCTCGATGCTGCAACGGTCAACGAAGATGCGCAGTTGCTTGATGGCACCATGGGTGGGAGCGACTGTCACGGCGGGGAAGGCCTCGCTGAACGAGGCGTCACCGCTGGCGGTGCGGTCCATCGCAAAGGTCTGCTTGGCCGCATCATAGGTCATTACCACCTGCTCGCCATTGGCATTGGACAGGGTCAACTCCATCGAGTTCTTCACATCCACGACGATTTCGCAGGTCTCGGTCGGCTTTTTCACCTTGGCTCCGCGCACTGCGAGCATCTCGGGCGAGGGTTTCACGCTGACGTAAGTCTCCTCACCGTCGGTGAAAATACCCAGGTCGCGGGGAATCGAGTTGGCGCTGCGGAACTGGCGGGTGGGCACCTGATTGGCATACTGCCAGTTGGACATCCACGCCAGTACCACGTGACGACCCTGGGGCGCGTTGTAGAACGATACCGTGGCATAGTGGTCCTTGCCGTAGTCCATCCACTTGGTGACCTTGGGCATCGACTCGCAGGTGAACTTGTGGCCGTCAAAGTCGCCCACGAAGTACTGCGTTGCCGAACCGCCAAAGGGTCCACCGGGGTTGATGTTGCACAGCAGCACCCACTTGCCGTCGATCTTCATCAGGTCGGGGCACTCCCACACACCACCATGGTTACCGTATTCCTTACCGAAGGAGCTCTCATACTTCCAGGTTTTCAGGTCCTTGGAACTATAGATATTCATCTCCTGTCCGGCTGCGAGAATCAGATTCCATGCGTTGATGTCACTGTTCCAGAAGGGATTCGGGTCGCGGAAGTCGGGCACATCGCTCGTCAGCACGGGGTTACCCTCATACTTGTCAAACGTCATGCCGTTATCGTGAGAGATGGCGATCGACTGCGTCTGGTTCTGCCCAGCCGAGGTGTAGATAGCCACCACCTCGTCACCGTTGGTCACACAGGAGCCCGAGAAGATGGTACCCAGGGCATCAGGCTCGATGGCGGTGGGCTGGTGGGCCCAGTGGATCAGGTCGGTCGAGGTGGAGTGTCCCCAAGTCATGTTCTCCCATTGGGAGCCATAGGGATTCCACTGGTAGTACAGGTGCCACACACCGTCCTTGTAGAACATACCGTTGGGATCGTTCATCCAACCATAGGCGGGAGTGTGGTGATAGGCGGGACGGAAACGCTCGCGATTGCTGTCGTCAAACGTGTCGGTCACCCGCATCTCACGCCAGCAGACAAAGTCCTTGACGGCACCCGTGGTGCGGCGGTCGCCATGGAAAGTGACGTCGATCAGCACCTTCTTGTTACCGAAGCGCTGAATATCAAGAGGCACATAGTAGTCCACCTTGTCCACCGCAAGACGCACGTTGAGATTATGCATCTGCTCGTTGTCCACGATGACGCGCAAATGGGAGTACTCCTCTTTCTCTTGCACGGGCAGCAACAGGTACTTGCCCGTAGCGTCAACCCGCAGCATGGCGTGGTTTTCGCTCAACAACTGGGGGACCAGTGCCGTGGCCGAGAAGGCCACGAGCACTGCCGCCATGATAGTTAATAATCTGTTCATAGTTGCAAAGTAACTAATTATTTACCGATTACTGGAACACTTTCAGGTCAGAAATGGTGATATTTCCACCATAATTGTTGATACTCCAGCAATTCTTCTGGATGCCGTAAATACGGTTGGTGTAAGCGCAAACGTCGTTGATGTACATCACCATCACCGAGTTGTCGGTATAGATGTTGATGTGATAAACGTTGTCGGCGGGACGCTCGAACCAATAGCCATCGATGCCCTCGATAAAGCCCTTGCCGGCTTTACCTTCCTGCTCGAAGTTCACCTTGCGGTGGTTCTCATCCTCGGGGTTGACCATCATCGTGTAATAACGGTCGCTGTCGGTACCACGCACCAGCGAGATGCCGAAGCGGTCCCAGTTGTTGGAGGTGGTTACCGTGAACGAGATGTGGTTGCTGGTTCCCAAGCGGTTGTACATCACGAAGGCATCATCACCCGAGAGCTTGCCATTGACACCGCTCATCTGGGCGCCATTGCTGGCCATCACCTTAACGTTCTGCTCCTTGTTGAACTTAGCAGAGATAGCAGGCACCTCACCCAGGGTCAGCGTACCGTCGGCATGCTGGATGATCTTGTGGCATACCAGCGCACCCGACCAGTTGGGCTCGCCACCGGCACCCACGTTGATATTCTTGTCGTGGATGGTGTTGCCGGTGCGGTAGGGGCACCAACCCCAGATGTAGCGGTCCTGACCGTTGCTAGCCGTCTTGCCGGCATAGAAAGCACGGGTGTGCGGCTCCATGATGCACGATAGCCCTCACTGTACACGAGATACCAATAGTTGCCCATCTTGAAGATGTCGGGGCACTCACACATGCGGTCCCAAATCATCGGGAAATTGCCGACGTGTTCCCACGTCTTCAGGTCGCTGGACTTGAACTCG
Source organism: uncultured Prevotellaceae bacterium (assembly GCA_900318205.1). Lineage (GTDB taxonomy): Bacteria > Bacteroidota > Bacteroidia > Bacteroidales > Muribaculaceae > Sodaliphilus. Next base: position 30,237 of record ONJS01000021.1, on the reverse strand, counting down.
GCAAACTTCAGGTTGCTGGAGATGACCATGTGGTAAAGACCATCGTCGGCAACAAAGATCTGCGGATCGCGGAAGTCGTTGTCAGAGTAGCCATAGGTCGAGCCCTTCAGCATCCACGTAGCGTCCTTATTGCTGTCCTTGAAGTCGGATGTGGTTGCCCTCATCACAGCCTCGCGGCCAAAACGGTCATGTCCCGTGTAATAGATATAGTATAATCCATCCTTTTCATTGTAGATACAGCAACCTGTACCCAGAGCGGCATCCTGTTCGTCGGCAGAGGTACCAGTATGCAGCACTTCGCCCAGCGACTGATAGTTGGCACCGTCAACGGTGGACACGCCCCAGAAGGGGTGATAGTTGAAGGCGGCATTGTTGTCAAACTCCTGCAGGTAGAGCACCTTGAAGTTTCCTGCCTTGGCATCATAGAAAGGCATCGGGTCACCACAACGGCCTATTGCGGGGTTGTAGTAGGTCTGGAAACCAGCCTCGTCCACCGAGTTGAAGAATGCGGTGTTGTCCCAGTCCTTGGAAGGATCCGGACCGAATTTATCCTCACTGCATGCCGACGAAGCGACCATAAAGCAACACAGCAGCAATGCGCTGAAAATATTCTTGTACTGTTTCATGAGTCAATTACTTGGTTAAATAGTTGATAGCGTTCTTGGTCATAATCTCAATGTTCTTGTGGTACTTCTCGGTATAACCAGCCTCGTAGGTGTAGGAATACCAGTCGTAGCAACCTGAACCGACGCAGATGATGCCACCCTTGCCGTCATGAGCGGGATACTCCCAGAGCACGATAGCACCGTCGCCACCGACACCGAGAACCCGGCCACCGGTGCGGCCTGTCCAGACGTCATAATTGTCATAGCCACCCCAGTCGGTACCGATGTGGTACTGGGCAGTTGAGTTGGTGATGTGGTAACCGGCATCGGTGCAATAAACCTCGTTGGGGTTATCACCAGTTACAAGATTCTGATAGAGGGCATGGCCATTCTGACCGTCAAAGATGCGGAAGGTCCACGGGCCACCGCAAAGCTCGGCATAAGCCTCGTCCTGACCCCAGCAGTTGTTGGGCGTCGTCCACTCGTCGTCACCGGTCGTGCCGATGAATGACGGCAGGTTAACAGCATAGCGGGTGAGCAGGAATGCACCACCGTTCTCGTAGAACTGGCGCAGCTCGTTCAGCGTATTCATCGCATCGGTAGCCTTGGCGACAAAGTTGTCATGGCCATCAACGCCGCCGTCAACGTGCCAGTGCCACCAGATGAGCTTGCACTCCGACAGGTCGAGAGTGCCAGCGCGCAGGTCGGCAAACGAAGCATACAGCGAACTCTCAACATTGCCGAGCATCCACTGGCAAGCGGTCTGAGCCTCGGGATCCAGTTCGCTCATCGTGGGAGCAGAACCCAGGAAGAGGGCCTTAGGTTTGCTGATGGCAATAACCTTAACAGTATAGGAACTCTCAGCCGAATTGTTCTTCACCTTGTAGATAACAGGCTGTGAGAAGTCCTGAGCCACACCCGACGACGGGGTAATCGTTGCATTGGCGCTATAGGTAATGGTCGGAACCAGGTTGGTGATGTCGAGCGTAGCAGGAACATAGACTACAATCGTCTTGGCCTCCTGGTCGATGCTACCAGTGTAGATGTCGTTGATCACAAATCGGGTGATGCGAGCCTCATCGTGAAGGACAGACAACGTCCAGTCCATAAAGACGTCACCGTTCTCGACGTGCAGCACCTTGGCAGCGTCCATGTTGATGGTTTCGCCCTGGCTAATATTGCACACGGCACCATCCGACATCTTCAATGACGTCACCTTCATGGCTGAAGTCTCATAAACCTCGGGCAGACGAACGAGGATGGAGCGTGAAGGCAAATCAATGATTCCCTCAAAGTTGTCAAGGGTGAGCTGATCAATCATGCAGTTGCCCTTCAAATCCAGGTCACTGATGTTGTCATCAGAGCATGAGCTGAGCATTGTGGCGAATCCGCAGCAGGCAAGAAACGCACAGAATATATATAATATCTTAGCTTTCATAATCATTATTATTTTATTCATCGGAATTTAACTATGTTGCTGTGATTACCAGTTGCCAATGTTCTGCGTGTAGTGGCCATTGGAGGCCGAAATCTGACTGAACGGGATAGGCAGGTACTCATCCTTGTTGGCAGTGAAATGAGCAGCACTGTAAATGGCACAGCTGCCGATTTCCTCGGAATAGTACTTGTTGAGCACAGTGGCAGCATCACCCCAGCGCACGAGGTCAAAGAAGCGCTCGCTCTCCATGCCCATTTCCAGACGGCGTTCCATCTTCACAATCTTCACAGCCTGATCCTTGGAATAGCTGCCGCGATAGTTGCTGATGTACATCTTAACACCATAGGTGTTGGGATAGCTGGAAATCATTTGGGTGCTGGTAGCAGCACGTGAGCGCAGCTGGTTCACGAGGTTGATGGCTTGGTCGGCCTGGCCCAACTGGGCGTAAGCCTCGGCACGCATCAGCAGCACGTCGGCATAGCGGAAGACGATGCGGTTCATCGAGCTGGCCCAATAAGAACCCTTGATGAGGTAGCTGCCGATGAGAGCGGGGTCAACATTATGCTTGAGGGACACATAGTAGCCATACAGACCATTGCTGCGGCTCCAGATGCTGGTCTCCTCCATCATGTAGTTGCGGTTGAACATGTAGGGCAGACCCGGCATACCCACGGTAAGGAACAAGCGCGGGTCGGCATTATCCTCAGCCAAATTGAAATCCTTCTCGTTGAAGTTGTCAAGCAAGGGAAGGCCGTCGGCACCAGTGTGGTAAGCATTCACCAGGTTCTGTGAGGGCTTGTAGAAGTCGCAACCACCATCGGTAGCACCTGGGATGTTGGGCGGAATCAAGCCGTAGCTCCAGTTCAGGTTACCATAGGTGGAACCATCGTTGCGTGAGTACTGGATAGCCCAGATGCTCTCGATACCATTCTCATACTCTTCCTCGGGACGGAAGTTGTTGTGCATGTCAGCCTCCAGTCCGTAGTTGGTGTACATAGAAGGATTGGTGAACTCAATGACCTTCTCCAGGTCACCCTGATTGATGCTCGTCACCTGGTTGCTCTTGGGATCATCCTGACGATAGGCCTTGTAAAGATAAACCTTAGCCAGGAATGCGGCTGCAGCAGCACGGGTGGGACGTCCCTTGTCCTGCTGAACTTCGGGCAAGGTGTTATAGGCTTCCATCAGGTCGTCGATGATGAGTTGCCAGCCCTCGTCGTTGCTGTACTCGGTGTTGGACAACTCATTATACTCGTCATAAGTCAAGTTCTCGTTGACAACAAAGGGGATGTTCTTATACAGACGCTTGAGCAGGAAGTGGCCATAGGCACGCAAGAACTTCATCTCGGCCAGGCGCTGACCCTTCATGGCGTAGCTGTCGTCGGTTTCCTTGAGCAGGGCAATCGCGCTGTTCACACGAGACAGGCTATTGTACAACCTTACCCACATGTCATTAATGTTCCAGTTGGTGGTGAGCACACCCTGCTGGATCTCAAGCTGATGGAATACGTCACCATCGCTGGTACCATTACCACCCTTATAGGCGTCATCACTACGGACGTCGAAGTTCCACATCGAGAATGATGAGTTGATATCCTCGGCCGAGGTGAAGATAGCATAGGCCGAAATGGCCATGGCCTCGGCATTCTCGGGCGACTTTACCTGTTCGTCACTGAGAGTGGCTTGGGGCTTGTGCTCATCGAGGAAATCGTTGCAAGACGTAAACAATGTGGTGGCACTGCAGCAAACCAGACCGACACACAATATATTGAATATCTTTTTCATAGTGAATCTGAATTTTAGAATGAAACATTAAGACCGTAGGTAACATTGAGGGGGATAGGATAACCGAAGTTGGGATTTTCGGGATCCACACCGGTAAACGACTTGCTCTTGATGGTCAGCAGATTCTGGGCTGACACATACATGCGCAGTCGTGCGATGTGCAACTTGTCACAGATGCTACTGCCGAAGTTGTAACCCAATTGGATGTTACGCATCTTGGCGAAGGAACCATTCTCAACAAAGTAGCTGCTGACGCGCTTCTCGTTGTTGTTGTCCATCGTGCTGACAGCAGGAATGTTGGAGCTGGGATTATTGGGAGTCCATGCGTCGAGCAAGCGACGGCCCTTGTTCAGGTTAGTAATATTCAGACCTGCCCACAAGTCGGTCTCACGCTTCAGGTCGCTGATCACGTCAACGCCCTGTACGCCCTGCCAGAACATGGTGAAGTCAAAGTTCTTGTATTCAAGGTAAATGTTCAGACCCCAAGTGAAATCGGGCACGGGTGAGTAGATCCACTTCTGGTCACTCTCGTTGATGACACCATCCTCGTTCAAGTCTTTCCAGCGGATGCGACCCAGACCGGCACCATTTTGTGCGGCATGATTGTCAATCTCGTCCTGGCTCTTGAAGATGCCGTCATATACATAACCCACCTGGGCACCCATGGGATGACCAACGACGCTCTCGACACCGTTACCGCCGAAGGTTCCGGCTGCTGCCAGGGTCTCGGGAAGTTTGGTCACCTTGTTGCGATAAGTACCGATGTTACCGGCGATATCATACTGGAAATCGCCCACGCTGCCGCGGTAGCCCACGTTCAGCTCGATACCCTTATTGGTCATCTCACCAGCATTGATCCACTGGCTGCTACCCTCACCCATCACACCGATACCGGGCATGTAAACCAGAATGTCGGTGGTCTTCTTGTAATACCACTCAAACGAGCCGTAGAGTGCGTTGCGCAGCATACCGAAGTCAAAACCAACGTTGGTCTGTGTCGTGGTTTCCCACTTGAGGTTATCGTTACCCAACTGGTTGCGCTTGAAACCGCTGGGGAGCGTCTGGCCGCCATTGGTACCGGCAATGTCATAACTGGTACCGTAGCTCTGGCCACCGAAACCAGCCTCACCATAGTTGCTCTCAAAGATGGTGTAGCGGGCAATGTTGGAAATCTCCTGATTACCGGTCTGACCCCATGATGCACGCAACTTGAGGTTGTCGAGCCAGTCCAGACTCTTCATAAAGTTCTCCTCACTGATGCGCCAACCGAGGCTGACCGAGGGGAATGTACCGTAGCGGTTGTTGCGACCGAAGCGGCTTGAACCGTCGTAGCGCATGGTCAAGCTTGCCAAGTAGCGGTCAGCATAGGTATAATTCAGTTTACCGAAGAAGGATACAAGTGTGTAACCCTCACCAGAGCCATAGGCCTCAGACTCACCGACGGCTGCGTTGGGCCACATGTAATCGGGATTCAAGACTGCAAAGTCATAAGCCTTGGCGCTGAGCCATGAGTCATCCTCACGGTTAAGCTCGGTACCGATCATGATATCACCGCGATGTGCACCGCGCTCCAGGTTGTAGGTAGCGATGGCGTTCCACATCCACTTGGTCCAGTGTTCCTGCTTAGGCTCAACGGCATTGGTAGAATTGGCCACTGTACCCTCGGTAATAGGATAGGTGAAGATGCGCTGCTGTTTCTGAGAATAGTCAAGACCGAAGGTTGACTTGATGTTGAAATCAGCAATGGGGTTGATGTTGATGAAGGCATCACCGAACATACGCCAATAGGTGTAGCGGTTGTCGCTATTGCGCTCAAGGCGAGCCACGGGGTTCTCACGGTCAGGATAACCGCCCACGGGACCTGCATAAGTGCCCTTGGTCGTGTAAACGGGCAGCGAGGGATTGAACTGCAGCACGTTCTCCAGGAATCCGCCAGGAGCCTGAAGCTCATTGGTGCGGTTTACCGTGAAGTGCTCACCCACGGTCACGATCTTGCGGTCACCGACGTTCAGCAACTTGTAGGTCGAGTTCATACGGGCCGAGAAACGCTGGAAGTCAGACTTCTTGATGATACCGTCGTTCTTGTAGTAGCCCAGTGAGAAGAATGAGGTTCCGTTCTCGGTGCCCTGGCTCAGCGAGAGATTATACTGCTGAACAAAGCCCGTGCGGGTGGTTTCCTTGAACCAGTCGGTATCGGCTGCGGGAGTTATACCGGCAGGATCCAGATACTTGTTCATGGTGATGTAGTTGAGCACGGGAACGCCCTTAGCATCGTAACTCCAGTCATAGTAGTATCCCAGACCATTCAAGTTGGGATTCAGACCATCGTTTACATAACCCTGCCACATCGTCTGGCCAAACTCCTTGGCGTTCAGCACCTTCATCTTATGGGCATAGGTCTGTACTGACAGGCTGGCATCGAAGTCAATCTTCACTTTTCCGTCCTTGCCGCCCTTGGTGGTGATGATGATAACACCGTTGGCAGCGCGGCTACCGTAGATAGACGCCGAAGCGGCATCCTTCAATACCTGGATGCTCTCAATGTCGTTACCGTTAAGCTCGTGCATACCGGCCTTGGTGGGAACACCATCGATGATGTACAACGGGTCGTTGTTGTTGAGGGTACCTGTACCACGGATGCGGACTGTAGCAGCACCCGAGGGGTTACCGTCGGCCGAGATGTTCATGCCCGGCACGCGACCCTGCATCGCCTTGATGGGGTTGTTCTCGTTCTGCTTGACCAGATCGGTCACGCTGACAACCGACACGGCACCGGTCAAGTCGGCCTTGCGCTGTGTGGTATAACCAGTCACGACAATCTCGTTCAGAGCGAGGGCGTCTTCTTTCATCGTCACGACCATGCCGTTAGCGGCAGGCATCTCGACGTTCAAGTAGCCCACGTAGGAGAAAACGAGGGTTGCCCCGGGATTCACCTTGAGGGTGAAGATGCCGTCAAAATCAGTCACTGTACCATTGGTGGTACCTTTCTCAACCACAGTTCTCCTGTCTCGTCAACGACGGTGCCTGTGATTTCTGTTTGCGCATACACTAGGGTACACGTCAACATGAGCATGAAGCTGAGTAGAAATCTTTTCAGTTCGTTCATTGTTCTGTTGGTTTTGGTTAATAATACATTTGTTTATGTTAATATTGGGCAAAGTTAACTTTTTGAAACATGAGGGGCTGTAAGTATTCGTTCCTGCGCTTGCAAATATGTTTCAATGCATCAATTCTACTACTCAATGAACGATTTTTATAAGTATTTCTCGTGGTTGATGCACTAACTATCTACTCAAGTAACAGCAAATGGTGTGGACTTGCATCATTTCACTTTCAAACCAGGTCTGCGACAACCTTTAGAATAGATGAAACGTCGATCCACACCAATTTTATACCGATGAAATGGCGGTTTCCCTGATTTCTCTATTCCTCTAATCAATGGTCGCAGTTTGGTTCAAAAGGAATCAGTAACTCATAAACAATCCCTCAATGTCTTTCCTCCCTTATTAGGATAGGATGTGCAAAGTTATTATTTTCCCTTCCGTTACCAAGGAATTTTTGCAAATAGTTGCATTTTGCAGGTATAAAAAAACGCAAACACAAGGTCTGCATCTCTCAAAATATTCACTAATCACTCATCCTACTTAATCATCACGTCAAGAGTGATGACCAGTTGCCGCGGCTTGCCCTGCTCGGTTGTGGTGACCGTATAGGGGATATGCTGCAGACCTTTTGGGGTCTTTTCATCGGGTGTGTAGGAGATCGTCAGGGTCTCGGTGCGGTCACTCTCGTCACGGTGCAGCACGACCACGCTTCTCTCCTTGGTCTCGCCGGGGAGCATAATGCCGAGGTCAAAACGGTCGGTCGAAAGGCGCAGATTTTCGCTCACAGCGATGGGGTAGCGCTTCATGAGCGTCTCTTCGCTCAGGATGCTGTTTCCCGTCATCGCCAGTTTCACACGCTTGCGCTCGGTGCCATAAACCACGGTACCTGTCACGTTGAAGTCCCCTCCCCTGCCCTGCGGATTGAACCGCAGGATGACTTGGGAAGAGTCACCCGGCTGCACCTGGGCAAACCTGTCGAACTCGATAGTTGTACACTCACAGGAGGTGTAACCCTGCTGCAAGGTCACAGCCTCTGACCCGTCGTTACGGAGCCAGAAGCTGTGCTCTTGCACGCCCCCCGTCTCCTGGATGGTTCCCAACGAGGCGGTAGCGAGTCCAATGACCACCAGGGTATCTGCAATCAACATCATTGTTGTTCAGTCTTGATTAACTAAGGATAATGTCAATCACTGCATTCACATCGGCGATGTTCACTTCGCCGTCACCATTCACGTCGGCAGAATCAGAAGAGCCGCCCGACAGGATGAAGTCAATCACAGCGTTAACGTCGGCGATATTCACTTCGCCATCCCCATTCACATCACCCACCACGATGGGGGTGGGTACCATTGTAGGGTCCAGCACCCATGCACTGATGCGGGCAGGTGTTGCAGCAGTGGCAAAAGCCTCGGCCTCGACTTGGGTAGCATCGTTGGGGAACAGACGCACCGAGTAAGCCCAGGTGTCGTTCACAAAGATGTCAACGATGGAACCATCGAGATAAACGTGGAGTTTCAACGTCTCTCCGGCAGCCACGCGCTTGGGCAGGGCGGCAGTATAGACACCATTGTAAACGCCACCGTCATTGGCGGTCCTGGTCAGAGCCGTCATGTCGAGGGTAAGATTTCCGCTGGCAGCATCATAGGTCAAGGAGACCTTGCCCGAGCCCGACTTCAGGAAATTGAAGCCCATCTTGCCTTCGGTCACCGTGAACTCACCCAGCAACTCAATCTGACGGCCGCTGACGGGAGCCAGCGACTCAGCGCCGTTGAGGGTAAGGTTGCGGGTAATGGCAGTCTTGGTGCGCATACCTGTCAGGCCGCTATAAGGCTTCTGAACCAGTGAACCGTTCGCATCGAGGCTGATTTCGCGGGGCAGGGAGTAGTTGTGCGCCCAACCCATGTTGTAGTTCACGTTGGTCGGCAGTTTGTCGGGCACGATACCCAGCATGAGGATCTTACCGTCCTTCTTGTAGATGGTGGGTGAGAGCAAGCCGTAACCGTCACGGCTGATGCCTCCCATCTCAAGATACTGTATGCCACTACCATCGGGGATGAACTTGCCGTCGGCACCGATGGAACCGGTCCAGCACAGGGTGCGTACACCACTGCCCATGCCCAGCGGAGTGCAAGTGAACAGCCACTTGCCACCGCCCATATCGGTCACGTTGGGCATCTCCCAGAAGGTGCCGTGCTGATTGGCATTGCCACCCTGGAAGAAGATAGCACCGTCATTGGTCCAGGTGCCGCCTTCCAGTTTGTGCAACGTGCAGGCACCCACGCCGTTCTTGCTGGTACCCACGATGACGTACTGCTTTCCATCCACCGTGAAATGGTACGGGTCGCGGAAGTCATCGGACAATCCTGCGGGACGTCCGTTGACGATAATGCCCTGCTTGTTCCAGTCGATTAGCGTAGCATCTGCCGGATTGGCTTGGGCAATCACTGCACGGGCATTGTCCACGGCGGTATAGAGGATGCTGGGAGTGCCATTGTTGTCATAGACACAGCCGCTCCAGCAACCCTTGATGTCATAATTCTCGCCTGGGGCGATGGCAATGGGCTCCTCTCGCCAACTGTACAGGTTCTCACTCGTGATGTGTCCCCAGTGTAGACGCGACATGTAAGGGCCATTGGCATTCTTCTGGAAGAAGACATGGAACTTGCCGTCACTATAGGTCATGCCGTGGCTCTCGTTGGTCCAGCCGCCCGAAGGCATACCGTGGAACTGAGGACGCCACAGGCTTGACGCATATCGCGATGCGGGATAATTGAAATCGGGCAAAGCGGGATTGTTGGGCACCAGTGCTGCCACCTGGTCGGCGGTCATGACACCGTTATAGACGGCGATATCGTCAATCAGACCGACAAAGGTATTGATCAGGAACGGGCCAGCCTTCACATCGGTGGCATCCTTGCCGATATAGAAATCGGCAGTGCTGTGAACGACACCAGCGCGGCTCATGCGGCCTGTACCGATGACAGTACCGTTGAGGTACATGGTTGCAGCGTTACCAGCCTTGTCAAGCACGACGGTCACCACGCTCCACTTGCCACGGGGCAGTTTGGTATCACCATTGAAGGAGAAAAGATAACCGCCAGCATAGGACGAGCCGAAGCGGAAGCGCAGGTCACCCTGAGACGACAATTCCAGAGCAAAGCCTTGTTTGCCATCCAGGTTACCAAACACTGTTGCAAACGTGGGTGTCGTCTCGGCGACATCCACCTGCATCATCGGGTAGGCCTCGGCTGCGAGCACGACGCTGATGGTCAAGGCATCGGTGCTGAAAGAGCCCACGGGAAGGCCAGCCTTCACATAGTTGGAGTAGCCATCAAAGCGCAAGGCATCACCATTCAGTCCCTGAACTGTGCAGGCGGGCAACTGTGAGGTGACGGTGTACTGGTTGTGTGACACCGTCTCCTCAATCTTACCGCCGTCGGTCAGCGACATGGTATAGTGTGCTGCAACCTGCTGGGCATTGATGCCTGCCGGCAGGGCAGACACCAATGCGGTAAACAGGATTTGTCTCAGTTTCATCACTTAATGTTACTTCAGGTAGCTGATACAGTTACCGGTAAATTTCTCAAGTTGTGACTGGCAGGAGTTAGGCTCTCCACCCAGATTCCACTCATAGGCTGCCAAACCCACAGCGAGGATGCGGCCGGGATAACCGGTGGTGGGAGCAAAGTCGATGATGCCGGCGCAGCAGTAGTCCACCACGTGGTTCCAGGTACCCAGCACGGTCGAGTTGGTCAGCTCTTCCCATGCCTTCACGACATTGGGGTTGGGAGCGAGACCATAGGCATTGAGGTCCCACATACAGTTGTGGTCACCCTTGATGCCAGCACCGATGAAGGTGTAGATCGAGCGCTCATACAGGCCGCTCACGAAGTCCATGCCCCAGTAGATGTCATGGCCACTGTGGTCATAAATCTGGCCCTCGGCATTGCCGATGATGGGCTGTGAGCCCCAGATGTCACCGTTCATGCCACCCTCGCCGCTACCGTAGATGCCAGGAGCGTAAGCCTCGGCGATACGGCCCACGGCTACGGTGAGCTGGGTTGCGTGGTTGGTGAGGAAGAGGTTACCACCGTCGGCAGCATAGGCCTTCAGCGCCTCGATGGTGGCGGTCGATGCCAGGTCACCGGGCAGGTGCTCCCAGCCACGGTCGATGCCGATGCGGTCACACATTACCCAGCACATGGGATTGTTCTCGATGTCGAGCTCGTCAATAGTCGCGGGAGTGAGCAGGATACCCTTGCCCTTGTTCACATAGTTAGCCTTGAACCACTCGACAGCGCTCTTCTCGTCGTCACTGTTGGTATAGTCGTTGGGCACGAGCATAGCCACCTTTTCCTCAGCGGGCGTGCTCACATAGGTCAAGCAGTTGGCGGTGAATCGCTCCAACTGATCCTGGCAGGAATTGGCCTGTCCACCCAAGTTCCACTCATAGGCTGCCAGACCTACTGCGAGGATGCGGCCATTGAATGTCGAAGTCGGATCAAAGTCAATGATACCGGCGCAGCAGTAGTCCACCACGTGGTTCCAGGTACCCAGCACGTGCGAGTTGGTCAAGTCTTCCCATGCCTTCACGACGTTGGGGTTGGGAGCCAAGCCGTAGGCATTGAGGTCCCACATACAGTTGTGGTCACCCTTGACACCAGCACCGATGAAGGTGTAGATCGAACGCTCATACAGACCGCTGACGAACTTCATGCCGCGGTAGATGTCATGGCCGCTGTGGTCGTAGATCTGACCCTCGGCGTTACCGATGATGGGCTGTGAGCCCCAGATATCGCCATTCTGGCCACCCTCGCCACTGCCATAGATACCGGGAGCGTAAGTCTCGGCGATACGGCCCACGGCTACGGTGAGCTGGGTAGCATGGTTGGTGAGGAACAGGTTGCCACCGTCGGCGGTAAAGGCCTTCAGTGCCTCGATGGTAGCGTTCGATGCCAGGTTGCCGGGCAGGTTCTGCCAGCCGAGTCCGATGCCGATGCGGTCGCACATTACCCAGCAAGCCGACTGACTCTCGATATCGAGGTCATCGATGGTCGCGGGAGTGAGCAGGACACCCTTACCGGTCTTCACATAATTGTTCTGGAACCACTCGACAGCGCTCTTCTCGTCGGCTGATGTCTCATAGTCCTCGGGAACAAGCATTGCAACGACATTGGCACCCTTTTGGGCCTCATAATCGATGTGCAGGCGCACGGTCTGGCCTTGCGACACGCGGCCGTCGTTGTAACGGGCCTTGACCGTATAGGAAACGTCAACATTGGCGGGAGCCTTCTTGATGAAGTAGCTGTCCACCACACCATCCAGGTTGATGACGTCGGCATCGTCCTTGATAATCTGGATACCGGTCTGGCCCGGCATCGTGGGGTTGGTCCACTTGAGGGTTACCTGACGGCTGCCAGGGGTGTACTCGGCACGCAGGTTGGTCACTGCCTCGCTAGAGTTCATCGGTTCGAGATCAACATCCGAGCAGGCTGTGAAAAGCGTCAAAATGGCGATAAGACCAAAATATATCTTTTTCATAGTGCGAAGAGTTTGCTTTAATATTGTTTGTAAAGTCCATTGGAATTGTCAATCTCGGCCAAAGGAACAGGCAGGAAAATCTCGTTGGCGCTGACTGAACGGCCGGCGTAGTAACTGCGCAGGTCGCTTTCCTGGGTCATGTAGGTGTTCATCGTGTTGATGAGATAGTCATTGCCCCAGCGCACGAGGTCAAACCAGCGATTGCCTTCCAGAGCAAGTTCCAGGCGGCGCTCAAAGCGCACGGCCAGGCGGGCACGCTCCTTGGTCCAGTACAGGTTGCCGTCCCAATCGGTGGGATACGGTTCAACATAGTAGTCGGCCTTGAACGGGTCGAGGTCTTGTGGATAATAATTGCCATCGATGCTGTTGGCGGCACGCATGCGCACCTGATTAACCAGAGCGCGGGCCTCAACGAGAGTCTCGTCGGTAGCAGCATTGGTGCCTGTAGCCAACTCAATGAGGGCTTCGGCCTTCAGCAACAGAATGTCGGCATAGCGGATGAACATGAAGTTCAGCGAGCTGCAGCCCCAAGGCCAGGATGCGAGCGCCTCTTCGGGAGCAGGCCAAGCCTTCTTGTTGGAGAACTCACCATACACGTCATAGGCACGGCACCAGCCGGCGGTATAGAGATGGCCACGCCAGGGGAAACCGATACGGCCCACGGTGAAGTCCACGCGGGGGTCAAGACAACCGTCGTAGTTCTCGGTCACATCCACATCGTTGTAACTACCATCCAGGTAAGGCAGACCGCTGTTAGGGTCGGTGCGGAAGGCGTTCACCAGGTTCTGCGAACCATAGAAGAAGTCGTCGCCCGTGCCATAGAGGTTGCCGTCGCTATAGGTGCAGTTCAGCAAGTTGGACCAGTTGATGTGGGCATTGTCGTTAGCGGTCGAGCACTGCAGTGCAAACACGCTCTCGCTGCCGTTGTTGAAGGCAATCTTGGACAGGTCGCCAAAGTTGTCATACAGCTTGTACTGGCCACTGGAAATAACAGCGTCGGCATAGGTCCTGACACCCTCCCAGTCACGAGTGAAGGCACACACCTTGGCCATAATGGCCTGGGCAGTGGTGCGGGTGATACGGCCAGCAGGACTCTTGGCTGCAGGCAGCACCTCAATAGCCTCGGTGAGGTCACGCTTGATGAATGAGAAGATCTCATCGCGCGTGAACTCATCGTTGGTCTTGGTGTTCACGTCATCGGTCTCGGTGAAGTAAGGAATACGGTTGAAAATGCGGATGAGGTCAAAGTAGTACCAGGCGCGCAAGGTCTTGAGCTCACCCATCAGCTGAGCAGCATTGCTCACCGAGGTAGCATCAGCCAGAGCGTTCATCGCATTGTGTACACGAGAAATGGCGTAGTAGTTATTCTGCCACTTGTTCAGGCAGGAAACGTTGTCGGAGTTGATTTCGGAAACCTCCAGCAGGTGGATGTTCTCCTCCATACCAGTGCCGCCACCGCCCTTATAGGCATCGTCGCTGCGCACGTCAAAGATCCAGTTGGTGGAAGGACCGGCAAAAGCCTCATTGTTGCCATAAAAGTGTGCCTCCAGACCAGCATAGGCCGAAGCCACAAGGCCTTCTACCGAAGAGTCGTCAATCTGCTCGCTGGTGAACTGTCCCTGAGGAACGGTGTCGAGCATATCATCACAAGAGGTGAAAACACCCAAGATGCAGACTACAAGAATCAGTTGATATATTGTCGTTTTCATTGTCTTTGAATTTTTAATCATTAGTACCTCAACAATTTAGAATGACAGGTTCAGTCCCAACGAGAATGTTCTTGCACGGGGATAGGGGCCGTTGTCGATGCGGGCACCATACACACCCAGGGGCACCTCGGGGTCAAGACCGCTGTACTTGGTAGCGGTAAAGACGTTCTCAACCTGGCCGTAGATGTTCATGGCAGTCAGGCCAAGGGTCTGCAGCCAGGACTGGTCGAAGCGATAACCCAACTTGATGTACTTGCACTTGAAGTAGGAACCGTCCTCTACAAAGTAGGTGGACATACGCATCTCGTTGTTGTCGTCGATGGTCGTCAGAGCCGGAATCTTTGCACCGGTATTCTCGGGGGTCCATGCATTCATGACACCAGTACCACGGTTGGTGTACAGGTTACCATAGGTCATGAACTCGGTCTGCTTGCGCGTACCATTATAAATGTCAAATCCAAACTCGCCCGAGAAGAAGGTCGAGAGCGACCAGTTCTTGTAATAAACTGCGAGTGTCAGACCCATTGCAAAGTCGGGATTGGGGTCACCGATGATGCAGCGGTCCTGGTCATTCACGTAACCGTCGCCGTTGATGTCGCGGTAAATGAGGCGGCCGATGCCCTTACCCTCCTGGATGGCGTGGTTGCTCACCTGATCAGCATTCTGGAAGATGCCGTCGCTCACATAGCCGTAGTAAACGCCCATGGGCTGGCCCTCGATGAGACGGAAGTCACCACCGATGACGCTCACCTTATCATTATACTTCACCAGCTTGTTGCGATACAGCGAGAAGTTGTAATTGCCTTCCCAAGAGAAGTCGCCGTAAGAGGGCGAGTGATAACCCAGGTTCAACTCGAAACCGTGGTTCTTCATCTCACCAGTGTTGACAAACTTGGCAGCATTCTCACCGGCTACCGACAGCACGGGAGGAATGGTGATCATGTCCTTGGTGTCCTTCCAGTAGTAGTCGGCCGAGAGGCTTACCGTGTTGTTGAACAGGTAGGCATCAATACCGATGTTGGTCTGGGTCGTGGTCTCCCACTTGAGGTCGGGATTACCAGTGGTGAGCACCTTGATACCACTCACTACACTGTTGTTACCGTTCAGGTCGTATGCACCGTTGCCCATGTCATAGACGTAGGTCGAATAGGCGGCATAGTTGTTGGAAATAGCGGAGTTACCGTTCTGTCCCCATGCGGCACGCAGCTTGACGTTGTCGATGGTGTGGTTCTTGGGCCAGAATGCCTCCTCTGAGATACGCCAAGCGGCCGAGAAGGCGGGGAAGATGCCCGAGTTGTTCTTTTTGGACAGGCGCGAAGTCTGGTCGCGGCGCAGGGTTGCTGACAACAGGTAGCGGTCGGCGTAGTTGTAGTCAATCTTGCCGAAGATCGAGAACAATGCCCACTCCTGCTTGCCACCGCCGTTGGTCATCGTGCCCGAACCGGCACCGATCTGCATGTAATCCACATCCTCAAAGGCATAATCCTTGCGGGTGGCTGCCACGTCCTCAAACACATACTTGATGGCCTCGGTACCTGCCAGGAAGGTGAAGTGGTGAACACCATTGATGTCGAGCAGGTAGTTGGCGGTGTTGGTCCAAGTCCAGGTGTCGCCCTGGCCGTAGCCGCGGCTCACGGCACGGTTGGCCGAGATGTCGCTGGGACGCACATTGCGGGTGAGCGTCTTGTTCAGGAACTGGATGTGCTCAATACCGATGTTGCTCTTCAAGGTCAGGCCCTTGATGGGCATGATGTCAACATAGGCATTACCGAAGATGCGCCACGAGGAGTTCTGGTTATCGCGCGCATTGTAAAGGGTCTGCACGGGGTTGTCGATATCGCTGCCCAACATGGCAACGGGATCGGCAAATACGCCATCGGCCGAATAGATGGGAATGGCGGGATGCTGACGCATAGCGCTGTAGGGAATGCCACGGTCACCATTGGTGTCGGCACCACGGTTGTCCCACTTGGCAATCATCAGGTTCTCACCCACACGCAGGTACTGGTTGAAGTTGTAGGTAGAGTTCACACGACCGCTCAGGCGCTTGTAGAACGTGCGGTTCATCAGACCGTTCTGGTTAATGTAGCTGCCCGAGAACAGGTAGGAACCCTTCTCGCTGCCATTACTGATGCTGGCGGTGATGTTGTGGGTCCATGCGTTGCTGTAAACGGCTTTCTGCCAGTTGGTGTCGGCAGTATTGATGCCATTGACCGATGATACCAGTTGGGGCGTTGCACCGGTGCCATACAGGGCAGCGGCTGCCGAGGGGGCGATACCGTCGTTCTTGGCGGCCTGCCAGTAGGCTTGGCCCCATTGAGCGGCATTCAGCACGTCAAACGTCTTGACCACAGTCTGCAACGCAGCATTGTAGTTGACGTTGATGGCCATGCGGCCGTCCTTGCCCTTCTTGGTGGTGATGATGATGACACCGTTGGCAGCACGGCTACCGTAGATTGAAGCCGAGGAGGCGTCCTTCAAAACCTGAATGGACTCGATATCGGCCGAGTTCAGGGAGTTCAGGTTCTCGTTGGTGGCGACACCATCGATGACATACAAGGGGTCACAGGCGTTGACGGTGCTCATACCGCGCACGCGGATGGTGGAACTGCCACCACCAGGAGCGGCATCGGTCACGATGTCCACACCCGACAGTTTACCCTGCATCGAGTTAAGCATGTTGGGGTCACTGTCGCTGATCGGACCCTTCATGTCCATCACAGCCACGGCACCGGTCAAGTCAGCCTTGCGCTGTACCTGATAACCGGTCACCACAAGCTCCTTGAGCTCGACGGCGTTGTCCTTGAGGGTAATCGTCATACCATTCTCGGCGGCAACCTCCATCTTTTCATAACCGATGTAGGATACCACCAGTATGGTTCCAGGATTTACCTTGATGACGAAGTTGCCGTCAAAGTCGGTCACTGTACCGTTGCTGGTACCTTTCTCAACCACAGTGGCGCCGATGACGGTCTCTCCTTCTCCTGTCTCGTCAACGACGGTGCCTGTGATTTCTGTTTGCGCATACACTAGGGTACACGTCAACATGAGCATGAAGCTGAGTAGAAATCTTTTCAGTACGTTCATTGTTCTGTTGGTTTTGGTTAATAATACATTAGTTTATGTTGATTGGTTGCAAAGTTAACCTATTGGAACATGGGGGACTATCAGTTTTCGTTCTTCTACTAGTAAATATGTTTCAATGTATCATTTTTTTTAGCCAAAGAACGATTTTTTCAAGCAACAATCAGTGTCAATGCACTACCTTTGTGCTGTAGAAATAGCAAAAGGTGTGGACTCGCGTCGTTTCACTTTCGAACCAGGTCTGCGACAACCGTTGGAATAGATGAAACGTCGGTCCACACCATTCTTATGCCTATAAATGGTGGTGTCCTGAACTCTCTATTCCAGTAATCCAAGGTCGCAGTTTGGTCCGAAAAGAGTCAGTAACTCAATAAAAAATCCCACAATGTCTTTCCTCTCCCACATGGGAGAATGTGCAAATGTAGTGTTTTTCCCTCAGTTATCAAAGGGTATTCTGTAAATAGTTGTATTTATAGGGTATAAATTAACTGGATTAGGACTTGCGCGCCTCACCCGGCACAGTACCGAACTCGTCTTTGTAGCACTTGGTGAAGTAGGACGGGGAGGCAAATCCCACCTGATAGGCAATCTCGCTGACCGAGAGCGTTGACTCTTGCAATAACCTTTGGGCTTGGGCGAGTCTTGCCTTGCGCAGCAGGTCAACTGGAGAACTGCCTGTCAAGGCCTTGACCTTGCGGTAGAGCTGCACGCGGCTCAACCCCATGGCTGTCGCAAGATCTTCGACACTCAGGTAGCTGTCCGCCAGACGTTCCTCCACTATACTCTTGAATTGGGAAATGAAGGCGTCCTCGATGGGGTTCGTGGCGGCTACAGCGGCCGCAGTTGATGTGACGGCAACGGTCTCGGCCGCTGGTTTCATGGTCCACAGGTCCTTGAGCTGATGTCGGCTTTGCAGCAGGTTGTCGATACGAGCCAGCAGCAGTTCCGGGGAGAAGGGTTTGGTGATATAGGCGTCGGCTCCGCTTTCATAACCCTCGATCTGATGTTTTTCAAGTGCCCTTGCCGTGAGCAGGATGACGGGAATATGGCTGGAGATGCCGTCCTTTTTCACCTGTTGGCAGAATTCCAGACCGTTCATCACGGGCATCATCACGTCCGACACGATGAGGTCAGGCACATGCTCGCGTGCCATATCCAGTCCCGATTTGCCGTCCTCGGCCTCCAGCACGCGGTATTTGCCCTGGAGGATGGACCGCAGATAGGTGCGGATATCGGCATTGTCATCGACGATGAGCACCGTGGGCGCATCCTCGTCGGGCTTGACATTTCCAGCCGATTCGGGAGACGCGAGATTTTGCGTCTCTACATGGGCATTGACGTCGGTGATGGTGCCGCCCACTTGGGCATCCAGCATCTTGTTGACGAGACCGGTGAGGTGATGAGTATTGCGGCGAACGATTGTGAAGAGTTCACGTGCATTGTCGCTGGCGGTGCGAAAGTCGTTGGTCCTTAACAACTGGTCCAGAGGACCCTGGATGAGTGTTAACGGCGTGCGCAGCTCGTGGCTCACCTGGGTGTAGAAGTCCAGTTGCTCGCGCTCCATCTTGGTTCGTTCGTCCTGGATGCGGGCACGCTGCAAGTAGTACATGTAGATGCCGACCAGCAGGGCCAGCAACAGGAACATTGCTGCCAGAGCAACAAACGTGAGCATGCGCTGGTTGCCCAATTGATCCAGGTATTTGTTTGCTTTTTCATGCAGTTGCTCCAGGTTGTGCGACTGGCGCATGATTTCCTCGCTCTCCATCAGCAGCACGCGGGCATTGTCCTGGGTAACCAGCGCCGACATGAGTTTGGTCTCCTTCTCATAAGGCTTCCCTTCCAGGATATCCACCGCCAGCTGCAGCAGCTGGTCGCCATGAGTGGGATAGATGTAGGATGCATCCAGTAGCGAATCCTGCACCAGGCGGATGCCGCCGTTCTCGCCCGGCAGGCCATCAATGCCGCAGAACAGCGGCAGCGCACCGCCTGCCTCCTCAAAGGCTTTGCGGGCACCCATCGCCGTGCGGTCGTTCATGCCGAACACCAGGTCAATCTTCTCTCCCTTGTTTTTGTCAAGCCACTGCTTCACCTTATTGTAGGCTGTCGGTTCGGTCCAGTCGCCCTGCAAGGTGGCAATCACCTGGATGCCGGGGTGCTGGGCAATGGCTTCCCTGAAACCGTTGTGACGTTCGATGGCAGGTGAGGAGCCTTTCAGGCCCATCACCTCGATGATGCGGCCGTGTTCATGCAGCCGTGTGGCGACATACTCGCCCATCAGGTGCCCCATCTCATAGTTGTCGGCACCCATATAGGCCGTATATTTCTTGGTGTTGGTCTTGCGTTCAAACACAATTACCGGGATGCCCTTGTCATAGGCCCTGTCGATGGCGGGCGAAATGGTCGATACCTGGTTGGGAGCCACAATCAGCAGGTCTATCCCTGTTTCGACAAGGCTGTCAATCTGCTGGATCTGTCGCTCATCGCTATCGTATGCCGCGGCAAAGCACAAATCCACGTTATCGTGGAAATAGGCGCCAATCTGCAATTCCGAGTTCTGCTTATCACGCCAGATGTCATCAGAGCACTGCGATACTCCGATTCGATATCTTTTCTCATCCTGCGAGCATGAAGCCAACAGGCTAAACAACAATATAATTCCTATACAAACTTTTAATGGTCTCACATTCAATACTTGTTATTTCCCTTCACTTCTCAATTACCATCATCACCAAACCTGCCGTGCGAAACTCAACCACATTTCACACAACGTCACAGAGTCCAACATGGCCATCATTGAGTGTGAATTCAATTGATTTAACCTGCAAATTTTGCAATTTTCTCCGAAATGACAAAATTTTAATCGATTTTTCTGCATATTGCCACGATTTTGACACATTCTCTTTAAAAATGACGCAAGATTGATTGGATTATTGAGTAAAATGCTTTCTCCGCATCAAAGAGGTGACAGGAAAGTCCAGGTATTGCAGGTATATAGATTATTAGCTTGTCCTGGGAAAACAAGTAAGATTAATGTGAGTGTCCAAAAGTTGCCCCAAGGGCAACTACTCGGGGACGGTTTCTGTGAAACAATTATCTACAGACACCCTATTATAGGTACCATAGGTTGGCAAAGCAAGAAAGCCAAACGACTCATTACAAGTCATTTGGCTTTTTTTAGTGGCCGTGATGCGACAGCGACGGACGGGCAGATGTTTCGTCGTGTTAGAGACGGTTATTCCTGAGTGGCGCGAACAGCGCGCACGGAATAGCCAGAGCAGCGGTAGCCGTAACCGGTAAATAAATCAGAAGAGAAGTGCAGAACGAAAGCCCAGTGGGTCTCGCTTGGACTAAGTGTACGGAACCAATAGTTGCCAAAGGAGCCCTTGTTGCCGAGCTTTATTTCCAAGTCGCCGTAGTTCGCTGCGGGCAAGAACAAGGCATTCCCGTTGGGGCCTATTACCAATTGACCGTTCACCCCGTTCATCGCGGTCCACGTCCAGGTGCATTCAGCTATCAGTTCGTCCCGTTGCTCTTTAGAGGGCATGCGCCATGACGGGCCCCAATTCACATAGGCGGCATCGTCCTCGGGATCCAGCTCCGTCTTGCAATCAACAAAGCCGTTGTAGCCAAAAGTGCTATCGGTGCAGTACTTCGTCAACGTGCGGGCTGTGCCATTGCACCACTTGTAATTCTCCCACTGATATACACTCTTAGGGGAGATCTCGCCCCAGGCGAAATAGTCGCCATACTCCTCTGGGCTATTGGCCCCCACGTTGCAAGTAGCCCACAAGGTGCCGCTGGTCAAGCCCAAGTCAACCCACTCATGCTCCTTGCCCAAGATGCGATGAATGATGTCATTGATGTCGGCGATGGTCACCTCGCCATCACCGTTCACGTCGGCAGTAGTCATGTCGCTATAGCCCGAAATCACATCAATGACAGCGTTCACATCAGCAATATCGACATGTCCGTCACGATTCACGTCACACGGCAGTTTGCCGAAATCGATGACTCTAACGATATAGGTGTCACCACAGGCGTGGCACGTACCCGTTGCATTGGCAACCCGATAACGCACATAATAGGTGCCCACATCATTGAAAGCATAATCCACCTCATCCTGGTTGAATTGCAGGATAACATTTTCAAATTCAGGATCCGTTGCTATCTCCCATACGCTATTGGCCACAGCATCGGTGGGATATCCCATGAGTACAATGTCAACTGGGGCACAACCTACCAGGCTGCTATTGGTTAATTCTCCGTAGTTCTTCTGTA
Organism: uncultured Prevotellaceae bacterium; assembly: GCA_900318205.1. GTDB lineage: Bacteria > Bacteroidota > Bacteroidia > Bacteroidales > Muribaculaceae > Sodaliphilus. Next base: position 8,693 of record ONJS01000021.1, on the reverse strand, counting down.
AGGCGTTAGTTCTACAGTCCACTGCCTGAGTATCGAAGTAACTGCTTTCAGCACTCGTATAAATGCCCCACTGCTCCAGGAAGCGGTCGCCCCTCAGCTCGAAACAAGTGTTGCATAGCGGCTGTACGACCTTGATATCCTGATCCAAGTAAGCAAAACTCTCAACGATTTCTCGCTCCAGCCAGCTGTAGTAAGCGCCATCCCACTCCAGCATTCTGTACTTCAATTTGATATCGCGGTCAAGCACTTGTCGGTTGCCATCCACCGTGTAATAAGGGATGGCAACTGCACGGCCATCAATGTTCAACGTGAGCAGGTCGCATGGGTCCTCGTTGCTGATGGACAAATCGTTCAATTCCATGTAGTAGTCGGCATAGTTGACCACCCAGCAGTGATAAGTGAAATCGCCCTCCACGATTTTGTAGCCCGTGTTAGGCAAGACCTGGCTGAGTGTGGTGGTTTCACCGTCGCTGGTGATGCCAGGAATCTCCTCGACAAAGTCGCTGCCCTGGGAATCAAAGCGGTACCAAACCGCCTGCTCACCCGACAACGAGCGATAAGTCATCCCCACCCCGTCGGTATTGTAAACGACAAAGATCTTATCCAGGCCGGTACTCTTATCGGGTGTCACCTCAATTACAGGGTGCTCCTCTACCCCAGTAAAGGCCAGCAACCCTTCGACAGGCATCAGGTCTTCCACAATCTGTCCGAAGTAGGGATACCAGTTCTCGTCGGCTTGATAGGCATCGGCTGTCCCTTGCACAACATGAAGCGTGCGAGCTGGATAATCATTACCAGATGAATAAAAGGCATTATATCCAATCGACAGCCTTGATAAATCGGGAATATAACTATACACATCCGTCAGGCGGCTGCAGTACATGAACGCTTGTTCACCGATGGAGGTGACGGCGCTGGGGATGGTCAGGGTCGTCAGGCGCGGGCAGTAAGCGAACGCCATATCGCCAATGGCAGACACCGAGTTGCCCATCGTCAGACTCGTCATGTTCCAGCAACTATAGAACGCCCTATTGCCAATGGTGGTCACCGAGTTGCCTATTGTCACGCTCGCCAAATCCATGCATTGATAGAACGCAAGATTGCCGATAATAGTCACCGAGTCGGGGATAGTCACCCTCGTCAGGCCTCCACAGCCAATGAAGGCCCCAACGCCGATGGAAGTGACGGCATTGGGGATATCTACATATCCCAAACCAGTGATGAGCCCGAACGCATAATCGCCGATGGCGGTGACGGTGTTGGGTATCATCGTGGTCTGACAACCTGAAATCAAGGTATTGGTTGCCGTCTCAATGATGGCATTACAATTGTCACGGGAATCGTATGCAGTATTTCCACTTTCCACATTGATACTCGTCAATCGGTAGCACTTCAGGAATGCCCCTACACCGATTGAAGTAACAGAATTAGGAATGGTGACGCTCGTCAGCCCGGTGCAGTAGGAGAACGCTTCAACGCCCAGGGTAGTAACCGAGTTGGGGATATTGACAGCCATCAAACTGGAGCAGCTCCAGAATGCATATTTGCCGATGGTGGTAACTGAGTTGCCAATTGTCACGCTTGTGAGACCCGCACAAGAAAAGAATGCGCTGTCGCCGATGGCGGTGACGGAGTAGGTCGTGCCGTCGTAGTTGACAGCATCAGGGATAGCCACGTCACCGGAGTAGTTAACGGGAGGCCTTGCAACTCCGACAGAGCCCTCGTCATCAAGAAAATTGTAATAGATGCCGTCCACCTCAAAGTCGTGAGCCGCGGCAGTGGCTGGCAGAAGCAGGGCCAGCAGCAAGAGTGCGGTTTTGATGAAACTTTTCATTTTTGTATCAGTTTATGGTGTTGTCAGTTATAAACTCTTTTAACTACCGATCGAGCAAATTCTATTCATTCATTTAGTAGTCTCAGAGGGCTAATGTCGTCTTGCAGGACAGGTGTCATCAGCAATCCTGCACTGCAAATTTATGCCCATAACAATAGCCTGACAAGTTTTTATGCCAGAAAAAAGCCGATTTCCACCAAAAAAGCGAAAAACTGTAAAATAATTAGACAATAAACCACTGCAGTAACCTGATGAAGGTTGAATGTTTTATATGGAGAAGCCGAATTGTGTTCAATAATGATATGGACGACATCGGTCCAATAGATTCATTTTATTGTTGTGTTGTGTAGTTTTTCCTTGTTCTGCTGCGTCTAAGGGGTGAAACCAATTCAAAAAACAACTACTATGAATACAATAGACAACAATAGCAGCCAACTTAGCCTACAAGAGCTCCAACAAAGAAAACATGCCCTTGAAACGAAACGCAACAAATGGATAGGAATTCTTTTAGCCATCATTATTGTTCCCATTGCACTGGAATTTATCCTTGAGAATTTCTTGGCTGAAGATACTGTAACAAGGCTCGTAGGCATCACCTATATGTTCTTACTTCTTTTTATGGGATATTTAGTTGTAAAATTCACCAAATTGTCATGGGCAATCAACGATGTGGACCGTGAAATCAAGAAGGTCGAAAAGCAACAAACTGAAAATCCTGAAAAGAAAGAGCCGACAAATAGTTCTCTGGCAGCACACGTTCCCACATGGAGTGAGAAAGGCGCCAAGGTCCTAGGTGCAATCATCCTTTTCTTTGCCTTTTCTGTCTTGGCTATCAACATTTTAAGCAGTTTTGACTTGATTCATTTTGATTTACCACAGCTGTTCAATGCCAATTACTTACTTGTTGTGTTTGGTTCATTATGGATTGGACAGTGTTTGCTGAGGTATCGTTCTGATTTGAGCTCAGTGAGCCGTATTTCACTTTGGTCTGCCGTCTTACTACTATTAGCCGGTTTGCCATTGCTTTACATGGAATATAGGATTGGTGGTTGGATGATGTTATTAGCGTTTATATTAAGCATTATAAACTTATTCCGATTCGGGAAAGAAATTGATTTCCTCAAGCAAGACGACATGAACCGTTGATCTATGCAGTATCATGTCTCTCTCTTCATTCATCACAATCAATTCAAGCACCTGAAGAGAATCCTCATTCACTTGACGTCACGCTCCCGCTTTAAGCCTCGTGGGTTCTACATTTTCCCCATCTGATATATTGATGGGAAAAAGGGAAACGCATGACACTGGGGCAAAAAAATCCCTCACGCTCAGGGAGAGCATGAGGGATAATACTATTGACGTTGTAGGAAAATTAATTCCAGGTGCCACTCAGCAGGTAGCTGATCAGAGCCGATACGTCGGCAATCTTCACCTCGCCGTTCTCGTCGCAGTCGGCAGCCTGAATGTTGATACCGGTAGCATCACCACTGAGCAGGTAGCTGATCAGGGCCGATACGTCGGCAATCTTCACCTCGCCGTTGTCATCAACGTCGCCACGCAGGTAGGCGGGTGCAACATATTTCTGCCAAGCAACGGGTTCGAATACCAACGCGCCGTTAACCTTCCAAATAATACCATAGATATTGTAATCGCCGATGGCGGGCTGATTTCCTGTTCCGGTTAAACTAATGGTCGTGCCATCAGGCAATGGTATTACGCGGATAGGCATGAAGCCCTTGTGCACATTCTCAACGTAAACATAGGCGTTAATCATGCTCTCATCGACTGCACCAGTGAGCTTTTGGGCAGCAGCCAGCTCGGGATCGGTCTGATCGCTGGCGCTGAGGTTTGCAGCATCGATGTACTTAACCCAACCGTCATCGCTGGTCTTGGTAGCACTCCAGCCCTGGTTCAGCACCTGACCGTTCTCGAAGGTGCCCTCAACGTTGGTAATTCGGCCGTAGCCACTTGCGTCGCGCAGGTACACGCTGCCATTCCAGCAGACGGTAACGACAGCGTCGCCGTTAAAGGTGAACCCGCTATTGTCCTCAAGAGCGTTTGCGGCTGCCAGCGTTTCAACGCCATCCTCAGGGGCAACCTTGTAGTAGGTAGCGGTGAAAGGTCCGCTATAAGCACCATCCTTCTCGGCGTAGCCCATGATAAGCGCGAAGTCATACACGACAATGGTAACGGGTGACGGTTCTGCGAGCATTGGTCCATCGTTCACTATGTAGTTGATGATGGCACCCTCGGTGGGGCAGGTAATGGTTACAACCAGGCTGTCGGTAAACTCAGTACCGTCGGCAGGATCGCACACGGGGAGGGGAAGTACGGGATGAGCGGGATCGTCTTCCAGAGTAATCAGCATCGATGCGACGCGCACCTGGCTGGTGGTCATGTTGGTGAACTCGATGCTGGAAGCCTCGCCGGTCCAGGTTTTGTTGTTAATCTCACCGACATTGACACAACTCTGGCTGAAGGAGCCACTGTCATAGGTGAAGACAATCTTGGTAATCAACTTACCGCTGGGAGCAGTTACAGTCATGGTGTTGCCCGTGTAGAAACGGACAGCAGCGCCAGTATTGTAGTAGGTGGGAGCATACGAGCCCAAAGCCTTGCCATAGGCAACGGTCACGCCATCGACAGTGAGGGTCTCTCCATCGAGAGCTTGTGCATTCTCGTAGCCCTGCAAAGCAAAGATGATGTTCACAGTCTCCTCATCAACGGGGTCAACGGGACCTTCACCCAGGGTAACCTCGACCTTCGAAAATCTGCGGTTGCCCGAAGTGCCGCCGACAGTGAAAACAACCTCACCAGCCTCGCCAGTCCAAGTCGGGCTTTCAAAGGTGCCCACATCGCTGGTAATCTCGTTGCTGCCATCGCCGGAGCCATAAGTAAAGGTGATACCGGTGATAGCTTCGTCGGCCGATACGGTTAAGGTGCCACCAGCATACAGGCGAACGGCATTTCCACTGGTGTAGTACTTGGGAGTAATGCTGTTGGTTCCCTTGTCAAAGGCCACTGTCACACCATCAATAGTCAGTTCCGAAACCTCATGCTGGTTGTCATAACCTTGCAGCGTGAAGTCAAGGGTCACAGTCCTAGCAGCCCATGCCGTCATAGTCAGCATGGCAAGAGCAAATAGAGCAATTAATTTCTTCATAATAAAGTAATCACATTAATTTGATAAACGTATACTAATAAACACAAATAACTATTTATACATCTTCGGAAAGCGGGTTTGGTTATGAATTGCAAATGTACCAACAATTAACGAAATACGCAAATAGTATTTAGGAGAAAATCAGTATTCCATGACATAAAAAAATGACAGTCATCTAAACGGGTACCAATTCCCCAACCGCAAGCCCAACCAAAGCCATAGGCGAAAATTATAACACGTCCTCATTGTAATCGTAGTTCGTCTCGCCGATGCCCTGGATGCGGATGTAGTCCTCGGCGGTGAGCACGCCGGCACGGGTGCGTGTGGCCGGGCCGATGGCGAGCGTGAGTGACGAGGTCGCCCCGTCGACCATGCTGCGAGCCATGAGCTGCAGGATGACGTTGCTGTGGTCATCGATGTTGCGCTGCTGGATGTCGTAGAGGAAGCGGTACTGCTGGAGCGTTTCCTTCCAGAAGCGGATGATGTTGTACTCGGTCTCGCTGGTGGCGGTGGCCAGCAGGTCTGCGATGGCCTGGAGGATGGAGCCGACTGTCTCGGGCGAGATGCTTTCTTTCTCGGTCTCGACGCGGAATGCGGAGATCAATGAGGTCAGTTGTTGGATGTCAATCATAATCAAAATAGCTTTGCGATTTTACGTCGCAAAGCTACTTTGATTGGCTGATGTGGTAAAAGACACGAAAAAGCCTACCGAAGTAGGCTTAATTATCTTTGATTATATTAATGTTGCTTTCCTTCGAAAAATAATATATGATAATGCCCATGCTATTAGAGTGAATATTACATAGACATAGTTGTATGCAATCAGAATATCTTGATTCTTTGCCTGTAAAGCATAAAAGAACAGAGCAATTGAAATACCCACAATACATAAGAACGTTTTAATAAAAGGGAATTTCCGCCAATATGTGCTTCCAATCATAAAACATGATTGAACAGTTAAGAAAAACAAGAATACACTATTTTCACCTTTCGTAAACTCAATAAGTTTTTTTGTAACCGATATGTTCTCAATACTTTTTGTGGATTCTACAGAGAAATGAAGAATAGCAACAAGGAGTTTTACCGATAATTCTGATAACAACAAAAATATAAATGGGAATAACAAAACGTATACAAACCACTCAATAATATACTTCTCAAACTTGGTGGTCGGAAAGCATATATAGGCTATTCTCGTTCTTCGATTTCTTAACTCCCGAAACATGATGCTAGCACTTAAGCAGCCAAATACAAATAACAAGAAGATGGTTATTTGCATTATCTCTGTGGTATAATTAAGATTAGATTGAGGTCTCGATAAGATTGGTATAATTGCAAATATCAAGTACGAAAGCAACATTGTCGCAAACATCAATGCAGCATAATAAAGCAATCGTCTGGCATTTTCGTGAATAAACTTACTGAATGCCATAAAAAAATGATTGAGTTTATTTTGTGAGTTCATAATTAATAGTTTCTGCAATGCTTGGATTGTGTACCAACATATTATACAACATTTCCAAATCTATTCTCGTATTGCTCCGTGCCGCTCGTAATGAGAATTTTCTGTTCGCATCTTGTAGAACTGCCAAGCTGTTTCTGTCACTCATTTGTGCCTCATCATTCTCTATAACAAATCTGCGTGATAAAGATTCGCAATCAGTTTGAAGAATTATATGTTTGTCATGTAAGATAACAACATCATCAAACAAAACATCAACATCATTAATCTGATGAGTGGAAAGAATTATACATTTGTCACAATTCTCCTTGGTTTGAGCAATGAAATCTCGGAATTGCTGCTTGCTTACAATATCCAAGCCATTAGTCGGCTCATCAAGGATAAGTAAGTCGGTATTCGTAGAATGAGCAAAACATAAATAGAATTTCTTCCTTTGCCCCATCGATAACTCTCCCAATCTATTATCATAATCAATTCCAAAAAGGCTGAGATATTGAAGGAAATCATCTCGGCTGAACTTTGGGTAGAATGGAGCGTTTATTTTCAGATAGTTTTTAATACTGATATTTGGTAAATCAAATTCTTCAGGAACAAAGAAAAAGTCTTCAATCTTATTCTGCCAATTTCCATTGGCTGAATTCTTATATGAGATTGTTCCTTGTTGTGGACGCAATAAGTTGGTAATCAAATATAATAATGTGGATTTGCCGACACCATTCATTCCCAACAGTCCATAAACACGAGAAGGCATCAATAGAAGATTGATGTCTTGGAGTATATATTTTTGTTTCTTGTATCCGAATGATACATTCTCCAATCTAACCATTTTTAGACTGATATATAACTGATGAACAGTTGTAGACGATAAATTATTGTTCAGTATCTTCTTTTACAGACTTATTGTGTTGCAGATAAAAGATTTCTTTTTGCTGCTCAATCTCACGTCTCAAGACTTCTTCCGACGGCAGGTAAGTCAAATACTTGGCGGCAAAGAGTTGCTTGCTGTCATGAAGCACGGAGTATTGTGCTATGTCTTTACTTGTGTCGGAGCAAAGCAGCAAGCCTATGGTTGGATTGTCTCCGTCTGTTCGCTTCAAGTCATCGAACATTCGTACATACATATCCATCTGTCCGACATCTTGATGGGTCACTCGTTTTGTTTTGAGGTCGATAAGTACGTAGCATTTCAATACCACATTGTAGAATACCAAGTCAACAAAGAAATCGCCGGCATCGGTGCTAATGTGGTATTGCTCGGCCATGAATGCGAATCCACGACCCATCTCAAGCAAAAACTCTTTCAGGTGACGGATGATAGCTTTCTCGAGTTCGGTCTCGGTGAACGAAGAGTTGGACGGAAGTTGCAGGAACTCAGCTACGACAGGATCTTTGAGAAAACCTTGTGGCTCATCTTTCAATGGTGCGGTGAGCTGTAGCATTTCTTCAATTACGGCCTCTTTCTTGGGTGATTGCAGTAATCGGTGATAATACTGAGAGCCAACGTTACGTGCCAAAGTACGCACACTCCACGATTCTGCAGAGGCTTCTCTAATATACCAGTATCTTGCGTCTTCACTTGTGACCGACAATACAGTGCGATAATGTGACCATTTAAGATTTGGTACACGCGTGTACCAAATTTCCAAATCGCTGAAGCATAGATACAATTGACGGTAATTGCGCAAATCACGCGCAGAAAAGCCGTGGGCGTATTCCAATGACAACTCTTCGGCAAGCAGCGTTATCAGTCTGCTACCATATTCAGCCCTGCGATTTCCATGTTGTTCTTCCTCTACGATACGACGGCCAATCTGCCAGTAGGTATGGATAGCAACAGTGTTAACCTTGTCATAAGCGTCACGAATGCCACGCTCTACAATCTGTTTAACATCATTGACCAATTGATTTGGCAACATTGGTTTGTCTTGGAGTTGATCAAGATTCTTATTGTCTTCCATACCGCAAAGGTACAACAATTCTCATAATAAAAAATATTATCATCCAAAAAAGCAGGAGGCGCTCACGCGTGACCTGCCCAAACCATAAACACTTCTTTAATATGTACACATAAACAACATCATTGATTTTGTCTAAAATTCTTCGACAGTGCATTATCGAAAGCTATTGATAAAGCGTTTTATCACAAGTAAAAGATTATCAAAAGTCGGTTTTGTAAAGCAATGAAAGTAAATTTGTTACAGTCATAACTTTTAAACCAACTTTTGATAATAACA
>ONJS01000027.1 GCA_900318205.1 uncultured Prevotellaceae bacterium | reverse complement strand
CATATTGTGAGCCGCAAAAGCGATGCAAAATTACACCCGCTCCCGAAACTGACCAAATATTTCAGCAAGAAATTTTAATATTTAACCTATGTTAAGAATCAAAGGGTGGAAAATCGGGGTTTTTACCGAAATTTCGCCAAAAATCCTCCGAAAACGGTTAGGCGGGTTTTGACGGCCTTCAAAAATCGTCCACCTGATTTTATATAACAAAGTGAGGCGGGCACTAGCCCACCCCACCCTTATTCTTTTTCTAATCGATCAAGCGTTAACCTGAACTTTCAAGCCCGCATCACGGAAACGCTGGGCGATGCGCTCCATTTCCTCCTTGGACACTTTTACAAGATTCTCGGCGGGTGTCTTGCGGTCGATACTATAGAGCATCACTTCGCGAGGCTGGATTTGGAGATAGGCGCTCAACAGGGCATCCAGTTCCTCGTCGGTGGTGTTATCAAACTTCACGCCATCGTATTCACCACGAATCATGATGGTCTGTACTATACACTGGCCGTTAAATTTCTTGAGATCGGCAATCACGCCGTCGGGGAGACAATTGGGCGAAGTGGGACGGTTGAGGGTGATGAAGGTGCGCGGCATAGCACTGTCAAGTTTGAGGATGTTATTGTCCACCTTGAGGAGTGCCTCGGCCACAGCAGGCTTTCCTGCCATCGTCGAATTGCTCAGCACCGACACCTTGGCATTGGGGAAAAACTCCGTGCGCAATCTCAGGACATCTTCCACCACCTTTTTGAACTCGGGGTGCAGAGTGGGCTCACCATTGCCTGAGAAAGTGATGACGTCAAGCGTCTGGCCTGCCTCTTTCATCTCGGTAAGTTTGCGTTTGAGTTGCTTCTTGACCATCTCTCGTGTCGGCACCCCGTCCTTGCCGGGACCCTGGGCGTTGAAACCCGCTTCACAATAGAGGCAGTCAAAGGAACAGATCTTGCCATCGTTGGGCATGAGATTAATGCCGAGGGACATTCCCAGTCGGCGACTGTGGATAGGTCCGTATATCGTTGAGTGAAATAGTACAGTCTGCATGGCTTTAGTATTTTAGTTGTTAGTTATCAGTTGTCAGTTTTTAGTTGGCAGTTTTCAGTTTTCAGTATAATGTGGGATGCTATTACACATTATATAATATAAAAAACACGGATTAAGCGAGATTTAACTGCTGAAGGATATCGATGACATCGATATGCGACAGGGTGCGCCGCTGCTGTAAAGTATCAACAAACGAATCCATCGCATGACGGACACGTGCGTCACCGAACAGGCGCGTCATGTTCTCGAAAGCCTCATCGAAGATAGGCTCCACCTCGTCACGCTCAAGTTGGCAATAGTCCCTGCCATCGGCAAAGGCGATATTGAACAACTGGTCACGCAATTGGTTATCGGCTTTGTCGTTGTCAAGCACCATGCGGCGACACAGGGCATTAGCAACAGCCAGTCCGACGGAGATGCGGTAATGTCCCAGGATATATTTCCAAGCGCCACGCGGTGACAGCCGTGGGTTCCCCGCAAAGAAGAACTCAGGCGTGAACTGTATGCAGCCCGTGTCATCGCCATCAAGCGTAACCGCCGTGAACAGGTCGCTGGCATCAAGCACCGACAGGCCCAGCGCCATGCCGGCCACGCCGTAGCTCTTGTCCAACTCGTCACGATATTTCATTATCATCGGTTTCTCTTTCATAGTCTATTATATCATTTGCGACCGAAGTCCGCAGGTATTTCGCCCCAATCCGATGTATTCCATTTCAACAGGGCATTGGGCCAGGTGTGAGTGGCAAGCCAATGCTCAGCTCGACCGATAATGGCAAACAGACGCGCATTGGCATCGGTACGAGCCAACTTGGTGCGGCACTGCTTTGCCCTGATCCATGACAACGCCGTCTTGCTGTCACTGTAGATGGCGGTGTGGTCATTTCCCTGGTTGTGGAAGAGTGCAAGGGCATGGACAATAGCCAGGAACTCGCCGATGTTGTTGGTCGCATCGGGGAAGGGTCCCTGGTGGAACAGTTCAGCTCCCGTCGGCACATCGACTCCACGGTATTCCATCATTCCCGGGTTACCCGAGCACGCGCCATCCACAGCAATGCTGTCATGAACAATCTCAGGGATGGCGTCATAGTTGACAAACTCACGGGGGGCACGGGCAATGGCACGCAGAATATCCATCTCGCCAGGGTCGTTGCGGAAAGCCTCGACAGCCTCCTCCTGGGAGTTGAATGCCTTGTAGCGGGCACCAGGAAATCCCTTGACCCGCAACTCACATTCAGCCCATGAGTCACAGATGCCAGGTTCGGTTCCCTGCCACACTACATACCATTTGCGCCTATCATTAGCCATGAATCACAATTATTGATTGCTTGGAACTACAAAAGTACATCATTTTTCTGAAATCGGCAAATTCAGGGCCATGACACGCTATAGCGCGCTTCAGGAAAGGTTTAGTGACAATTTTGCAGTACATCGGCAAGACGGTTGGCAGTGCGTATGGTCGCCTCGGCAGTCTCGATGTCGGTGGAGTCAAATTGCAATTGGGCTTGTGCGTAGTATGGGGTGCGGGCTTCAAGTTCCTTCTCAACGAGGGATAACACAGCCTCATCGGGCAGGTTGGCGACCTTGGGACGCTTGGCCTTCTGGTCAGGCAGGAGCAGACGGGCGGTGATGCGTTCGGGACTGGTCGTGAGCCAAACGGTAACGCCTGACCGGTTCATCAACGCCATGTTGTCGCCATGGCAGGGTGTGCCGCCCCCGCAGCCGACGATGACATCGGTCATCGCTGCCACGTCGCGCAGGGCATTAACCTCCAGTTCGCGGAAGTGCCCTTCGCCCATTTCTTGGAAGATGTCGGTGATTGTCATTCCTTGACGGTCCTCAATGTAATCGTCAAGGTCAATATAGCGGAGCCCCATCTGCCTGGCAAGTTCCTCGCCCAGCGTAGTCTTGCCGCAGCCCATATAGCCTATTAGAAAGGTGGGAGTCATAGGGTGTTAGATAATAGATATTAGACGTTAGACGTTAGATTTTAGACCTTTGACAATTAGAGCCAGCCGGCTTCGCGGTACCAGGCGATTGCCTCACGTATGCCTTCGCGCAGTGAATATTTGGGAGAGAAATCAAAGTCACGGCGTGCCTCGCTGGTATCACACAGCCAGTTGCGCTGCTTCAATATCTTGAACTTGTCGCGGTTGAGGGTGCTGGCCTTGAGGGTCACCTTGCCAATCCACTCGGCAACACTGCACACCTTCTTGACGAGCCACAGCGGGCAGGTCACAGGAATGACGAACTTCTTGCCCAGTTCCTCGCATACGATTTTGCGGAATTCCTGCTGCGTGTAAGCCTGGTCCTCGCTGATGAAATAGGCCTTGTACAACGGGCCTTTTTCCAAAGCGTCCATCACGCCAACCACCAAATCCTTGACATAGATAAAGGTGAGCATCTGCTTGTCAAAGCCCACACTGAAGTCAAAACCGCGCTTGATGCTCTTGATCATCAGGTAGTAGTCCTTCTCGTGCGGTCCATAGACGCCCGTGCAACGGAAGATGGTATAAGGGAATCCTTCGATATTCCGCAGATAGGATTCTGCCTTGAGTTTGGACACGCCATAGAACGTGTTGGGCATGGGGATATCGGTCGACAGTATAGGCTTATAGGTCTTTTCATCGCCAGGTCCCATGACACTCAGGCTGCTCATCATCAGGAAGACGTCGGGCGTCATCTCGGTTGCTCGCAGGGCATCGACCAGCGCACGCAGGTATCCGTAGTTGACACGTTCAAAATCCAGGTAATTGGTGCTCTTGGTCACACCCAGGTTGTGGACAATGTAATCCCACCTACCCCACTCGCCCATGTGGTCGCGCAGGGTCTGTTCCAACTTGTCTTGATCGCTGTAGTCCAGCTCGATGAAATGGATGCGCTTGTCCTGGAGAAACTCACGATTTGTAGATTCCCGCACTGCTGCCCAGGTGTCATACCCTCGCTTGAGTGCTTCTTCAACAAGAAATCCGCCGATAAAACCACCGGCGCCGGTAATCAGGATACTCTTCATTCGGTTGCTTCTTTATCTATCCCTCTAGCCTTGCGCACCATGGACAGCTTGGTAGCCTTTGTCTGGTGCTTGACGTTATACTCTACTGCTTCTATCACATGCTGGGCGATTACCTCGGGTTTGATGTTTTTCAGGCACGGGAAGTTGCCATATTTACAAGGTTTATCACCAGTGATGGAGCACGGACGGCAGTCCATGTCAAGTTGGATGTCGTCATCCACAATCTGGTTGTAGCCCAGATATCCACAAGCCGGTGACGTCGGACCCCAGATGGTCATCGCCTGCAAGTCTACCAAGGAAGCCAAGTGCATATTGGCCGACTCCATCGTGAGCATGAGGTCACACTGTCCCAACAAGGCATACTCGTCAATGAAGCTGTGCTTGATTTCGGCCATGGAAAGCACGTTCTTGTATTTACGCGCGATGGGGCGCAGGGCAATCTTTTCAGGTTTACCACCGCCCATGAGGAAGATATGGTAGTTCTCACGCTTGCACAATTCGGCAATCACCTGTTCCATCAGTTCCAGGGGATAAGCCTTCTGGCGATGGGACGAGAAGGGCGATATGGCAATCCAGCGCTGGCCTTCCTCCTTCTTGGGAACGATAGGCGTTTCGGGCCATTCGCGACCTTCATACAGGCGAGTAAAATTATCGGGAGTTTCAAAGCCCAACTCCTTGAAGACCCAGCGGTAGCGCTCGTGGATGGGTGTCACAGGCTCATTGGTCTTGTGGTTGACAAGCGCACGACGTTTAGGCTTCTCACGGTCGAGGCGTGCCACTTTGGCGCCGCGCAAGCGCATATAGGCATCGATAATCCACGTGCCGCTGACATTGTGAAGGTCGGCTACAGCATCAATATCATAGAGCTTATACAGTTGTGCCGAGAGCTTTAACAGGCCAAACAGACCGCTATGGTTCTCGTTGACGTCAAAGTCCACCACCTTGAGGTTGGCAGGACGGTCATGAAACATCGATGCAGGCCACCTCTTGGTGAGCATGATGAAGCGGGTATCGGGGTTAGCCTTACATACAGGGTACAGAACTGGTATGGTCATCGCCACGTTGCCGAGCACCGACAGGCGCATGACAAGCACGTTGCGGAATTGTTTTTGATTTTTGGCCATAAAGTGCAAGCTGTTGATATTTGTTGCAAAGTTACAGTGTATTATTGAATTATGCAATAATTCACAACCAATTAATCACATTTTGCGATTGCAGTTTATTCCATCACCCGTTCTCCCTTGAGGGTAGCGCTGGATGCGCTGAGCACGCGGCACATCACTTTGTCACCAGGCTGCTCACCGTGGGCGGGAAAGACGATGACCTTGTTCTGCTGCGTGCGACCGAACATATCATCGCGGCTGCGCTTGCTGTATCCCTCGACGAGCACCTCAAAGGTCTTGCCCACGTCAGCACGGTTGCTGCACAGCGACAGTTCGTTCTGCAAGGCAATCATGCGGTTGAGGCGGTCGATCTTCACATCCTCGGGAACGTTGTCGGGCAGATTCTTGGCAGCGAAGGTGCCGGGACGTTCGCTATACTTGAACATGAAGGAGGAATCAAAGCCCACCTCACGCATGAGCGACAGGGTCTCCTGGAAGTCCTCCTCGGTCTCGTCGTGGAAGCCGGTGAACATGTCGGTCGAGATGCCGCAGTCGGGCATGGCGGCGCGGATGCGGGCAATGCGGTCCAAATACCACTCGCGGGTGTACTTGCGGTTCATGAGTTTCAACACCTTGTTACTGCCGCTTTGCACTGGCAGGTGGATATGGTTGCAGATGTTGTCGTGGCTTGCCATCGTGTCGATGATGGCATCGCTCAAGTCCTCGGGGTTGCTGGTGGTGAAACGCACACGCATCTCGGGAGCAGCCTCGGCAACCATCGCCAGCAAACGGGCCAAATCAACGGCCTCGCCGCCATCAGCGGGCTTGTATAGGAAGGAATTGACATTCTGGCCCAACAAGGTCACCTCCTTGAAGCCACGCTGTCGCAGGTCAGCCAACTCGTTGAGGATGCTCTGCGGTTCACGGCTACGCTCACGGCCGCGGGTATAGGGCACGATGCAGTAGGTGCAGAAGTTGTTGCACCCTCTCATGATGCTGATGAATCCGCTCACCTTGCTGCCAGCCACGCGCGACGGGATGATGTCGCGATAGGTCTCGGTGGTGGACAACTCGGTATTGATGGCCTTCTCGCCACGCTCGGCAAGGCCGATGAGCGACGGCAGTTCCAGATAAGCGTCGGGGCCTGCCACCAGGTCCACGCCGTGCTCATTGATGAGCACTTCCTTCATGCGCTCGGCCATGCAGCCGATGATGCCGATAATCAAGCGGCGCTGCCTCTTATGACGGTAAGCATTGAGCTGGTTCAAGCGCGAGAAGATGCGCTGCTCGGCATTGTCCCTCACCGAACAGGTGTTGATAAAGATTGCATCGGCCTCGTCAATGGTCTCGCAGGTCTCATAACCCGCCATCTTCATCACGGTAGCGACTACCTCACTGTCTGCCACATTCATCTGGCAGCCGTAGGTTTCCAGCATCAGCCTCTTGGGCGCGTCGCCCTGGGCATCATATTTCAAGTTCATTGCCATATCGTTCTGTTTTAACCCCGCAAAAGTACAACAAATCCTTCATTCACACAATATGACTGCAATGCGACACAACAACGGGAAAGAAAACGAGAAGCACCATTCATCCCACACTCCTGGTTATCGTCACCATCAACGACCAATGCAAAGCGGTAAAAACAATATCAAAATTGGCAATATGCTGAGAGAAAGTCTGGTTTTTCTCAAACTTTCGCACAGTATATGGCCCACAAACTAGCTTGATTTCAAAAATAATGTTACTTTTGTGTTTTCATACTAAGGTAAAAAAGATGAATACGGAATTAAAGACAAATATCAAGTCGCATCAGGTGTCTATCAGGTATTACAGCCCTGAGAATGACATTGAGCTGGCATCACTGACACGATACGAGAAGGTACCTACCACCATAGTGGAAAGTGTCGAACAAGGCTCCCTCGAAGCCGCCGAGGAAGTCACCCGCATCATCAACCGCTGCGTGGATGAAAAAGGGCGCTGCGTCATCGGCTTCGGGTCGGGAAGGAACGTACAGAAGGTATATGATGAACTCGTAAAACTCTATTTTGCCGACAAAGTGAGTTTTGCCGATGTGGTCGCGTTTAACATGAACGAGTTGGGCGTAGGCTACGTTGACGGCCGCCTCAACCTGAATGACTTGATCAACGAGCGCCTGTTTGCCAAAGTTGACATCGAACGCGCAAATATCCACTTCTTTAACCGCCCTGACGACATCGAGGATATCCACAGCCTGTGCAAGGCATACGAGCGCGAAATCATCGATGCCGGCGGACTCGACCTGGTGCTGTGTGACATCAACCATGACGGCAGCATCGCCTATAACGAGCCCGGATCGGCACGCAACAGTGCTTGCCGCCTGATGCTGCTGGGCAGCGAGTCGCGCACCCGCGTTGCCGAGGCATTCCAGAGCGAGACCGCACCCAAGACCGCCGTAACGCTGGGTATCGGTAACATCCTGAGTGCCGCCAAAGTCATCTGCGTGGCATGGGAAGAAGACTGTGCAACAGCGTTGTTCAACACCATTGAGGGCAAGATGAGCGACCAGGTTCCCGCCTCATTCCTGCAGGTTCACAGCGACGTGAGAATCTTTGCCGACCTGGATGCCGCCTCACGGCTGACACGCATCAGCTACCCCTGGAAAGTCACTTCCTGTGAATGGAGTGACCACCTGATTCGCCGCGCCATCGTGTGGCTCTGCGAACAGACAGGCAAACCCATCCTGAAACTGACCAACAAAGACTATAATGACAACGGACTGAGCGAACTGGTCGCCCTCTATGATTCGGCCTATAACGTCAACATCAAGATATTCAACGACCTGCAGCACACCATTACCGGCTGGCCCGGCGGCAAGCCCAACGCCGATGATACCCACCGGCCTGAACGCGCCACACCTTATCCCAAACGCGTGCTCGTATTCAGTCCTCATCCCGACGACGTCGTGGTGTCGATGGGTGGCACCGTGCGCCGCCTCGTGCAACAAGGTCATGATGTCCACATCGCTTTCCAGACCGACGGTGACGTCGGCGTGAGCGATGAGGACCTGCTGCGTTGCATCATGCTTGCCAAGCGTGTGATGAGCCACTACGAGCCCGACAAGCAATACCCCTTCATTGAGAAGATTATAGAACAGCTCAACGACAAGAACCCGAGTCAAGAGGACAATACCGACTTGCGCTATTTCAAGGGTTCCATCATGATGAGCGAGGCATTCATCGCCTGCCGCCAGATGGGTGTAGCACCTGAGAACCTCCACGACCTGAGCATGCCCTTCTATGTTGACGATCCTCACGGTCAAGGCAAACTCACCGAT
The DNA here is from genome assembly GCA_900318205.1 of uncultured Prevotellaceae bacterium. GTDB lineage: Bacteria > Bacteroidota > Bacteroidia > Bacteroidales > Muribaculaceae > Sodaliphilus. The sequence goes on along the minus strand of ONJS01000027.1, from coordinate 27,372 downwards.
GCAGACATCGACGTCATCCAGCAACTCATCACTCAGGTAAAGCCTCACCAAATCTTTATTGACAACGACCTGGTGGACCCCAACGGCACCCACGTGCGCGCCAGCACCGCCGTGATGCATGCCGTAGATAAACTGAAAGGCGAGGAATTCATGAATGACTGCCGCGTGTGGATGTATCGTGGACAATGGGGACAATGGGACGTGGATCATGTGGAAATGGCGGTGCCGATGAGCCCTGAGGAATTCAGCGAGAAGCGCGACGCCATCCTCAAGTACCAGTCCCAAATCCATGACGCCCCCTTCCGCACCGGTGACGACGGCAAACTGCCGTGGCAACGCTCCATCGAGCGCAACCGTGACCTGGCCGAGAAATACCAGCAGCTGGGCCTTGCCACCTATGAGGCGATTGAGGCGTTTGTGCAATACCATTTCCAGGACAATGCGGCTGAATGAAAAAGAAGGATGCCATAGTGACTATCGCAGTCATCTGTAGCATCCTTCCTGATTCCATAGGTAATGTGTTTCAAGTACCCGTCACGGCACGGGGCAATTCCAAGTATTGAGGGTCAAGGGCGATGCTGTAGGGCTCACCCTTCTTGCCCGTGACGGTATATCGCTTGACGAGTTCCGGGTCGGTAATGACGTTCTTGACGCACCGATTGATACGGGAAATCGTCTGGTTAAGGCTGTCACACAAGGGGTCGCACAAGTTTCTCACCGTCCGTTTGGCACGCTCATCGCTAGCACCAGGCTTGACCATGGTATAGATAGCGAGAAGCTCCTCACGATGCTCGTCGATGTTTTTCAAGATGATGCCACGACCCTGTTTGCGCAGTTTCATGAACAGGATGTAGAGCGTGCGGCACGAGGCAGGCATCTCGATTTCCATCTCGTCATACTCGGGCAACACGATTTTCATGTCGCCATTGACCAGCAGGCGTCCCGGCTGACCCACGACAACCTTACCCCGCAGCAACTCGGCCATCAGATTCTTGGGATCCTCATGGTAACGGGCGACGTAGGCGACAATGTCGCGCCTGATGCGTTCCAGAGCCTGCTTGCGCTCACGCTCCAACCTCTTAAACTCAAGGTCTTCTTCCAGTTCTTCAAGCAGGTCCTGCGGGGCAGCCTCGTTGTAGCACTCATAATTGAGTTCACGCTCAAGATTGAAAGACTGGGTAACAGAGGATGACGTTACGCTGTCCGTCAGTTCTTCCTCTAGATCTTCCTCCAACTCTTCCTTGACCAAATCCCTCAAACTCTTCTTTATTCTCTTCAAGAGCCTAGGCTTTGTCTTCTTGACGCGGGTCTTGTCCTGCGGGGCAGCCTCGGGCAAATAATCGCAGTATGACTCGCTGGCCATGATACGAGGACCATAGTCACTCTCCTTGAGCAGCACATCACCCACCCGACGGTCGCCCACGTCCATCAACACATGGGCAAAAGCCTCGATGGATTCATACAGTCTGCCCAACATGCTGTCGTCTTCAACCTTGAGACGGACGACGGCATAGCGGCCGGCGTTGGATACATTGAAACGGCGTGCCACAATCATGCTCCCATCATCACCAGGATGATCCACCCACTGGATGTCCATCGGGTAAACCAACCTGAGAAGCAGGTCAGCCGCTCGTTGCAATGCGCCAGAGCGCTTGCCGCCACAGTAGAAGTAGATTATGCCAAATTTGAGGTCTTGAAAATCGGGTATCATCATCATGCTGGAGTTGAGAAGTTAATAATAAAAAATACCGCAAAAACCATGCCAAAGGGTGGCTGTCAGCACTAAGGGTACTGTTGCCGGGAATATTATCCCGGCAACAGTACCAGCATTATAACACCAACCTCATTTTGAGCTGTTTAACGACACGGATGCGCTTGGCATCGGGATACTTTATCTTGGCCGTGACATAGGCTATCAGCCTGTTAGCACCCGTGATGCGGACCGTCTTGCCATCGACCTGCACTTCCCACTCATTGTAGAAAGGCATGGGAATGGGATCACAGGTAGGAGTTTCTTTCAGCCACTCCATCAGTTTCTTTAATAATTTCTCTGTCATCTTGGTAATTCTTCTGGTGTTGATTATCAATCTTCATCATCGTCAAAGAAGGATTTTTTATTGGCATTGCGGATGAGCTGCAGGCGCTCTTCATTGCTGGCACACGGCCTGGCCATCACATCTGCCATCTCGCACATCCACTTGCTGCGGGCCTTGCGCTCCTTGGCAAACATGGCTACTGTGCCAGCCTCGCTCTTATCGAACTGCAAGTGGTGGTCGATGTGGAGTGAGAAAGCCACCTGCTGGACATCGTGGTCGGCACCGATGTAGGTGAACTGCCATCCCTGCTCCTTGTAGCTGTCGATGAGCGACATGATACCCATCCTGGTAAACTCGTGGGAAGCGTTTTCATAACCGTCGGTGATGATAGTCACCAGCGCCAACGAGTCGGGCTGCTGGCTCTTGAGGGCATGCACTCGGGTAATGGTTGTGCCGATGGCATCATAGAGCGGAGTCATGCAGCAGGGGCTGTAGTCACGGTCGGTGAGGGTCTTGACCTCGGCAACGGGCAGGTCGTCATAGATCATTTTCATCTCGCAGCCGCAAAAGGCTACCAACGTCACATTGTGTTCCTGGTCGGGGTTCTTTTCCTGGGCACTCTTGATGGAGCCGATGGTCTCGTTCACGCCATCGACGGCTTGACGGGCGATGCTACTCATGGAGCCGCTCTTGTCAAGGATAATCACATTGTAAACTTTAGTTTTCATCTTTTCTCTCTTTTAAAAAATGGTAAATAATAGTGGACTTGTACGGAGCTGCTGTTCAGCTGACGTTGCAAAGGTAATATCCATTTCCACGCGACCTTTTTTCCTGCAAGGTTGCAGTTTCTTGATGAGATAGAGGGGATATCCGGCACAATTCTATCAGAATAGGCTCTACTAAGTCAAAAAACCGAGGACCGACGACCACAAAATGAAAAACTTTTATTACCTTTGCAGGTTAAACGACATTTAACTATTACAGATGAAAGTCAAAATCCATCACGAGGGAGAAAACATCCTGATGATGTTGTTCCTGATTATAGCGGCAAGCGGCGTGCTGGCCTATCGCTTCATTGACTACAAGCCTGTGGCTTGGATATTGATCGGGCTGATGGCCATCCTGTTCCTGCTGGTACTGAATTTCTTCAGGCTGCCGCGCCGCCACTTCAAGGGAGACAACAGCGACGGCACCGCCGTTGTGTCGAGTGTTGACGGCACAGTAGTAGCCCTTGAGGAGGTCTATGAAGACGAATTCCTGCACCGCAACTGCATTCAGCTGTCGGTGTTCATGACGGTGTTTAATGTGCATGCCAACTGGGTTCCCGTCAAGGGCGAAGTCATTTACTACAAGCACCACTCGGGACGCTTCCTTGCCGCCAACCTGCCCAAGTCGAGCAGCGACAACGAGCGCTCGTCGATTGTCATCCGCACTGCCACGGGAGAGGAAATCCTTGTGCGCCAGATTGCCGGCGCTGTGGCAAGGCGCATCGTGACCTATGTCGAGCAGGGCGAGACAGTGGATGTCGATGACTTCATCGGCTTCATCAAGTTCGGCTCCAGGGTGGACATTTTCTTGCCGCTTGATACCGAAATCAAGGTAAAACTGGGCGACCGCACTTGGGGCGGTGAAACCTTAGTGGCCAAACTCAAAAACAAATAATCTGCATCATGAACGCAATACGCAACAATATCCCCAACGCCATCACCTCGCTGAACCTGCTGTTCGGCTGCATGGCATGCATTGCAGCATTCAGTTGCTTTGACACGGTGTGTGGCGGTCTCAAAGGCTATGAACTGGCCTTTATCTGCATTGCCCTGTCGGCAGTTGCCGACTTCTTTGACGGACTGGTGGCGCGCCTGCTGAATGCCGTGAGCGGCATCGGCAAGGAACTGGACTCGCTTGCCGACCTGGTGAGCTTTGGACTTGCACCTGCCATGATTCTATACAACATGATGTTGGACCATGGTGCAGGCCATTGGGCACTGGTGGCGCTGTTGCTGCCCGTATTCGGTGCATTGCGCCTGGCACGCTTCAATGTCGATACCAACCAGGCGACGACTTTTACGGGTGTGCCCATTCCTGCCAATGCCATCTTCTGGATTGGCTTCACGGCATGGTATGCCACATATCCTACTCCCCTGTGGATGACCATTCTGGCGATTGTAGCGATGTCACTCTTGATGGTGTGCAACCTGCGCATGTTCTCGTTGAAGATGCACAACCTCTCGTCGCTCAAGCAGAATTGGGCACAGTATTTGCAGGTCATCGCTACAGTGGCACTTGTCATTGTCATGGGACTGCCCGGTCTGGCTCCCGCGATTATGCTCTATGTGCTGTTGTCAGTCATTAAACGAGAGAAATAAATGGGAACTTTCCTGCTTTTCATATTGCTGGTCCTTTTCCTGATGGTGGGAGTACCGCTGTTGAGGGGGTGGTTGTACATGCAGAAACTGCGTCACCGCGTCAATGAGTCTTTCCGTGGGCGACAGGAACATGAGCGACCCCGCCGCGAGCAGTATGAAGAGGAAGAATACACCGAGACCGGTGAGCGCAAAATCTTCACCAGCGGCGAGGGTGAATATGCCGACTTTGAGGAAGTCAGCGGCACTGTCATCGAAGAGACCACCTCGGTCAACGAGACAATCATTGAAGAACAAGTCACCGACGCCGAATACGAGGAAATCAAGTGAGCAAGCCAGAGGCTTGAAATACATCGACAAAACAACGAGCAGCCACCAACATGATGTCATGTTGGTGGCTGCTCGTTTGTATCCTTGAGTTTTACAACTTCAGGTCGTCCTCGCTCTTGGGTTGAGGGGGATAGTCGATCGTGTAGTGCAGGCCGCGGGATTCCTTGCGGTCCTTGGCCTGGCGGGTAATCAGGTAAGCCACGTTGATGATGTTACGCAGCTCGCAGATGCGTCGTGACACGTTACTGGTCTTGAACAGGCGCTCGGTTTCCTCGTAGAGGATGTCCAGGCGGTTCCAGGCACGGTCAAGTCGCAGGTTGCTGCGCACGATGCCTACATAGGTTGACATGATTTCTCCCACCTCTTTCTCGCTCTGGCTGATGAGCACCATCTCCTCGGGGTGGGTAGTGCCAGCATCGTCCCATGCGGGAATGTCCTCACGCCAGGTGAACTCGTTGCGGTGCTCAATGGCATGCTTGGCGGCAGCGTCGGCATACACGACAGCCTCAATCAACGAGTTGCTTGCCAAGCGGTTGCCGCCGTGCAGACCCGTGCAGGAGCACTCGCCCACAGCATACAGGCGCTTGATGCTTGAGCAGGCGTTCAAATCGACCTTGATACCGCCGCACAGGTAGTGTGCAGCAGGAACTACGGGAATGTACTCCTTGGTGATGTCGATGCCCAAGTCCAGACAATGCTTGTAGATATTGGGGAAGTGGTGCTTGGTCTCCTCGGGATCCTTGTGGGTCACATCGAGGAAGACATGGTCCTCACCACGCTGCTTCATCTCGTTATCAATGGCGCGTGCCACCACGTCGCGCGGGGCTAACGACAGACGGGGGTCATACTTCTGCATGAACTCCTCGCCGCCCAGGTTGCGCAACACGCCGCCATAGCCACGCATCGCCTCGGTAATGAGGAAGGCAGGGCGGTCACCAGGATGGTACAAAGCAGTGGGATGGAACTGCACGAACTCCATGTCCTGCACAGTACCCTTAGCACGATAGACCATGGCGATACCGTCACCGGTTGCCACCAGCGGGTTGGTCGTGGTATGGTAAACACAGCCTACGCCGCCTGTCGCCATCAACGTCACGCGTGACAGGAAGGTGTCTACCACGCCGGTCTCCTGATTGAGGACATAGGCACCATAGCACTCGATGCCAGGCGTACGGCGGGTCACAATCTTTCCCAAATGGTGCTGCGTGAGGATTTCCACGGCAAAGTGGTCCTCATAGACGTCGATATTGGGGTTATTCTTGACCGTCTCGATGAGAGATACCTGGATTTCGTGACCGGTATTGTCGGCATGGTGAAGGATGCGGAATTCGCTGTGACCGCCCTCACGGTGCAGGTCAAACTCACCCTTCTCGTTCCTGTCAAAATCCACACCCCAGCCCAGCAGTTCCTGAATCTGGGCGGGAGCCTCGGTAACGACTTTCTTCACTGCCTCAGGGTCGCTGAGCCAGTCACCTGCCACCATCGTGTCATGGATGTGCTTGTCAAAGTTGTCCACTTCCAGGTTAGTCACCGTGGCGACACCGCCCTGTGCGAGGTCGGTGTTGGCCTCCTCCATCTTGGATTTGCACACGAGCGCCACCTTTCCCGTTTTTGCCACTTTGAGGGCAAAACTCATACCGGCTACACCTGAACCGATGATGAGATAATCATATTTGCGTACCATTCTTTTTCTATTGATTATAGGACAATTCTAGATGTACTAGATAGTCTAGGTTATCTAGAGGCTCTAGATTATCCAATTCTTCATTTACTCCTTCTCGCCGTAGAGCAAGTCACCGCAATCGCCCAGACCGGGCACGATGTAGCTGTGCTCGTTGAGTTCATCATCGATGTCACAGGTCCACAACGTGGTCTTGTCCTCGGGCAAGTGCTGACGAACGACCTCAATGGCCTTGGGGGTTGCCACCACGCTTGCCACGTGGATATGGGCAGGATGACCCTTGGTCACCAATGCCTGATAGGCAAGTTCCATCGAAGAACCGGTAGCAAGCATCGGATCCACGATAACCAGCGTCTTGTCATCAAGGCGCGGGCTGGCAATGTACTCGATGTGAACGACAAAGTCGTCGGTCTTGGGGAAATATTTCCTGTAGGCCGAAACAAAGGCGTTGTCGGCACCGTCAAAGTAGCTCAAAAAGCCCTCATGGAACGGCAGTCCGGCGCGCAGAATGGTGGCCAGCACCACACGGTCGGCCAGCACGTTACACTGCTTTACGCCTAGAGGGGTGGTCACGCCTTCGACCTTATACTGCAGTTTCTTGGAAATCTCGTAGGCCATAATCTGACCCAAGCGTTGGATATTGGTGCGGAAACGCAGACGTTCCTGCTGTGACTCCTTGTCACGGATTTCGCTCATGAACTGACCAACGAGCGAGTTGTGTTCACACAAGTTGAAAATCTCCATATCTTTATTGTTTAGTAGTTAAATATTCATTAAGCAATCGTTTGGCATTCTCTCGGTCCTTAGTGAGTTGGCATTTGAGCTCATCGAGCCCGCACATCTTGAATTCCAGACGCAGGAAACTGATGAATTCCAATGCAATGTCCTCACCGTAGATATCGTCATCAAAGTCAAACAGGTTCACCTCAATGCTCAGTTGGGTGCCATTGTCCAGCGTGGGGCGACGACCGATGTTGGTCATGCCCTGCAGGCATTGGCCGGCGACATGTGCCAACACGGCATAGGCACCGTTGTGCGGCAATAGCAGATTGTTGTCTATCTCACCCACATTGGCGGTGGGGAAACCCAGTCCCCTGCCGTTGTGGAAGCCATGCACCACCTTGCCCTTGAGCATGAAAGGACGCCCCATGCAGTGCATCGCATCAACGACCCTGCCGGCGGCAATCAGCCCACGGATGATAGTGGAACTCACAGGAGCATATTGGCCCAGATATTCGGGGGCCTTGACGACCTTGACGCCCAGGCGCTCGCCGTGACGGCAGTAGTCCTCAAAAGTCTCTCCCCTATTGTGTCCGAAACGGTGGTTATACCCAGCCACCAGCACATCCACACCATAGCGGTCATGCAACAGTTGGATAAACTGCTCCGAGCCTTGGCGGGAAAAATCGGCATTGAAGTCTAACGGCAACAGCAAATCGGGCTCCAGAGCCTCAATCTGTGCCAAGCGGTCCTCAAGCGGCATGATGAGTTTGAAAGAATCGTCAGGATGTAATACCTGACGAGGGTGGCGCAGGAAAGTGATGACCAGCGACTGCTTTCCTTGCATTGCCGCTTGCTGTTTCAGGAAATCGACCAGCGTGACGTGCCCCAAGTGGACACCGTCAAACATGCCTATCGTGGCGACTGTGCTGCCTTCAGGCAGTCGGTCGTTTTCACCCAAAATTCTCATGCACTTGACATTAAAAAAGAGTGGACTAAGCCAAAGGCCATCCACCCATTAACTGTTTATTTACCCAAATGTTCTTTCAAGATGCGCATGGTATCGTTGCACAAACGGATGAACATCTCACGGTTCTTGAGCATCGTCGATGTCTTCACCTGCTTATCGGCACCCGAGAACAGGTAGCCTGTATCCTTGCTCTCCAGAGCGCGGAATGTGGGCACCACACCAGCCTCGGGACTGGGAATGTTGCGGCTCAGGTAGTCGGGGACGCGATCCATCCACCGCGACATGGCGATAGCACCACTCTTCAACAGGCCGGGATTCACACAGTTCACTGACACGCGGTGCGTCTTCATCGTGCTCGACATGTAGATGGAGAACAGCGTGAGCGCCAATTTACTCTGGGCATAGGCACCCCAGGGAGTGAAGTGGGATACTGCGGGGAACTCGTAGGGCAGGGTCACAAAGCGGCGCGAAACGCTGGTGGACAAGATGATGTGGCCTTCCTCCTCAATCAGCGGATAGACCTGCATCGACAGCAGCACGGTGCTCAAGTAATTCACCTGAACGGCGTGCTCAAAACCGTCGTCCGAAATCTCACTGCGACGCGGCAGCAGACCGGCGTTGTTGATCAGAGCCGCAACGGGACGGTTCAACGCGCGCAGGCGCTTTACAAAGTCATTCACCAACTCAAAAGAGTTGAGGTCCAGTTGCAGGCATGTGATATCCTTGTTGCGGGTCACCTTGCGCAGCTGTGTAGCATAGTTCTCAGCCTTGGCAATATCACGGCTGGCGAGCAACACGGCCTTGCCCTGTTCGGCGAGTTTGCGGGTAATCACACTACCCATGCTATCGGTCGAGCCTGTCACGATGTATAACGGTTTCACATCGGCATCAAGCACTTTGTCGTTATCGGTCATCATATTATAGTTTTTTATCGGGTCATATCTTTCCAACCTGCAAAGTTACAAAAACTCTGCAATAACTCACCTCATATCATCATAAAAAATAGACTGATTTTCACTTCATGCATCTTGCGCCACACGGCAATATGCTGATAAATACCGATATCGGAGCCATATTGGTTAAACTTTATCGCAATATCATAGTCATAATTATAAATGAGCACCTTGCCATTAATCCTAAACGACATCTGATTTATGAGAAATATTATTACCTCGCTTGTTTTTATCCTAACAACAGCAACATCTCTGTTAGCCCAAAATATTGACGCGATTTCTGAAAGGATTGACTTGCAGCGCCAGGAGTTTCCCCAAGAGAAAATCCACGTGATGACCGACCACGGCGACTATCTGGCAGGTGACACCATCTGGCTACGCGCCTGGGTTGTGGATGCAGCATCCCACCAGCCGGTGAATGCCAGCCAATTTATATATGTAGAACTTGTGTCACCCAACGACTGGGTGCATGAGCGCGTCAAGATTCACCCCGATGCAGATGGAGTGTTCAAGGGATACCTGCCCATCGACATCAGCATACCCGAGGGACGCTACCAACTGACAGCCTATACCATGTTCATGCAAAATGCAGGAGTTGACTATTTCTATAGCCAGCCCATCGAGATCGCGGCGTTGCCATCGGTGCGCCGACGCATCGTCAGCAAGTGTGTGAGATATAAGGATGAAGTGGACGTGACGCTTCGATATGAGAACAAGGCTGACAGTAGCCTGTGCCCCTTCAATCAGTTCAGTTACGGTATAGCTAGTGACTTATGGTCTGAAAAACAATACAATAACCGCACCAAAGAAGAGCACCTGACCCTCCATGGAGAAGAGGCAAGACAGTCAGCTATCCTGGTGAAGTTTGACAACTATGCCAAGTACATCACCCTGCCACCGCAAGAAGCGCTCGACGTCACCTTTTATCCCGAGGGTGGCTACCTGGTTCCAGACGTGGAAAATGTGATGACATTCAAGGTCTTCAACACCAGTGCCACAACCTTATCACAGGTCGGAGAACTGGTCGATGAAATGGGCAACGTGATTGCACAACTGCAGGTTGAGCATGATGGCATGGGTATCGTCAGGTTCACACCACACAGCGACAAGGCCTACACGGCACAATGGAAAAACACCCTTGACGAGAAGGTCTCCTTCCCACTGCCACAAGTGCGGCAAGACGCCACCGTGTTGCAAGTGCGCCGCCACGATGAAGGTCTTATCACCCTTTCAGCCGCCGGCGCCAAGTCAAGCAATGAACTGATCGTGCTGCAACAACGTGGACTGATGGTGACCTGCGGTTACGACTCGGTGACCGTTCGGGAATCCGATTTACCTGCAGGTGTGGTGCAGGCGATGCTGTTTGACAAGGAAATGCACTGCCTGAGCGAGAGGCTCTTTTTTGCAGGCAATTCATCACCATCGGTGCCCACAGTGGCTACCGATCGCGAGACCTACACCGACCGTGCGCCCGTGAAAGTCAACGTAGATTTGAGCAGTTTGTCATGCAATACCGGCAATTATGCTGTCTCGGTCATCGACGGACAAGCCTGTGAACCATCCGAGGGGAACATATTTGCCAACCTGCTGCTGCAGAGCGAACTGAGAGGTCGCATCAACCAACCGAACTACTATTTTGAGCAAGGCGACACCATTGACAGGGAACAGCGTCTGCGCCATCTGGATCTGCTCATGCTCACTCAAGGCTGGCGACGTTATGACATCCCCCGTGTGCTGCGAGGCCGCCTTGCCGAAGCACAGTACCCCATCGAGGTGTCACAGGTGGTGACAGGACGCGTCTTGAGCGATTGGCGCAAGAAGCCGGTTGTCGGTGCAAAGGTGAGCCTGATTGCTCCGCGAGTGGAATACAGTTCAATGACTTTTACCGACTCGCTAGGCGAGTTTGTCATCAACATGCCACTATTGCCCGATAGCGTGGATTGCATCGTTATGGCCGAGAACGTCAAGGGGAAAAAACAGATGAATCTGGAACTGGATGACGAACTATTTCCACAAACCTACTATATGACCCTTGAGAAATCTGCTCACGAGGCTGCGACGTTCAATGACGATCAGGGGTGGAGACTGGAACGCAGTGGAGACTGGAGACACATCATTCTTAACGAACTGACCGTGAAGGCCTACAGGCCACGGCGCCATAACAACGAACGCAACGCCTATAACCTGACCCCTAAAAAAATCAAAGAAAAGGGCATCACGACTCTGGATGCCGTAGCAAGAGAAATTCCAAACCTTACGGTGATGGGCGGCTCACTCTATACCCCTGGCTGCAGGCCAAAAGACCACGTGGACATCTATATTGACGGGGAGCCGATAGCAGCGAACTTCGAGACCGACCAAACTGCCGTCAGACTATTGTCGGAGTACATCTCTCCCATTGAACCTAAACCGCAAAGCTATATCTTTTTGGGAAACCAGGGCACTGCAGAGATCTCAGACTTATCGATTGCACAGAGCTTGATATCGTTCAAGGATGTAGAATACATTTACTTCGCAAGGGGTGCCCATGGCGGTGGCAGTCTCTTTATCGGCCACCGTGAGGGCTACACGGCTGGTGACCGCAAGGAACCAAGCATCTACCTGAAAATCACCCAACCCATGGGAGCACAGACTCCTGCCGAATTCTATTCACCACGCTATGACCAGGGAAATGACGGCCGTGAACCCGGCTCCGACCTGCGCAAGGTGCTTTACTGGAATCCCTGTGTAGCAGTCAACAATGACGGCACATCCAAGTTTGACTTCTATGCCAGCGACGCCCACAACACTACCTATATAGTCACTGTCGAGGGCATCGCTAGTGATGGCACGCTGTTCCGCACCACCCATCAGATAACCAAGCGCTAACCATTTCACAGAATAGTTGAGCAACAATCCTCTAATGATTAGAGATAGAGGTTTTCTAAGAAAAATGTTTTATCTTTGCCGAAGATAAACATGATTCATTATGTCAGACAAGAAGAAGAGAAAGATTTGGCCGTGGATCTTATTGGCGGCTCTGGTTTTGATAGTCGCAGTAGCGGCATGGTTTATGCGCCCGCCGACCAACACAATCCCCACGGCAAGCCGCGGTTCGCTGGAACGCTTCCCGCAGTTTGAGTCGCAGTTCGTCCCGGCAAGGGATGTCGTGGTGTGGACTCCTGAAGGATACCAAAAGGGAGATTCATGCGACGTGCTCTACATGCACGACGGGCAGATGCTGTTTGACGCCACCACGACGTGGAACCGTCAGGAATGGCGTGTCGATGAGGTCATGGACAGCCTGATTAAAGTCGGCAAAATAAGTCCTTGCATCGTGGTAGGCATCTACAATACCGACGACCGTCTCACCGAGTATTTCCCCGCCAAAACGGTTCAATACGTTGCTGATGCCGACCGAGAGAAAGCCAAAATCGACAAACTCACTGCCGATGCCTACCTGCAATTCATCGTAAAAGAACTGAAACCCTTTATTGACAATCGCTACCAGCCCTTGACCAGTCGCGAGCACACCTTCATAATGGGGTCCAGTATGGGCGGATTGATTTCACTCTATGCCTTGTGTGAATACCCGCAGGTGTTCGGTGGCGCGGGCTGCCTCTCGTCCCACCTGTCGATGGGTCATATGCCCGACGGTCTTGACGGCGAGTCATGGGCAACAGGTTTTCGCAATTATGTGGACCAACATCTGCCTGAGGCCAACAGTAGCATCATCTATATGGACCGCGGCACCGAGGATTTTGACGCCGACTATGGCCCATATCAGGAAAAACTCGACAGCGTCATCCTCGCTAAAGGTTTGGATGTGAAGCACTACACGAGCAAGGTGTATAATGGTCATAGCCACAACGAGACCTGCTGGGCCAAGCGCCTGGACCAACCGCTCTTATTCTTGCTTGGAAAATAATACCGAAAAGACATGGACAAATATCTGACAGTTATCGGAGGCGTGAACATGGACATCTCGGCAGCATTGACGGCGCCGTTTGTACCTGCCGACTCAGTGCCGGGACATGTGACCCTTGGGTGCGGAGGCGTGGCACGCAACATCGCCCACAACCTGCGGCTGATGGGACATGAGGTGAAGTTTGTGAGCGTCTTCGGCGGCGATACCTTCGGTGAGATGTGCTGGCGCGAGTGCCAGGCCATCGGGCTGGACCTCACGCTGAGCGAGCGCTGCGAGGGGATGCGTAACGGTCTGTACCTGTGCGTCAACGACCAGAGTGGAGAGATGCGCGCCGCCGTAGCCGATACCGACATCATCTCCTGCATCACACCCGAATTCCTGGAAGCCCGCATCACCGATATCAACCGCTCGGAACTCGTCATTGCCGACACCAACATATCGACCGAAGTCATCACATTTCTCATCGACCATTGCACAGTGCCGCTCATGGTCGATACAGTGAGCACCGCCAAGGCCCCACGCGTCATCAAGGCCCTGCAGCAGAGCCAAGTGAAGCGCCTGCACGCCCTGAAACTCAACCTGCAGGAATCGCAGGCCGTCACCCATTGCGACACGGCCAAGGGTGCCGCCGACCAATTGACGGCACTGGGTGTCGAGCAGGTCTATATCACGTTGGGCAGCAATGGTGTGTATTGTAGCGACGGGGAGCATCACGAGCACATGAAGGCTATCCCTACCCGCGTCATCAACACCACTGGGGCTGGAGATGCCTTCATCGCCGGCGTCGCCCATGCCCAAATGTGCCAGGTTCCGTTCCCCGACTGCACCCTGACAGGCCTTAAGGCTGCCCATGCCACCCTACTCTCCCTCCAAACCGTCAATCCCGAAATCAAGAACTACCTGAACTGATATAAACCATCTGGATCATCTAGAGCCTCTAGACGGTCTAGAACAACAGAAAACAAAGTCATGAACAAATACCTATCCATCTCACCTGAAGTGCAACAGGCACTTGACGAGGGACGCCCCGTGGTTGCCCTTGAATCCACCATCATCTCTCACGGCATGCCCTATCCCCAAAATGTGGAAACGGCACTGAAGGTCGAGCAGACCATCCGCGACAACGGCGCCGTGCCCGCTACCATCGCCATCATCGGCGGCAAACTCAAGGCAGGCTGTACCCCCGAAGAAATTGAATACCTGGGTCACAAGGGCCAAGCCGTGACCAAGGCATCGCGCCGTGACCTGCCCGTACTCATTGCACGTGGCGAGGACGGTGCCACCACGGTGACGACGACAATGATTATCGCTGCAATGGCAGGCATCAAGGTCTTTGCCACCGGCGGCATCGGCGGTGTGCATCGCGGAGCCGAGACCACCATGGACATCAGTGCCGACCTGGAAGAACTGGCAATGACGCCAGTCATGGTCATCTGTGCAGGAGCCAAGTCAATCCTCGACCTGGGCCTCACACTCGAGTACCTCGAGACCAAGGGCGTACCTGTCATCGGATACGGCACCGAGGAACTGCCCGCTTTCTACACACGCCACAGCGGCTTCAAGGTAGATTACCGCATCGACACCCCCGAGGACCTTGCAGCCGCCTTCCGCGCCAAACTCGACATAGGCCTGCAGGGCGGTATGCTCGTCACCAACCCCATTCCCGAGGAATATTCCATGCCCGCCGACGTCATCAACAAGGCTATTGACGAGGCTATCGACGAAGCTAATAAATTGGGTATCAGGGGCAAGGAGACGACACCCTTCCTGCTCGCCAAGGTCAAAGACCTCACTGGAGGCGACAGCCTCGCCAGCAACATCCAACTGGTGCTCAACAACGCCCGCTTGGCCGCCAAGACCGCCGCAGCACTCAACAGGTTTCCGACAGATTGTTAAAATACATTAAATCCTGTCTGACAAGAAATCCATTCCGTATTTTTGTTTAATTTTGTATTTTTAAACACGCATTGTATTAGATAATTATTATTCACATTATAAACTTTTTAAACAAGATTCATTATGAAGAAATTGTTTACTCTTTTCGCTGTGGCCGCAATGGCATTTGCCGCTCAGGCCAACGTGCTGACCGTTTGTGACAATGGTGGTTACGACGGCTATTCCAATCATGTTCCCGTTTACGGATTCTGGGCTGACACCGAGGGCACCATTGCCCAGTCGATTTATCCTGCCGACATGCTTACCGATATGGTCGGCGGTCAAATCACCGAGGTGAAGTTCTACACCCTCGCCCAGTATTACCTTGAGAACGATCTGGATCCCTACATCAGTAACACTAACTTCATCAACTTTGAGAATGCCAAGATTCAACTGGCACTCAAGGTCGTTGATGAGGATGGTTTCAGCACATCCACTATCGTTGGTGCTACCCCCGTTGCCACCACGGTTCCCGAGGTGGGTGACATGTACATGACCTTCCAACTGGATGAGCCGTTCACCTATGAAGGCGGCAACCTCCTCGTTGAGTCTATGGTCGTTGAGGGTGGCTCGTTTGGCACCACCTACTTCTATGGTCGCATCACTGGTGTCCCCGAGTACTGCTCCATCTATGTTTATGAGAGCGCCTACAGTGGCACGAATAAGTATTTCGAGACCTTCTTGCCCATGGCAACCTTCACCTATGAGGAAGGCGGCGATGTTCCTCCCGTTGAGCCCACCGAGAAGACTGGTGCTCCTGTCTTCAACGGCTACACCACCGACGGTATCCACGCTTACTTTGTTGAGATCCTTCCCACCGATGAGGGCAGCGTTATCTACTACCGCGTTCTCTATCCCGGTGAAGAGGAGTACACCGAGTGGGCTGTTTACGAGGACATCCTGTCCTTCGAGGGTGATGGCAAGCACCGCGTTGAGGCTTATGCCGTAGCTCCTAACAAGCTCCCCAGCGAGCAGATTGCTTATGAGTTCGTTGTTGAGCCCGAGCCTCCCACGGCTATCAGCGAGATGATGAACGGCAAGACCGTTGCTGGCGTACGCTACTTCAACATGGCTGGTCAGGAGATGACCGAGGCTAACGGCCTGACCATCGTTGTTACCACCTACACCGACGGCACCACCAGCGCTGTTAAGGTTGTGAAGTAAGGCTTTAGGCTTAAGCTATTAGACTTTAGACGTTAGACTTTAGACGTTAGACTTTAGACGTTAGACTTTAGGCCTTTTAGCTGATAGCAAACAGACACAGGGGAGACGCAAAATTTTGCGTCTCCCCTCTTTTCTTACTCTGCCAACAGGGGTTATGGCAAAGTTTTTCTATAAAAAAGTCAATAATCAAAGATTATTGCCTAATTTTGCAGATTGTAACAAAACGAAGTTTAACCAAAAGCAAAAATAAACTACTACGATGACAAGATGTCAACATTGCGGACACGAGGTGCCCGAGGATTCAGTCTTCTGTAACCACTGCGGCTACCGCATGAATCAACAGGTAAGGTGCAGTTATTGCCACGAACCCATGCCTTCAACATCGGTATTCTGCCCACATTGTGGCAAGGCCGTTGACAATGCCGTGAGCGTTGCCAGCCAGGAACATGCGCCGGCAAGGCAGCCCCAGCAGCCCACCACTTACAACGAGCAACGCCGTGCTGCTGAACAGCAGGCCGCCCGCCAGCCAATGAATGCCTGGAAGCAGCCCGAGCCTGTCGAGGACGACGATGATGATGACGACGATGGCGGTGGCAGCGGTTCCAACTTCAACCGCAACCTCATTATCGCTATTGTAGCAGCAGTGATTCTCATTGCCTTGCTGAGCCTGTTGCGTCACTGCAACAGCCAGGAAAATGACCGCCTGGAGGCTCGTGCCGACAGTGCCGCAATGATTGCCGACAGCAGTCAGGAGCCGATGCAGATCCTCAATGCCGAATTGAGCCGCAACGGCATGACCGACGACAAGGCCTACACGGGCTGCGCCGTCCGTCTCGCCAGCACCGACCCCGATACGCCCGAACGCATCGTCGGCGTGACCTACAAGGACGACACCGAGCGCCCCTTCGTCAAGGTCTATACCCTCACCCGTGACGGTGCCCAGTGGAAGACCGAACTGGCCCAGACCAAGTACTTCGACGGACGCTCCATCATCATGGACAACAGCTCGCTCATCGCCGATGCCATGAACGTGCCGCGTGCCGCAACCGTTGACGGCAAGCAGTGCCTCTACTTCGCCTTCCTCAACCACCTGAAGGGTGCCGGCGAGGGCAACAACGGCCGCGTGACCCTGGCCTTGTATGATGTAGAGGGCAAGAAGTTGACCACGCTGACCTATGACGGCCAGATTCGCTCCCGCACCGACGGCCGCCAGTATGTCTATAGCCGCGGCCCGCTGGAAAGCACCAGCAGCAGCGAGCGCTCTTTCCTGCGTCAGGAGGCTGCCAGCCTGGGATGCATCAAGGTAGCGACCCAAGAAGAAATTGACGCCGAGGAAGAGGCCAAAGCCAAGGAAGAGGAAGAAAAAGCCCTCGCTGGTGAGGAGAATGCCGACGCCAAGTGGGACCACGACAATGCCGAGAACATGGACAAGCTCAAGGAAGGTGAGGAAGTGAAGATGAAGCCCACCCAGTATGACAAGCCCATCATCAACATGAAGGAGATCAAGGACAAGCTCGAGAACGACCGCTATCTGGTATTCCTTGACACCAAGGGTTCGGTTGTCGGTTTCAACAAGAGTTCCCGCAAGTACTTCACCGTCTATGCCGGCAAGAACGGCGCTGCCAGCAGCATCAGCTTCAGCGGCGACAACAACGTGCTCATCAAGACGCCCAGCGGTTCCATCACCTATGACCTAGTGCATGACCGTGCCAAATCTTCCAAATAAGAGAGAGACATGACTCCCGAAAAACGATATTATTTCTGGTTTTTCTTCAAGTTGAACATCATCATCGTGGCACTCTTGGCCCTGCTGTGGTGGCTCAACAATGTCGTGTATGCAGGATAGTCTAGAAAATCTAGAATCCATCCAACTGACAACTAAAAACTGGCAACTAAAAACTAAAATATGGTTGAAATCAGAGAAATCCAACCCACCAAGCGCAACCTGCTCAAGTTTGTGCACTTCCCCATCGATGTCATCTACCGCGACAGCGAGTACTATGTTCCGCCGCTGGTCACCGATGAAGTGAACACCCTGCGACCCGACAAGAACCCGGCATTTGATTTCTGCGAGGCCACCTATTTCCTGGCTTACCGCAACGGGAAAATCGTGGGACGCATCGCCGGCATCATCAACAAGGTGGTCAACGAGCGCAACAACAAGAAAGAGGCCCGCTTCAGCTACATCGACTTCATTGACGATGCCGAGGTTGCCGACGCCCTCATCGATGCCGTGACCAAGTGGGCCAAGGGCAAAGGCATGGAACTCCTAACAGGTCCCCTAGGCTTCACCGACATGGATCCCGAGGGTTTGCTCGTCGAGGGCTTTGACCGCATTGGCACCACAGGCGCCGTGTACAGCCACGCCTATTATCACAAGCACCTGGAGCGCTTGGGTTTCGTCAAGTATGTGGACTGGCTGGAGTTCCTGATCACCATCCCCAAAGAGGTTCCCGAGAAGATGCACCGCATCGCCACCCTGATAAGTCAACGCATGAATGTGACGACCATCAAGTACACCGACCGCAAGCAACTGGTCAAGGACTACGGCGACGCCATCTTCAAACTGATCAACGTGGCCTATGACGAGTTGTTCGGCTACTCGCCGCTCACCGACAAGCAGATCAAGCACTATATCAAGATGTACCTGCCCTTCCTGCCGCTCGACGACCTGTCGATGGTCATCGACAAAGACACGCGCGAACTCGTCGGTGTGGGCATCACCATCCCCTCGATGTCCAAGGCACTCATCAAGAGCCGTGGCCGTCTGTTCCCCATGGGCTGGAAATACCTGCTTGACGCCTTCAAGCATAACAATGTGGTGGACCTGATGCTCATTGCCGTCAAGCCCGAGCTCCAGAACAAGGGTGTGAACTCACTCATCTTCGATGACCTCATCCCCGTGTTCAACAAGCATGGCTACACCCATGCCGAGAGCAATCACGAGCTGGAACTCAACTCCAAGGTGCTCAAGCAATGGGAATACTTTGAGTATGACCAGCACAAGCGCCGCCGCGCCTATACCAAAGAAATTTGATTTGCACCAGAGCAAATCAAATTGATTAGTGATTAGTGGTTAGAGATTAGAGAATTAACTAAAAAACAATATTATTTATGAACGACAAGATTCAAGTTATCAGTAAATATGCCCTTGACGGAAAGACCGCCGAGTGTGCAAAGGCCCTGCGTGAAACCGCCCTGGCCGCCAAAAAGACCCTCGAGAGCGGCAGCGGTGCCGGCAACGACTTCCTGGGTTGGCTTCACCTGCCCAGCAGCATCGACGAGCAGCAGTTCCAGGCTATCGAGAAGAGTGCTGCCCAGTTGCGCAACGAGTGCGAATACGTCATCAGCATCGGTATCGGTGGCAGCTACCTGGGTGGCAAAGCCGTTATCGAGGCCCTGAGCAACCACTTTGCTGCCTATAGGCAGGATGGTGGCCCCAAGGTGCTGTTCGCCGGCAGCAACATCGGCGAGGATTACCTGTATGACATGATGGACCTAGTGCGCGGACACAAGTTCGGCATCATCGTCATCTCCAAATCAGGTACCACCACCGAGCCCGCCATCGCCTTCCGTCTGTTCAAGGAGATGCTCGAGAAGCAGGAGGGCAAGGAATTTGCACAGCGCAACATCGTCGCCATCACCGACGCACGCCGTGGCGCCCTGCGTGGCCTCGCCACTCAGGAAGGCTATGCCACCTTTGTCATCCCCGACAACGTGGGCGGCCGTTTCTCGGTGCTCACCCCTGTAGGTCTGCTGCCTATCGCTGTGGCTGGATTTGACATCCGTGCCCTGGTGGCAGGTGCTGTCGAGATGGAGCAAGGTGACGACGAGCAGGTGCTGGAATATGCCATCACCCGCAACGCCCTCTACCAGGACGGCAAGAAAATCGAGATTCTCGCCAACTTCACCCCGCGCCTGCACTTCCTCGCCGAATGGTGGAAGCAGCTCTACGGTGAGAGTGAAGGCAAGGACCACAAGGGCATCTTCCCCGCCAGTGTCGATTTCACCACCGACCTGCACAGCATGGGACAGATGATTCAGGACGGCGAGCGCACGCTCTTTGAGACGGTCCTCAGTGTGGGCGACCAGGAGCACGAGGTCATCATACCCCGTGACGAGGAAGACCTTGACGGCCTGAACTACATCGCCGGCAAGAATGTGGACTACGTCAACAAGATGGCTGAGCTGGGAACCCGCTTGGCACACGTTGACGGCGGTGTACCCAACCTGATCATCACCATCCCTGCCCTGACCGAGCGCTTTGTGGGCCAGTTGATCTACTTCTTTGAGAAGGCGTGCGGCGTGAGCGGCTATATGCTGGGCGTGAACCCGTTTGACCAGCCCGGTGTCGAGGCTTACAAGAAGAACATGTTCGCCCTGCTCGAGAAGCCCGGCCACGAAGAGGCCACTAAGGCCATCCGCGCTAAGCTCAGCTAACTATTGGTCATTATCCTGACAACTAAAAACTGACAACTGACAACTAAAAAACTGACAACTAAAAAACTTATAACTTAAAACTAATAAAATGATTTATCCGATTCTTTCGGCCGAGGAAGCCGCCGAATTTGTACAAAATGGCTTCACAGTAGGTGTTTCGGGCTTTACATCACCCGGTTGTCCTCAAGCAGTGCCTGTTGCCATTGCCGAGCGCGCCAAGCGCGAGCATGAGGCAGGCCGTGAGTTCAAGATCAACCTTTTCTCCGGCGCATCGACCAGCGACCACATCGACGGTGAGCTGACGCGTGCCGACGCCCTGAACTTCCGCACCCCTTACCAGTCACACCCCGATATGCGCAAGGCCATCAACGCCAACGCTATCCACTATAACGACCGCCACCTGAGCGAGCTGGCACAGGAGTTCCGCTATGGTTTCTACGGCAAGATGGACATCGCCATCGTTGAGGCTCAGAGCATCACCGATGACGGCGAACTCGTGCTGGGTACCTCGATGGGCAACACCGCCACCTGGCTCAAGATGGCCGACAAGGTGATTGTCGAGGTCAACGACCAGATTCCCGAGAGCATCCTGGGCATGCACGACGTTTACACGCCGCTCGACCCGCCTTGCCGCCGCGAGATTCCCATCTATACGCCTCACGACCGCGTGGGTACTCCCACCGCCCATGTTGACCCCAAGAAGGTGCTGGGCGTTGTCAAGACTTCGCTGCCCATCAGCAAGGAGGGTGCCTTTACCCCGGTTGACGACGTGACCGCAGCCATCGGCCACAACGTGTGCGCTTTCCTCGTCAATGAGTTGAAGGCTGGCCGCATTCCCAAGGAGTTCCTGCCCCTGCAGAGTGGTGTGGGCAACATCGCCAACGCCGTGCTCGACGCCCTTGACAAGAGCGACGACATTCCTCCCTTTGAGATGTACACCGAGGTTATCCAAGACAGCGTGCTCGAGCTGCTCGAGAGCGGTAAGTGCAAGTTTGCCAGCACCTGCTCAATGACCTTCTCCAGCCAGGCTATGGATGAGTTCTTCAAGAAGGGCGAGGCCCTGCATGGCAAGGTGCTCATGCGTCCCAGCGAGATCAGCAACAACCCCGAGGTGGTTCGCCGTCTGGGTGTCATCACGATGAACACCGCCATCGAGGCCGACATCTACGGTCACATCAATTCAACCCACGTGAGCGGTACACGCCTGATGAACGGTGTCGGCGGCTCGGGCGACTTCACCCGCAATGCCTACATCAGCATCTTCCTGTGCCCGTCGATCAAGAAGGACGACTGCATCAGCACCATCGTGCCTATGGTTTCCTATCCCGACCACAACCCCCACTCGGTAGATATCATCATCACCGACCAGGGTATCGCCGACCTGCGCGGCAAGGATCCCGTACAGAGTGCCCACGAAATCATCGAGAAGGCTGCTCATCCCGTTTATCGCCCCCTGTTGCGTGAGTACCTCAACCTCGCCAAGAAGGGCCACGTGATGATGAATCCCGACATCGCCTTAGCCATGCACAGCACGCTGATTCACGACGGCGACATGCGCAAGACCGACTTCGCCAAGTTCATGAAGTAATTTCAAACTACAAATTGGCATCCGCATTCCAGCGGATTTGAAAACAAGAAATACAAGAAAAACAATCCAATCGATTGTACATCTTTTATTTCTTTTTTTCTTTTTTTTCTTTTTTTCGCATGCACGTGGGTTTTTCTCTTGCTGTCCGAGGAAAACAAGTAAGATTAATGTGAGTGTCCAAAAGTTGCCCAATGGGCAACTGCTCGGGGACGGTTTCTGTGTAACAAAATGCCTTGCATTTTGGACTCAGGAACCGTCCCCTCGGATCCGACCAGAAGTAACTCACGCCTATTTCAGGCCCCTTATCTCAGCATCCCATCCAATCAGCTTGTACCAAGACCGTTATAATAAGAAACCAGATTTTCCCCGGACACTAATAAATTCTTATAGCACATCTAATACCTAACGCCTAAAGCCTATTTATCATGGACGGCGCGGATTGAGAAGTGCATGGCGCGCAACTGGTCAATAAACACGTTGCTGCTTGAAAAATCACCCCAGTTGGAATTACAGTAGAAGATCCAAGCAGTCTTTACCGTACTGTTGATGCCATAGCCGCGAGCCTCGGGGGAAGCGGGCGTCGGGCAGATGGTTGATGTCCAGTAGTAGCCCATCACATTGGTATGATATGGCCCGGCATGGAATCGGTCACTCAGGTCGTCACCGTAATTTCCTGCCAGTGGCATGATGATGCTGTTGCCATTGGGTCCGATAACTTCATACCACTTGATCTCGTTGCGGTTGCGCAATACCCACTGGCATTGCTCACACAACTCCTTGGCTTCGCTGTAGGTGGGCATGCGCCAGCCGTCACCCCAGTTGGCTGCCACGACATCTAATGCCGAGCCACTGATATTTAACGGCGGTTCATTGCCTCCATAGTTCTGGGTATTCCATGAGTAGGTTTGAGTCTGAGCATTATAACCAATGCCATTTCCTGCCCACAGCTTGCCCGTGGGGTCACCCCAGGCATAGTGTCCGCCGAAGCCCTCGACGGCCTTGGCTCCCAGGTTACAGTTGGCCCAATTCACCGACAGACCCAGGTCCACTTGTTCCAAACACTCGGGCTTTTCGATTTTTTCTGTCTCAGTGGGTTCCGTTTCAACGTCAATAAGCCAGAACTCATAGGACTTGAGTGAGCGAGTGCTTCGCTGCACACCATCTACCGAATTCATGCGGTTCAACTTCACATGGCAGACAATAATCCTCTCCATCTTATTATAGGCCCTAACATAAGCACTATAAATGCTGTCACACACCCTAATGACCGCGGCATCTTTGGCCTGACGAGTGTTATCCCCGGACGTGACGTCTTTTACCGCATTCTTCATCTTGAGGACGGTTTTGGACAAGACGTCATCTCTGCCATTATCAGGCATCGTGCCTTGATTATTATCTTGACTCTCATGCAAGTTGAGGGGCACTTGAGACTGTATATCCAGGTAGTAGCTGTAATCGCCTTCAGGCTCCTCGCTTACACACGAAGAGAACAGCACTATCATAACGGACAGTAACGCCCAAATAGTCGTATTGATTTTTCTCATAATTTTCTCCATTAGGGTTAATAATTCTTGATATCAATCATTTAAACAGTTGAAAACCAACTAAATTTTCATCACAATCTTTAGACCACCGAATCTTAAAGAAGTTTAATGGCCACATAATAATTTACAGATAAAGATAGACACCTCAAAAAATCTTGAAAATTTTCTAAGCTAACTAATACTTGTCGTGGACTGCGCGGATGGACATGTGGTATGCCCGTACATAGTCAACGAACGCTGGAGTCATGTCATCGCCATTATTGCTATTGAATCTGAAACTCCATGCTGTTACCACGTCATCATTAACACCATAACCTCGTTCCTCAGCTGTGCTTGGCGTCGGGCAACTGGTCGATGTCCAGTAGCTTCCCATTTCATTAACACCTAATGGCCCCCTTTGGAAGCGGTATGTAGCATATAGATCATCACCATAGATTCCGGCCAGAGGCATGATGATGCTGTTGCCATTAGGACCGATGACCTCATACCATTTGATGTCACCATACGTTTGCAGTTCCCACTGGCATTGCTCGCATAATTCCAGTGCTTCGCTATAACTGGGGATATGCCATCCCTCACCCCAATTTTGAGTTACAATGTCTAAATCGGTTTGGGCAATATCAGCTGGCGGATTGTTGCCACCATAATTATTGGTGTCCCATGTATAGCCATTGTCATCCCATCCAATGCCTCGACCGGACCACAGAACGCCTGTAGGTTCTCCCCAAGCTAGGTGGGCACCATAATCACGAGGCTGTTTAGCACCAAGGTTGCAATTGGCCCAAAGGACAGACAGGCCCAAATCAACAGCCTCAAGCGATTCTGGCGGAGCCAAATAATCGTTGGAAGAAGAATCACCGTTGCCTCCACCATAACCTTCACGCCAAAACGAGTAGTATTTCAGCGTTACTGCATCCCCAATGGTTCCGTCACTATTCATGCGAGTGCGGATCAATTTGACAAAACAGATGACATTTCCTCTATTTTCGGGATTAATAACTGCATAGGTCTGATATAAACTGTCTAAAGTCGTGAACAAAGCGGCCTCCTTAATCTGGGTTTCAACTTG
Organism: uncultured Prevotellaceae bacterium; assembly: GCA_900318205.1. Classification (GTDB taxonomy): domain Bacteria; phylum Bacteroidota; class Bacteroidia; order Bacteroidales; family Muribaculaceae; genus Sodaliphilus. The sequence goes on along the minus strand of ONJS01000027.1, from coordinate 2,672 downwards.
CAGAGAATCATTGTCAACCACTGCCTGTTTCATGTAGTAAATAGTTCTGGATAAGCGGTCAAACAACGGATTAACCATCCCATTCTCATCTTCAGCATTTTCAGATAAATGCAGTCTCACTTGGGACTGAATCTCTAAGTAGTATTTATACTCACCGGTGCCATGAACATCCTCCTTGTCCCCGCATGAGGCAACCATCATTACCATGACGGGCAGAATCATCCAAAATAAAAATTTGCTAGTTCTCATAACTCTATTCTGGTTATTTTGGGTTAATTGTATTTCCTAAACAATACACTATTGTTATGATTATTAGACTGCTACCAACACTTTAAGTTTATTTACCCCCCCCGTTTAAACATCTTTTATTATATCTCCAGGGTTTTGAGTTTGCGCTTGGCAAATGCCAGGCTGCCGTTGAAAATAACATTGCGATTCTTGTCGAGAATGAGGACACGTGGATATGCGGTTATGCCGCATTCAGCAAGGATAACACTCAATTTGTCAACGGCATAAACTGGCAGATTACAGCCACGTTTCTTAACGATATTGAGGGCTGTCTCGATGGTCTCGTCCTTATAGCAGACGAACAAGGAAGCAACCTGTACCTTTGAGTTATCCTTATATTGGTCATGCAAAGCCTGCACCTCGGGTAAAGCATTGATGCAAGATCCACATGTGGATGACCATACATCAAAGACGAGATATTCTTCATTCATGTTGCTTAGAGCGACAGACTGCTCACCATTAAAGACTTCTGCAGTGGCAAGGCTTGCGGGTCTCGCTTTGTTCATTCCATAATTGGCCCACTCATACCACTGGTTTTGCCCCTCGGTAGCACTGTAGATCAAGGCTGCCCCCAACAATAAAACTAACCAAATCTTGCGGTTATAATAGATAATGACAGCCGCAAGAATAACCTGCATGGGCAATGCCGTGCAAGGGAGAGAAGTCATCGTAGATTCAGGAGTGTAAATGCGATAAGCAAATTCGGGCAGCCAAGGCAAGATAATCATCGACAGTATGCCCCAGGGATTCAATTGTGAACTATATTTCCACAAAGCCCAAAACGTCAAGGCAAAAAAGGCGACACAATGCAATCCCGTGGCAAGCTTGAAGCCGTAGCCTCTCACTGGCGAAATCAGACCATAGGCCAGCAGCGCCAGCACAAACAGCAACAGATATGATTTCTTGGTCGCGTTCATGTTTTTATCTAAGTTTCGAAAGTAGTTAACTTGCTCACGGGTTAATGTTTAAAGAACCTTTTGCTTGAGTATAATCCGTCTGCAAAATTACGAATAGTAATTGTTAAATCAGACTAAAATGCGTAAAATCCTACCTAATTATGGAAAACGCAAAGCAGTGAAAATCAGATATCTAAAAAACAAAAATCTAATTATGCCCTAATGGGGGAGAAAATTGGGCCTTAAAGTGTTAAATTTGCAACCTATTTCACTGGCTTTATAGTGGAAACTGCAGCAAATCCCAACCCAAAAACATCTATCACATGACACGCTTCAGGAATATCATCATCTCATTTGCGGCCATTTTTACTCTCGTGTTGACAGGGTGCCATCATGGCTCTGCCACCATGCAGGAATTGGCTGCTATCGACTCGACGTTGACCGTTTCGCGCCAGTATGAGACAGCCCTGCATCGTCTGGATTCATTGCAACCCGACAGCTTTAACAAGGAGGAGCGTGCCTACTACTCCCTGCTGCTCACCCAGGTCCATTACAAATGCTTTGTTGACGATACAACCGACTCTGTCATCAACATCGCTGTGGACTACTACAAGAACTCCAGCGACCACGAGAAGCGCACCCGCTCCCTAATCTATCAAGGCGCTGTCTATGAGGTCATGGGCGACCTTGAAAAAGCAGTGGAAAGCTATAAAAAGGCCGATGAAACCGCAGACGAAAGTGACCTGGAAAATAAAGCTTACGCAAATTTGAGATTAGGTGTTCTCTATCAATCACAGATAGTAGGAGCAAACACTATCGCTTTAGATAAACTTAAAGAGGCATTGTCTGAATATAAAAAAGTTGGCGATAAACATTATGAAATTGTCTGCTTTACAAGCATCGGAGGGCTTTATAGAAATATAGAAGAAAAACAGGATTCAGCTGTTTTATTTCTAAAAGAAGCGATAGAATTGGCTAAAAATCAGAATGATCAATATCATATTTTCGCAAATCTATTTCTTCTTTCAGAGTATTATTATGTAAGGAAACATGATTATCAGACTGCAAAAAAGTACGGATTACAAGCCGTTTCAGTAGATCAAACAATTATTGATCACCCAAGAGCACATTATCGACTTGCCTCGTCTTATTTATTTTTAGGTCAAGCTGACTCTGCTTTGTACTATCTGAAAAATGCTCCAGTAGCTACAGTAGCAATGGATAGTATTGTCTATTTTGAATTAATGTCCGAATTGGAGCATCTTCACTGGAAAGATGATGGGAAATCAAGATATTATATCCAGTTAGCCCATTCTATTGCAGATTCTCTTACGATGAATGGTCTCAATCACCGCCTGCGTGGAGTCGAGAAAAAATATGACTTACAACTGGCGGAATTGAACAAGGTGAAGTATCAATCCCGTTGGCGTGGTGCGTTGCTGGTGGTGGCGTTGCTGGCATTGTTGGCCCTGGCGTCAACATTCCTGG
>ONJS01000025.1 GCA_900318205.1 uncultured Prevotellaceae bacterium | reverse complement strand
CATATTGTGAGCCGCAAAAGCGATGCAAAATTACACCCGCTCCCGAAACTGACCAAATATTTCAGCAAGAAATTTTAATATTTAACCTATGTTAAGAATTAAAGGGTACATTGAGTGCTATTATATACATTATAATATACAAAGTGGCCGCGACCCGATGTCGCAGCCACTCAGTCATGTCAATTCAGAGCAGATTTTCAGAACAGGGAAAGCTGACGAGGATCCTCGCCCGGATGGGGCGGCATGCTGCCGTCGTCATCCCAGTCAATGTCATCAATTGCGCTCATGGCAGGGTCGTCCTGGATGGTTGGAACCTGAGCTGCGGGGGCAGCCTGAAGGCGCTTCTCCAGCTCCTCTACCTGCTGAGCCAAGGAGGCGATGCGGCGGTCCTTCTCGTTGATGGCGTCGCTCATGGCCTGAGCCTCGTGCTGCTTCTTCTGGAGCGTCACTTGAGTGCGCTTAAGTTCAGCCTTGGCGTCATCACGCTCGGCAGTAATCCTGGCGAAGCTAGCAGCCTTCTCATTGCCGTCCATGCTCAGCGAGTTGTACTTACGCTTGTAATCCTCGGCCATTGCGCTGACGGTGGCGAGCTGCTGCTTGAGGCCGTCAATCAGGTTACCGGTCTCAATGCTGCGCCTGTTCTGCACGTCGGCGTTCTGCTTAGCAGCCTGCTCAAGCTGCTCGATGTTCTTCTGCAAGGTCTCCTTCTCCTCATTGAGAACGATGTTGGCCTTGCGCAACTCGTCAAACTGCGACGAACGCTCGCGCAGGTCGATGATCTGCTGCCTGAGCGATGAGATCTCAGAGTTCTTCTTGTCCTTGAACTCCTCAACCTGCTCAACAGCCTTCTTGAGTTCCTCGGCGCCCTTGAGCTCCTCGGCAGCGGCATTGAGGCGTCCCTCGAGCTCGGTGATATTTTCACGCAGACGCTCGATGAGCTCATCACGCTGCTCAATCTTCTGGTTCAGCTGATCGATGGTGGGGCCGTCATCGGCCGGCAAAGGCATATTGTCGCGGCGCTCAATCTCGGCATCCCTGTCGGCTACCTGCTTCCTGAGGTCCTCGATGGTGGCGTTCATCTCCTCCATCTTGGCATTGAGCTCGTCGTTGTCGTTGCCCTTCACCTCCATAGCCTTGATGCGGCTCTCGAGGCTCTTCTTCTCGATATCCAGCTTCTCCAGCTGCCCCTCAAGTTCGGCAACCTTGTTGGTGAGGTCGGATGCGCGGTTCTGAGCCTGCCTGCGGTTGGCCTCATTCACCTGCATCTTCTCCTTGCTCTCTTCAACGACAGCCTCGGCTTGCTCAACCTTCTTGAGGAGCTCTTCCCTCTCCTTCTTCCAGGAGCCCTTGAGCATGTCTATCACAGCCACGGTATGGTCATTCATCAGCTTGACGGCCTTGTCGGCAAACTCGGCGTCGATGGCGTATTCTTCATGCTCGTCGACCTGGATCTGCACGTCTTCCTGGACGTGTTCCCTATCGGTCACATTCTTATCCTTGCTGAAGGGGTTCACAAACGACGTGGTCTGGCCGAAGACATCGTATTCATCCTCGGAGCCACCAAATGCGCTCTTAATTGATTTGAAAAAAGACATAATTCCTTCTCTTTTAAGTTTGGTTTGTTTCTGTTGTTATCTTTTCGCTGTCCGTCAAGCCCGAAAATGCCCTGAAAAACATCATGTAATACTTTAGGTTTTATCAATCAACAAAATGTAAAACAATTTGTTAAGCACCGGATAGACGGTGGGCGTACTCAGCGGCAAAGCCGCATATATCGTCTCCAGTCGGTAAAATTACGATGAATTTTTCTAATACAGACCAAAAAATCAAATTATTTTCAAAATTTGGACTGATTATTTATTTACATGCACCATGTGAAGCAAACTAAAAAGGCTGTGCTGCAATTCGATACGCAGCACAGCCTCAAGCAACTCTTTAAGTTTATCACTTTTTATTTGCCGTTTTATTTGCCGTAGAACGCGTACGTGCAGTACGTTTTCTCGCGCCTCCCTTCGAGAGGTTGGCCTCGTCGGCAACGATGGCGCGGCAGTCTTCCAGAGTGAGAGATTCGGCATCCTTGCCCTTGGGAATCTTCACATTCTGCTTCTTGTAGACGATATAGGGTCCATACCTGCCGTTCAGCACCATGAGTTCGGGTTCCTCTTCAAAAGTCTTGAGCACCTTCTTGGCCTCGTTCTCACGCTGTGCCTTAATGAGGTCGATGGCCTCCTCGAGGGTGATGGCCGTCGGCGACATCTCCTTGGGGATGGAAGCATACTTGCCGTTGTGCTTCACGTAGGGTCCGTAATGGCCCACACCGATGGTGACCTTGTCGCCCTCGAAGTCGCCTAAGTAGCGCGGCAGATCGAAGAGCTTGAGTGCCTCCTCGAGAGTGAGTGTCTCGATGCTCTGGCCATGCTGGAGCGATGCGAAACGAGGCTTGACATCATTGTCGGCAGTGCCCATCTGCACCAGGGGGCCGTAACGACCGATCTTGACCATGACAGGCAGTCCGGTCTTGGGATCGTTGCCCAGGAGACGCTCGCCCACCTTATGCTCCAGCCTGAGTGACGACACCTTGCTGATGCTGGGGTGGAAGCCCTCGTAGAAGTCGGCAATCTCCTTGTTCCAGACAACATTGCCCTTTGCCACCTCATCGAACTCATCCTCCACCTTGGCGGTAAAGTTATAGTCCATGATTGAGGGGAAATACTTCACGAGGAACTCGTTTACCACCATACCCACGTCGGTGGGAATGAGTTTGCCCTTCTCGACACCATAGAGCTCAGTCTTCTTTCCAGTGGTGATCTTGCCCTCCTTGAGAGTGATCACCTCATACTCACGCTTCTGTCCCTTGTCTTCACCCTTCTCGACGTAGTTGCGGTCCTGAATGGTTGAGATGATGGGAGCATAGGTAGAGGGGCGTCCGATACCCAGCTCTTCCAAGCGGCGCACGAGCGAAGCCTCGGTGTAGCGGTTGGGCTGCTGAGTGAAGCGCTGCATCGCGTTCACCGACATCGCCTTGAGCTGATCGCCGTTGGCCAATGCGGGCAGGGTCTTCAATTCAGGAGCAGCCATCGTGTTGTCGTCGGTGCTCTCGAAATAGACCTTGAGGAAACCGTCGAACTTCACTACCTCGCCCTCGGCAACAAAGTATTCCTTGCGTCCGGTGACGGTGATGTTTGCAGTCGTCTTCTCGAGTTCGGCATCAGCCATCTGAGAAGCAACAGTACGCTTCCAGATCAGGTCGTAGAGCTTCTTCTCCTGTGGCGTGCCAGTGATGGTGTGGTTGCTGATATAGGTCGGACGGATGGCCTCGTGAGCCTCCTGAGCGCCCTTGCTGGTGGTGCGGTAATGTCTCACCTTGAGGTATTGCTCACCAACATTCTCCTTGATCTCCTTGCTGATGGCGTTCTGTGCGAGCTTGCTCAGGTTTACCGAGTCGGTACGCATATATGTAATAAGACCTTCCTCATACAGGCGCTGTGCCAGCCTCATTGTCTGCTTGACCGAGAGACCGAGTTTGCGAGCAGCTTCCTGCTGCAGGGTGCTGGTGGTAAAGGGAGGCGCAGGCGAACGCTTGAGCGGCTTAACCGTTACATCAGAGACCTTATACTCGGCCTTGCTGCAGTCCTCAAGGAATGCCAGCGCAGCGTCGTGGTCAGGCAGATGCTTGTTGAGGTCGGCCGAGAACTCGCCACCCTCACCGGTCATGAACTGAGCCACGATGCGGTAATAAGGCTCGGATGTGAACGCCTTGATTTCCTTTTCACGCTCGGCAACGAGCCTCACGGCCACGCTCTGAACCCTGCCAGCCGAAAGACCCGGCATGATTTTGCGCCAGAGCACCGGAGAGAGTTCAAATCCCACGATGCGGTCCAGCACACGCCTTGCCTGCTGTGCATCCACCAGGTTCAAGTCGATACTGCGGGGATTTTTGATCGCCTCAAGGATGGCAGGCTCGGTAATCTCGTGAAAGACGATGCGCCTGGTATTCTCGGGGTTCAGTCCCAAGACCTCATAGAGGTGCCACGCGATGGCTTCTCCCTCACGGTCTTCATCACTTGCAAGCCACACAACATCGGCCTTATCGGCTTCAGCCTTGAGTTTCTTAACCTGCTCTTCCTTGTCCTCGGGGATTTCGTAAAGGGGCTTGAATCCATTCTCCACGTCAATGCTGAAATCCTTCTTGTGCAGGTCCCTAATGTGACCGAAACTCGACATCACTTTATAGTCGCTGCCCAAGAACTTCTGGATGGTCTTAGCCTTGGCAGGTGACTCAACAATAACTAAGTTTTTTGCCATATTGTGTGAACTATTTTTGAAAATCGGCTGCAAAGGTAATTCAATAAATCGAAATAACGCATATCACCAAATGAGTTTTTTTGACTGTACACATCTTTTAATAATATATTATTAATGTAGGAATAAAACTATTGTTTTCGGTAGCACAGCATAATGGTCTGGAAAACAATAACAGAAGTGCGTCCTTACGGCATCACTGCCGAGGGGACGCACTTCCTCACATCAGGTTACTATATACTACTATTTCTTATCACTTGATTACCTTAACGGCGCTGGTGGTGCCGTCGGTGTAGGTGGTAACGACGATGGTCATGCCGTTAGCCTCGGTTATTTCCTGGCCAGCCAGGTTGAAGTAGCGTACGCCAGCAACGGTCTTGCCATTCATCATCTCGCTGATGCCGGTGAGAGGCTCGGGCTCAACAACGAACTCATAAGCAATCTGCTCGCTGGGGAGCTTACCGGGAGTTACGGCATAAGCCTCAACGCGGTGCTTACCGTCACCCTCAAAGGCCAAGTGCTCCTCATAAACCGCCCACTCAGTGTAGTCCTCAGCACCGGGATAAAGGATGCGGTAGTAGATAACGCTGCCCTCATCGGTGGGATTGATCTCTACAAAGTAAGCGTGGATACCGTCGGTGGTGTAGCCGTTGAAGACGGGAGCACCGGTCTTCTCGGTGGGATCAACGGGAGGAGTAACAGGCTCATCCTCACCCTTCACCTGGAACTTGTCCATGCAGAAATAGGCTGCAGTGTTCATACCATAGTCACCGACATCGGTAGAGTTCATAGTAAAGTAAACCGACTCTACCTCGCCCAGGCTGGACAGATCAAAGAAAGTCCAGTCATTGAGAGCCTTGAGCTCACCATTGGTAAATTCTACCAGGTTGATGCTGGCGGTAGTCTCAGAGCCATCGGCAGCAACACCATGAGCGATCAACTCAAAGTAGTCACCCTCGGCAAAGGCCCTGCCGGAAGCGTCACCATGCTCGCAGCCATAATAGGGCCAGGGATGATTGCAGACATAAACGCCAACGGGCTCAAAGGTTGTGTTACCATCCTTGTCCACATAAATGACCTGGTTGCTGGGACCCTCAAAAGCCCAACTGCTATAATAAGCCACAAAATAGGGCTGTGCGGGATCGGCAGTCACCGAGCCGTCGGCATTGATGACACAACCGCCACCAGCCATGCAGCCACCAAACATAGTGGTCCATCCAGCGCCGCTACCTGCCTGGCCGTAGTCAGTCTGGTCACCACCGATAGCGGGGGTGAAACCGTCCCAGTAATAGCCACCCCAAGAGGCGCCCTCACCGTCGATGAGGTGCGAGAGCATGAACTCACCGCTCTCGGCACCAAATTCGAGCCAAGTATAATTCACATCGTTGTAGCACTCGGTCCAGACGTTGTTAGCGCCATATTCAATCGTTGCAGGATTGATGGGCTTGTTCATGTCAAGTGTAATCACACCTGCCCAAGCGGCCGAAGCCATCAGAGCACTTGCTGCTAAAGTAAAAAATTTCTTCATGTCTTAATAGAATTTTAAAAGTTAAACATATATCAGATTTGTCCAGATAGCAGATTATTGATGAGCGTAGTAACATCCGAGATGTTGATGTTACCGCTAGCGTCAACGTCGGCAGCCCAAAGGTTGAGACCTTCGGCATTGTCACTCAACAGATAGTTGATCAAATCAGTAACATCGGCGATATTCACCTTGCCGTCCATATTGACATCTCCCCTGAGTGCCTGATTAACGACTACGGTGAATGATGCCGTTGCCAGGCGGCCGTTACTGTCGGCAATGACATTGACGGTGGTCTGGCCAGGAGACAGCGCCTCGATGTGGAGGTCAAGCCCACTCACCCAGGCACGGGCAACCTGCGGGTCAGCACTCGTCGCCGTAGTTACAGCCAGAGCCGACCTGTTGTCAGGATCGTTCACGGCACCTATCATATCTATCGTGCAGGTTTCACCCTGTACCAGTTGCGCGTCGGCCATGAACAACATCGGGTCACTCACGTCAGGATAGACGGCCATGGCAGGGAACCAATAGGCATCCTGCAGGCGCACCTGACGCTTGAGTTCCAGCGTATTGGCATCATAGAAGAGCACCCAGTTGTGATTGAAAATCTGGTAAGCATACATCGGTGCTGCCTCAAGGGTCTGTACCACGAGATCTCCCGTGTGGGGATCGAAACTCAGCGCCGAAGCATAGAGTCCCTGATGGTTGCGGGTACCGTCCCAGTTGATTTCCACTGCCTCGGGCAGGTCTATCAGATGGTCAATGAACTGCCTGGTTGTGAAGTCATAGCAACTGATGTAGTTCTGGAACTCGTCGTAGTTGAAATAAACGCGTTCATTCACAGGATCGGCGCAGACCATGCATGCACGCCAAGCACCCCATGAACTCATCGCACCGTGCATATCCCCCAGTTCGTGTACTTCCATTGCCTCCAGGGTCACAGGATCGATGCGAGTGAAGTTGGCCTCGTAGGGTCCACCGCTGTAGTCGTAGATCTCGCGGGAGTTATTAGCCACATAAAGATTGCCACCAGCGGTGACAAAGACCGTGACAATGTTGGGGAACGGCAAGGTGGTGACGAGCGCATCGGTAGCGGGAGCAATCACGTGGAGTCCCTTGCCCTGCTGCACGGCAAACACATACTGGCCAAAGCGCACCATATCGCCGCACTGGTCACGATAGAGACTGTTGTAATCGCCCTTGGCACTCGACATGGTGCCGTCGATAGCGCCCGTAACACTCATCGTGGGCACGTCAATGACGAAGATGCCAGCGCTGGTCGAAACGTATCCCTTGTCGGCAGTTACTCCACAATAGGCTCGGCCGTCATAGACGCTATCGGGAGATTCACCGAAGCGCAGGATGCTGCCCTGCTGCTTGAGCGTCGCAGCATCAAGCACAGCCAAACGCGATCCGACGGTGCTACCTGAGGCCTCATTGCCATTGGCCTGCTTGCTGACGACAAACAGCTTATCTCCAAAGATTTGTCCATACTGCGTGGTCACGCCCAACTTGGTGTCGGGGTTCACAAAAGCATAGACATTATACTCCATCTCATCGTAGTCGTAGTTATAATAATTGATCGAACCCTGGTTGGGACCGTAACGATCCTCGTTAATGAAGATGATGCCATTGGTGAAAGTGAAATCATCAGGACCGGGGCCGGGTTCGTCGCCCTCGGCATCAGGGTGCAGATCCTCGGCACCGCACACCTCGGTTGATACCTCACCGAGCCAGCCGCAGTAGTCCAACTGAGCGCTATAGACCTTGATGAAATCAATGTGGTCGAGATTGGCAGGTCGTCCATCCTCGTCGATCGCCCAATCAATCATGAAACCAGGCTCCTGGCCGTTGGGGAGATTATCCACATAGCCCTCGCCGAAGAATGGCTGGAACCAGTTGTTACCATTGCCATTGCTCATGTCGATAGACGTGTTGGGCAACTTCGTGCCACGGAAGGTGAGTACCGTGTCCTCAATCCACAGGGGCCAGTAGGGCTGGGTGTGGAAGGTATTGCGCCACACATAGCCGCTGGTACTGTCAGGATTCTGGTCGTTGCTGGTCCAGCGGACGTACTCGACATCGCTGATGAATCGCCAGTTGGCATGAGGTACACGCACCTTGTCTTCGTCAGGCTTATAATAGGTTACCTCAAAGTTGTGCTGAGAGCGGTCGTAGTCATTTCCCTTAATTTCATACCACTTGTCGCCGTCGCTGGGCACACCGTCGCCGTCCATATCCACGCCCACCATGATGATGCCAGGCTCGCAGCTGCCGCCAGCCATGTCGGCGACAGCAGCACTCTGCATGGCGTTGCCATAAATTTTCACGTCATAGCCGTGCTTGTTGACCACAGGATGGTCAAAGCCGAAAACGATGTAGCCGCCATAACTGCCCAAGCTGACAGAGCCGCCCAACTTGCCGCAAAGAGCAGTCTCGAGTTGGGCATTGATGCTATCCTGGGTGTAACCAGGCTTGTAGGCCGGGAATACGTTAACGAACTGGCCCGGAGCTGGCATGAAGTCATACACATGGGCAATGTAGGGCGAATTGCCAGCGCTAGCCGACAAAGCCACCACAGCGGTTAAAGCAAGTAATGATTTCTTCATATCACATTGCGTTTGTTTGTTTCACATCCTGTTGTGAATCAAGCGACACGTTGGAAGCTGGCAGTGGCCAGGAAGACTTCAGGAAAATGGGCAGATTGCACTCTGCATCATCTTACTTCGCCAGGGTTCAAATGCCGCGTGAACCACAATAAATGGCCGTGTGGAGGCAGGTCTTCTGACTTCTCCCCCATCGACGTCGGCGCCTTCCCGGTGATGATGCAGACAAGTTGGATTGTATGCAACCAGTGGCATGCGTGCCGCGCGATGTGTTGCGGGGAGTTACAGCAGCGGGTACTGTCCAGGAGTTGCACCTGGTTCCCTTTTCATCCGCCCTACCTTTATAAATAGGGCTGAACCTCAACACGTTCAATTTGTTACTGCAAAGGTACAACTAATTCTTGATACGACAATACAAAATGATGATTTTGTAGCGGCAACGAGAAAAGGAAGACCATAAATACAACGGCATCCGCATCCTTTCCATTTAAGAACAACCGTAATAGCTTGAACGACAGAATATATCATGTCGCGCTTGTTATTACAGTTGTCTTTTTATTGCCCTAATCGCCGATCAACAGGATGTTGAGCAGTGCAGTCACGTCGGCGACAGCGACCCTGCCGTCACCATCAATGTCGCTGTACTCCGAGGAGCCGTTTTTCAAGATTTGGTCAATCAGGTCGGTGACATCGTTGATATTTGTCATGCCATCGAGGTTCACGTCGCCATCAGCAGGGTCAATCGCCACAATTTCAGAGAATCGGTTCCATGGGGTTGCCGCCTTATAGGCCTCCACCGCATCGGCAGGGACCCTGAGAATTACCCCGTCATAAAGATTATTAAACACATTGTCCTTGATATTAATCGGCTCTTTCACGAGACAGGTAACGACCTTCAGACTGTCGCAACCGGCAAACGCCGATCCATTGATGGAGGTAACCGACCTACCGATGACGAGACTCCTCAACCTGGTACATCCCTTGAAGGCACTCATCCCAACCTTTGTGACAGAGTCAGGAATGGAGACACGCGTCAGACTTGTACACAAGCCGAAAGCATTATTGCCGATGTTGGTGAGGGATTTGCCGAGGGTCAACTCTTCCAGTCCAGTGTTCTCATAGAACGCCCACTGGGCAACAGAAGTGACGGCATCGGGAATAACTACCTTTTTCAGTCCCGCACATTGATAGAAGGCGTAAGAATTAATCATGGTGACGTTTTGGCCGATGACCAGATGCTTTACTCCTGTGCTCCTGGCAAAGCTGCTGGGCACCACTTGGACACTATCCCCTAACGTCAGCCATTCGACAGCGCCAGGGACAATGCCGCCTACAGCGGGGAGACAACTCCTGACATTCCAAAAGAAACGTTTCATGCTGCTACAACCCAAAAACGCATGATTGCCAATGCTGGTCACCGAGCTGGGGATAGAGATTTCCTTGAGGCTGCGGCAATTGTTGAACGCATTCTCTCCGATCGACGTGACACGGTCGTGCAGAATGATGCTTTCCATATTTTCGCAGTCATAGAACATCCTGAAACCCAAAGATGTTACGCCCTTGAAATAACTGAATTCATCAAATGACGACATCGAAGCCCCGTCGAAGGGTCCCATCGTCGTGACCGCCTCGGCCTCATCCATCGTCAGCGTACCGTCATCGTCGGCATCGGCTGCCTGCAGGCACAGTGCACGGGTGACGGGATCAGCAAACGGGACGCCAGCGTCAGACGATGGCATTATCGACCGAGGTTCTGCATTGATGATGGCTTCCTGATAACGGTTGTAGTGGATGAGCGACGCATCAACCGAATCGATTGCCGACAGCCGATAATAGGCACCAGCGCTTCCCCACCCCCAGTTGAAGTGGTAGAACCCTTCACCATCATAGCCGTCGCAGACAAACGCATGGCCAGCGTTGTATTTGGTCCACCCGCTATACACCACCGGACGCGAGTTGCTCAGCTCATTGTAGATAAGAGACTCCCATTCTTCATCAGACAAGCCGCAATCATCCCGACTCCAGGCTTTAGTTTTAGAACTATAGTTGAAAAAGGCAACCATCGCTGGCGCCACATGAGACGTTATCGCGCCTGATGAGCCAGAGGTATATTGCATCTGGACGGCAGTGCCGCAATACATCATCAGATTGGCCACCGCAGCATCCTGCTCATCGGTGGTTTCCACATTGCGGCCATACTTGTCCACCATGTTGTCCCAATCGATAAAAGAGCCCGCAGGAACCGCTGCGACGCTCACACCACGGTCAGTCACATAAGCAGGTATCTCGTGAGTGGTCTGCGTCACCGAACGGGCATGGTGGTAATACAGCACTTGGGCCATCGCCGTTGCCACACAGCCGGTTACACAACGTTTTCCATTGGTATCGAGCGGGCAAGCATTGTTGTATGGAGGGGTCTGGTTCCATTGAGTCGTCATCAACGGGGAAATGGCAGGACGCTCCGGTGATTTTTCATGAGCTTGAAGATTGGAGTAGCGCTTTTCACGTATGAACTGTATCTGATAGTCGTATTCGTCAAGCCACCAGCGCATGTTATCGGGCATGGCAGTTACGTCGACCGCCCCCGTATCAGCATAACCAAGAATGGCAGGAACGCAGTCATCACCGGCAGCGACAATGTAGCCCTCATCTTCCCCGATGTTGAAAATATAGCAAGCCGTGGTCGATACCGCCGGAACATAGTGCAACGAGGGCATTGCGATGCATTTGCCTCCACGCTGCTGGAGAAAGGCCTGAGCGTTCAGCCGCGCCTGCTGCCACGAGATGGGATTTGCTGCAGTGTGAAGCGAAAATGCCAAACAACACAGAAGCAACAGGGATGAAAAGTGTCTTATCCTTGGAAATACCATCATTTCTTTGTCAATTTAATCACCTAACAGGGGCAAAAATAGTGAAAAGAATCTGATTGACAGCAAGTAGCAAAACATTTTTCAAGACAGCCGCACAAAAATAACGCATCAGGCACTTATCACCTGATACGGCTAAGGATTGGGTCACTGACGAGGAAACGGGAAATTATTGCCAGAGGGTGAGGACGCCGGTGTCGAGGGTGCGCTGGACGTCGATGAGGCGCTGATTGCGGCTGCCGCGGAAACGAAGGGAGATGTCACGCTCGGCCATCTTGAAGGGGCCGTCAACGAGGACGTCAAGTTCCTGCACCACTTTGAAGAGTTTGGGGTCATTCACGATTTCTTCCCAGGTGTAGCCTGTGTAGCACCAGACGTTGTAGCCCAGTTCGTGCTTGATGCGACTGATGAGGGCGCGGGTGCCGTCGGGCTGTTGCAGGGGGTCGCCGCCCGAGAGGGTGACGGGGGCTTCGTTATAGGCTATGACTTGCATCAGTTCGTCGAGGGAACGTTCTTCCCCACCCTGCGGATTCCACGAGGCGGGATTATGGCAGCCGGGGCAATGATGGTTGCAGCCCGCCATGTAGATTGACGTGCGCAGGCCCGGACCATCGACGCTGGTGCCCTCAACGATATGTAAGATGCGTAGCATTTCAGTTGGCAGTTTTCAGTTGGCAGATTAAAGTTATCAGTTTTCAGTTGGCATCTATTAGAGGGTGTCAACTGAAAACTGATAACCCAAAAACTTGATATCACTTGTGGACGACGCGGTCCTTGAGCTCGGCAAGCTTGCCGCTATTCCAGCGGTCGGTGGTGCCGACGAGGTAACCGGTGATGCGCTGCAGGCGGTCGATGTTATGACCGTGGCAGTTGGGGCACTCCTCAAGGCCATCGGTGGCATCCTCGTAACCGCAGTCCATGCAACGGTTGCGGTTATGGTTGACCGAGCAGTAACCCATGTTGTACTTGTCCATGAGGTCCACAACATTGGCAATCGCCTCGGGGTTGTGGGTGGCATCACCGTCAATCTCGACGTAGAAGATGTGACCGCCACGAGTCAGTTCGTGATAGGGAGCCTCGATCTCGGCCTTGTGCTTGGGCGAGCACTTGTAATAGACGGGCACATGGTTGCTGTTGGTGTAATAGATCTTGTCGGTCACACCGGGAATCTCGCCGAAGTCCTTGCGGTCGCGGCGGGTGAATTTGCCGCTGAGACCCTCGGCGGGCGTGGCAAGGACACTATAGTTGTGCTGGTAGCGCTCGCTGAACTCGTTAACGCGGTCGCGCATATAGGTAATGATCTTGATACCCAGCTGCTGAGCCTCGTCACTCTCACCGTGGTGATGTCCCGTGAGGGCAATCAGACACTCAGCAAGGCCAATGAAGCCAATGCCCAGCGTACCCTGGTTGATGACGCTCTCCACCTTGTCGTCGGGCTTGAGTTCGCTGGCACCGTTCCACAACTGCGACATGAGCAGGGGGAACTGCTTGGCCATCGCCGTCTTCTGGTACTGGAAACGGGCATCGAGCTGACGTGCGGTGATTTCCAACAGATTGTCCAACTTGGCAAAGAAGGCGTTGATGCGTTCCTCCTTGTCCTTGATTTCCATACACTCGATAGCAAGCTTGACAATATTGATGGTCGAGAACGAGAGGTTACCACGGCCGATGGAGGTCTTCTCACCGAAGCGGTTCTCAAACACGCGGGTGCGGCAGCCCATCGTTGCCACCTCGTGGATATAACGCTTGGGATCGTCGATACGCCACTGGTCATCCTGGTTGTAGGTGGCATCAAGGTTGACGAAGTTGGGGAAGAAACGACGTGCCGTCACCTTGCAGGCCAGCTTGTAGAGGTCATAGTTGCGATCCCCAGGCTTGTAGCTCACGCCCGTCTTCTTCTTCCAGATCTGGATGGGGAAGATGGCGGTGGAACCGTTGCCCACACCCTCATAGGTCGAGTTGAGCAGCTCACGGATGACGCAGCGTCCCTCGGCACTGATGTCGGTACCATAATTGATGGAACTGAATACCACCTGATTACCGCCACGGGAGTGGATAGAGTTCATGTTGTGGATGAAAGCCTCCATCGCCTGATGCACACGGCGTACCGTCTTGTTGACGGCATGTTGCAGGATGCGCTCGTCGCCCTGCAGGAAATCCAGGTCGCGCTCAATGAAGTCGTCGAGTTTCACGTCATAGAGGCGGCTATAGTCCTGGCCCATGATTTCCTCAAGGTTCTTCACTTCCTCGATGAAGGTGCGACGGACATAGGGAGCCAAATAGAAGTCAAAAGCGGGAATCGCCTGACCGCCGTGCATCTCGTTCTGGGCAGTCTCCATCGTGATGCACGCAATGACACCGGCAGTCTCGATGCGCTTAGCGGGACGCGACTCGCCATGTCCTGCCATGTAGCCCTGCTCCAGCACCTTGTCAAGCGGGTGCTGTACACAGGTGAGGCTCTTGGTAGGATAGTAGTCCTTATCGTGGATGTGCAGGTAGTTGCCACGCACAGCCTCGCGTGCCTCCTCGCTCAAGAGGTAGTCATCGACAAAAGGCTTGGTCGTCTCGCTCGCGAACTTCATCATCATGCCGGCGGGCGTGTCGGCATTCATGTTAGCGTTCTCGCGCGTGACATCGTTATTCTTGGCATTGATGATTTCCAGAAACAGATCGCGTGTCTTGGCTTTGCGCGCCACGCTACGGGCCTGGCGGTAGTTGATGTAGCATCGTGCCACCTCCTTGCGGGGGCTCTTCATCAGCTCCAGCTCCACCTGGTCCTGAATGTCCTCTACACTCATCTGGCTGCGGCCACGCTGGCCTATGCGGTCGGCAATACGCTGAATCAGGCTTTCGTCCTCGCCAGCCTCGGTGGCGAGCATCGCCTTGCGGATTGCCGCTTTAATCTTCTCTTCATTATAGCCGACAACACGGCCATCACGCTTCAGTACTGTCTGAATCATAATCAGGTTATCAAAAAATAAACGAAAAAACCATTGCTATCGTAAAAAAACCGACGATGTCGGTTTGGGATTGCAAAGATAATACAGCCCCGTTAAACGGCAAACACTTTTAGCGGATTTTTTATAGAAAAAAATGTTTTGGAAAACTTTTTGGACTGAGTAAAAATTTAGACGGTTGATTATCAGGTGATTAAAAATATTTTTGGAAAACTTTTCAGTATTTATAGTTGATAAAAAATTCAAAATCAAGCCTTTAAACCCAATAATTCCACATTGTCAGGACTCAGGCTACAACAATAAAAGCAGAGCGGGCCCCGAGTGGGTCCCGCCCTGTCATTTTTCTTACAATGAACGACCTTTACTCGGGCCAGGTGCCAGCGAGGAGGTAGTTGATAAGCGCAGTCACATCGGCAATGGCCAGAGAGCCACTGAGGTCGCAATCAGCCTCGGCGGGAGCCTGCTCGCCAGAGAGCAGATAGTTGATCAATGCTGTCACGTCACTGATGTTGACGGCACCATTCTGGTCAGCATCACCACGCATCGTCTCGGGAGCATCATTCTTCTGATAGGTGAAGGTCACCTTGGGAAGGAACGCCAGCATCTCGGCGCTGGATGTTACAGACAAGCCAGTATAATCGGCGGTTGTCACGCCATAGAACGGAGTGGTGCCATAGTTGCCCTTGTTGTCCATGATGCGTGCCTCCACAACGAGGTTGCCACCAGCGTATTCATACGGGGCATCAAACTCAAAGGTGATGACCTCAAGGCCCTGCACCAGTGTCAGCGAAGCGACAGCGGTCATCTCGGTGATGGCGGTTGCAGTGGCAAATGCATCCTGATCGGTCGTCTTGAGCGACAACTGAACTGTTCCGTTCTTGAGGATAGAAGCCCTACTGGGATAGAACGAGAGGGCAACAATCTTGCTGCCGGCGATATCGGTGAGGACCTCGGCAGGATAAATCATCTGGCCAAATGTACCAGGCGTATCGAAATAAACGCCATTGAAGGGCAACTTGTTGTTGACATCGGTTCCGTCACAGACGGTGAATTCCGAGCCATTTTCAAGGGCCGTTCCAGTAAGGGGCACCTCGAGGATACCAGCCTCGCCGCAGTCGATGTAGAGCTTGCCCTGGAAATCGCCAGCCTCGACGGGCTCAAATGCGACCTCGACCTCGCAGGTCTCACCCGGTTGCAGCGTCACCCCAGCGGGAACAGAAGCCGCAAAGGGAGCATCGGCGGTCACCGTGGGCATAAAGGCGTTCAAGCCATTGTTCTTCAAGGTCACCACTGCAGCATCACGTTCGCCGGCACGCACAGTATTGAAATTCACATACCTGGGGCTGGTCTTGGCCGAATAATCGGCAAGTTCACCAAAGTAGAACGTGGTCTTGGGGATAAACTCGCGGTACTCGTTACCTTCTTCACCCGTGGTCAAAGCTGCATGACCCTGCTGGAACAAACCATAGAAATAAGTGAAATTGTAGGCAGCAGACTCACCAGCACTCTGCACATAGAAATCAACGATAAGGTTACCGCCGTTATAGATATAGGGTGTGTCAAAATCGATATCTACCTCGTGCAAGCCAGCCGTCATCCCAACAACGGCGACAGTAGTCAACTCGGTATAAAATGTTGTGCTTGAGAACACCGACTGCTCCACCTCGGCCATGGATACCCTGAGTTCACCGCCATTCATTTTGCAGCCCTCATCGTTCACATAGAGGGTAAATCCATTGATGGGCTGGCCCACCATCGTCGTGAGAGCCTCGGCAGGATAAATGACCTGGCCACGTGTACCCATAGCGTTATAATTGGCAGTGGGCAGCGGGACATAGGGAGAAACCTGGGATCCGTCAAAGACCGTCAGGTCACCAGCATGAGCAACAGCTGCGCCACAGATGATGAGCAACGCAGCAAGAGCGTAACTAAAGTACTGTTTCATAGATTGATGATAGTTGATATTAATAGTATTTATTAGCGGGGCAAAGATACAACAATGTTTTAATATATAACATACATATTAATTAAAAAGGTAGAGACGCATGCTTGATGCATCTCTACCTTTATTAGTTTGCTATCAGCTAAAGGCTGAAGTCTAAAGTCTTACTTCACAACCTTAACAGCGCTGGTGGTGCCGTCGGTGTAGGTGGTAACAACGATGGTCAGGCCGTTAGCCTCGGTTACCTCCTGGCCAGCCAGGTTGAAGTAGCGTACGCCAGCAACGGTCTTGCCGGTCATCATCTCGCTGATGCCGGTGAGAGGCTCGGGCTCAACAACGAACTCATAAGCAATCTGCTCGCTGGGGAGCTTGCCGGGAGCTACGGCATAAGCCTCAACGCGGTGCATGCCATCGCCCTCGAAGGACAGGATGTCCTCATAAACAGCCCACTCGGTGTAGTCCTCAGCACCGGGATAGAGAACGCGGTAGTAGATAACACTGCCCTCATCGGTGGGATTGATCTCTACAAAGTAAGCGTGGATACCGTCGGTGGTGTAGCCGTTGAAGACGGGAGCGCCGGTCTTCTCGGTGGGCTCAACGGGAGTAGTGCCGGGCTCATAGGTGAAGCTGCACTTGGGCAGGAATTTATGGAGAGCATCGCTCGGGCTACCATAGGACATGTAGTGAGAATAAGAAGCATTGTTCTCGGTATTCACACCCAGGAAGAAGGTGCTAGTATAGTTGTAATCACCAGCGATGGTCACCAGAACCTCGACCAAGAGGTTGCCACCGGTGTACTCATAGGGCTGATACAAGTCAAAAGTCAGCTCGGTGCGGCCATACATAACATCCATCGTGGAAACAGCAGTAGCGCCAGTGATAGCGGTAGCCGTCTCAAAACCGTTCTGATCAACGGTCTTCAACGACAGTTGCAATTCGCAATACTCAAATTCGATGGCCTCCTCAGGATAGAACTTCACCTGAGAGATCTTGCCATTCTGCATCTCGGTGAGCATCTCGGCGGGATAGATCATCTGACCCATGGTACCCTCGTCATCAACATACCAACCATTAATGGGAATCATGTAATTGACAGCGCCACCATCACAAACGGTCAAAACGTTGGCCTGAGCGGCAAACGCCAAAACGGCAACAGAGATTAAAGTAAAAAATTTTTTCATGATAAAATGAAGTTATTAAAGTGAATAATAAATAAATTGAAATTCATTGATTACCAGCCATATAATAATTCAATTCCTTAAAGAAGGACTATTTTATGGCACAAAAATACAAAATAATTACAATATGCAAGACACAAAACAAAAAAAGTGGAAACGCAGATGATTACGTCTCCACTTTTTTCGTTTGCTATCAGCTAAAGACTACTGCCTAAAGCCTAATAGCTAAAGCCTAAAGGCTTACTTCTTACTTCATCACCTTAACAGCGCTGGTGGTGCCGTCGGTGTAGGTGGTAACAACGATGGTCAGGCCATTAGCCTCGGTTACCTCCTGGCCAGCCAGGTTGAAGTAGCGTACGCCAGCAACGGTCTTGCCGGTCATCATCTCGCTGATAGCCGTGGGAGGCTCGGGAGCTACTACGAACTCATAAGCAATCTGCTCGCTGGGGAGCTTGCCCGGAGCTACGGCATAAGCCTCAACGCGGTGCATACCGTCACCCTCGAAGCTCAGGATCTCCTCATAAACAGCCCACTCGGTGTAGTCCTCAGCACCGGGATAGAGAACGCGGTAGTAGATAACGCTGCCCTCATCGGTGGGATTGATCTCTACAAAGTAAGCGTGGATACCGTCGGTGGTGTAGCCATTGAATACGGGAGCACCAGTCTTCTCGGTGGGCTCAACGGGAGGAACATCGCCGGACTCATAGGTGAAGGTGCACTTGCTCAGAGCGTTAAATGTGCCTTCGGTCCATTCACCATAGTAATCATAGCCAACATAAGCGGTATTCTCTGCCATCTCTTCACCGAGGAAGTAGGTGGAACCCCAGTTACCAGAACCGTCCCAGTAGCACTCGACGAGCAGGTTGCCACCATGGTACTCAAAGGGCTCATTCAGGGTGAAAGTCAGGTAAAGGCCACCATACTCGGGCTCAACAGATGCAACTACAGTAGCGCCGCCAATCATGGGATCCTCATCGGCAAAGGCAGTCTGCTCAACCTCCTTGAGAGCGAGCAAAATTTCACCACCCTGGAAAGCGATGCTATAACCAGCATAATCTTCACCCCAAGTAGCAGCGGTGTAGAACTTCAGCCCAGTGATCTTGCCACCAGCCATTTCGGTCAACATTCCAGCGGGATAAATCTGCTGGGCCATGCCTTCACTATCAAACCAGTAGCCATAAACGGGAATGCCACCCCAAGCATCCTCACCAATCACACCGTTCTCACAAACGGTCAACTCGTTGGCCTGAGCAGCAAATGCCATAGCGGCCACAGCAATTAAAGTAAAAAATTTCTTCATAATAAATTAAGTTTTTAAAAAATGAATAATAAAAAAAAGAATTACAGTATATTGATTATCAATAAAATAGTAAACAACACCCTAAAACGGATTGATATACGGCACAAAAATACTTAAAAAATCCTTAATGAACAAAGATTAAATCAAAAAAAGAGGAGACGCATGATTATTGCGTCTCCACTTTATCAGTCTGCTATCAGCTAAAGACTACTGCCTAAAGCCTAATAGCTAAAGCCTAAAGCCTTACTTCACAACCTTAACAGCGCTGGTGGTACCGTCGGTGTAGGTAGTAACCATGATGGTCAGGCCGTTGGCCTCGGTCATCTCCTGGCCAGCCATGTTGAAGTAGCGTACGCCAGCAACGGTCTTGCCGTTCATCATCTCGCTGATTGCCGTGGGAGGCTCGGGCTCAACAACGAACTCATAAGCAATCTGCTCACTGGGGAGCTTACCAGGAGCTACGGCATAAGCCTCTACGCGGTGCTTACCGTCACCCTCGAAGGACAAGCGCTCGTTATAAACAGCCCACTCGGTGTACTCTTCCTCACCGGGATAGAGGATGCGATAGTAGATCACGCTACCCTCATCGGTGGGATTGATCTCTACAAAGAAAGCGTGGATGCCATCGGTGGTGTAGCCGTTGAAGACGGGAGCACCAGTCTTCTCGGTGGGCTCGGTGCCTTCCTCATAGGTGTACTGGATACGGGTAAGGGGAAGGTCAACGTTGGTGCCACAACCCAGGACAGCGGTTGCATCGGGGAAGTCGGGGCTCACGGCATAGTCAACAAAGCTGGTCCAGTTGTTGGTGTAGGTCATAGCCTTGCTACGGATGCCAGAGGTGTAGAAGGGAGCGTAGTCGCTACCCATGGTGCAGTTGTCATCCTCAAATGCATCAAAGACCATGGTCACCAGCAAGCTCTTGCCAGGAGTAAAGGGGCAATCAAAGCGGAAACCGGTGGTATAGTCCTCGCCATAGCTATACATCATTTCATAGACACGATCTTCCTCCCAAACCTGCTCGCCAAAGGGGAAGAATTGCTTCACGCCCTCTTCATTGACAGCAAACTCGGTAGCATCAGTCTCCAGAACATAAATCTTCACGTTGCGAGCGATATCCTCAAAAGTTTCATCATGGAACATGAAGGTCAGACCCTTGATGCGCACGTTCTGCTTGCCATCCATGTCGGCCAGCATATCGGGCGTGTAGAGCATCTGAACACCAGTGTGAGCCACATAGAAGGTGGTCGGTGCCATGTCAAAGTAGGAACCATTGTAGGTGGTAGCATTGTCCCAGTCACCTACATCGATAGTAGCCCAGTTCTGAGCCTGAGCCGTCATCGTCATAGCAGCGATAGCTGCAAGAATCATGTAAAACTTTTTCATTGTTTTAAAGAACTTAATTGTTGATAAAAAAGGGTTATACTAAACAAATCCAATTGTCAGGCAATATCAACTTGAATGGTTTGAATTATGGCACAAAAGTAATCAAAATACTAAAAACCCAAATCAATTCTCACAAAAAATCCACAAAACAATGGGGAAAAACGCGCCAAACTGATAAAAAGCAGCCAGGCTCTCACCCTTGCAATAAGGGAAGAGCCTGGCCGATGGTCATCGTTTCCTGCTTTCAGGAAACGTCAATTTTTCTTGAATTACCAGTTGTTGGACAGCAGGTAGCTGATCAGAGCGGTAACGTCGGCAATCTTCACCTCACCATTCTCATCACAGTCAGCAGCCAGCAGATCAACGCCAGTAGGATCACCGCCGAGCAGGTAGTTGATCAGAACCGATACGTCAGCAATCTTCACCTCACCATTGCCGTCAACATCGCCACGGATGTACTGGGGCTGAGGAGTGTCATCACCATAGGTAAAGGTGGTCTTGGGGAGGAACTGCTTGTACTCCAAAGCGCCATTATAGTTGCCAACGTAGATGCAGTTGTTGTAGTTAGTAGCCTCACCACCGAAGTAAGTCATGGTCCAATTGCCACCTTCCTTCACACAGGTACCAAACACGAGATTACCACCCTGATACATGTAAGGGGTGTCAAACGTGACCGTGAACTCGGTTGCGCCATTGGCCTCCATAGTAATAGTAGCTACCAGAGTCAAATTCTGAATGTACTCGGTCATTACAGTTTCTTCAGTCTCACCCATGTAGACTTCCATCTTACCACCGTTCATCTTAATACCATCTTCATCGGTATAGAACGTGATGGCCTTAATCTCCTGACCTACCATCTCGGTCAGATCGGCAGCAGGATAGAGCACTTGAGTCTGGTTACCTACAGCGTCATACCACATTGAGTTAAAGGGCACGAAATAGCTCTCAATTTCATAGTCGTACAGACTCAGAGAGTTAGCTGAAGCAGAGAACATCATCATAGCAGCAGCTGCAAATGCGAAAAACTTCTTCATAAAATAAAATGGTTTAAGTTAATAATAAAAGTTTATAGTTCTAAAAATGTTTATCTTTGGATAATAAGCGTTTAGGGCGCCGTTACATTCTGAGCGCAAAATTAACTCATTTTCCCATTACTGCAAAATTATTCATTGGGAAAATTCCATTTTCATGATTTTCAGTAGAAACCCAGAAGACACAAGAACAAACGGTCAATCCATAACTTTCACATTATCAATAAACAACTATCACAACAGCAACTGATATTGGTTAACAATTATCACTTGACGCCCTCCAGGTGAAGAAGATGCATAAAAGATTTGCTGCTTTGGGCAAAAAGTGCGAAATTTGCAGGCGTTTTTGCTAAAAAATTATCTATCAACATTAACACTAGAAGAAACAACATGAGAAGAATCTACCTCCTTGCGCTCGTTATGAGCCTGATATTCATCGGCATGAGTGCATCGGCACAGAAGATAGCCTACGGCTACACGATGATGCCATGCACCACCCCGTCAATGATCAGTTTCTCTATCGATGACCCGTCAACGACGACTCGTTTGGGCACCTATTCCAAGGCCGAGCCCCGATCAGGAGCCATCGTGGGCAGCACCCTTTACATGATGGGCATTGACGATGACTTCAACATCTGGTTCTACACTATCACCCCTGGCGGTGAAGGTGAGACCATCAAGAAACTGGGAGACGTGACATGCCCCGGCGACATGACCTATGACTATACCACCAACACGATGTACTTTATCGCCAACAGTGAGGATGTGGACGGAGTATCAGCCATCGGCACCGTGAACCTGGAAAACGGCAAAACCACTTTCACCAGCAATCTTGCCTATTACTGCAAGGCTATCGCTATTGACGCCCGCGGCCAGATGTATGCGTTGACCAACAGCGGCATCCTGCTCAAGGTCAACAAGAGCAACGGCGAGAGCACCCCTGTTGGCAACACGGGTATCAACTTCGCCTCGTGGTGGAATTTCCAGAGCATGGAATTTGACCATGAGACAGGCACCCTCTACCTTGCAGCCTGGGGCAGTGACGAGAAGACATCGCTCTATACCTTGGACACCACTACCGGCAAAGCCACCAAGGCAGGTCTCATCGGTGACGGCACACACGTTGTCGCCCTGGGCATCCCCTATGAGCCTGCCAGCGGTAGCGCACCTGAGCGCGTGAGTGACGCCACAATCACCGCCAATGAGGATGGTGAGTTGGAGGCCTTGTTGTCATGGGTCAACCCCGTCAACGACTATAGCGGCATGCCGCTTGAAGGCACCATCAGTATCGAGATTGTCAATCGTGTGACCGGTGAGAAATCAGTCCTCAAAGAGTGCCAACCAGGTGAACCGATGAGTCACGGCATAACGGTAGATGAGGCAGGCATGTACGAGTTTGCCATCACTGCTGTCAATGACGCCGGTTCCAGCCTGGAACAACTTGTCGAAGCCTGGATTGGCCACGATGTTCCTGCCGCAGTCACCAGTGCCAAGGCCAACCTCAACCGCATGGAACTGATGGTGAACGAACTCTCATGGGTCGCTCCATCATCGGGAGCCCATGGCGGCTATATCGACAAGAGTTCTCTGAAGTATGATGTAGTGCGGCTGAATGACAACCGGACCATCGCCGAGGGCATCACAGCCACCAACTTTGAGGACATCAAGCTCTTGGATGATCTGACGCGCTACAGCTATCAGATTGTTGCCAAAAACGATGACGGCACCGGAGATGCGGCCAAAACCAATGACCTGGTCAACGGTCCCGCTGTGAAATGCCCCTACGTCGCCCCGTTCAACTCGTGGGAAGAGAGCGGCCAATACTGGACCGTGCTTGACGCCAACGAGGACGGTTACCCCTTTGTATGGTACAAGGACTTCATGAACATGTTCGGTCAGGGCGGTGACAAGTGTTTCTTCATTTATCAGAAGAACGAGGTATTCTATGCCTATGACTTCATCATCTCGCCCCCTATAGAGTTCCAGGAGGGCCACGAGTACAGGATTACCGCCAACGTGAGCAATGACGACATCGCCGGCTATCGCGAGGAATCGTTCCGTTTCTTCACATTCAGCGGCTATGACATGAATGGTGCCGTGCCCCTGGGCAACGAGCCCTTCACGGTTAAGCACCCGGGCGAGTTCCGTGACTACAGCTTTGATTTCAAGGTCGATGATGACGGTTATGGCAGCGACAATGAGAAGTTTGTCAGCTTCATCGCCCTGTGCTGCTGCTCACACTATGACATGGGCATGCTGCTCGTGAACAGCATCTCCATCGAGGACCTCACGCCCGAAACCGTGCTGGAAGGCGACGTGAACCATGACGGAGAGGTCAACATTGCCGACGTCAATACCCTGATCGACATCGTGCTGGCTGGTTCAACCGACAATCCCGATGCCGATGTGAATCATGACGGTGAAGTCAATATCGCCGACATCAACACCCTCATCGACATCGTCATGAGCAAATAAACAAACCCATTGCCATACACCAGGCACGAAAAAACGGGCAGGAACCGATAAAGCTCCTGCCCGTTATTATTGTTGGAATTCCAAGGGTTAAAATGCGGTTTGTTAACCGCCTCTACCCCGATGACTGATTACCAGTTGTTTGACAGCAGATAGTTGATCAGGAGGGTTACATCAGCAATCTTGATCTCACCATTCTGGTCACAGTCGGCACCCTTCAGGTTGATACCGGTAGCATCACCGCTGAGCAGGTAGCTGATCAGATTGGAAACATCACCAATCTTCACTTCACCGTCACCGTTCACGTCACCACGGATGAACTCGGGCTCTTCTTCCTTCTCATAACCGAAACCAACCTTGGGCAAGAAGGTTGAACGGTCGTTCTGGCCACCATAAATGTAGAAACTGGGGGTGTAATCCGGCATGTTCACACCATAGAAATTGACCTTCGGATAGTTGTTACCCTTCACTACATTATAGACTTCAATAGCCAGGTTGCCGCCAGTGTACTCATAGGGCTCATCGAGCGTGAAGACGAGTTGGGTATCACCCTCGACAGGAGTTACGGTAGCCACAACAGTTAAGTCAGTCAAAGCAGTATAAGTGGTGAAACCATCTTCTTCAACAGGCTTGAACGAGAGTTGAAGCTTACCACCCTTGAAGGTCATGGGAGTTGTAGGATAGAAAGTAACCGAAGTGATCTTCTTGCCAGCTACCATAGAAAGCATGTCGGCAGTGTAAATCATCTGACCCTTTGTCACATCGTCATAGTAGTATCCATAGAAGGGCAGATAGCCATTAGTAGCATCACCGTCGCAAACATCGATCACGTCAGGCACATCGGCCATCACACCGGTAAGGGCTACCTCGAACAGACCGGCAGCACCACAATCAACCGTCAAGGTCTGGGCATACTCACCGAGCTCAGTAGGAGCAAACTTTACGGTAAATTCCATTGAAGCACCGGTAGCAATCTCAGCAGGAGCGGGCTCAACGCTGAAGGGAGCCTCAAGAGCGCTGAAGACAGGGGTGAATGCATTGTTACCCAGATTCTTCACAGTGAAGGTCTGGGTCAATTCCTCAGCAGCATAGATCTTACCGAAGTCAATAGCCTGAGTACTGATGGTTGCATAATCATCAGATACTGCATACTCAAATGTAGTCTTGGGGCCAAACTGTACAGCGTAAGCACTACCACTCGAAGGAAGTCTATACATGGAAGCATTGAAATCAGTAGCCTCACCTACGAAATACATACCTGCGTAATCACTGGTTTCTTTAACCGTCGTTTTAACAACGAAGTTACCACCAGTGTAGGCAAAAGGCTGGTCAAAATTGACAACCACCTCGGTCTCACCAGGTGTCATCGTGAACTCAGCAACCTCGGTCAGGCCTTCGAGCAGTTCAGGCTGGTAACCCGAGAACTGTTCAAGATCGGTAACGCCCAAAGAGAGGCCCAACTTACCGCCACTGAGCGTGCAACCTTCCTCATTGGCGATGTAGAACTTCAACGAAGTAATCAATGCACCCTGCATAGCCTGAATATCTGCCTCGTGGTAGATGACCTGTGTAGCAAAATTAGCAGCGTCAAAATAGTAGCCATAAATAGGCACATACTCGTTGTAATCCAGGTAAGCGTTGTTATCATACACTGTCAACACATCGGCCTGTGCAGTTACAAACGAAGCCAGCGCCATCAACGCTGCAAACAAAAGTTTAGAACATTTCATCATAACAAAGTTAATGTTAGTGGTTAATAAAAAATTAAATATGCATCAGTAAAATGACTTCAATAAAGCGGAGACATCAGTGTACATTTTCTTCGCTGCAAATATACAGAAAAAATACAATCTGCAAATAAATTCAATCTTCTTTTTCCCCAAAAATATCACATGATGGCTAAAGCCTTAAAAAACAAAGCACTAGAGACAGGAATCCATCTCTAGTGCTCTATGCCTGTAACCCAAGCTAAGGGGGAGTATCCTCCAAGTTAC
This sequence comes from uncultured Prevotellaceae bacterium, assembly GCA_900318205.1. Lineage (GTDB taxonomy): Bacteria > Bacteroidota > Bacteroidia > Bacteroidales > Muribaculaceae > Sodaliphilus. The sequence goes on along the minus strand of ONJS01000025.1, from coordinate 16,226 downwards.
TGCAAAATCAGGTCAATGACGGTATTCACGTCGCTGATGTTCACTTCGCCATCAGCATTGACATCGGCCTCGGGACTTGACTCACCCGAGAGAATCAGGTCAAGCAAGGCGTTGACGTCACTGATGTTTACCTCATAGTCGCGATTGACATCGCCAGGTCGTGTTTGGGGCATCACGGCATCGGGGTGGAAATCAATACCACCAGCAACCTCGGTCGAAGTTTCTCCGAGCCATCCACAATACTGGTTCACGGCATTATAGACCTTGATAAAGTCGATGTGGGTGAGGTTGACGTGATTGCCATGCTCGTCAACAGCCCAGTCAATCTTGAAGCCAGGGTTATATCCTTCCACATCGGGCAAACGGTCGGTGTTGTTTGGCAGGTTATCGACGTATCCCCAATCGAAATAGGTGAGCACAAAATAAGCGCTACTGCCATTGCCGCCATAATTCGCTGCGTTGCAACGCAACTTGGATCCTGAAAATGTCATGCTTTCCTCGTCCTGGAGCCACAGCGGCCAGTAAGGCTGGTTATGGTAGGTGTTGCGGCTCATGTAACCGCTGGTGCTGTCAGGGTTCACGTCGTTACTGGTCCAGCGGATGTAGGTCGTGTCGTTCAGAAAAGGATTCACGCGACTGGGCGTGCGCTGCTTGCCCTCGTCAGGGCGGTAATAGGTAATGGTGTAATCATGCTGAGTCGTGGGATAGTTATAGTCGCTGCCGGCGAGTTCATACCACTTGTCGCCATCGCTGGGCACGCCATCACCGTCACTGTCCACACCCACCATCACGATACCCGGCTCGCAACTGCCTCCAGCCGAGGTGAGTTCACTATAGAACGCATTACCCCAAATTTCGAAATCCCATGTGTGCATATTGATAACAGGATGATCAAATCCCACAACCACATAGCCGCCATAGCCTCCAAGGGAAATCATACCCTCGGCCCACACGGTGTCGATAGTTGTGATGGTCTGTCCGTGGAAGGTCTGCGTCACCGTGTCAATACGCCCACAGATGGCAGCCTGACATCGTGCCAGAACGCTGTCGATGGGTTCCCCTACCCTGCACAGGGGCATCGTGTTGACAAATTGTCCCGGGGCCGGACGGAATTCATACACGCGCGAGAGCCACGGGTGATTGCCCCAAGAGGTCAGTACAGTCATCAAGGCCACCGCGGCCAATAGAATATTTCTTATCTTCTTCATATCGTATAATTAATGCTCGTTAATATTGGTTCCCAGAAAAGCAAAATGTGCAGGAATGTCCCCCGTGCGAACGTCCCACTTTTTATTACCGTAACGGTCAAAGCAGAACAAACGTCCAGGCGAGACGTAGTCCTTGGCATCGGTAACATAGATGTCCTTGGTAATGGGATTGACCGCGACAGCATAGGGGATGACGATATCCTTGTCGGTGCCGTCGGTGATGAAATTGTCGGTCACCATCTCGCGCGTCAATGTGTTGATGACGGCATAGGAAAAATGGTTGCTCATCGAGACATAGCTCCACTCGGTGCTCACCACATAGAGCGAGTCGCCATCCAGCCACATGTTGCTCACACGACAGTCGATGCTGTCCACGAGCTGCTGTTTGCGTGTATCATAGGCGTATATCTTGCTGGGACGCGTGTAGTAGTCGCCACGTGATGCCACCCACAGCATGCCATGACGGTCACTCTTGACCCACGACAAGTTGATGGCAATGGGGATGCGGCGCTCCTCCTTGAAGGTTGCCACATCGATGACCGACACGGTGTTCTCATAGTTGGGCACCATGTAGCCGCCCGAGTTGGCGACATAGATCTTGCCCTCGACGATTTCCAGTTCGTCGGGCTGGAAGCCTACCAGGCACGTATCCACCACCTGCATCGTCACGGTGTCGATTTTGGCAACATAACCGCGCTGTTCATAATTGGGGTTGATCTGCACAGGACCGGCATAGCTGGTCACATAGGCATAGCCGCCATAGAAACGGATGAAACGGCAGTTGGGAATATTGATCTGGTACTTCTTCTTGCAGGTGTACTTGTCAAGCACATCAACCTTGTTGGAACAGTTGATGACACAATAGAGGTTGCTGCCATAGATGCCGAGGTCGTTGCCCACATCGCCCATTTCCTTGGGAACGGTGGGGTTGGCATAGGAGAAGATATTGCGGAGGTACTCACCGTAGGCGTAGTCATAGTAGTCGAGCGTCGCCTTGTTCCAGCCCATATTGCCCTCGCACAGCAGGTAGAAGCCTTCAATGTCGGTAAACTCCGGCTGCGCCACCGACACGTGCTCAGGCAGAAATATCGTGACTTCTTCACGACATCCCGTCAAAAGCAACACCATTGCCACCAGCATTTCGTACAGGGGGACGGTTCTTTTGTACGAAAAACGGATTTTCCGTACAAAAGAACCGTCCCCCTGTGCGAAAACATGTGTGATATTTTGTATTCTCTTCATCAGATGTCAAATTTTAAGATGAGTTTATAGTTGCGGCCGGGCATGGGATAGTTGAGAATCACGTCATAATACTGGTTGAAGAGGTTGTTGACCTCACCCGAGACTTTTAACGTGGTCTTGCCCAAGTGGAAGAGGTAACCTGCCGAGAGGTCATGGGTGTACCAGGGCTGCTCATGGTTCTCGCGGGTATTGGCACTGGTGTGGTAGCGTTCACCCACATAGATAAAACTGTAGTTCACGTCCAGGTCATGCCATCCCAGATGTCCTACCACCGATCCGCTATGCCAGGGGATGTAGGCGAGCTGGCCCTTATAGGTGCCGCCATCGCCGTTATCCAAGGGGTTGGTGTAGTCCTGGGCCTTCTGATAGGTGTAACTCAGGTTGATGTCAAGAATCACGTCAGCAGGCAGGCTCAGGGTGGTGCGGGCGCTCACGTCGATGCCGCGTATCTTCACGATGCCCACGTTCATCATCATCCATCGGTACTGTCCCGTTCCCTTGGGGACAGCAATGATCTTGTCGGTGATATAGTTGTAGTAGGCGTCGGCACTGAGCTTGACACCTGACAGCAAGCCGTGGTCAGAGAGCAGACGATAGAGGAAGCCCACATTGTACTGGGTGGCATATTCAGGGTCAAGCGTAATGTTGCCCATGTCGGTATAATACAGGTCATTGAAGGTGGGCATACGGAAGATGCGCTTGTAATAGGCCCTGAGGTTGAACTCACGGTCTTGCCATGGCTGCCAACTGAGGAAGACAGCCGGAGTGACCTTGTTCATATACTTGCTCATCTTGCCGACCACCTGACCGTTGAAGCGTGCCGAGGAACGGTCGTTGACCATCGTGTAGAGCAGACTGCCTTGTGCCTTGAATCCGTGCCACGTCCAAGCGGTTGCCAGCGCAGTGAGCACGGTGTGACGGATGGGATAGCCGAAGCCTGTCAAGGTGGCGTCAAGGCTGTTCCACTGGTAATCTACCGACAGGTTGACGTCCCAATCGGTGAGGATGGTGTATTTGTTGGCGGTAGAGAGATAAATCTCGTCCTGCCAGAACTTGTTGTCGATGTACATCAACGTGGTGTCGGGGTTGAGATAGTGGAGATAGTCGCGCGAGTACTTGGCGTTGAACATCATTTCATAGCGGTCGGTAAACTTGCGCTGATAGGCTCCCTGCAGGAAGAAATTGCTGTCCCATTGCTTCTGGGCATGTTTCCACACGTTATTGACGATGGCACCGGGAATGCCTTTACTACTGTCATACCAGTAGGCTTTGGCGTGCCACTTGCCACTGGGCATCACGCCGAAGACGGCACCCTCGATGCGATAGGAGCGCACCTCACCGTTCTGGCGCACCGCGGTCGTGTCCCATGCGATGGAGCCATCACTGTAGTGGCGCATGTAGCGGAAACGGTACTTGCCCGTGGCATAGGTGAACTCGCTGTTAAAGGACAGGCTCACCGCACGGCTCAACTTGTGTTCCCAACGAACACTGGGATTGACGAGTCCAAAGGAGCCCGTCTTGAAAGACACATTCAGGTTGTCACGCTTGCCATCCTTGAACTTGGGGCGACGCGTGCGCAGGTAGATCGTGCCTGCCGAGCCGTAGTCCTTAGCACTTTGGAAGATGTTACTGCGTTGACCATTGTAGAGCGAAATGGCCTCGATGTTGTCAAGGGAGAATTTGCCTAAGTCAACCTGTCCGTTTTGGGCATTGCCTATCTGGATACCGTCATAGAACACACCCATGTGGTTGGTACCCATCGAACGGATATCGACCGTCTTGAGACCGCCCACGCCGCCGTAATCCTTGAGCTGGACTCCCGCGAAATAGCGCACGGCATCGGCCACCGAATGGCTGTTGAGCCCCTCAAGCTGCTTGCCCGTGAGTTCCTGGGCGGGGATGACATCTTCATAGGGGCGGCGACCATAGATGATGACATTCTGGATGTACTGCATCGAGTCCAGCCTGCCATGACCCACGCTGGCCATGACCGAGTCGGCCTGGTGCGCAAGGACGCCTTCCTGGGCATGGGCGCACAGGAAGTACACAAGGGTCAATAGTGCAGCTACAAATGTTTTACGCATTGTCACGGGTTTCTATGTTTGCGACTTGGCAGGTCTTCTGACTCGCCCCTACCCTCTCTTGCACCTTTCCCTTCCCACACAATCCCTTGTTATCGGGCCTTTGCACAGTGGTCAAGTGCAGGGTCTTACAATCTGGGGGCACACAGCAGCACCGTCTGTCCGGGATTCGCACCCGGTTCCCTTTTCACCCAGGGTCACCCCCCAGGCACCAAATCTCGCTGCAAAGATACTACAAATTGCTTACACAGTGAACATCAGATGCCTTGAATATACAGCATCACTCATTTGACTGTCATTCAAATAATGACTTATTCCTCTTCAATAAAATAATCAAGACGTTGTTTGGCTGCTGCCAGGGATTTCTGAATCTGTAATCGCAGGACCTCTCGAGATGGTAATTCCGTCAGATATTGAGCCACCTTAATACCCGATTTATCTAATTGCAGCAATTCGATTTGTTCCTCGCTTCCTTCGGTACACAGCAGTAAGCCCAGTGGCGTTTCCTCGCCTTGTTCCATCTCATTCTTTTCAAGCCAGCGCAAATATAGTTCCATTTGTCCCTTATATTGGGCTTTAAAACGGCCCAACTTCAAATCAATGGCAATCAACCGATGCAACCGACGATGGTAAAACAATAGATCAAGATAAAAATCTTCGCCATCGATAATCATTCGTTTCTGGCGTGCCACAAAACTGAATCCATTGCCCAACTCGATAATAAACTGCTCAAGATGCGCCACAAGGCTATCTTCAAGCGATTTTTCACTATACATCCCCTTTAAACCAGTAAATTCAAGAAAATAGGGACTTTTAAACACCAAATCAGGGGATAATGTCTGTTCCTCACGCAACTTAATCAACTCCTGCTTTATCAATTCATCAGGCTTACTGCTAATTGCAGTGCGCTCATACAGCATCCCGTCTATCTCCTTGCGCATGCGGCGGACGCTCCAACGCTCAGAGGCGGCAAGGGTCAAATAGAACTCACGCTGAATATCGTCAGGCAGCGAAAGGACCTCTACCACATGAGACCATGTCAATTGTGCCGACATTGTCGTCACAATTTTAACATCAGGAAACTGTTGGGCAAATTGCATCATTCTATGAATGTTTCTTTTTGCAAACCCTTTAGAATTGAATTCCTCTTGTAATTGTGCCGACACTGTCGACACAATTTGCTTTCCATATTCAGCCCTATGACTACCAAGCACATCTCGATTGATACGTTCTCCTATATGCCAATACATCATCGTCAACTCTGAATTCACATTCAGAGCAACACGGTTACGGCATTGCTCCACGATTTGGCGCAGGTCACTTATCAATGACTGAATTGGCAACGATTGATTGATATTACTGATTCCTTCCATCAATATCATTTACTGGTTTCTGCAAAGATAGTACAAATTGCTGAGGTTGAGGTGGTGAAAGAAATAAAAAAACTCCGGTGCGCTTCACAGCGAGCCGGAGCCTCAATAAACAAATTAACTATGGAAAATTCTTATGATTACTTCAATATATTATCATTCAAAGTTGAATTTGACGGCATGATGGGGTGTCAATCATCTTCAACTCCGGCAAACTCACGCTCACGACGTGCCTGCTCGGCAAGTGCCATCTCGTTCTTGTCGCCAACAACGAGAGTCTGGTACTCACGCAGACCGGTACCGGCGGGGATGAGGTGACCGCAGATAACGTTCTCCTTCATACCCTCGAGGGTATCGACACGGCCATTGATAGCGGCCTCGTTGAGGACCTTGGTGGTCTCCTGGAAGGAGGCTGCCGACATGAAGCTGCTGGTCTGCAATGCAGCGCGGGTGATACCCAGCAGGATCTGCTCGCTGGTTGCGGGCACGGCGTCGCGTACGACGACGAGCTTCATGTCACGGCGCTTGAGCGACGAGTTGATGTCGCGCAGCTTGCGGGCGGTGAGAATCTGACCGTTCTGGACCTCGTCGCTGTCGCCCTTGTTGGTGACAATCTTCTTGCCCCAGATGCGGTCGTTCTCCTCCATGAAGTCACGCTTGTCAACGGTCTGCTCCTCAAGGAAGCGGGTGTCGCCCGGATCGATAATGCGCACCTTGCGCATCATCTGGCGTACAATCACCTCGAAGTGCTTGTCGTTGATCTTCACACCCTGGGTGCGGTAAACTTCCTGAACCTCGTTAACGATATAGTCCTGAACTGCCGTGGGACCCTTGATGCGGAGAATGTCGGCAGGCGTTACAGCACCGTCGGACAACGGAGTACCGGCACGCACGAAGTCGTTCTCCTGCACCAGAATCTGCTTGGACAGAGGCACGAGGTACTTCTTCTCCTCACCGATGCGGTTCTTGACCGTGATCTCACGGTTACCGCGCTTGATGCGGCCGAAGGTCACCTCACCGTCAATCTCGCTGACGATAGCGGGGTTGGACGGGTTGCGGGCCTCAAAGAGCTCAGTTACACGAGGCAGACCACCGGTGATATCACCGGCACCACCCGAGAACGAGCGCGGAATCTTAACGAATACCTCACCCGAGGTAATTTCCTCACCGTCCTTCTTCATGAGGTGAGCACGCACGGGCAGCGAGTAAGACTTCACAACATTGCCCTCGGCATCGATGATCTCAGCCTCAGGAATGCGGTTGTGGTCCTTGGTCTCGATGATGAAGATTTCGGCATTGCCCGAGATTTCATCATACTCCTCACGATAGGTAACATCCTTGATGAGGTTCTTCAGACGCAAGGTACCGTTGACCTCGCTGACGATGACTGCATTGAATGCGTCCCACTCACAGATCTTATCCTTCTCTTCGACGATATCACCAGGCTTGAAGAACAGCTTGGAACCGTACTCGATGGGGGCGTGAGTGAGCACCATGTTGGTGTTGGTGTCCTTGATCTGCATCTCGGCCATACGTCCAACAACGATGTCAATGCCATCCTTATCCTTCACGGTGCGCAGGTCTTCAATCTCGATGCGACCGTGGTATTTTGACGTAATGTTAGAAATTGCCGACGCGTTGCTGGCCACACCACCAGAGTGGAAGGTACGCAGGGTCAGCTGGGTACCGGGCTCACCGATAGACTGAGCGGCAATCACACCGACAGCCTCACCACGCTGTACCATGCGGTGGGATGCCAGGTTGCGACCATAGCACTTGGCGCAAACGCCATGCTTTGCCTCACAGGTGAGGACGGAACGGATCTCTACCGATTCAATGGGTGAGTTGTCAATGCGTGCAGCGATGGCATCGGTGATCTCTTCACCGCTCTTAACGATGATTTCACCAGTGGTGGGATCGGGCACATCGTGAACCGATACACGACCCAGGATGCGCTCGCCCAGGGTAGCAACGACGCGGTCGCCCTGACGCACTTCACGGCAAACAAGACCACGCAGCGTGCCGCAATCCTCCTCATTGATGATCACATCGTGAGCGACGTCGACCAGACGACGGGTCAGATAACCGGCGTCGGCGGTCTTCAATGCGGTATCGGCAAGACCCTTACGGGCACCGTGGGTAGAGATGAAGTACTCGAGCACTGACAGACCCTCCTTGAAGTTTGCAAGGATGGGGTTCTCGATAATCTGATGACCACCTTCAACACCAGACTTCTGGGGCTTGGCCATCAGACCACGCATACCTGAAAGCTGACGAATCTGGTCACGCGAACCACGAGCACCCGAGTCAAGCATCATGAATACAGAGTTAAATCCCTGCTTGTCGGCAGCGATCTGCTCCATCAGCTGCTTGGTGAGTTCCTTATTGACGTTGGTCCAGATATCGATTACCTGGTTGTAACGCTCGTTGTCGGTGATGGCACCCATGTCATAGTCCATTTTAACCTGCTCGGCCTTGGCATCACCCTCGGCGATGATTTTAGCCTTGGTGTCGGGGATAAGCACGTCATCCAGGTTGAATGACAGGCCACCCTTGAACGCCATGTAGTAACCCATGTTCTTGACATCGTCAAGGAACTGTGCCGAACGAGGCACACCGCAGCTGCGGATCACACGGGTAATGATATTGCGCAGTGACTTCTTGGAAATCAGCTCATTGATATAACCCATCTCCTTGGGAACAGTGTTGTTGAAGATGAGTCGGCCCACTGAGGTACCCTTCAACAGGGTATTCTCGAGCTCACCGTTCTCGTTGAGCACATCAACGCGGACGTTGATCTCCTCGTGCATCGTCACCTTACCCTGCTGGTAAGCTACCAGTGCCTCCTCGGGACCGTAGAAGTTATACCTCTTGTCCTCGTCAACGGGGATGGTCTTGGTGATGTAGTACAGACCGAGTACCATATCCTGTGAAGGAACGGTCACGGGGTCACCATTGGCAGGATTCAAGATATTGTGGGGCTCGAGCATGAGCATCTGAGCCTCGACAACGGCCTCGTTACCCAAGGGCAGATGGACTGCCATCTGGTCACCGTCGAAGTCGGCGTTGAATGCCGTACATGCCAGCGGGTGCAGCTGAATGGCCTTACCCTCGATGAGCTTAGGCTGGAACGCCTGAATACCCAGACGGTGCAGTGTCGGTGCACGGTTCAGCAGCACGGGATGTCCCTTCATCACGTTCTCAAGAATGTCCCAAACGACGGGCTCCTTGCGGTCCACAATCTTCTTGGCGCTCTTGACCGTCTTGACGATACCGCGCTCGATGAGCTTGCGGATAACAAAGGGCTTGTAGAGCTCGGCAGCCATATCCTTGGGGATACCGCACTCACCCATCTTCAACTCAGGACCTACAACGATAACCGAGCGGGCTGAATAGTCCACACGTTTACCGAGCAGGTTCTGACGGAAACGACCTTGCTTACCCTTCAAGCTGTCGCTAAGCGACTTGAGGGGACGGTTGGAGTCGCTCTTGACGGCGCTCGACTTGCGCGAGTTGTCAAGCAGTGAATCCACAGCCTCCTGCAACATACGCTTCTCGTTGCGCATGATGACCTCGGGAGCCTTGATCTCGATGAGTCGTTTCAGACGAGTGTTACGGATGATCACGCGACGATAGAGGTCGTTCACATCGCTGGTGGCAAAGCGTCCGCCATCGAGGGGAATCAGAGGCCTCAGTTCGGGCGGGATAACGGGCAGGACCTTAAGAATCATCCACTCGGGACGGTTCACGTCCTTGCTGGCACGGAAGGACTCAACGACCTGCAAACGCTTGAGGGCGTCGGTCTTGCGCTGCTGTGAGTTCTCCTTATAGGCACGGTCACGCAGGGTGTTGGCCAGGGAGTCAAGATCCAATTCTGCCAGGAGGTCATAGATGGCCTCGGCGCCCATCTTAGCGATGAACTTGTCAGGATTGTCGTTCTCCAGCAACTGATTATCCTTCGGCAGCTTCTCAAGGATGGCAACATACTCATCCTCGGTCAGGAGGTCATACTTCTGAAGTTCCTTGGACTCGGTGCCATTATCGTACTTGACACCGGCAGGATTGATGACGACATAACGCTCGTAGTAGATAATCGAATCCAGTTTCTTGGTGGGGATACCCAGCAGATAACCGATCTTGTTGGGCAGCGAACGGAAGTACCAGATGTGAGCCACAGGCACAACCAGCTCGATGTGTCCGCTACGCTCGCGGCGAACCTTCTTCTCGGTCACCTCGACACCGCAGTGGTCACACACGATACCCTTGTAACGGATGCGTTTATACTTACCGCAATGGCACTCGTAGTCCTTTACCGGACCGAAGATGCGCTCACAGAACAGGCCGTCGCGCTCGGGCTTGTAGGTACGGTAGTTGATAGTCTCGGGCTTGAGGACCTCACCGTGTGAATTCTCCAGGATCTCGTCGGGCGATGCCAGACTGATTGAAATCTTGGTGAAATTGTTCTTTATCTTTGTATCTTTCTTGAAAGCCATAGTAGAAAGCGTTATTAATCGAGTTTCACATTCAGACACAGACCACGCAGCTCGTGCAGGAGCACATTGAGCGACTCGGGGATGCCCGGAGTGGGCATGGGATCACCCTTGACGATGGCTTCATAGGCCTTGCTGCGGCCTACGACATCGTCACTCTTGACGGTGAGGATCTCCTGGAGCACATGGCTGGCGCCGAAGGCCTCCAGAGCCCAAACCTCCATCTCACCAAAACGCTGGCCACCGAACTGGGCCTTACCGCCCAGGGGCTGCTGTGTGATGAGGCTGTACGGGCCAATTGAGCGGGCGTGCATCTTGTCCTCAACCATGTGACCGAGCTTCAAGAAGTAGGTCACACCGACGGTAGCCTTCTGGTCGAACGGTTCACCCGTTGCACCGTCATAAAGCTGAGTTGTACCGGCACGCGGGATACCGGCCTTGTCTGTCCACTCGTTGAGGTCATCAAGGCTGCAACCGTCGAAGATGGGGGTAGCGAACTTGACATCAAGCTCACGGCCAGCCCAACCGAGGACGGCTTCAAAAATCTGACCCAGGTTCATACGCGAAGGCACACCCAGGGGGTTCAGTACCAGGTCAACCGGCGTACCGTCGGCGAGGAAAGGCATATCCTCCTGACGCACGATGCGTGAAACGATACCCTTGTTACCGTGGCGACCTGCCATCTTATCGCCGACGCTGATCTTGCGCTTCTTGGCGATATAGACCTTGGCCAGCTGCATGATGCCCGAGGGCAGCTCGTCACCGATGCTGATGTCAAGCTTCTTGCGCTTGAGCTCAGCCTCATAGGCCTTGCTCTTGTGCAGGTAGTTCATCACCGTAGCACGGATGAGCTCGTTGCGGTGGCTATCAGCAGTCCAGCGGCTCAGGTTGATGCTGTCAAAGTTCTCGATACCCATGAGGATTTCACGGGTGAACTTCTCGCCCTTGGGCACGACTTCCTCGTCCATGTAGTTCTTCACGCCCTGCGAGATGCGACCCTCGGTCAGCGTGTTGAGCTTCTCGATGAGGATACCATGCAGTTCCTCAAGACGAGCCTTGTAGTCATTGTCAAGCGCCTCAATCTCGGGATCAACACCACGGGTGCGTTTCTTGACGGCACGGGCGAAGAGGCGGGTGCCGATGACAACGCCCTTCAGCGAAGGATTGGCCTTCAGTGAGGCATCCTTCACATCACCGGCCTTGTCACCAAAGATGGCACGCAGCAACTTCTCCTCAGGAGTGGGATCACTCTCGCCCTTAGGCGTGATTTTACCGATAAGGATATCACCGGGGATAACATGAGCACCGACACGGATGATACCGCGCTCGTCGAGGTCCTTGGTTGCATCCTCGCTCACGTTGGGGATATCGTTGGTCAACTCCTCCATACCGCGCTTGGTCTCGCGCACCTCGAGGGTATACTCGTCAACATGGACGCTGGTGAGGATGTCCTCGCGCACAAGGCGCTCGTTGATCACGATAGCATCCTCATAGTTGTAACCCTTCCAGGGCATGTAAGCCACCTTGAGGTTGCGACCCAATGCGAGCTCACCGTTCTGGGTTGAATAACCCTCGGTGAGGATCTGACCCTTGATGACACGGTCACCAGCCTCACAGATGGGCCTCAAGTCGATGGTCGTGCTCTGGTTGGTCTTGCGGAACTTAGGCAGCTTGTACTCCTTGACAGCGCTGTCGAAGGAAACAAACTCCTCGTCCTCGGTGCGGTCATAGCGGATGCGGATGACGCTGGCGTCAACAAACTCAACGACACCGTCGCCCTCGGCCTGCAGCTGAGTGCGGCTGTCGTAAGCCATGCGCTGCTCGATGCCGGTACCCACGATGGGAGCCTCGCTGCGCAACAAGGGCACAGCCTGGCGCATCATGTTTGCACCCATCAACGCACGGTTAGCATCGTCATGCTCCAGGAACGGGATGAGGGCAGCTGCGATAGATGCAATCTGTTGGGGAGATACATCCATGAGCTCTACCTCCTCGGGAGAAACCACGGGGAAGTCGGCGTTCTTGCGGGCCTTCACACGGTCGCGAACGAATCGGCCGTTCTCATCGAGCGGGGCATTGCCCTGAGCGATGATGCGGTCTTCCTCGTCCTCGGCGGTGAGGTAAACGATCTCATCGTTATTCAGGTTCACCTGACAGTCGCTTACCTTGCGGTAAGGAGTCTCGATGAAACCCAGATTATTGATCTTGGCATACACGCACAACGACGAAATCAGACCGATGTTGGGACCCTCAGGGGTCTCAATGGGGCACAGACGGCCGTAGTGGGTGTAGTGTACGTCACGCACCTCGAAACCGGCACGCTCACGTGACAAACCGCCAGGACCCAGGGCGCTCATACGGCGCTTGTGGGTAATCTCGGCCAGCGGGTTGGTCTGGTCCATGAACTGGGACAGAGCGTTGGTGCCGAAGAAGGTGTTGATCACGCTAGAGATGGTCTTGGCGTTGATCAGGTCGATGGGAGCAAACTGCTCGGTATCGCGGACGTTCATGCGCTCACGGATGGTGCGAGCCATACGAGCCAAACCTACACCGAACTGATTGTAAAGCTGCTCACCAACAGTGCGTACACGACGGTTGCTCAGGTGGTCGATGTCATCGACGTCCTCACGGCTGTTGATCAGTCCGATGAGGTACTTAATGATCTCGATGATATCCTCCTTGGTGAGGACGCGCTTCTCGATCTCGGTATCGAGACCCAGCTTGGTGTTGATGCGGAAACGTCCCACCTCACCCAAGTCATAGCGCTTCTCACTGAAGAACAGGTTGGTGATCACCTCGCGGGCACTGTTGTCATCGGGCGGCTCAGCGTTACGCAGCTGGCGGTAGATGAAGTTCACAGCCTCTTTACCACTGTTACAAGTATCCTTGTTCAGGGTGTTGAAGATGATCTGGAAGTCACCGGTGTTGACATCCTCGCGATGCAGCAGGATGGTGGTAGCACCCGACTCGAGAATCTCGGTGATGTTCTCCTCCTGGAGCTCGGTGTCACGGTCAACGATGATATCGTTACGCTCGATACTTACTACCTCGCCGGTGTCCTCATCAACGAAGTCCTCGGTCCATGAATGCAGCACGCGTGCGGCGAGCTTGCGACCCACAGCCTTCTTGAGGTTGGTCTTGGTGACCTTGATTTCCTCGGCCAGTCCGAAGACCTGAATGATTTCATTGTCAGACTCCAGTCCGATGGCACGCAGCAACGTGGTCACCGGTAATTTCTTCTTACGATCGATGTAAGCATACATCACGTTATTGATGTCAGTAGCGAACTCGATCCACGACCCGCGGAAGGGGATGATACGTGCCGAATACAACTTCGTACCGTTGGCATGCAGGCTCTGGCCGAAGAACACACCAGGAGAACGGTGAAGCTGTGAAACTACGACACGCTCAGCACCATTGATGACGAACGTACCCTTCTCGGTCATATAAGGGATGGAACCCAGGTACACGTCCTGGATTTCGGTCGGGAAGTTGTGGTCAGGGTCGGTGCAATAGAGCTTAAGCTTGGCCTTCAAGGGAACACTGTAGGTCAAGCCGATATCAAGACACTCGTCGATGGAGTAGCGAGGCGGGTCGATATAATAGTCAAGGAATTCAAGCTTAAAGTTGTTGCGCGTATCCTCGATGGGGAAATTCTCGGCAAAAACTTTATAGAGTCCCTCGTTTTTTCTTTTCTCAGTCGGTGTATCCAGTTGGAGGAAATCACGGAATGACTGTAACTGCACGTCGAGGAAATCAGGATAGGGATAAGGATTTCTTACTCGCGCGAAATTGACTCGTTCTTTTTTTGAAGCTGACATTGACAATGAAATTTTGTTAAGTCAAAGTGAGATGATAGATATGCAAGGTAATCGTCATGTTTAATACCCGTGACGAGTCGCCATTGGAGGGCTTAAACAATTGAGGGTCAACATTCATCGTCACTGTTGCCGCATCGCTGGCTGTGCCGCGATGCGGTCAACAGCTGATGAATCGAATTGTGCAGGTCAAATTTGACACAAAAAGGTTAAGAACCCACTTCGTGTGGTGATTCTTAACCCAAACACCCGTAAACAGGTGCTATTATTTCAGTTCAACCTCGGCACCCAGGCCCTCGATCTCTGCCTTCAGAGCCTCGGCCTCGTCCTTGGAAGCACCCTCCTTGAGGGTAGCGGGAGCCTTGTCAACAAGGTCCTTAGCGTCCTTCAGACCCAAGCTGAGGAGCTCTTTCACCTTCTTGATCACCTGGAGCTTCTGAGCACCAGCGGCCTTGAGGACAACGTCAAAGGAGGTCTTCTCCTCGGCCTCAGCGGCTGCACCAGCGGCGGGACCAGCAGCAACAGCAACAGCTGCAGCGGCGGGCTCGATGCCATATTCGTCTTTCAAAATCTGAGCAAGTTCGTTAACTTCCTTTACGGTAAGGTTGACTAACTGTTCTGCAAAAGCTTTCAAATCTGCCATAATCGTATGGATTTAAAATGTTGTTGTTTTGTTGTTGATTAATTTTCTTTTTTGGATAAGGTTTCCAGAACTCCGTGGAGCTTATTGCCACCCGACTGGAGAGCGCTGATAACGTTCTTGGCCGGCGACTGCAGCAATGCCACAACATCGGCGATGAGCTCGTTCTTGCTCTTGATGGCCACGAGGGCGTCGAGGTTCTGCTCGCCAACATAGACGGTCTCCTCAACATAAGCAGCCTTGAATGCGGGGATGGTCTCCTTCTTACCGCGGAATTCCTTGATGAGTTTAGCAGGCGCGTTACCCGTGTCGCTGAGCAACAGGGTGGTGGGGCCAGCCAGGGAGTCATAGAGGCCACTATAGTCGATGTCACAAGCATCCATGGCCTTCTTCAGCAGGGTGTTCTTGACAACCATCATCTTGATACCAGCCTTGAAAGCAGCGCGGCGCAGGTCCACGGTCTTCTCAGCGTTCAACGATGTGGTGTTAGCCAGGTAAACTACACTGTACTTGTCAAGAGTCTCTTTGATCTTGTCGATCATTAAGGTTTTATCTTCCTTCTTCATTTCGTTCTAATCAGTTTAAAATGTTTAAGCCTCAATCGACTTGGGATCTACCTTGATACCCTTGCTCATGGTGCTCGAAAGATAAATGCTCTTGATGTACGTACCCTTGGCAGCGGCGGGTTTCAGCTTGATGAGCGTGTTGATGAACGCAGCAGCGTTATCGCGGATCTGCTCGGGGCTGAACGATACCTTACCAATCGAGGTGTGTACAATACCACCCTTATCGACCTTGAAGTCGATCTTACCTTGTTTCACTTCTTTAACAGCCTTAGCAACATCAGGAGTTACAGTGCCGCTCTTGGGGTTAGGCATCAAGCCACGGGGACCGAGGATGCGACCAAGAGGACCTACCTTACCCATGATCTGGGGCTGAGTGATAATCACGTCAATGTCAGTCCATCCACCTTTAATCTTGTCGATGTACTCGTCAAGACCGACATATTCTGCTCCGGCTTCCTTAGCGGCAGCTTCAGCCTCCGGTCCACAAAGAACCAGAACGCGAACCTGCTTGCCAGTGCCGTGAGGCAACGATACAACGCCACGGACCATCTGGTTGGCCTTACGCGGATCCACGCCAAGACGCACGTCGATATCGGTTGAAGCGTCAAACTTGGTGAAAGTGATTTCCTTAACCAATGCTGCAGCTTCCTCAAGGGTGTAAGCCTTCCCCGTTTCAACCTTCGCGTTGTATAACTTCTGATTTTTCGTCAATTTACTCATAATCAATAAAGTTTTTAAACGTTCTCAGGGAATTGACCCTTTACAGTGATACCCATACTTCTTGCTGTTCCGGCCACCATACGCATAGCCG
>ONJS01000046.1 GCA_900318205.1 uncultured Prevotellaceae bacterium | reverse complement strand
CGGGACGACGAGGTGATGGTGAGCAAATGCAGCGAGGTGTATGAGTTCAAGATGAAAGGCGGCCAGCCTATTGTCAAGAACAAGACCGTTATTGAGTATGAGTCCTTGCGGCAGTATGACGTGAAGATCCAGCCCGCGGTCTTCTATGGGGACAACATCAAGCTAGATGAGGCACGCTGTGACGGTTACAGCGCAAACTATCGGTCGGCGACGCCCGAGAATGTGTTCTTTGACGACTCCCGCGTGTGCTATTTCGATGTGACCCTGGGCAAGTGGGGCCGAAAGCGCAGGATGACCTATGAGCGCACGTTTACCGACCTGCACTACTTCACGCGCATCGTGCTGGGCGAGCAATACTTTGTCAAACACAAGACAGTGACATTCATCCTGCCCAAAGGATTTGAGCATTACCGGCTGATCGACAAGAATATGTCCCCGGCAGTTAGCATCGAGCACAAAGACAAGGGCGGAAGTAGGGTAGTGACCTACACGATCAACGACATGGCGCCCATCAAGCAGGAAGAAGCCATGCCAACCGTGGCCAGCGTCTATCCCACGGTATTTGTCGTGGGGTCGTTCAAGGATGCGGCCGACATGTTTGCCTGGGGACGGCAGCTGTCGGATGTCGATACCGCCATACCGTCATTGAACGATATCCTGGCGGACATCAACCGTGAATGCCATAGTGACCTGGACAAAATCAAGAACACTTATGCCTGGGTGCAGAACAATATCCGCTATGTCGCCTTTGAGGAAGGCATCAGTGGCCATCAGCCAGACAAGCCTGCCGAGGTTGTGCGCAAGCGTTACGGCGATTGTAAGGGCATGGCATTGTTGCTAAAAACGCTTCTCGTGGCCCAAGGCTTTGATGCCCGCTTGGCCGACGTGGGCACCCGTGAGGCCTCGTGCCAGATGAGCGAGATTCCCACTCTTGCAGCCATCAACCATGCCATCTGTACGCTGGAGTGGCAGGGCAAAACCTATTACCTGGACGCCACCTGCAACCATATCCCGCTGGGCCACATTCCGAGTAATGTGCAGGGCATGGAAGTAATGGTCGAGGAGCCGGAAGGTGCCCCCTCGTTGCGCACCGTGCCCGTTTTCCCCGCCAGTGCCAACTGCGACAGCGTACACATCACGTTAATGCTCAGCAAGGCCGGCGAACTCACGGGGACAATCACCCGTTGTGTCAAGGGCGACATGAAAGAGATGCTCCTCAGTGCCTACGACAGTCGGGAATCGCAACAACGACTCATGTTTGAACGGAACGCCCTCAACGACGATGACCATGCCAACAAGGTCTCGGAGGCGACGTGGGTAGACAGAGACTGCCGCAGCGAGTGGGCGGTGTTAACGGGTAAGATGACCGATACCCATTCAGTCCAGCAGATCGAGGGAGAAGTGTATGTAGAACTTGATCCTGATAACATGCTGTTCACCAATCCGATTGATACGAACAAACGAGAGAATGACTACACGTTGCCGATGCCGTGCCGCCAAGTGCGAGAAGTGATACTGCAGCTGCCCGAAGGAATCGGGTGTGACGAACTGCCGGAGGACTACAACGAGAGTAACCAGTATGCCGACATGTCGTGCACATGGCAACGCCAAGGGTCTTCGATCATATATCGCAAAGTAATGAATTTGCGCCAGACTCGCATCAAGCGTGAGGACATTACGACCTGGAACGCCAACCTCAAGAGATGGCAGTCAAGCAGCCATGAGGCGGTCGTCTTGAAATGAAATGTGAAACCCAATAGTCATAAAAGATATGAAAACAACGATTAAATGTGTGGTAATGCTGTTGATGGGATTAACCATCCTGACAGCCAATGCCAATGACGAAAAAGATTACGCCCGTTTCGCCGAGGAGTTGAGGCAGAAGGTCTGGAGCGACAATGACCCGATGTTCAGCAACTACCAGTGTCCGGAAAAGTACACAAACAGCCAATTGTACTCGGCTGTCATCCTTGCCGCACGCACCGACGTGGATGTCACCCGCAAGTCCTACATCCGCATGACGGGACTGATGATGTTTGGTAATCCCAAGATGCTCGGGCGCCACGAACTCAACCGCATGCTTATCAAGCTCAATGATGCGGCGGCTCTGAAGAAGTACTCGGAGTTTGATTATTCTACATTCAAGCGAGGACGCAACTACAGGGGACTAGAGGAGAAAGTGCAGCAGGTGCTAGGCGTGAGAGTCATCAAACCCGATGGCAGAATCGTCAACGTGGACAGTAAAGAGTATGCCATCACCCGTGAAGGCAAGAAGGGTAGTGACGTGAGTCACAAGCTGGCAGTTCCTGGACTTGAAGTGGGTGATGTGCTTGACATCTTCACCTATGAGGAATTGATGGTCCAGGATCGTAATGTGCCTGAATTCACGTTCTCGTTCATGGCGCCATACCCCATGCTCCACTATAAGGTGAATTGCACCATCGACAAGAAGTTTACCGTTCAGTACCGGAGCCTGAACGGTGCGCCCGAATTCAAGGCCAGTTCCGATGACGACGATAACACCGTGCTGGAGGCCGAGGTCAGAAACGTGGATCGCGTGGAGCCCGCCCTGTGGTACAACCCCGTCAAGCAGTCGCCATTGATTCTGCTATATGTCCAAGACAAGAGCGTGAGTGACAAGAAGATAAAGAGTCTCAAAAACCGCGACCTGCAGGCCAACCCCGACTATGAGTTCATCCTGCGCGATGATTTCTCTTTCCTGCACACCCATAAAAAGAAAGTCAAAGAATACTATGATTGGCCCCTGAACAAGAAACTGATGAAGGACGAAATCGCGCGAGCCAAGAAATTGGCCGACAAGGAAGAAGCGGCACGCCTCATCTACACGGGTCTGCTCTATTCTTATAGGGCTCATGACGACTATGATGCCTACACGCCCTATCACTTCATCATCATGATGGGCGAGATGCTGGACCGCTGCAGCGTGCCTTACCAGTTTATCATCTCGACCGATGACGAGAATGAGCCGCTGGACAAGCTCATTCATGTGGGAAACGTCCTGTGGCTCCTCAAGGTGGGCAACACCTATTTCGCACCACCCACCTACCAAGGCATGACAGCGGGACTGCTGCCTGCACATCTTCAGGGCCGCAAGGCTGCTCTGATCACCAAGCTTGCCGACAATAACTCGAAATATGAACTTATCACGCTGCCTCAGTCCACTGCCGCCGACAATCTTGACGATGTGCAACTCACGGCCTCTATCGAAGGCACAATCCTTACGATTGACCGCACCGAGTCCAGAACAGGCACGATGAAAGAAGGCACGGCTCCTATCATGACTGACGAGCAGGAATACGAGGCCTATGACGAGTACCTGGGACGTAAAAAGGAGTATATCAAGGGCGTCAACAAGCGGCTGCGTGAGGGCACACAGCAGCAGTTCTCCAAGCAGAGCGAGGATCAGCAAGATGACTTCAAGGCTGAGATTGAGATGTATCACGATGTGGCTGCGGACCGACTGCTCTCCACCGAGATCCTCTCAACGGGCATCGACCCTCAACATCCCGAGTTTACCTACAAGACGCAATACACGATGGATGGCTGGGTTAAGAAAGCCGGCTCCAATCTTGTGGTGAGCGTGGGCAAATTAATCGGTTCACAGGCCAACGTCGAGGGCGTGGACCGCAACCGCTCGTTTGATGTGAATCGCAGTAGCCCTGGCTTGCTGCGATGGGATATCAGGGTCGACATCCCCGATGGCTATGAGGTCTCTAATGAGAGTCTGAGCAAACTGAGTCGGAGCGTCAAGAACAGCGCGGGCGAGTTTACTGCCCTTGCCAGTGTTGAAGGGCGGCAGTTGCGGCTCGTTGTGAGCAAGCGATATGACAAGGGTGACTATCCCGCCTCGCAGTGGCAAGACCTCCTGCAGATGCTGGATGCCGCCGACGAGTTTACCACCATGCAAATCGTGTTCAAGAAATAATCAAAAACAATCTATAAAGACATGAGAAAGACAGTATTTACATTATTCATCTTGTTGACGTGCATGGCAACAAGGGCTGACATCGGTGAGTTTTCATTCGGAGCACAAACAGCCTATGGCACTCGTGATAAGGTGATGGGAATTGGCTTAAACGCGAAATACAATTTTTCCCATCATACCCGAATCAACTTATTGGCCGATTACTATTTCAAGAAGAACGACGTGTGGGGCAGTGAGTTTGCCCTGGAGTGGAACTATCATGTTCACCTTGGTGACAACCTGAGGCTTTATCCCTTGTTGGGAATAGGAATGCGTAACTATCATAGCCACTACGACACGCTCATTGGTAAGGAATCTGATGTTGAAGGTTATTTTATCGGAAATGGCGGTGTGGGTATCGATTACCTCATTGGTGACCACTTGATGCTCAATAGCGAGATAAAGTACCAGCGGTTCTTCAGTGAAGATGTTGGTCAGGTTATGTTCATGATAGGTGTTTCCTACCGGCTTTAGAAGATATAGAATTATGCCATAATTATTTTATTAACAGTTTAAAAAACTTAGTTACAATGAAAAAGGTTTTATTGATTATGCTGATGGCCGTCACTTCGATGATGGCAAGTGCCGACGTGGGCGAGTGGTCCCTGGGCGGACAGTTTGTGTTTGGCACCGAGGGCAGCATGCCTGGTGTGGGTTTGAAGTTCCAGAGCAACTATTCCCACGCATGGCGCTCGGCCGTTTCGGGCAATTAC
>ONJS01000035.1 GCA_900318205.1 uncultured Prevotellaceae bacterium | reverse complement strand
TGTATTGTGAGGCTAAAGATAAAAAGGATGAATTCGGCCCAGTACTAAGAGGGCAAGCTGTACTTAAAGCTTGGTTTGTTATCAATGTCGATACCCCAGATATCGATGGTTTCAATAATGAAGAAGATTATATAAACTATTTGAGTCAACGCCATATTTCAAGGCCCTCATTATTAGATATTGATTCAGTATGGCAAGAATTCAAAGAAAAAAAGAAACTGCCATGGGTTGAACTAACTCAATAATCTCATAAACTCACTTGCGTCTTTTCAAGTCAAACGCGGTTGAACAACTTTTCCAAAATTATAAAACTCTGGCGAGTACCAGCGCCTCATGAAACAATCAGTCACCGAAATCTAAGAGAAAATGAAGTGTTTAGCAAAATATTATCGCTAACTTTGCCGTGTCAATTATAATATCCTTTTTAGTCTATGATGTTATTTGTCAATATCCTTTTTATTTTAGGTTTTGCCCTCCTTCTGGCATGGGTGTTGGGTGTCATTGGTGGACTGATGGCATATGTGCTAGGTGGAAAACGCAAAAGAAAACGCAAGGTATTTCTTGCAGCCATTTCACCAGCGGTAGCCATAGGCATCTGGATTGTAGGCAGTTTTGTAACAATGCTGCTCACATCGGTTATCTGTGATATAGACCTAGGAATAGGGGATTCATGGGTTGCCCATTTACCCAATGGGTACAAATTATACTCAATTGATGATAATACATGGCATGGCTACATTACTTGTGATGATCAGAAAGTGACGATTTCTGATGATGAATTAAGATTTGATGTTAGTGCCGACGTGACAAATATCCAGGTGGTTGGTGACACAGTTATAGGCATCAATCAAGATAATTGCGTAAATTTCGTTCTCAATACAAGTAAAAAATCTATTACTCTTCTTGAAAACGACAAGCGCATATCTACCATGATTGATAACGGGCAAATCAAAATATTGACGTTAAATGAATTCTATTGGGAGTCCAGAAAGATACCGTATATGATTGGAACTGTTATCACACTAATTGTCATCATTCTAGCCTTGTTCTTATTATGGAAGATAGGATTGTATTCTCTCAAAAAGGAGTCTAATGATCCATGAAAAGTGATGATCTAGATTAGATAACGTCTTTTCAAGCCATATGCGGTTGATTTACCTTTGCATTAAGTAAATCAACCGCTATTCTTATGATACTGACGATAAACGGAAAACAGGCAGCGCTGAAGAAGGGGTCCTCGATAGAATATGTATCGGAGAACCGCATCTTCACCGATGCCGATGACTACAGCATGGAGATAGAACTGCCCCTGGCAAACTGTCCGCAGAAACTCGACATCTATGTCGAATGCATCAACATCACAGAGTGGAAGAACAAGGAACTATTGGGGATTATCCAAAAGAAATCACGCCCCAAACAGCGGTCCAATTCCGCTGACGTTAGGGCGTGTATGGCTTTACTGCAGCGGGGAATACATCTTACCGCCTTCTGCCGCTGCAAAGGTAATACATTTTTGTGAAACGCACCGCAGACATATCGTTTTTTTGCAGCCGTTGTAAACCGTACTTGAGTCTCCGTGAACGAAACGAATTGTATCAAATACAAAAAGGCGCGGAATTTCGTTGGTAAACCGTAGAAATCTAGCGCCTAAAATTGGAAGCGTGATCCTGCTGGGATTCGAACCCAGGGCCCACAGCTTAGAAGGCTGTTGCTCTATCCAGCTGAGCTACAGGACCAAAAAAAAATGCGGAGAGAAAGGGATTCGAACCCCTGGAGGTAGTTAGCCTCAACGGTTTTCAAGACCGCCGCAATCGACCACTCTGCCATCTCTCCGAAAGTGGGCCGAACGTGTCAACCCACTCATTTGGGGTGCAAAGGTACTGCCAAGTTTCGTTTTGTGCAAGTTTTTTGACGGTTTTTTGATTTCTTTTTTGCGAAATCTTTATTCTGTCAAGGAATTGTCTTTGTTAGGAACAGGTAGTCCTGGCTTCCGTTCTCAACAGGATAGAGCGCAGTTGAACGATGACCGACTACCCAGATGATCTCGCCGTCGGCTTCAAGCAACCATGCGTATTTCTTAGTGGCATAGTCAAGTTTGAGTTCATTGAAAAGGTCACTCACGAGTTTAGTGCCTTTCATGCCAAAGGGGCGGATGCGGTCACCTTGGCGCCAATGGCGCATAACGATGCGTTTGCAGTCAAGCAGTCGGGTGTTGAAGGCAACGTGGAGACGATTGGAGCACATCCGTGGTGAGAATGGCTCGTGACAGCGATGAACGAGGACGCTGATTGGACTGACGATGTCCTTGGTCAGGTCGATGGGAATCTCAACGCCGTCGGTCGGTAGATTGAGATCAACGGACAGAGTCTCCCTGTTCACGGCGAGCACATAGTCGCCAGCGGTGAAAAGCCGCCCAGTGTGACCTTTCCTTGCTGCCTCAATCGCTTGGGCACATTGCTCACGGTTGAACCCGCGTTCGCGAATTCGGTGATAGAGTAGGGTCTCGCCATACGGGTGTTCGCAGATGTAATCAGTTTTGATGTCGATGTGCTCTATGCCATCCAGGTCAGTTTCCACGTAATATGCCATCAGGTCAAAGTCGTCCGCCAGGTTATGCATCGTGTAGAGGATGCGCTCCTTGCTTCCGGGAAATTCCTTTTCGATGACGGGCAGCACGAGGTTGCGCAGGCGGTTGCGGCGAAAATCGTTCTGGGCATTGGTGCTGTCGGTGACATAGTCCTGCCCAATGCTTTCCAGGTAGTCGAGAATATCTTGCCGTGAAACGGACAGCAGCGGACGCCAGATGCCGTTGTAGTAGCGTCTCATGCCGGATAGGCCCTTGGAGCCCGTACCGCGCAGCAGGTTCAGGAAGAACGTTTCGATCTGGTCGTCTGAATGGTGGGCAACGGCAATGCGGTCGCAATCCTGTCGCTCAAGTTCCTGATCAAACCACTGATAGCGCAGTTCACGGCATGCCATCTCAATCGAGCCACCATGCTCTTGCTGCCATGCCGCAACGTCAAAGTCCTTGACGGTCAAGGACACACCGAGTCGCTCGCATAAGTCTCTCACAAAACGCTCGTCACGCATTGATTCCTCGCCGCGCAGGTGGAAGTTGCAATGCGCGGCTCTGCAATCGCACCCCGCCGCGAGCAGAACGCGTAGCAACGCAACCGAGTCGGCCCCGCCGCTCAACGCTACCAGTATCTTTTCCTTCTTGATGCAGGTCATATTCTCAGCACCAAGCACTCTGTTGATAAATTGTTCTTCGTTCATAACTGCAAAATTAGTGAATTTCCTCGTGATTTGCAACATCAGATCTCGTTGTCGGGATGCGGGAGCAATGCCGAAGAAGCGACTGTATTTACGCCAGAAGGGTTAGGGATAAAAAAGAATGCCGTGTGCAACGGTGGTGATTTTTACCCGTTGAACGCGTCATTCCAATGATCTTTCCCTAACAATCTGTGGCAGCCTGTTACTGTATTGGCGCTTTATCAACCTTTAGGAAATTGTCAAGGGACTGTTGACGCCAGTGTAGTTGATATGTCTTTTTTCCTGTCTGTTTATTTTAACCTGATGCCTTGATCCCTTGACATCGTTCCAGGTTGTTTTTCTTGATGCGAAGATACATGGAGTGTCAAGCCCAGTGCAAAGATTTTTCTTCAAAAAATGAAAAGTGTCAATTTTTTTTACACTAAAGTGTCAAATTTTTTTACACTTCGGTCCAAGGAGGCTAAAAAAATGGTAATCTGGCTGAGATAACTGCCGACTAAGTTGTACCTTTGCACCATATTTCTAATGGGACAAGAAAAGCAATCACATAGCGACTTCTGGTATCATGTGGCGGCATTTGCCATGATTCTGGTGTGGGGTATATCATTCCTCAACACTAGGGTGCTGCTTGACGCCGGTTTGACGCCTACCGAGATTTTTGTGGCGCGATTTACAATCGCCTATTTATCGTTGCTGGTCATCTGCCGTTTCAAGGTGCGTTATACCGGATGGCGTGACGAGCTGCTCTTTGTAGTGTGTGGTGTGGCTGGCGGCTCGGCTTATTTTATTGCTGAGAATACCGCGCTCGAACTCACGCTCATCAGCGATGTGGCAGTGCTGGTGAGCATCGCACCGCTGACGACGGCATTGATGGGCGCTATCTTCTACCGTGACGAGCGCATCACGCTATTGACGGGCGTGGGCATGGTGATTGCCTTCATCGGTTCGGTGATGCTGGCTTTGAAAGACGGCTTCGTGTGGGGTGACAGTGTGCTTGGTGACTTGTTGGCGATGCTGGCAGCGCTGGTGTGGGCCTTCTATTCCATGGCGTTGAAGAAGCTGAACCGCACCTATACGACCCTGTTTATCACGCGCAAACTGTTCTTCTATGGCGTTTTATCGGCGCTGCCGCTGCTGGCAATGGAGGAAACCAGAATCAGCATGGACGTCTTGCGACAGCCCGCCGTTTGGGGCAACCTATTGTATCTTGGACTCGTGTGCTCGATGGCTGCCTATTTCATCTGGGGTATCACGGTCAAGCGCATCGGAGCTGTGCGAGCCAGCAATTATTTCTACCTGAGTCCCATCATCTCGATGATTGCTGCCGCCATCTGGTTCGGTGAGCGCACCAACGCGATTGCCTATATCGGCTGTGTGCTGATTCTTGCCGGTGTCATCATGGCCGAGAAGTTCAAGCGTGCTCCCGTTGATCAATGACGCTTCTCCTCATCCATCGTTTGGTACTTAGCCACACTAGATAGACCATTCCTCTGAAACACAATTCAATGGCCATCGCCATCCACACGCCGTAGAGACCCATCGAGGTCACTAAAATGGCAGAGAGTCCCAACCTGACAATCCACATGCTCACCAGGTTAATGCCGCACGGTGCCAAAGTGTATCCGGCGCCGACAAACACGCCGTAACCGATGATGGAAGCGGCAAACAGTGGCTCGGCCCACGCTTCAAGTCTAAGGCAACGCGCACCCAGTTCCACCACCTCGGGCACTGGTGACATCAGTCCCATCAGTTCGGCTGCAAACAGGTACATAAACACTGCCATCAGTCCCATGATGGCCATGCCTGACAGCACATTGATCCATGCAAAACTGCGGGTGAGCCGTTTGCGCCCAGCTCCCAGACTTTGCCCGATGAGCGTCGTCGCGGCATCGGCGATACCATACCCAGACATGTAGCAGAGACTCTCGGCAGTGATGGCAAACGAGTTGGCGGCAAGTGCAATACTGCCCAGCGGGGCAACAATGCCTGTGATGACGATGGATGCGCCCGTGAGCATGATGTGTTGCAGCCCCATGGGCATCGAAATCTTGATAGCCTTGACAAAATTGTTCCATTTGGGCTTGAATGACCCCTTGTCAAGCGTGAGCCTCAGCTCGTTGGAACGGAAAACGAGGTAGTACATCATGAGCAGGCTGACAACCATACCTGCATAGGCTGTGCCCAATGCGGCGCCCACAATGCCCAATCCGGCACCCGGCATAGTGATCGTGTTGCCCA
The DNA here is from genome assembly GCA_900318205.1 of uncultured Prevotellaceae bacterium. Lineage (GTDB taxonomy): Bacteria > Bacteroidota > Bacteroidia > Bacteroidales > Muribaculaceae > Sodaliphilus. The sequence goes on along the minus strand of ONJS01000035.1, from coordinate 38,175 downwards.
TCAATGTCAACTGCCGTGTCGGGAAAATGAGGAAAAAGTTGAAAACCACATCAAGCACACACATCACGACATTGAGCACACTGGGAACCCGCATGTTGCCGCTGCTGCGCAGCATGGAACTGGCCACGATGTCTAGCATGAAGAATGGCACAAACAGCATGAATGTACCGAAGTAGTTGGTCGCTCCAGTCCTGATGTGTGGTTGGGCTCCAAGCCAGACGGGTAGGGGACCGCAGATCAACAGTCCAAATCCTGCGAGCAACAGGCTGAACAGCATACACACGACGATGGCTTGCCTCACCATCTGTCGTGCGTCAGCAGGTCGTTTGGCGCCCAGCAGGTGTGCCACCTGCACGGCATATCCGGCGACAAACGATGTCAAGATGCCCTCAAACATCCATGAAGTGGTACCCATCAATCCCACCGATGCCGAGTCGTCGGCACCGAGTTGTCCAACCATCGCTGCATCGATAAATTGCATCACCATGGCCGATACGCTAGCCAGGATAGCGGGGATGCTCAAGGCGAAAGTAAGCTGCAGCTGCCCTTTGAGCGACAGTTGCTTGCCCTCGCGGATGGATTGCAGCAGGATGTCCTTATGGGATGTTCGGGTGGTCACGTCTTGATGAACTCGGGGTTATCGTCAAGGGTTAAAAAAGATGTCCCGCCATATCAGTGGGACATCTTAAATCATAATGCTGATCTATCTCTTTGTTAAGAGCGATTACTTGCGGTGGATGGTCACAGCGCGGTCAAGTGATGCGCACTTGGGACCGTAGTCGGTCAGCTCGCCATTGTTGATCTCGGTCTCGAGGCGGCTCTCAGAAACGCCCTTCTTCACGAGCTCATTCTTCACGGTAGCTACACGACCCTTACGCAGGCGGACATTGATCTTGTCGTTGCCGGTGTAGTTGTCGGCCCAACCGGTGAGCAGGTAGTTGCGGTTCTCATTCTTCATGACCTCAGCAACTGCTTCAACAACGTTGCGCTGTACACCCAGCACGTCGGTACGGTTGATGGGGAAGTAGATGGTAGCGAGGGGTGCTTCGGCAGGACCACCCTCATCCAGCTCAGCTTTCTTCTCCAAGCACTTGCGCAGCTGGTTCTCCAGGTCAGCGATCTTGCGGTTGGCATCATTGAGGTCAGCAACCAGTGCGTCACCCTCGGCATCGGTGTATTTCCACTCGGGGCACTGAGCCTGTACGGGTGCATTCCACTCGCTCTTGCCGAACTTGTAGGTCATACCCAGCAATACACCAGGATACTCATTCCAAGTCTTATACCAACTGTAAGTACCATCAACATGCTCCTGCATCAGGTCGAAGCGGAGGTCAACATTGAAGTCGATCTTCTTGGTGATGGCAAATGAGTTGAGCAAACCGCACTGCATGCTATAGTTACGGCAGTGATCGGTGTCATCGTTTGCACCATATTTCCAAGCACCGTCCGAAACGGGCCTTGCACCTTCGCGGGCATATACCCAGTTGACAGCCATGCCGACGTAGAAAATACAGTTATAGAAGCGATGGGGCTTGTAACCTACCAACCAGTTTGAAACGTTGAACAATACGTCTCCAACCAGACCAATGTTATTGAAGTGCTGGGGAACGTATTTGCCGTTATCAAACTGACGGGGCCAGTTGCGGTAACCCAGAGCAGCATAGTTGCCGGTCCAGGTAGCACCCTTCATCTGTTCAAAGTCGGCACCTGCACGCAAACCGAGCAGGGGCGAGAACCACTTACCGACAAAGAAATCAGCCTTGGCACCCAGACGGTGACCAAAGTGCTCATGCCTGTCGTAAGGGGACATCATCAGACCAACACCACCATCAGCCATGATGAACCAGTTGTCTCTCATTCTGTTGAAGAGATAACCCTGAGAAGGATCCTCAACGTAAGTTACCTCTTGAGCTTGAGTGGTGGAAGGCAACATGCAAAACAAGCATATCAATGCTAACAATGCAATTTTCTTCATAATTATTTGTTGTATTATTTTAATTTGTTAATAATCAGTATTTTATTAATTTATTATTGCTGTTACAAAGACTTTTGCGTGACAAAATTACTAATTTTTATTGTATCTCAAAAATTTAAATTGAAAAATTTTAAAGATTCTTAACGTCAAGCCTTGAGTGCAGCACTGATGAGGCCTGCGACATGCTCGGGTGTGAATCCAAATTTCTCGTCAAGTATCTTGTACGGAGCTGAAGCGCCAAAGTGGTCCAAACCGAAGATGGTACTGGTGGGAACCACGCGTCGCAAGGTGCTGGGCAGACCCGACGTCAAGCCAAATGCAGGAACGCCGGCGGGAATGACCGTATTGCGGTAGTCGGCATCCTGATTGAGGAACAGACCGATGGAGGGAACCGAAACAATCTGTGCCTTAATACCTTGCTCCTTGATGATGTCGTTGGCGGCAACCAGTGTGGCAACCTCCGAGCCGTTACCCACGAGCACAATGTCGGGCTTGTCCTGCTTGATGACTACATAGCCGCCGCGCTCAGCTCCAAGGGCATCGGCATAGCGGTTACCCGTTGCGCTAGGCAGGTCGTCGATATTTTGGCGCGAGAGAATCAGGGCTGTAGGAGTCAAATTGTTCTCCATGGCCATCTTCCAGGCAACGGAAGTCTCGGCGGCGTCGGCAGGACGCAGCACGAGCATACTGTTGCGGCCATGATGGTTCTGCAATTCCTCCATCAGGCGGATCTGGGCTTCCTGCTCAACGGGCTCGTGGGTGGGGCCGTCCTCGCCCACACGGAAGGCGTCATGGGTCCAGATGAACTTGACAGGCAGTTCCATCAGTGCCGACAGTCGGGCAGCAGGCTTGATATAGTCGCTGAAGACGAAGAAGGTGCCGCAGGCGGCAATCACGCCACCGTGCAGTGCCATACCGTTGATGATGGCTGCCATGGCCAGCTCGGAAACACCGGCATGGAGGAACGCGCCCTGGAAATCGTGGGTCTTGAACGCTCCGCGCACCTTGAGGTAACCGTCGGTCTTGTCGCTGTTAGCCAGGTCGGCCGATGAGACAATCATATTTTCCACCTCCTTGGCGAGGGTGGCGAGCACGTTGGCGCTGGCTGCACGAGTTGCGATGCCAGGTTTGTGTTCGATAGCGGCATAGTCCACCTTAGGCGCCTTGCCGTCAATAAAGTCTTGCAACTTCTTCATGGCATCGGGGTTCTGCTTTGCCCAAGCGTCAATTTCCTGTTTGCGCTGTGCAACCAGTCTGCGCTGCTCTTCGGCACGTTGGGCATACAGTTCGGCTACCTCGGGGAATACTACCCAAGGATTCTCAGGATTGCCGCCCAGGTTCTCAATGGTCTTGGCATAGTCGGCACCCGATTTGCTCAACGGGTTACCGTGAGTACTGCATTTGCCCTCAAAGTTCTCACCCTCAGCAGTTACACAACCGCGTCCCATAATGGTGCGGCCGATGATGATGGTGGGACGCTGCTTTTCGGCAAGCGCCTTGTCCAATGCCTCGGCGAGAGCGACGGGATCGGTTCCGTCACACTCAATGACGTTCCAGTTCCATGCGCGGTACTTCATGGCAGTATCTTCGTTGCTCACGGCGTCACAGTCGGTCGAGAGCTGCACCGTGTTGCTGTCATAGAACATGATCAGGTTGTTCAGACCCAGGTAACCTGCAATGCGGGCTGCCTCCTGGGAAATACCCTCCTGAACGCCACCGTCACTGATGAAGGCGTAGGTCTTGTGGGCAAACACCTCGCTATAGTGCGTGGCGATGAAACGCTCGGCGATTGCGGCACCGATGGCCATCACATGGCCTTGACCCAGGGGACCCGATGTGTTCTCCACGCCGTGCTCCACGTCGAGCTCGGGATGACCGGGAGTGATGCTGCCCCATGAACGGAAAGCCTTGATGTCGTCGGTCGAGTAGCGGCCAGCCAGGTGCAGAACGCTGTAGAGCATCGGTGACATGTGGCCGGGATCCAGGAAGAAACGGTCACGGGCAAACCATGCAGGATTGTCGGGGTCGGTCACTAAATATTTTGAGAACAGGACGTTCACAAAGTCGGCACCACCCATGGCGCCACCGGGATGTCCAGACTTGGCTTGTTCAACCATCGAAGCGGCAAGGATGCGGATGTTATTTGCCGCGCGTGTCATCAATTTGGAATCGATCATAATAGTATTGAGTGATTAGGTTATTTACTAAACTACAAATATACTGCCTTTTTTTTATATGAGTGGAATTCTTGTTCAACAATTTTTCAGTAAAAAGAAAATTGTGGTCACACCGTAATGGCGCGACCACAATGATGTGTTTGGTAATCAGCCTTCAATGCTTATGCTTCAGCCTTCTTGCTGGGCTTGCTGCCGATAAGGGCATAGAACAGCATGTAGGCCAGCATGGCGACAACCAGCCAGTAGCTCTGGATGTGGCCCACTTTGTCGGACATGAAGTTCTGGATGAGAGGCATCACGCCACCACCAACAACCATCGTCATGAACAGACCGGATGCGGCAGCGGTGAATTTGCCCAAGCCCTCGGTGGCAAGGTTGAAGACAACGCCCCACATGACTGATGTGCAGATACCGCACAGGATGATGAACAGCACCTTGACGGGTACTTCAGCGCCCTTGAGGGTCATCTTGATATCCTCGGGCAAGAAGATGGCAACCAAGAGGAGGATGATGGCCAGGCCTGATGTGAAAACAAGCTGCGTGCGGGGAGAAATCTTTCCAGAGATAAGTGAACTGCTGAAACGGCCCACGAGCATGAGCAGCCAGTAGATGCCGGCGATGGCACCAGCGATGGGAGCACTGCCCAGAACGCCGCCTTCGGCAACAGGCTCGGTCAGGTAGAACAAGAGCTGACCAGGGATACCCACCTCAATGCCAACATAGAAGAAGATGGCAATGATACCGAGCACCAGATGACGGAAACTCAACGCGCCTTTCACGCCTTCCATCACGTTCTGGGCTTCGGTCTTGGGCTCTTGAAGCTTGGTGAAATAGATGATGCAGAATGAGATCGCAAAGATGGCCATGGCGATGAACAGCAGCGGCTGAACTGATTCCATAGTCGTCTTCTCGGTCGTCTCACCAACCAGCATACCCACCATCATCGGCGTCAGCGTTGCAGCCAGGGAGTTGAGTGTGCCACCAGTCTGGATAAGCTGGTTGCCGCGATTGCCGCCACCGCCCAGCTGGTTGAGCATGGGATTAACTACCGTGTTGAGGATACAAACACAGAAACCGCAGATGAAAGCACCGATGAGATAGATGACATAGGTGCTGATCTCGCTGGCGCTCATGGTGCTTGACAAGTATTGTATTGCCATGCCAATGAAACCGAGTGCCAATGCGACAAGAGCGGTTTTCTTGTAACCGATCTTTGTGATGAGGATACCCGCGGGAATACCCATGAACAGGTAGGCCGCAAAATTCATCATGTTGCCCATCATGCCGGCCCAGTCGTAGTGGTCGTCCCAGATTGTACCGAACGGCGCGGCCATGTTGGTTACAAATGAAATCATTGCAAAGAGGAACATCATGGCGATAATTGACACCAAGGCTCCGTTTTTCTTTTCTGTTGTCATTTTGGTTCTGAATATTTGATTATTAATGTTTGTTTTGTGATAATTTTCGGCAAAAATACGACATTTTTTGCAAAATGCCGTATTCTTGGTGATTAATTTATGAAAATCAGTATTTCCTTGGGCCGAAAATGGCGGTGCCGATGCGCACTAGGGTCGCACCGTATTTAACGGCAACTTGCCAGTCATCGCTCATGCCCATGCTCAACTCGTTGAAGTATTCGCTCTCGTCAAAGGCACCGTCCTTCAGCGTGATATAGGTGCGGCGAACGAGGTCAAACTCACGAGCCACCTGGTCCATATCGTCGGTGAGTGACGCCATTGCCATCACACCGCAAACGTGTACGTGTGGCAGGCCTTCGGTCAGTTCACCGGCTTCGCCGGCTTCCAGGACTTCTTCCACGCTGAAACCGCTCTTGGTCTCTTCCTGAGCCACATGCAGTTGGAGCAGCACGTCCACGGTGCGGTCGATGCGGGCGGCCTCTTTCTCAATGAGACGAAGCAGTTCCACACTGTCCACGCTCTCAATCACTGTCACATGGGGCATGATGGCACGCACCTTGTTCTTCTGCAAGTGTCCGATGAAGTGCCAGCGGATGTCTTTGGGCAGCTCGGGAGCCTTGGCAACCAGTTCCTGGGCGCGGTTCTCGCCGAATAGGCGTTGTCCAGCCTCATAAGCCTCGGCCAGTTCCTCAACGGGATGGAACTTGGAGACAGCGACAAGTCGCACGCCACCAGGCAGTTGTGCGGTTACTTTCTCAAGATTGTCTTTGATGCTTGCCATAGTGTCTCACGACTTGTTCTGTGCCTTCTGGCGTGCCTCGCGGTCGGCGCGGGTTTCGTCAAGATTTGCGGGGAAGACGTCCATGAGCGGTGTTTCGGCAATCGAGGCGATCTCAAAGTCGGCCATCGTGTCGTGCATACCCTCCAGGAACACCGATAATGCGCCCTTCAGGTCGCTGGCCTGCACCAGCTGGTAGCTGGCAGTGCGCTTTTCTACGGCTGTCTTCTCGTCGATAGTGATGAAATTGGTTTTTACCTTATACCAGCGGTCTCCACCCTCATTATAGAAGATGTCGCTCAGGTTTACACGCTTTACAGCGTCCACCTTGAAGTCGCCGCTGATGAAAGGCTGCATCTTGTCGGTGATGCGCGCCTCGGCTTCGGTGAATGACAAGGCATCAACGAGATAAGGTTCAGAAACGGTTTTCATCGCACCGTTTTCCATGGTGCGGTCATATTTTACTTTGCATTCAAACCACTGTGACATAATTGTTTGATTTTATATCTTTAAAGTGATAATTTAAATAGTTGTGTTAGAAATCTATATATACTCTAAATCTCAATTTGAAATACTCTCCAAATTGAACATTAATAGGTTCTTCTTGAAATCTGCTCCTCCATGGCCTGGTTGATCAGCTGCCTGCGTGAGGAGTAATACTCTTGAACAAACCGTTGCATCACTACATCAACAGGCTCAATCTCACGGCCTTTCAGCAGGCTGCAAGCTTGGCCTATTTCCAGCTCACCGTTCTCGACATCGCCTTCAAAGATGCCTGTTCGTGTCTTGCCCAGGCCGATGAGTTCAAGCAGTTCTTCCTCACTGGCGCCACGATTCTCGGCTTCTTGCACGGCAGTCTGGAAATTGTTTTTCACCAGACGGGTGGGCGAGAGCTTCCTGAAGTGCAGCAAGGTGCCGCCTTCGTCGAGATTGAGGCACAGGCGCTTGAAGTTCTCGTGAGCGGAGCTTTCCTCTGTCAGGGCGAACAAGGTGCCGACTTGTACACCATCGGCTCCCATGGCTTCGGCTGCCAACATGGCATCGCCGGTTGCGATACCACCGGCCGCAATCAGCGGCAGGCTGATGGCTCGTCTAACGGCGGGAATCAGGCACATCGTGGTTGTTTCCTCCTTGCCGTTGTGTCCACCGGCTTCAAAGCCTTCGGCGACAACAGCATCAACGCCAGCTTCTTGACATTTGATAGCAAATGCCGTTGAGGAAACCACATGGGCCACCATGATACCGCGCTCATGGAGCCATTCGGTCCATTTCTTGGGACTGCCAGCCGAGGTGAACACTACGGGCACTTTCTGCTCGGCGATAACTTCCATCATTTCAGGAGCTTGTGGACGCATCAGCGGCACGTTCACGCCGAAGTTGTAGTTTGTCGCCTGACGGCATTTGATGATATGATCTCGCAACACCTCTGGTGTCATTGAACCGGCGCCAATCAGGCCCAGTCCACCAGCATTGCTCACGGCCGCAGCGAGTTCCCACCCGCTACACCACACCATGCCGCCTGAAACCACAGGATAGTCGATTTCAAACAGCTCGGTGATTCTTGATAGCATTGCCATAGCTTATCTCAGTTTTCAGTTGTCAGTTTTTAGTTGTCAGCCTAATGCCTAAAATCTTAAAGCCTAATTAGATGATGCCGAAAGCAACGTCCATCATCTGGGTGAAGTTGTTCTGACGCTCCTCGGCGGTGGTGACTTCGCCGGTTACCAGTGAGTCGCTGATGGTGCAGATGCACAAGGCGCGGGCACCACTGCGGGCGGCGTTCATATAGAGGGCGGGGGCTTCCATCTCTACGGCAAGCACACCCATCTTCTGCCATTGGTCGGTATCGGGGCTGTCATCGTAGAAGGTGTCCGACGAATAGACGTTACCCACCTTGTAGCGGTAACCCAGTTCCTCGGCCTTTTCTACGGCGGCGCGCAGCAGGTCAAAGTCGGCAATCGGGGCATAGATGCCAGGCAAGTGGAACTGCATGGCGTATGCGCTATTGGTGCAGGCACCCATAGCCATCACCAGGTCACCGATGTGCAGGTCGGGGTTCATCGAGCCAGCCGAACCCACACGGATAATGGTCTTTACATCATAGAAGTTGAACAACTCATAGGAGTAGATGCCGATTGAGGGAATACCCATGCCGTGGCCTTGAACCGACACGCGTTTACCTTTGTACGTGCCCGTATAGCCGAGCATACCACGCACCTGGTTGTAGAGCGTCGGGTTCTCAAGATAACGTTCTGCCATCAACTTGGCGCGCAAGGGGTCGCCAGCCATAATCACTGTGGGTGCAATCTCGCCATACTTGGCGCCGATGTGCGGAGTAGGTGTTTTGTCTGCCATAATAGTATTTATTAGAGTTGTTTTTAATGTGATTAACTGCAAAGGTACTCAGTTTTTTCCAAATTACCTCAGTCAATACGATTTTTTTCTGTTATGGCAATGCAAAAAAACTGTCACCTCTCGATTTAAGGCTCCAGCATCCAAGCTGACGGCATTTCTGTTTCCTCTTTGAATTATCGTCGTTGCACAAAGTCGATGGAGTCAAAGATGTCTCCAGCCGTTACCCCAACACTAAGGCTACGGCTGGCAGTGGACCCATCAAGTGGCTGGATGGTGACGGTCACAGTGGCATGGTTACACAGCACACTGAACCAATCGCTTGTGAAGGAGTGGAAGTCTGGACTGGGATAGATATACTCGCCATTGTCCAAAATGCTTGATAGCCAAGGGCTACTGTAGTTAGTGCACTCAAAGGCATAGGTGCCACCGTCGGCAGGGAGTATATAGGTGCCATTCTCTTTGGACAGGCCGCTGAGGTTTTTCCACTTCATCTTGTCCCACTTGCCGTCGGGCTCATCACCGCAGGAAACAAGACTTGCCATTGTTGCCAAAAAGATAATAAGTAATATGGTTGCCTTCTTCATTGCTCAAATGAATTGCCATTCTGCTGTTTGACCATCTGGTAGATGGCAAAGGCCTTGCTGCAATAGCGCTGGTCAAGCATCTTGCCTTGTGTGATCTGGTTAATGAGACTTCCCACGTGCAGATCCTCGGTCATGTACACAAAGTTGCCATAGGTGATCGTCCAGGGTGAATACAGGTAACTTACCTTCCATTTATCGTTGTAGCACGACATGGAGCTACCGTCCTCAAACGTGAACAAGATCTTGCGGGTCACGGTTGTCGTGCTAAAGGAGCGTGACGCATATTCACGTGCCTGTTTCAACCAGCTCTCGTTCAGCGCAGTGATTTGCTGGCCAGCTGCTATCCATTTGTCGTTGTTGTCCATGTACTTGATGATATTGTCATTATCGTCTTCAAGGAACTCGTCGATGAGCTTGGCGTATTCGGCCCTGTCTTCGTCGGTGATGAGCGTGTCAGTGTAGGGTTGCTTATGTGACCTCGACTCATCGATGAGTCTGACCAGTTGTTGGATGTCGCTCGCTTTGAACCGCTTGGGCAATTCGGGATAGGCATTTCTGCGCTCATTGCCGATAGTGTAGTCCTTCTCCCATACCAGTTCATCGCCCTGCAAGCGGTAGTGCTTATTGATGCCAGAGTTAACGAAGCAGCCGATCACGCTGTAGATAACCTGCATGCCCACCACTTTCTTGCGGTCAAACATCTTGCTGGGCCACTCATACGGCTTTACGGTTTTCTCCTTGACATTCAATTGATAGAGGGTCATCTCATCATCGAGAAAGGAGTTGTAGAAAAAGATTTTGCCTATGCCCTCGAAGGGTTTGGACGGCTCGAAGTCAAATGTCATGTATCTGTACCACTTGCCCGTCGCTTTGCTCTTGGCTATCAGGTCGTAGCTGTCGAAGTAGAACTCCTGCCCGTCGATGGTGAAGATGCGGGACGGCTCGTCGGCATGCATTGGGTCAATCTCTTGGTCCGTTCTAAAAAGTTCATACCGCTTGTTGCCATTGATGCCACATTTGTGCAGAGCTGTCTTGTCGATGATGTACATGTCGTCACCGTAGGCTATGTCATTTTTCTCCTCAGGCACTTTAAACTCGTTGACCAAATTCAGTTTTTCGTCTAGGAGACGTACAGTCCCTGCATCGGGCCTGATAACGATAAATCGGTTGCTCATCACGTCGATGTCACTCGCTGTGTCAGAACCATTTGTGGGTCTCCACCTGATATCTTTGGTGCTGGTGATGAATGCCTTGTAGTCTTGCTCCACGATGTAGTAGTCGCCAAGGATGCGTACCTTGTTGATTCTTATTCTCTTTGCTGCTTTCTCGTCCTGTTGGTATGCTTTCTGGTCGAGTGGGGTGGGGATGCGCTGCAGCGTCTTGCAGTTGTCAAGGGTCAGGTATAATTCATTGTAGTTGGAGCCGATCAACCCGCGCTTGCCGTTGTTGTCAAAATATAAGTCGTTGATATAATGGGTCCCCAAAATTGACTGAGCATTTAAGTCATCAAGTTCCTGGATGTGTGCTACCTCGCTCCATGAACAGCCGCTGTCGCTCGAGTAAAATACCTTATTGCTCAATCCCCATGCCCAGACACGGCCGTTGCCATCACTTCGCAGATCATTGGCCTCGGGAGCATTGCTCATTGCAAGCGGCTTGAATGTTCCGTCATCGGCTATTTCCCATGCATAGAGTTTTCCTTCCACGCTGGCAATCAATACGTTCTCGCTCGACCAGCACAAGTCTTTTATGCTACTCCAACTATTATTCACCGGCATCGGGATTCCTCGCCAACCCTTTTCGGGCGCATCGGTCACATAGATATCTGTTTTGGCACCCAGCGCAATTATGCCCTTGGGAGAGATGGCCAGTTCTGGGCTGCTCCAATGAAGATTGATCCGCTCGCGGTAATCTTCCTGCGCATAGGCCATGATGGCCAGTAGCGACATGACTATGATCATCAGTTGTTTCATCGTGTCTGTTTTTGTTGGTTATTACGTTGGCAAAGGTACATACTTTTTTCTTGTCCAGCAAGAAAAAGCAGGTCATTCGTGATATGTTATTATGTTGACAATCAGGCTATTGGAAATATTTATGGTCATTTGTGTAAAAACGATATGTATTTTCTGCCCCAAAATGCACTCTTGATTGGTCTTGAATGCGGATGAACAAGATTTAATTGGAATTTTCTTGTGTTATGTCGCTGATTGAGAAATAATGAGTACCTTTGCGCCCGATTTTTACAGAACACTAACAGAATAAGATATGATTAAGATTGATCCAAAGAGAAAATTGTGGCAGGAAGTATTGGCATACGCTCTGCTCACCATCGGTAGCCTGCTGTTTGCTGTCGGTGATGTGATGTTTGTGAACCCCTATCTGATGGCACCTGGCGGTACCTACGGCCTCTCCAACGTGTTCAACACGCTGTGGCCCTGGAAGATTTCGCTTTATGCCATCTGCATGGATATCCCCTTGCTGCTCATCGGCACATGGATTCTTGGACCTAAGTTCGGTATCAAGACCATCGTCTCGACGGCGTTGATTTTCTTGTTCACCTTTATCCTCGAGAGTAAGTGGGGCTACAATCCCGTGATTCATGATGGCGCTATCATGGCATCGGTTGATCCATCCATGGTCAAGTCGATGGTTGAGATTCCTCACCACGGTGGCTGGTTCCATCCCGACTACTTCCTCAATACCGTCGTTGCCGGTATTATCTATGGTGTGGCTATCGGTCTGATTTTCCGCTCGGGCGCTACCAGTGGTGGCTCGGACATCATCTCGATGATCCTGCACAAGTACACCAAGATCTCACTCGGTACCCTCGTCATGATCGTTGATGGCATCATCACCTTGAGCACCCTAGTTGCCTTCGGTGACATCCGCCTGCCCATCTATTCTATCATCATTATCTTCATTGAGGGTAAGGTCATCGACCTCGTGGTCGATGGTATGAAGACCTACAAGACCATGTTCATCGTTACTGATGAGGCCGATGCTGTGCGTGACTATATCATCAACGACATCAAGCGTGGCGGCACACTCATCGCTGGCACAGGTCTTTACAAGGGTACGGAGCGCAAGATGCTCTATGTGACCCTCGACCGTTCCGACATGATCAAGCTGCGTTCGGTGCTCTACCACATCGACCCGCACGCGTTTGTCAACATCATGGAGAGTTCCGAGATTTTGGGTGAGGGCTTCCGCCGCCTGCCTCAGGAGTAACCGCTATCAAGTGACGTGATATGAAAAAGGGCAGAACCATTCGGGTTCCGCCCTTTTTCATATCGTTTTACTTGATGATTAATCAGGCCATTCGCCAGACAACAGGTAATTGATGAGTACCGTCACATCGGCGATGTTGACAGCCTGGTTAAGGTCGCAATCTGCTTCGGTTGGCGTTTCGGCACCGCTCAGCAGGATGTTGATGAGGGCGGTGACATCGCTGATAGTCACGTTTGTATCCTGATTGGCATCACCTCGGATTACCTCGGGAACGTCATTCTTTTCAAACTCAAAGGTGGCACAGGGCAGGAAGGGAACAATCTCTGTATCAAAGGTTGTACCGTACCACAACGAGTGATATACGCCTGAGTTGTAGTCTGTAGGGGTGCCATAGAAGAAGGTCTGCCTGTAGTTGGTTCTGCCAGCCTCGATGACTTTGCAGTCCACGAGCAGATTATCTCCTTGATACTCAAACGGCTCGTCAAAGTAGAAGATCATTTCGGTGCTATTGAGAACCGGTGTATAGGTGGCGACAGCTGTCAGGTCGCCGGTCAAACCTGCCCAGGCAAAGGCACTGTGGCTCACTTCTTTAAGCGACAATTGGATGACACCGCCGTCCATCTCCACATAATCCTTGATGTGGAACTTCAGACCATATATCTTGCGTCCTGCCATCTGGGTGAGCATGCTGGAGGGATAAATCATCTGGCCCTCGGTGCCGACGATGTCAATATCAGCGCCATAGATAGGCAGAAAACTACCATAATCGGTGCTGTCACACACCATCAATTCCTGGGCAGCCTCGATGGCTGTGCCCGATAATGGCACTTCGTGGATACCGGCTTCACCGCAATCGACGGTCAGCACTCCGGTGTAGCTGCCTGCGGCAGTGGGGGCAAAGGTCACAGGAACCTCGAGTGACTCGCCTGAGAGAATCACGGCGTTAGGAGTGCTGGCGTAGAAAGGAGCCTCGGCACTTAATGAGGGGCTAAAGCCGTTCAATCCGGTATTGGTAATGACGACGCTCTGCACGTCTTCGCGTTCGGCACGGATGGTCTTGAATGTCAGTTCAAAGGGGAGAACTTTAGCCGAATAGGGAGCATCAGTGCCATAATTAAAGGTCGTTTTTGGCAAGAACTTGCTGATCTCGTTACGGGAGATGGCATTATAGTTGTCGGGCCTCATGCCCCAGAAGGTGACGAAACTTTCATTAGTGGTTTCAGTGACAATACTCTCAAAGACGAGGTTTCCTCCCATGTAGGTGTAGGGCTCATCAAAGACGATTTCAATCTCTGTCAAACCACTCGTCATGGAGTAGGATGCGACTTGGGTCAGGCCTTCAACGTAGCCAGAGCCTGCAAAGTCCATCTTGTCTGTCTCACCGACAGATATCTGCAACATACCACCCCCTTCGGTAATGGGATCGCTGGTATAGAATTTCATTGAGTTGATCACTTCGCCAGTCATTACTGCCAGACTGCTGGCGGGATAGATGACTTGGGTTCGGGTGCCGACCTCATCAAAATAAACAAGGTTGATGGGTGCGGTATTGCTTAATTCGTCACCGTTAAACACTGTTAGCTGCTGGGTGGCTTTCGCTGGTAAAAAAACTGCTAATGTAATAAGGATTACAGATAAAAATCTCGTTCTTTTTGTCATGTTCAAGGATTTATAATGCTTGGTTAATAATACAATGTGGGTTGTGAATAGGACAATAATCATACATAGGCTCATTTAAACATCTGAAAATGAGGAATTAAGAAGGTGGAGACAGTTGATGGTTGATAGATTAAATGTGCTATTTGTTGCAAAATTACAACAAAAATTTGGAACGTCAAACATTTTCACCATGTTTCCTTCTAATGTGTAACTAAAACAACACGCCACTTGCATTAATTTGCAGGTGGCGTGCTGGTGTTGTTACAAGCCGTCAGCTTGCCGGAATGGGTCAGAACTGGCGGGCGGCAGTGAGCATTACCTCGCTCAGCGTGGGGTGACCGTGGATGCTGCGGGCAAGCAGGTCAACGGTAGCACCGGCATTCATTGCGGTGACAACTTCCTGGATGAGGTCGGCAGCGTGTGCTCCACAGATGTGGCAGCCCACAATCTGGCGTGTCGCGTTATCGACAATCATCTTGATAAGGCCGTCGGTCTCGTTCATGGCGACAGCCTTGCCGTTGCTGCGGAAGAATGATTTCTTGACGGTCACATCAAGACCCTTCTCAGCACACTGTTCCTCGGTAAGTCCCACCATAGCCAACTCGGGCACGGTGAACACGGCACTGGGAACGATGTCAAGCTTGATGTCGTCAGCTTTGCCCATGATAGCGTGCAGGGCACGCAGGCCCTGTGCACTGGCAGCGTGGGCGAGCATCATGCGACCGTTCACATCGCCGATGGCATATACGCCAGGCACGTTGGTCATCATGTTGTCGTCCACCTCGATGCCGCGGCGGCCAACGTTGACACCCACAGCGTCAAGACCCTGGGGCAGAACGGGCTGGCGACCTACCGACATGAGCACCTTTTCACAGGTAACGCTCTGAGGCTTACCCTTGAGCTCGTAGGTGACGGTCATGCCGTCTTCACTCTGGCTGATGCCGTTGACAGCGGCACTGGTGATGATCTTGATGCCTCGTTTGCTCAGGACGGTCTTCAGGCGCTTGGCCACGTCCTTGTCAAACGGCGGCAGGATTTCCTTGCAATACTCGATGACGGTTACTTCAACGCCAAACGTGCTGAATACAGCGGCAAACTCCATGCCGATGACTCCACCACCCACGATGCACAGGCTCTCGGGCAGCGTTTCCATCGCCAGGATATCGTCGCTGGTCATGGCCAGGTCGGCACCCTCGATGGGCAGGCCACGAGGTGCTGAACCGGTAGCAATGATGATGTTCTTGGCTTGATATTCCTCGCCGTTAACGACAACGGTGTTAGCGTCCTTAAGGCTGGCCTCGCCCTTGATGGCGGTGATGCCGGGAGCGCCCATGAGCATCTCCACGCCTTCGCGCAACTGCTTGACGACAGCTTCCTTGCGTTCAAACACGGGTGCGTAGTCAAAGGCCATTTCGCCAGTCTTTACGCCCCAAACCTCAGCCTCGCGCATCAGGTTGATGACCTCGGCATTGCGGCACAGGGCCTTGGTGGGGATACAGCCACGGTTCAGGCAGGTGCCACCCATCTGGTCGCGCTCGACGATGGCGACGGTCAGGCCGTGTGCAGCAGCATCGGCAGCGGTTTCATAACCGCCAGGACCGGCACCTATTATAATAATGTCAAACATAATGTGATATTAATGGTTTAAACGTTATTCTTGACAAATCCTCACGCTAAGCCGCAAAGTCGCTAAGAATGATAAAAATAGAAACTTAGCGTCTTAGCGACTTAGCGTGAGTGATTTCTGCAGTCGGTTTTTACTGGTTGTCGTTGACAAGCTCGCGCCAGGTCACAATGGGATGCAGGGCGGCCTGGGTGTCGTCAAGGCGACGCACGGGCGTGTTGTGCGGAGCAGTCTTCACCATCTCGGGATCGTCCTTGGCCTCTTGAGCAATCACACGCATGATGCGGATGAACTCGTCGAGGGTCTGCTTGCTCTCGTTCTCGGTGGGCTCAATCATCAGAGCCTCGTGGAACAGCAAGGGGAAGTAGATGGTAGGAGCATGGAAGCCATAGTCCAGCAGACGTTTAGCCACGTCGAGGGTGGTAACGCCGGTGGACTTGTCCTTCAGGCCGTCAAAGACAAACTCGTGCTTGCACACACCGCCGATGGGCAGTTCAAAGACATCCTTCAACGACTCCTTGATGTAGTTGGCGTTGAGGGTTGCCAGCGGGCCGACCCACTTGAGCTGGTCACGGCCCAGGGTCAGGATGTAGGCAAGGGCGCGCATCATCACGCCGAAGTTGCCCAGGTGACCGCTGATGCTGCCGATGGACTTGTCGCTGCACTCCAGCTTGAAGTAATCGTAGTCCTCTTCCTCGACTTTCACGACGCGGGGGTTGGGGAGCAGGTGCTCCAGACCGGCACGCACGCCGACTGGACCGCTACCGGGACCACCACCGCCGTGAGGCGTCGAGAAGGTCTTGTGCAGGTTGATGTGCATGATGTCAAAGCCGATGTCACCGGGACGCACCTTACCCAGCATGGGGTTGAGGTTGGCGCCGTCATAGTACATCAGGCCGCCGGCATCATGGACAGCCTTGGCGATTTCGCCGATGTTGTGCTCAAAGATACCCAGCGTGTTGGGGTTGGTCATCATCATACCGGCGATGGTGTCGTCGAGCAGGGGACGCAGGTCATCCACATCGACGGTGCCGTCGGGACGGCTCTTCACAACCACAACGTCAAGACCGCACACTGCCGAGCTGGCAGGGTTGGTACCGTGGGCGCTGTCGGGGATGATGACCTTGGTGCGCTTCACGTCGCCACGCTCCAGGTGGTAACCGCGCATGATCATCAGGCCGGTCAACTCACCATGGGCACCGGCAAAGGGGTTCAGCGTGAACTCCTTCAGGCCCGAAATCTCGGCCAGGCTGGTCTGCAGGAAGTAGTAAACAGCGAGGGCACCCTGGGTGGTCTCGGGATTCTGCAGCGGGTGCAGACCCGTGAACTCACGGTGGGCGGCAATCTCCTCGTTGATCTTGGGATTATACTTCATGGTGCAGGAACCCAGGGGATAGAAGCCCGTGTCAACACCGAAGTTGTTGTTGCTCATGTTGGTGTAGTGGCGCACAACGCTCAGCTCATCCACCTCGGGCAGCAGAGGTGCGTTTTCACGCATCAGACCCTTGGACCTGTTCTCGGGCAGGGAATAACCCTGACGGCCATTCTGTGACAACTCAAATATGAGTTTACCGTAAAAAGTGTTATTCATAACTTACTTGCCCTCCTGTTCTTCATTAAAGGTTACACATGCGTCAACAAGGTCGTCACAATCCTCACGGCTGTAGGTCTCGGTCACGGCGAGCAGTAAAGTGTCGTCGGCAATCTTGAGACCGCACTGGAGGTACTCTTCACCGCAGTATTCCTGCAGTTTGTCGATGTCGAGCTTGGTCTTCACGGCAAACTCGTTGAGGAAGGGCTTGTCGGGATAAGCCATCTCAAACAGACCCGTCTTCACCAGGCTGTCGGCCAGGTAGTGGGCGTTGCTGTAACTGATCTCGTTCACCTCTTTCAGACCCTTGGCACCCATCAGACCCATATAAACGGTCACGTACAGGGCCATCAGGCTCTGGTTGGAGCAGATGTTGCTCGTGGCTTTCTCGCGGCGGATGTGCTGCTCGCGGGCCTGCAGGGTGAGGACGAAGGCGCGCTTGCCGTCAGCATCCTTGGTAGCACCAACGATGCGGCCCGGCATCTTGCGGATCAACTTCTTGGTAGTGCACAGGAAGCCTACATAGGGACCACCATAGTTCAAGGGGATACCCAGGCTCTGGCCGTCACCCACAGCGATGTCAGCACCCCATTCGGCGGGCGTCTTGACCACGCTCAGGGCAGTGGCTACGCAGTGCATGATCAGCAATGCCTTGTGCTCATGGCACAGGTCGGCAATGCCGGTGTAGTCCTCGAGGATACCGTAGAAGTTGGGCGTAGCAACGATAACACCAGCCACGTCGTCCTTCTCGAGTTCTACCTTGAGGGCGTCACGGTCCATCACGCCACCAACGGCGGGAACCATGTCAATCTGGATGCCCTGGTACTTGGCGTAGGTCTTTACCACGCGCAGCACGTAGGGGCTGATGGTCTCGCTCACCAGTACGCGTTTGCGCTTCTTGGCGTTGGAGACAGCCATCATCATGGCCTCGGCAGTAGCGGTCGTGCCATCGTACATCGAAGCGTTGGACACTTCCATGCCGGTCAGTTCGGCCATCATGCTCTGGTACTCAAAGATATATTGCAGGGTACCCTGCGAAATCTCGGCCTGATAGGGGGTGTAGGCGGTGAGGAACTCGCTGCGCCTAACGATGTCTTGAACGACAGCAGGGCTGTAGTGGTCATAGAAACCGCCGCCCAGGAAGGTGCGCATGGTGATGTTGCCCATGCCCAGGTCGTCAAAGAAACGGCGCACTTCAATCTCACTCATGGCCTCGGGCAACTCATACTCCTTCTTGAGCTGGAGTTCCTGGGGCACATCCTGATAGAGGTCGTCCAGCGACTTGACGCCTGCCGTGTTCAACATGGCCTGCAGCTCATCACTGGTGTGCGGATAAAATTTATAACTCATTGTTTATCAGTTTTCAGTCGTCGGTTAACTCTTAACTTCTAACTACTAACTTCTAACTCAAATTACTCGCCGATCATGGCCTTGTAGGCAGCAGCATCCATCAGGTTGTCGAGCTCGCTCTTGTCGCTGAGTTCAACCTTGATGATCCAGTTCTCAAAGGCATCCTTGTTGATCAGGCCGGGCTCGTCCTCGAGAGCCTCGTTCACCTCAACAACAGTACCGCTAACGGGCGACATCAGGTCGCTGGCAGCCTTAACGCTCTCAACGGCGCCAAAGTCCTCACCTGCAGTTACCTCATCGTCAACCTCGGGCATGTCCACGTAAACCACGTTGCCCAGCTCGTGCTGTGCAAAGTCAGTGATACCGATGAAACCGAAATCGCCTTCTACCTTTACATACTCATGTGACTCGCTGTAATAGAGTCCGTCGATAATCTTACTCATTGTATTATTAAAAATTAATCAGTTAATATAATTGTTTCTTAAAAATAAATTTCTCTTGTCTTATCCTCCTAACACCTTAGGTCTAAAGTCTAAGGTCTAAAACCTAAAGCCTAAAGCCTAACGCCTAAAACCTAAAGCCTCACTTCTTATAATTAGGGGTATAGAAGCGTTTCTTCACCACAACAGCGGGGAACACTTTCTTGCGGATGCGCACGCTCAGCGTGTTGCCCAGGGCACCTACTGCACGGTCAACCAGTGCAAAGGCTACGCTCTTGTCCAGCGTGATGCTATGATAACCGGTGGTGATGTAACCTACTACGTTCTCGCCGTCGAGTACCTCATAGCCATGGCGGGGAATAGCCTTGCCTTCAAGCTCCAGACCAACGAGTTTCTTGGGGGTGCCTTCTGCCTTCTGCTGGGCGCAGGCGTCGCGGCCGATGAAACCACCTTCCTTGTCGAGCTTCACAAACATGCCGAAGGTAGCGGCGATAGGTGAAATCTCAGGAGTCAGCTCGTCGCCATACAGGGGCAGACCAGCCTCAAAGCGCAGGGTGTCGCGGCAACCCAGACCACAGGCCTGTACGCCGGCTTCCATGAGCATATCCCACATCTTGCAAATGATGGCGGGATCGGCATATACCTCAAAACCGTCCTCGCCGGTGTAACCGGTGCGGCTAACGATGATGGTCTTGCCGTCATATTCCATCTTCTTGAAGGTGTAGAACGTTAGGTCGGTGGTGTCGATGTTGAGCACCGCGGCCATGGTCTTCTCGGCTTCGGGACCTTGGACGGCGATCTGGCCATATTGCTCGCTCTGGTGGTCAACCTTCACGTCAAAGTTCTTAGCCTGCTCCATGATCCAAGCAACATCCTTGTCGATGTTGGCTGCATTGATCACGAGGAAGTAGTCATTATCGTCAACACGGTAAACCAGCAGGTCGTCAACAGTACCGCCGTCGGGGTAGAGCATCATACCGTACAGAATCTGGCCAGCCTTGATGGCGTTGATATCGTTGGTGAAAATGTAGTTGGTGAACTTGGCGGCATCGGGACCGGTGATTTCCACCTCGCCCATGTGTGAAACGTCAAAAACACCCACCTTCTGGCGCACAGCATTGTGCTCAGTGGTGATATCTACATACTGGATGGGCATGTCGTAACCAGCGAAGGGGGACATGAGAGCGCCTTGCGCTACGTGCCTGTCATGCAGACAGGTAACTTTAATTTCTTCAGTCACGGTTTAAAATGGTTTTTAATTGGTTAATATATAAGTTCTTATGTTTTTAGTTTTTAAAACCTAATGGCTATCTGTTAATAGCTTTATGAATTGTTCGGTTGATAAATTCATTATCCATTGTCCTGCATCACAGCCTTCTAGGGCTTTGTGCAGGTCAACGGTTTCGAGTTTGACGCCACGCAGCTTGTCAAGCAGAACCGATTGCACATCGTTGCACAGGGGCAGGAAATCGCCCGTCAGGTGCAGGTCGGTGACCACGTCGTGCTTGAGTTCCACATGGATGTGGATACTACCCACACCCTCCACGCGCCCGCCACAAGTGATCTCATGACGGGGGTCTTTGCCCTTCAGGAAATCGGGCTCCAGGTAGGGCAGGGTGAGCAGTTCAATTTCGGCAACGTCATCGGCAGTGAGTTGTATCTCGCCGTCACACAGCGTTTGGCGAACGTGCTGCTTGAAGTCCTCGATGTCCATCGTCAGATGCTCGCGCAGGGTGGTGATGTGGCTCCTGACCGACTCCACGCCCTTGCTGGTCAACTTTTCGCGCGATGGCGTGATAGCATTCAGCATGTGCTCCATGTTGGTGTCATAGAGCATGGTGCCGTGCACGATGCTGCGTCCCGGGATGTGATAGAACGCGTTGCCGCTCACCTTGCGGCCGTCGATAAGCACATCGTTGCGGTCGCTGGCGGTGGCATTCAGTCCCAATCCCTGCAACATCTCGGCAACGGCGCTGGTATAGTGTGAGAACGTCGTCTGTACCTCGTCGCTGCGCGTGATGTAGCTGAACATGATGTTGTCCTTGTCGGCATAAACGCATCCGCCACCGCTGCGACGACGGTAGAAGGCTATGCCATGCTCACGGCAATAATCCACGTTCACCTCGCTCGCAATCAACTGGTTGCGGCCGAAGATGACCGTCGGCTCCACCTGCCACATGAAGAAG
Source organism: uncultured Prevotellaceae bacterium (assembly GCA_900318205.1). Taxonomy (GTDB): domain Bacteria; phylum Bacteroidota; class Bacteroidia; order Bacteroidales; family Muribaculaceae; genus Sodaliphilus. Next base: position 16,810 of record ONJS01000035.1, on the reverse strand, counting down.
ATGTCATCCTCTCCTATGATGCGTGCAGCATACTCCTCCATTGCTAAATAGAATGGAAGAATACGTGTCGCGTTGTCAGGCAGACTAAGGTATTTCATCATGTCTTTCTAAACTTCCCACAAAAGTAGAACATATTCCTCACATTATAAAATAATAAATCAAAATATTTATTAAATCCCATGATTTAACTAGAGCGGCCACCCCTGCTTTGCAGGAATGGCCGCTCCAGAGAAAAATCTCACTAATCTCTAATCACTCATCACTAATCTGCTATTGAGGCGAGCCTTAATAGCACTTGATGCGGTACATGAAGCCCAGCTCCACGCGGTTGGTGTTGTAGTCCTCAAGGCCGCACGCCTTGTTGAAGTCATACTTGTGACCCAGGTAGGCAAGGAACACGCGGAAGTCCAGTTTCTTGGGCATCGGCCAGTACTCAATGCTGCCCAGATAGCCGATTGACTTGCGGTAGTTGTGCAGGTCGGCAATCTTGGCGATGCTAGTGGTCTCGTAGGTGCCCTTGAGCATCAGGTTCCACTTGGGGGCGAATTGCCAGTTCATCTTGGCGATGAAGGTGTGGCTGTGTACTTTGCCCAGGTGGGTTGAGCCCGGAGCAATCATGTCCTTCAGGTCGTTCGTGGCATAGTGCAGGCGATCCACGTCGTCCCACTCGCCGAAGTAGTCAAAATACAGCTGATAATTAGGCAAGTTAAGCCTCTGTCCCAACGTGATCATGCGTGAGTACTTGTGCTTGGCTTGGGTCTGGATACCCCAAGCCCAACGTGTCTGCAACTGGTCTTGCAGGAAATTGCCGTTCCAGTTCAGGATATAGGTGAACGGGGCGCGGCTGCGAGCGAGCTTCTCGGGCTTCTGCAGGTCATTGGTGACAATCTGCGGGTCTTCGCCCAGATCCTCGGTGAACGAGCCGTTATAGCTGTTGGTCATCTGGAAGGCCACCTCTTGGGTGGGGACGGGGTGGTAGCTCACCATTGCACCGGCCATAAAGATGTCCATCATGTCAATCAGGTCACTGTAGCGGTAGATTTCCATGGGGTTCTGGTCATATTCAAATCCGCCCCATATCTGGCAAAGCTTACCGGCGGCGATATCCACTTTGCTGCTGGGACGATAGCCCACCATCATGATATCGGTCGCCTTGGCGAAACGGTCCAAACCTTTGGCGGTCTGGTTGCTATTGAAGCGGTGACGGATGCGATAGAAGACCTTGGGCGTGATGTCGCCCTTGATGTCAAGGCGCAGGTCACGGCACACAAATTTTGAGTCCCATTCGCCGTGGTTGGCGTCCTCGGCCACCAGGCTTGATGCGAAATTGATGTGGAAATTAAATGCGTCGGTCTTCTTTTCTAACTTGAAGATACGCTCAGCGAGCGACTCGGTGTCATCGGTCTCGTCACCACCCATGCGGGTGTTGTTGCCCTGTGCCATGGCATTGATTCCCAGGAGTGTAGCACACAGGACAAGCAGCATAGATTTTCTTGTCATTGCAGTTTTCTTGATATTTGTTTTAAAAATTGGCTGCAAAATTACAACAAAAGTATGCCTCTACCAAAGAAAACCTTATTGTTTTGAGTGAATGGTGGCTTTTCAAGGCTTTACATGGGCATAGACAATGCGCTGGCGTTTCCAGGTATAGGTGATGTGCAGGGTGCTGTCGCGGGGGTCGACGACGACGGCAGGGTAGGAGAACTCGCTGCCGGGCTCGTGGTCGAGGGTAACGAGCTTGTTCCAGTAGATGCCGTCCATGCTGGTGGCAACATCGATGGGCGTGCGGGGGTCGCGGTAGTCGCCCAGGATGGATTCCACGGGGTTATAGATCAATGCATGCAAGGTGGGATGAACGGTCACGGCATCGGTGCCCGAGCAGTTATTGGGCACGTTGGTCAGCTCCACGCGGCTCCAGCTTTCTCCTTCATCGTGAGAATAGGATGTGGCAAGTTTTCCGTTCTGGGTGCGGCACAGCACCTGCAAGGTGCCGTCGGCAAGACGGATGATAGAGGGCTGGATGGCGCCGATGGGGGCTATGGTGCCGGGACTTTGCAACGAGTGAGCCAGTGCTGCTTCTATAGCTGGAGTCTTGTGCCACTGGCGGGTGGTGAGGTCGTAAATCTCAAAATGGATTTTCCATCCGTCATTCTCGGTGCTGGAAGGGCACACAAGGCGGTTGCCGATGAGCTCGGGTTTGTTCTTGATGGGTCCTAGAAAGCCATCGGGCAACGGTTCGCGAGGGCTCCAGGTTTTGCCATTGTCATTAGAGCGGGTCAGCCATCCGCTCCAGTCTGCTACACAGGAGCCGATTTTGAAGAAAAGCCACAACTCGCCGTCCGGCATTTGATATAGCACGGGATTATAGCACGCCTTGCGCAGGGTGTCGTTGATGACGCCGTCAGCTGCCATAGCCGGCTCGGTCCAGTGGTCACTGCCCACGGTCTTACGGCATACCCAGATACACACGTCGGGACAGCCCTCATAGGATCCGCCGAAAAAGGCTGTCACCAGGTCGCCGTTCTGCAGGCACGCGATGGTCGAGGCGTGACATGACGGGAACGCTTTGGGCTCATAGATAAATTCCTTGCACAGGATCTGCGCCTTGAGGCTTCCACTCACGGCCAGTGCCAAACATATTAGTAGCAGTTTGATTTTACTCATGCAGCAAAATTACTACATTTACAAAAAAATGACTAATTTTGTGGCTCAAAAACAATTAAAAAAGCGCTATAATCATGCCTAACAACACCAGAGAGAAGAAACTGGAGGCCTTTGGACGCCTGCTCGACATCCTGGACGAGCTGCGTGTGAAGTGCCCGTGGGACCGCAAGCAGACCAATGAGAGCCTGCGTCCCAACACCATTGAGGAAACCATGGAACTCGCTGACGCCATCATGGGCGAGGACGACGATAAAATCCGTAAGGAACTGGGCGATGTGCTGTTGCACATTGTCTTTTATGCCAAAATCGGCGACGAGAAGGGCAAATTTGACATCGCCGACGTCTGCGACGCTCTGTGCGAGAAACTTATCTTCCGCCATCCCCACGTTTTCGGTGATGAGAAGGCCGATACTGCCGCCCAAGTACTCAAGAATTGGGAATTGATCAAGATGAGCGAAAAAGATGGTAACAAGATGGTACTCAGTGGAGTGCCTCGCAGCCTGCCGTCGCTCATTAAGGCCGAACGTGTCCAGGAGAAGGCCGCCAATGTGGGCTTTGACTGGCAGCAGAAGGAAGACGTTTGGGACAAGGTGCGTGAGGAGTTCGGTGAAGTGGAGGCCGAGTTGAAGAATGACAATGCTGTGGACCGTGAGAAGGAGTTCGGTGACCTGTTTTTCTCTCTTGTCAATGCAGCCCGTCTTTATGGCGTTCGCCCCGACAATGCCCTGGAGCGCACCAACCGCAAATTTATCGCCCGGTTTAACTACATCGAGCAGAAGGCCAACGAGCAGGGCCGTCATGTCAACGAGTTGACGCTCGCCGAGATGGACGACCTCTGGAACGAGGCAAAGGGGCTTCATCTGGGTGAGTAAATATCTAAATTATCACTTTACATTTAGATATTTAACCAACTAGTAATTAAATATAAACAATAATGAAAGTTTGCGTAACCGAGAAACCCAGTGTGGCACGTGACATTGCCCGATTGCTTGGTGCCAATGACAGGCACGAAGGCTACTTTGAGGGCAATGGCTATCAGGTGACGTGGACTTTCGGTCACTTGTGCGAACTCAAGGAGCCTAATGACTACACCGACCAGTGGAAGTGGTGGAGTCTGGGACAGTTGCCCATGATCCCGCCTCGGTTTGGCATCAAACTGAAGGATGATGAGGGCATCAAGAAGCAGTTTAACGTCATCCAGAACTTGATTTCCAGTGCCGAAGAGGTCATCAACTGCGGTGATGCCGGCCAAGAAGGTGAATTGATTCAGCGTTGGGTGTATCAGAAGGCTGGGTGTGATAAACCCGTCAAGCGCCTGTGGATCTCGTCGTTGACCGACGAGAGCATCCGCAAGGGTTTTGAGCAGCTCAAGGATGCCAAAGACTTTGATAATCTGTATTTTGCGGGCCTCTCTCGTGCCATCGGTGACTGGGTGCTGGGGATGAATGCCACGCGCCTTTATACCTTAAAGTATTCGCGCTCGCGCGATGTGCTCTCGGTAGGCCGTGTCCAGACGCCTACGCTCGCCATGATTGTGGCCCGATACCGCGAAATTGAGAATTTCGTGCCCGAGGATTACTGGGAGCTCAAGACCAAGTACCGCGGCGTGACCTTCAACAGCACTCGCGGGCGCTTTAAAACCGAGGGCGAGGCAAGTGCTATCGTTGAGAATATCAAGCTGTTACCGTTTGAGGTGACGTCGGTTGAAACCAAGAAGGGTCGTGAGGCACCACCGCGCCTGTTTGACTTGACAAGCCTTCAGGTGGAGTGCAATAAGAAGTTCGGCATGTCGGCCGATGAGGCGCTCAAGACCATTCAGTCCCTCTATGAGAAAAAGGCGACAACCTATCCCCGTGTGGACACGACTTTCCTGAATGATGACATCTACCCGCAAGTGCCTGGCATCCTGCAGGCTATGGTGCCCTATGCCAACTTGACGGCTCCCTTGCTGTCGCTGCCCAAGCTGCCCAAGACCAAGAAGGTGTTTGACAACAGTAAAGTCACTGACCATCATGCCATTATCCCCACCAATGTCAATCCTGCGACGGTGGCAATGACACCCGATGAGAAGCGCGTGTATCACTTGATTGCCATGCGCTTTATTGCGGCGTTTTATCCTGACTGTGAGTTTAATACGACCACCGTATTAGCACAAGTGGGCGAGTATGGTTTCAAGGCGACGGGCAAGGAGATTCTCAAGCCCGGTTGGCGTGACCTGTTCAACAAGCCGGGTGATAAAAATGTCGATGATGACAGCAAGGAAAAGGCTGATGATGAGGACAATGGCGTAATGCCGCACTTCGAGAAAGGGGAGAGCGGACCGCATGAGCCGTCGATTTTAAAACGCACGACTCAACCTCCCAAGCCCTATACCGAAGGCACGCTGTTGCGCGCAATGGAAACTGCAGGAAAGACCGTTGATGACGAGGAGCTGCGCGACGCGATGAAGGAGAACGGTATCGGTCGTCCCTCAACGCGTGCCGCCATCATCGAGACGCTGTTCAAGCGCCGCTATATCCGCAAGGAGCGCAAGAGCATTATGCCCACCCTGGCTGGTATCCAACTGATAGATACAATCCATGAACCATTACTTAAAAGTGCATCGCTTACGGGTTTGTGGGAGAAAAAGTTGCGTGAAATAGAACGAGGTGAATATAGTGCCGCCCAGTTCATTGATGAACTCAAGAAAATGATTGGTGAGATCGTACTCAATGTGTTGCGCGACAACAACAGTGGAAGCATCGCTGTAGAGCAAGGCAAGCCTTCCAAGCCCAAGGCTCCGTCGGGTGGGGAAGAAAAGGCCAAGAAGCCGCGTGCGCCGAGGCTGAAGAGCATTGAGGAAATACCTTGCCCGGTCTGTGGCAAGGGGCATCTCGTCAAAGGGAAAACGGCATTCGGCTGCAGTGAGTACATGAACGGCTGCCACACTGTGCTGCCTTTCACCGAGTATCCTGCCGACCTGACACCGGCAAAGCTGTCCAGGTTGGTAAAGAAGAATTTCAAGGATAAATAATGTATGACAGATGAGTGATCTGGTTCAATATATCCTTGCTGGACTGATTGTAGCCCTTGCTGTGGCGGCTACAGTGCGTTCAATCGTGCGGGCGGCGAACAGCCGGAAATCTGCGCTAACTGCCTGTGCAGCATGTAAATTGAAGGATGTATGCCAGAAGCCTGAGAAAAATTCAGCAAAAAAATGTGCCGATAAAGTTGCACAGGTCAAAAATCCGCAGTAATTTTGCACCGCTATTCACGAAGGGTCGCTTGGATGAGTGGTTTAGTCACCGGTCTGCAAAACCGGGCACAGCGGTTCGAGTCCGCTAGCGACCTCCAGAATTGATCACCGACTGGGTCATCCGGTCGGTGATTTTTTTGTCTGTACCCCTACAGCGTGTGCTGGTTTGCTCTTTATCACAAGTTATTTAATAAAAATATTTATAATCAAATGATTAAAATGATAAATATAAAGTGATTCTTTAAATAAAGTCTATCTTGGAAAGCACTGAAAAACAGGACTGATGTCATTTTAGGTTGTTAAATTTCTATAAAAACTCGTGACGAACGTGAAATAGTTGCTGCTTTATTTTGAAAAATCTGCCTTTTGCAGTACTTTTGTGGCACTGAAACGAGGGGATTAGAGGCTGCTGGTGGCATCCTATCGATGGGGCTTCTTGAAAACCGGCATCTCAACTAATTGGTCCCCAGTAAGATAAATATCCATATCTCCACTCGCTCATCGCTCCGCGGCAATGAGCCCCTGTTATTGCATATTAAAAAATAAACATAAATGATAAGTAAATGGAATTACTTACCTCTAACATCCGACGAACGCATTGCCCAGGAGCAGTTGGCGGCCCAGTTCCCCAACTGTCCCGCCATCGCTCGGCTGTTGGTGCTCAGGGGATTGAAGACCGCGGAAGATGTCCACGACTTCCTCTACCCGTCGCTGCAACAGCTGCACGATCCGTTCTTGATGAAGAACATGGACAAGGCAGTGGCAAGGCTCAACCAGGCGTTAGGGGCAAAAGAGAAGATCATGATTTACGGGGATTACGACGTGGATGGTACCACTGCCGTAGCGCTCGTGTATAAGTATCTTCAGAACATTTACTCCAATCTGGTTTACTATATCCCGACGCGCGATGACGACGGATATGGCATCTCACTGCAAAGCATCGACTATGCAGAATCGATTGGGGTGAAATTGGTTATTGTGCTCGATTGTGGTATCAAGGCAATCGACGAAATCGCGTATGCCAAGGAGAAGGGCATAGAATTCATCGTGTGTGACCACCATGTCCCGGACGATGAGCTGCCCGATGCCGCGGCAATCCTTAATCCCAAACTCGTTGATGACACCTATCCCTACAAGGGCTTGTCGGGATGTGGCGTCGGTTTCAAGTTCATGCAGGCGTTCTCCAAGAGCAACGGCCTGGGGACGATGTATAATCTGGAGGCCATGTTGGACCTTGTTGCCGTGAGCATCGCTGCCGACATTGTTCCGCTTACGGGCGAGAACAGGGTGATGATGTTCTACGGCCTGCGCCGTCTCAACAACAATCCTAATGTGGGCCTGCGCAGTATCATCCGCACCTGTGGACTGAATCGTCATGACTTGACCATCAACGACATTATCTTCAAGATCGGACCGCGCATCAACGCTTCGGGCCGCATGGAGTCGGGACAGGAGTCTGTTGAGCTGCTGGTGAGCCGCAACATGCAGAGTGCGATGGAGATTTCCAAGCGCATTGACCAGTATAACAGCAACCGCAAGGAACTGGACAGCCAGGTGACTGTCGAGGCCAACGAGATTATTGATCGTCATGCTCAGGTGCTTGACGGCAAGAAACCCATCGTTATCTACGACCGCAACTGGCACAAGGGTGTCATTGGCATCGTGGCAGCAAGGCTGGCAGAGCTTTACTTCCGCCCGTCGGTGGTTCTCACCTATTATTCCGACGGCGTTGCCACTGGTTCGTCCCGTTCGGTGCGTGGCTTTGACGTCTATACCGCTATCAAGTCGTGCCGTGACCTGCTGGAGACCTTTGGCGGCCACACCAATGCCGTCGGTCTCTCCATCAAGGAGGAGAACATTCCCGAGTTCCGTCGCCGCTTGACCGAATACGTCGAGAGCCACATCGAGGACGAGCAAGTCACCCCGGCCATGGATATCGACTGTGAAATCAAGTTCAGCGACATCAATGGCGCATTGTTGCGCTACCTGCGTATGCTCAATCCTTATGGACCGGGCAACGGAAAGCCTGTCTTTGTCACCCGCAAGGTCTTTGACCAGGGTACAAGCAAGGTCGTGGGCAAGAAGATGGAGCACATCAAGCTTGACCTCGTGGACGAGGAGGGCAACAAGGTGAACAACGCCATTGCTTTTGGACTGGCACAGTTCAACGATGCGCTCAAAGCAGGCAAGGCCATTGACATCTGCTATACGATCGAGGAGACCAGGCATCGCATGAACTCCTCGGTGCAACTTATGGTGAAGGCTATAAAACTGCACGACGATGCCGAGTCAATCCAAGCCGATTCTTGAAGTCCTCAAGAAATACTGGGGCTATGATGCCTTCAGGCCGCTTCAGCAGGACATTATCGAGTCGGTTCTTGACGGCCGCGACACCTTGGGCCTGATGCCCACAGGTGGCGGCAAGTCTATAACATTTCAGGTTCCTACAATGGCCATCGACGGTATGGCCCTTGTCATCACGCCCATCATCTCCCTCATGAAGGATCAGGTGGATCGCCTGCGTGCTCTCAACATCAAGGCGACTTACCTCTATGCCGGCTTGACACGGGCCGAGGTGAACCGCACCTATGAGAAATGTCTTTACGGCAACTACAAGTTCCTTTATGTCTCCCCCGAGCGCCTGCAGTCTCATTCTTTCCTGGAACGCTTGCGCCAGATGCCCGTGAGGCTCATTGTCGTTGACGAGGCGCACTGTATCTCACAGTGGGGTTACGACTTCAGGCCCTCGTTCCTGAAGATAGTTGCCGTTCGCAAGCTTTTTCCTGCCGTTCCCGTATTGGCGCTCACCGCAACAGCCACTCCGGTGGTGGTCGAGGACATCCAGCGGTGCCTTCATTTCAAGGCGCCCAACGTGTTCTCGATGAGTTTCGCCCGTAGCAATTTGTCCTATGTCGTGCGTCCCACCGAGGAGAAAATGGCTGAACTCGTCCATATCCTGCGCTCCGTGCCAGGCACTGCCATCGTCTATGTCAGGTCACGTAAACGCACTAAGCAGATCAGCGACGAGCTCAACCGTGCCGGCATCCATGCCGATTTCTACCATGCGGGTCTCTATGTCGAGGATAAGGAAGACAAGCAGAACAAGTGGACTACCGACGAGTGCCGTGTCATGGTAGCGACCAATGCCTTCGGCATGGGCATTGACAAACCCGATGTGCGCCTCGTCGTCCACGTCGATGTCCCCAATTCGCTGGAGGAGTATTATCAAGAGGCGGGTAGGGCAGGACGCGACGGCAAGCGGTCCTATGCCGTGCTGCTGGTCAAGCACACCGACCAACGTGTGTTGCGGCGTCATATCACCGAAGCGTTCCCCGACAAGGATTTCATCCGCAAAGTCTATGAACGAGTGGGTAACTTCTTGGGTGTGAGCATTGGGGAAGGTTGCCAGCAGATGTTCGACTTCAACTTCAACCTCTTCTGCCGCACGTTTGACCTGCCGGTGCTTCCCACACATAATGCCTTGAAAATCCTCACCCAGTCAGGTTATATCGAGTTTGTTGAGGAAATCGAGACGCAGTCTCGCGTGATGATCCTGGCGCGCAAGGAACAGCTTTATGACCTTGACACGGAAACCCCGGGTGCCGATCAAGTGCTGCAAGCGATACTCAGACTTTATACGGGCCTGTTTGCCGACTATGTGTTCATCAATGAAGACGTTATAGCTTTCCGCACGGGCTTGAATCAGGAGACGATCTACAACGCGTTGCTTGAGTTGACCCGAATGCACATTCTCCACTATGTGCCCCGCAAGCGTACACCTTATATTATATATACGACATCCCGTGAAGAGCCCCAGCACGTGTTGATTCCCAAAGTCATATATGAGGACCTGCGTCAGCGCATGAACGACCGCATTGAGGCGACCATTAACTATGCCTATAGCGACACTGGCTGTCGTGAACGTATGCTGTTAGGCTACTTTGGCGAGAAGTCCGAGGATGATTGTGGCCATTGTGACCTGTGCATCGATCGCCGCAAGCGAGCCGATCACACTCCCGATGATGTGCAGCAAGGCATTCTTTATATGGCAGGCTTGCGTCCCCGTCGTCTTGAGGAGTTTCTCAACACCTTGTCATTCCCTAAGGATGAAATCGTATCGATGCTCTCTTTCCTTGTTGACGAGGGCTTTGTCGAGCATCTTGATGATGATACCTATCGGGCAGTAAAGTAATCCTTCACTGTTTTTTCCCCAATACATGATGCATAAAAGCATCAGTGTCCTGAGAAACATCGAAGATGTTAGCGGTTCGAAGAACCGATGTCAATGAGAAAGACCATGCAAGAACCTCGAAGAGGTTCGCAGCTTGCTCCATAAGCCGATCATTGCAAGTGCCTCGAAGAGGAACTTTGTGATTTGACGGATGTAGAAGTTCGTCTACGACGCACTTTCCACTTGATATAGCTACCACCAAGCTGCGCTCATCTTCGATGAGCTTGCAAGGTGTTTTCCATAAAAGTTGAGTCTTCGACTCGGCCTGCCTCTACGAGGCAAAAGCTAAGTCCATGATACAGCAGAAATGTTATTTCATCTCATATATAGTGAATTATGCAGATGTTGAAAATCTTTACCGGACAAGCTAAAGCAAAAAAATAGAGACGCATGAATTTGCGTCTCTATTTTTTGTTTGTGGTAAGCTAATTGCTTACTTCATCACCTTAACAGCACTGCTGGTGCCATCGGTGTAGGTGGTCACGATGATGGTGAGACCGTTGGCCTCGGTCATCTCCTGACCCATGATGTTGTAGTAGCGTACGCCAGCGACAACCTTGTTGTTGTCGTTGATGAGCTCCTCAATACCACCACCGACCTTGGTCAGGCGGTAAACGGCGATGTTGCCACCGGGATAGTATTGATAGATGAGCACCTCGGTCTCGCTGATAACCTCAGCATTCAGCCAGTCAGCCTGGTATGTATTGGCGTTGGCAGCAGCGGTAGCGGGAACTTCCACGATGGGAGCCTCGGCACCAGCCTCAGCAACAGCAAAGCCATTCAGGTAGTTGGGCAGAGTGGGATATACAAAGAACTCCTTGTTGTCCCAAACAAATGCGAAGGTACCGTTGCAAGCACCCTTGCCAGGCAGAGCCGTGGCCTCGGCAACGAAGTTGTCACCATCGGCAGCGAGCTTCTGGAGAGCAGCGTTGCGGGTTACATAAAGCAGAGACTCCTCGCCAGCGAGGTCAACGTAGTAGTTGATTACAGTCGAAGTGGTTGAAGAGAGACCGTCGCAAGTGGCCTCGTAGCACTCATCGACGTTCACCTCACCACCACTGATGGTCAGGATTACAACGCCAGTGTTGAAGGGGCTGGTTTCGGGATTAGCATTCACGGTGCCACCGGTCAGGTAGAGAACACCATCCTCCATGAGGTTGCCCTTGGCAAAGCCCAGGAAGTCGCAGCGGCCCATCAGACCACACTCCTCAGGTACGGTGTATTCCTTAACCTCATTGGTCTCGGGGTTGATCACCTTAATGGTAGCCTCGGCCCAGGGATTGGGGAAGGCAGCGTTGCTGACAACGATGTTGCCGGCCTCGTCACGGGTGATACCGCAGTTGGCACCGCCAGGATACTCAATGTTGGCAAGACCGTTCTCGTCAACGACGATAACCTTCTGGTCAGCCTTGTTGTTGATGTAGAACATGCCGTCCATACCGAAGCCCTGACGTACGTCAGCGGTGGGCAGGAATGACAGGTCGTCGATAACCCAAACGGGCTCAATCTTGTAGCCGTCACCGGGCTCCTCACCAGCCTTGGCGGGAACAACAACCTCGGCGGTAGCAGTCTCACTGATGAGCTTGCCTTCCTCCTGAGCGGTAGCGGTAACAACAACGGTTACATCCTCAGTGCCACGAGCGATGGTGTAGGGGTTCTCAACCTCAACGCCATCAACATAAACGTGAATCTCGCCGTCACCGGTAACGGTGATGATAACCTCGTCCTCAGTTACCTGATAAGCGATAACGGGGGTAGCGGTTACTTCCATAACCTTGGCTGGAACAACAACCTCGGCAGTAGCGGTCTCGCTGATCTCCTTGCCATCCTCCTGAGCGGTAGCGGTAACAACAACGGTTACGTCCTCTTCACCACGCGGGATGATGTAGGGATTCTCAACCTCAACGCCGTCAACGTAAACGTGAACCTCACCCTCACCGGTAACGGTGATGATAACATTGTCGTCGGTTACCTCGTAGGTGATCACGGGAGTAGCGGTGGTCTCTTTAACGACCTTGGTGATAACCACGGTCATGGCATCCAGGTTAACGGTTGCCTCATACTCACCAGCGGGAATCTTGTAGCTGTTGGTGTTGGCACCCAGAGGCAGCTCAACGCCCATCATGTCGTCGCTCAGCAGGAAGTTCTCCTCAGAGGCACCCAGGCGATAGGCCTGAATGGTGCTCCAGTCCTCATCCTCAGCGAGCAAGGTGGTAAATGAGAAGTAGCTGTAGCCGATACCGTCGGTCTCGTCGATGGTTTCACCCTTGGTGGTAAAGGTGGCAGTGAAGATGTTCTCATCCTCGGTATCCATCTGGAGACCAACATTGGCTGCCCAGTGGTTGTCGTTAACCTCACCCAGGATGAACAGGTCACCAGTGCGGGTGTCGAGATCGCCAACGAGCGAAGCCTGAACACCGCAGAAGGTGGTGGTGGGATCGAAGGTGAAACGCAGGTTGTAGATACCGCTCTGGTCGAGGGTCAGAGTGCGGTTCTCAGCGGGCCAAGCATTGCCCCAGTCGTGGTTGCCCACAACCTTGAACTGCAGCTCAGAGCCAGCGCCCAGTTCGCAACCCAGCTTGTCGAGCTGGTACATACCGTTGTCCAGCTTGATCATGTCATTGTCGGTGTTAGTAGCATCCCACTCGGTGCCAAATACTGAAACGGGGGTACCTGCAACAGTATAGGTGTCGATCACGATGGGCTCTACATAGCCGTCAATTTTGAACTTGTTGCTGAAGGGGTTCAGCGTGACAGTGTACTCGCTACCGCTACCGGTAAACTTGTAAGCACCATTGTCACCTCCAGCTTTCTGGAAGGAAACCCATGCACCAGCAGTGATCTCCTCGTCGCCACCGGTCGGGCCAATACGCATCGTGCTGTTGAACGTTGCCCAGTCGCTGCTCGACTCAGCGAGAGCGTCGGCAAACACGAACCAGATAGAACCGTTGATAGTACCAGTGAAACTGTAGGTACCATCAGCGTTCTGGGTCATCTCCACTCCGTTGGACGGATCCCATCCGTTGCCGAAGGGAGCATTACCTACCAGATAATAGGCTGCCTGTGATGTAAAGGCAAACGCTACCATCATCGTCAGTAAAGTAAAAACTTTCTTCATAGACTTAAACGTTTTAAAATTAATTAATATGGTTATAAAAACTCGCTATCTATTCACTATCGTGCATGATTATCAGTAAGGATAACGACACACTATATTCAACCTGCAAAGTTAAAAAGAAAATTCTTTTTAGAATAGAAAAAGAAGGTAAAAAAATCACCTTATTCGGTAAAAAGCAACGGAAAAAAGATCATTTCACTGAGAATAATCAGCGACCTCAAGGTTATTGGTAAAAATATTCGCATAAATGCCTTATAGTCGGGAAATAAGTTGTAATTTTGCGGCGTTTTTTAAGAGCTTATTAAAATAGAACTGTTTCATTATCATTGTAAAAATGGCAGAAAAAGCAAAAGTCCAGTTCCGTCAGAGCATCGTCGTGCGCTTCTCAGGTGACAGCGGCGATGGTATGCAGTTGGCTGGCAACATTTTCTCTAACGTGAGTGCGGGCCTCGGTGACCGCATTTCAACATTCCCTGATTACCCTGCCGAGGTGCGTGCACCGCAGGGATCTCTGGGTGGTGTCTCGGGTTTCCAGGTTCACATCGGTCACGGTGTGCACACCCCGGGTGACGAGTGTGACGTGTTGGTTGCGATGAATCCCGCAGCCCTCAAGCAGAACGCACAGTTCCTGCGCAAGGGTGGTGCCGCAATCGTCGACATCGACACCTTCACTCAGGCAGGCTTGGACAAAGCCCTGTACACAACCGATGACCCCTACGAGGAGTTGAACCTCAAGGCTCAAGTCATTGAAGCTCCCATCACCACCATGGTCAAGGAAGCCCTGAAGGACACCGGCATGGACTTGAAAGCCCAGCTCAAGTGCCGCAACATGTTTGCCCTGGGTCTCGTCTGCTGGCTCTTCAACCGCCCCATGGAGGCGCCGTTGAAGTTCCTCAAGGCGAAGTTTGCCGAAAAACCCGATGTATATGCCGCCAACGAACTTGTCATCAAGGGCGGTTACAACTATGGCCACAATATCCATGCCACAGTATCGACCTATCGTATCCAGAGTGATGATGTGCGCCCTGGCACTTATACCGACGTTAGCGGTAATAAGGCTACGGCATGGGGTCTGATCAAGGCTTCAGAGATGAGTGGTCGCCCCTTGTTCCTGGGTTCATATCCCATCACCCCTGCAACTGATATCCTGCATGAGTTGGCCAAGCGCCGTGACTTGGGCGTGAAGGCCATCCAGATGGAAGATGAGATTGGTGGTATCTGTTCTGCCATTGGTGCCGCATTTGCCGGACATCTGGCTGTAACGACGACTTCCGGTCCTGGCTTGGCTCTCAAGAGCGAGGCGCTGGGTCTTGCTGTCATGGCCGAGTTGCCCCTCGTGCTGGTTGACGTGCAGCGTGGTGGTCCCTCTACGGGTCTGCCTACTAAGACCGAGCAGACCGACCTGCAGCAAGCTCTCTACGGACGCAGTGGTGAGAGTCCCCTCGTCGTATTGGCTGCCGCTTCACCCACCGATTGCTTCAAGATGGCGTTCCAGGCTGCCCGCCTTGCCATCGAGCACATGACTCCCGTCATCCTGCTCACCGACGCCTTCATTGCCAACGGTTCATCGGCATGGCGCATCCCCGAGGAGGGTGAGTATCCCGTCATCAAGCCCAATTACGTCCCCGAGGCCTTGAAGCCGACGTGGACACCGTTCATGCGCAATGCCCTGGGCATCCGCTATTGGGCTATCCCCGGTACCAAGGGACTGGAGCACGTCATTGGTGGTCTGGAGAAGGACTACAACTTGGGCGTACTCAGCAATGACCCCATCAACCATGCCCACATGGTTGAGACCCGTCGCATGAAGATTGCCAATGTGGTCAACGATATTCCCGAACTCAAACTCAAGGGTGACACTGGTGCCGACACCATCATCCTGGGTTGGGGTAGTACTTACGGTCACATCCTGGATGCCGTTAACCGCCTGAATAATGAGGGCATCAGAATCGCGATGACCCACATCCGCTACATCAACCCGCTGCCCAAGAACACGGCCGAGTTGCTGAGCCGCTTCAAGACGGTGATTGTCGCCGAGTTGAACACTGGTCAACTGGCAAGTTACCTGCAGAGTAAGATTCCTAACCTGAACATCTGCCACATCAATAAGGTGCAGGGACAACCGTTCCTGGTTCAGGAGATTGTTGACGGAGTTAAAAACATCATGATGGAGGAGGAAATCTAATGGAACAGAACAATAACAATCAGCCAATGGCTCACAAGCCTCTCGATTTCAAGAATAATCAGCCCGTGCGCTGGTGTCCCGGTTGCGGTGACCATGCTGTGCTCAATGTCCTGCTCAAGGCCATGGCACAACTGAATATCCCTCCCGAGAAGACCGCTGTGATTTCGGGTATCGGTTGCAGTTCGCGTCTGCCTTATTACACCCGCACTTACGCCTTCCACACCATTCATGGCCGTGGCGGTGCTGTGGCAACTGGTTTCAAGACCGCTAACCCCGACATGACCGTTTGGCAGGTGTCGGGCGATGGTGACTGTCTTGCCATCGGTGGCAACCACTTTATCCATGAGGTGCGTCGCAACGTGGACCTCAACCTGTTGTTGCTGAACAACCGCATCTACGGTTTGACCAAGGGTCAGTTCTCGCCCACAAGTGCCCGTGGCTTCAAGTCCAAGTCTTCGCCCTATGGCACCGTTGAGGATCCATTCATTCCTGCTGAGTTGACCTTCGGTGCCCGTGGCACCTTCTTTGCCCGCAGCCTTGACGTGGCATTAGACATTAGCCAGGAAGTGATGATGGCTGCTGCCCAGCACAAGGGTTGCTCAGTTGTTGAGATTTTGCAGAACTGCATGATTTTCAACAACGGTATCCACAACTACATTACCGACCGCGAGAATCGTCCTGACCGTACCATCCACCTCGTTCATGGCGAGAAGATGATCTTCGGCAAGGACAATAACCGTGGCCTCGTGCAGGATGGTTTTGGCCTTAAGGCCGTGACCATCGGCGAGGATGGCTATACGATTGACGACATTCTGGTGCACGATGCCCACTGTGAGAGTTTCTTCCTGCATCAGATGCTGGCAATGATGGACGGTACTGATCTGCCCGTGGCACTCGGTGTCATCCGTGCTGTTGAGGCTCCCACCTATGAGACTGCGGTAGCCGAGCAGGTCGAGGAGGCCAAGGCAAAGCATGGCTTTACCTGTCTCGAGGATGTTATCATGGCTGGCGACACTTGGCAAGTGGATTAAGATAACTTAATCAACTGTATATGATACAGGCGACCTCATTGCGAGGCCGCCTGTATTTTTTGAATGAGGCACGTTCATTGTGCCATGTGGCAAAAAGGTGATCCACAAGGCTTAGCCTGTAATGTAAAAAAGTGGAGACGCAAAATTTTGCGTCTCCACTCTGTTTGTTTGCTATCAGCTAAAGGCTAATAGCTAAAGCCTAACGGCTTACTTCATCACCTTAACAGCGCTGGTGGTACCGTCGGTGTAGGTGGTAACAACGATGGTCAGGCCGTTAGCCTCGGTTACCTCCTGGCCAGCCAGGTTGAAGTAGCGTACGCCAGCAACGGTCTTGCCGTTCATCATC
>ONJS01000024.1:1158-44494 GCA_900318205.1 uncultured Prevotellaceae bacterium | reverse complement strand
CATTTTAACAGTTATTTCATGTCATTAGCCATACTTACCTTGAAAACATGAGTTATTAATGATCATTCCGTCAATACGACCCATTTGGGTATTGAGCATGTCATGACATGACTGTAATTTTGAAATAAATTTTAAATCTACTTTATTCATACTATATTTTTTAGCAAAGGTACTTCGTTGAGAAGCGGAGTGCTGATTCTTTCAATAATCTGGGGCGCCATACATTAAGCGGTTTCAAAAGTAGAAAGAATAATGCGAATAGCCAAAAGAATGGCAATAAATGTTTCTCAGTGTTTCTATTAAGCTTCTTGCAAAACACTTGCAATAGTTCAAAAACACGAAAATGATAATTTTATATATCACTGAGGTACAATTAATTAATAGTGACTTATGTGAGAGACAACACAGTTTATCAATATTGAGAAACATAATGAAACAACAAATATTTCCGAGTTCTGAAAAGCAAATGTAATTTTGCAGATACTCTGAACACTTTTTTGTGTTCATACTATATTTTAATATGTAAAACTTAAATGGCACTTCGTTGTGAAACGGAGTGCTGTTTTAATCAAAGCCATTAGAAATGATTGATACACATAATCTATAGCTACGCCTCTTTGGTTGTCATCCGTTTTTCAGTAAAATTAGCATCAATGCTTCAAATAAGGTTGTGGTTCTATAACCTTTTCAAAAACATTTTGTATCTTTGCGACGTCAATCAATTCACTTAGTCTATATGAAGTATCTTAATATAAAGAAGGCACTGGCGGCGTGGCAAGAGATACAGCCGTTGTCGGAGAAGGATCGGGAGAGGCTCAGCCGCCGCTTCACCGTGGACTTCAACTACAACAGCAACCATATTGAGGGCAACACACTGACCTATGGGCAGACTGAAATCCTCTTATTGTTCGGCAAGGTCATTGGTGAAGCTGACGTGCGAGACGTTCAAGAGATGACGGCGAGCAATGTAGGCTTAAGGATGATGACCGAGGAGGCCACCTTGACGGATATGCCGTTGACACAAAACTTCATCAGAACACTGCACAAGACTCTGTTGCGGGAAGACTACACCGTCTATCGGGATCTCCCCGGGGGCGTGCAGACCAGTTATGTGATCCATGCGGGGCAGTATAAGACACGACCTAATAGTGTAATCACACGATATGGAGACCGATTTGAGTATGCCTCACCCGAGGAGACGCCTGGTTTGATGACCGACTTGGTGGACTGGTACAACGCATCTGAACAGGAAGGAAAACTCTCGCCAGTAGAACTGGCAGCATTGTTCCACTATAGATACATCCGCATCCACCCCTTCGAAGATGGCAATGGACGCATCGCCCGACTGATGGTGAACTTCATCCTGGCTCGTCACGGCTATCCGATGATTGTCGTCCGTAGCCGCCAAAAAAGTGAGTACCTGGAAGCACTACATCAAGCAGACCTCGAAGTGGGTCCTATTCCCAGCGATGGCGCCCATGCAGAGCTGAAAGAAATCAAGCCATTCCTCAAGTATTTTAATGGACTAGTGGCCAGGGAAGTGTATAATGATGTACTGTTTGTGAGCGAGAGGGATGAGAATGTGTGGTGGTATGATGGGGAACGGATTTCATTCAGGACTCCAAACTACACAAAAATTCTGAACGCCATGCGCACAGAGCCCACACTGACTTTGGCAGACATGAAAGACGTGACCGGCATTAGTATTACCGCCATCCAAAAACTTCTTGACCATTTGATTGACAAGAAATATGTGGAACGCGGCGAGAAGGATGGCAGCTGGAGAGTGTATGTGACACAGTGAAACAGATGTTACAGGTTAATCTAGAAAGTTATGGAAACAAATTATTTAGGAGCTTATTTTGAAGGGGCATTTCGGGCAGCAATAACGTCTTGTTTTATAAATGGAATAATCTCTGAGCAACAAATAGATGCCGCGAAAGAGGCCTTTTCAAAGTCCAAAGAATATGAGATTGAACATTTTGCTATCTTACCCGAAAAGAAAGAAGAGCTGAAACGCCAATGTAAGCTATGGCTGGAAGCGACAACTCAAGGGATAAAAGATGAACTGAGAGCTCAAGGAAAATTGTTGTGAGATAGATAATGAGTAGACTAATCGGCTCACCGAGAATTCCTCGGTAGGGCTTATGGTCAGTGTTGAATTAATCCGATATCTTGACCATTTGCTTCATTTTAATAGGCATTAAAACGATGCAAATCGATTAAATTAGGGAATGATGCAACTATGTTTTGACAAGAATTATCCGGAGAGGTTTTATGAATTTTGTTTTATAGAAAATACCTAACTTTATAAACCAAACTTAATAAAATCACACGATTCTTATTAAATATAATTTATAAGAGTATCAGTAAAGATGTCATCAAACAATGCCTGGTCAGTAAGCAACGCGAGGTGGACCATTGCAATTGAAGACGTGTTGAACTAATCCAACAACTTGACCAGGTCTCTCTTCATTTCCTCATCTATGTCTCGATACCGCTGGAATGCCTTGCTGCCTTCCTTGTGACCTGATAAGGCTGAGACAAGGTTTGGGTCTTTGACTTTTCTGTAGATGTTACCGATAAAAGTCCTTCTCGCCATGTGGCTACTGGCGACCTCATAGATGGGACGCTTAACCTCCTCACGTGTCAGGGGGTCTAATGTGGTAACAATCCTATCGATGCCAGCGAGCTTGAAGAACTCTTTGATGGCCTTGTTGTATTTCTGCTCAGAAATAAAAGGAAGGAGGCCCGGGCCTTCGAAGTCCTCGTATCGTTTGAGAATCTCTTTTGCTCTCTCATTCAGTGGGACTCGTACCGTTAAAGGTCGTCCTTCTTTTGTTTTCTTGGGGATATACTCGATGGCACCGTTGACAATACTTTGCTTTGTCATTCTGTAAAGGTCACTGACGCGACAACCTATTACCGATTGGAAAATAAAGATGTCACGCTGAATCGCGAGTTGAGTTCTTGCTGACAAATCCGCATTCCAGATCTGCTCCCTCTCGTCTAATGATATATAGACAGGTGTACCATAGAGGCACTCTTCTATGGGGAATTTGTCGAATGGGCGATTGGTGGTCTTACCATTCTCATAGCACCACAGGAAAAACGTCCTGATACGTGAGAAACAATCTATCAGAGTGTTCTTTCCTCGGGGTTGAGGTGTGCGCTTTTCGGGTATGTTCTCATAGATTTGAGGGTATTTCTCGAAGTACTTGTATTCGTTCTCAAAGAAATCCCACATATCAGCAAGCGTTTCCCTGGTCACTTCGTTCACGTCAAGAACAAAGTCTTTCCTGTTTCGCTTGGTCTTCTTGACATAAAGCTCATATCGAAGCATGGAACGTTTCACCACCCTGAAATTCTTCTTGCGAACTTCGGAAAGGCGGTGTTTCTCCAAAAACTCATCAAACATCTGCTCAAAGGTTTGTTTCTTTTCTCCCTCAGGGGTGAACTTTTCGGGGTGATAATATCGGACAAGGATAGCTTTAAGCCAGTCTTTATCCAGATTCTCCTTGTCTCGTTCGTATTCCCGCTCGATAAAGCCTTTGAGTTTTCGGAGTTCTTCATTGGTCTCTGTACGAAGTTTTGGATCACAAATAGCCTTCGACTTGACACACTCATTCTTCTCGTCCCAAAGATTAGGATTGATGGTGAGTTCTGTCTGGGCAACTGAATCCAATCTCCTGCCATCCCTTAGACGCAAATATATGGTAGCGGTTGATTCCGTGTCATACCTTTTTGCCGATTTTTTGATGATAAATGTAACTTTCATGTCTTTTTTATGGTTGATAGGATAGTGTGTAAATTGCTTTATACAAAGGTAATACTTATCCTTTGAATAACCAAAATTTTTTCCCCACATTTTCCCCACATCTGCTAAAAACCTTGCAAAACGCTTAAATGCACTTAAATCCGAGAGTTTTTGTAATATGCTGAAAATCAATAGATAATAAGCAAAATTAAAGGATTTTCAATTGAATGCCATTTAAGCGGATTTAATATTTTCAATTGCGGCTCTGGGTACAAGGTGCTGGCAATTAATTGGATTGCGGCACCTTTTTTTGTTTTTTCTTGCGGCGGTGCGATGTATACTGGGGATAAGGGTGTCTTTATCATGTATATCACCTTTTTTTCTACAATATATGGTCAAAAGAATTGTCTGGTTTTCAGTTTTTGAGCGGTGGGAGATGGTTCTTGATGGTTTTTTCTATACTTTTGCAGTGGAATAGTTTGTGGATTCTGGCTTCTGTGATTGATTGACAATTGAGATGAGGATGGATTGGCATTCTTTAAAAGAGCAATACGCGCGTTACAAGCGTTGGCAACTCAAGCCGATGCGATACGTCCAGGGTGAGGATGAACACCGCTGCAACAACTGCGGGTTCACCTTCACAGGCCACTATCGCCCTACATGCTCTCAGCGGTCAAGTTTAGGGCGTATCGGGTGGCACAGCGTGCGCCAGAGCGTGATGGACATGTGGGGCTTGGGATCGCGTTCGCGTTCTGTCCTGTACAGCGTGTGGCAGTTGCTGTTTCGCACTGGTTACTTCATCGGTGACTACATCAGCGGCAAGCGCCAGGTGAGTTTTCCGCCCGTGAAGATGCTGTTCATTCTCGCGGTAGCTTATGCGCTAGTCTTCCATTGGTTGTTACCTGAATTTAAGGGCCTCGGATATGGTCTGGATTTCAGCGAATTTGGCTTTAGCGCCGATGATGGAAGAAACATGACAATAATGTCCCAGCCGTTTTATGACTGGTATGAGACTCATTTCGGCTGGTTGATGCTGGTGCTGTCTTTCTTTGTCATCATCCCCACCTGGGTTATGTTCCGTTACTCGCCACGCCACACCCGCCACGCGCAAGTTCAGACGCCCCCAATAGCACTAATCCGCATTTTTGAATTATGCCTGCGGGGCAACTTTTGGACACTCACATTAATCCTACTTGTTTTCCTCGGACTCCAATAATTTAGATACCCGAACAAAGGATCTGAACGCGATGATGGGGGCATGCTGTGTTTATTGACGAGATTTGTTGAAGAATTCTTGTGGACATGAATATTTTTGGCGAATTTTGCGCACGAATTCTGCATATCGTGATTTGAGTCTAATGTTGTTGCTTTCATTAGATTGCTGGAAGTCAGCGATATGTACAATTCCTTGAAATTGATATTTATTTCTTATTCACCAACGGAAATGGCTAAACATAAAATCGCAATACTGATGTTGTGTGTTATCAGTCTGTTGATAACCTCCTGCCAGCAAGATGGCCCCGACACACCCGAGGCTCCCGTGAAACGCACGATTCTGGTCTATATGGTGGCATCGAACAGCTTGGGCGTCAACAGGCGCGACCAGATGGACCTCGATGAGATGGACCGTGCCGTGGAACATGGCGAATTGAACGGTTGCCGCCTGCTGGTCTATCGTATTGGTCCAGATGATGATATCCCCTTACTGTTTGAGATCAAGAAGGGTTGGCGAGGAACTGCAGAGCATCAGACGCTCGTGACCTATGACGGCACGAAGGGTGCATCGGTGACTGCGGCGCGCATGAGCCAGGTGATTGCCGATGCCAAACGGCTTGCTCCTGCCCGGGACTATGGCCTGATCTTGTGGTCGCATGGCACGGGGTGGGCACCGTCGCTGACCACTCGAGCCGCTGCCCCGCGACGCGTGTTCGGCGAGGACAACGGGTCAACCATGGCGCTCGACCAGCTGGCTGCTGCCATTCCCGTGGGTGCTTTCTCGTGGATTTACGCCGACGTGTGCTACATGGGCTGTGTGGAGGTCGCCTACCAACTGCGTTCCCGTTGCCGTTACTTTGTAGGTTATCCGACCGAGATTCCCGGCCGTGGCATGCCCTACGAGTTGACACTTCCTTACCTGTGTGCCGACCAGGCCCAGCTTGACAAGGCCTGCCAGGAGACATTTGACTATTACGACATCCAGACGGGTGCCAACCGCACCTTCTCGGCTGTGGTGGTAGACTGCTCCTATTTGGACCAACTGGCTTCGGTGTGCCGCCTCATCCAGATGAGTTCTCCCGTTCAACCTTCCTTGTCCACGCTGCAGTGCTACAACCTGAACGGGTACCACTTCCTGTATGATTTTATGCAATATTATCTTGAAATGGCGGATATGTCTCTCGGTGCTCGTATGCAAGATATCTATGAAAAAACCGTGTTATATCGCATAGCTACTCCTATGATATTCAATAAGATAATGATTGACCAAGAAAATTTCTCAGGGCTTTCAACCTACGTTCTAGGCACGTCCCCTGGGGTGAATGACAACTATTACCGCACCCTGGACTGGTTCCATGCAGTCTATTGATCTTACAATTTGTTATTTAGCATAATTTTTCTTAATAAAATTTTTGTTGTAAAAATAATCGTTACTATCTTTGCGCATAAAAATTAGACTTATATTAGAGAGATAGGGAATCACGCATCTTAATCTTTATGTGCAAAGGAACTGGTAAATTATTACGGTTCAATCTGTTGGCTCCCTGGTTCAAGTATGGAAGGGAGTATGATCATGAAAAGTGCAAAAGATACTGCTTCAAGAGCAGTGTCCTTTGTTGCGCTCTTCTTTTCTTTTTTTTGTCATCGTGCAAGGGCAGTGACGAACCCGAAGTGATGGGGTCGGCACCTGTTGTTGTAACCTTGCAGCTAGACACCGCAATGGTTGACTGGCAGACCATTAACGACTCGCGTGCCATTGCTTCCCATGACCTGCGTTGCCAGGTTGCCGCCTTTCCCGTGAATGCATCCGGGGCTATTGTTGATGCCGCGGTCGATCGCCAGACGGTCTTCTTCACCGCCGACGGGCAGCAAGGGCAGTGCCGCATGGTGCTGCCGTCGGGCAGTTACCGCCTGCTGGCTTGGGCCGACTGGGTGGATCATGGCAGCGTCGCCGACAAGTATTATACCACCAGTGATTTTAATGACATCACCTTCATGGGCAAGTATGAAGGTAATAATGACTATCGTAACGCCTACTCGGGCAGTGCGGCAGTCTCCTTCAAAGTGAAATTGGGAGACACCACGACTGTCGTGCGTGAGCAGCTGCCGTTGCGTTCCATCATGGGCAAGGTCAAGTTTGTCGCTACCGACTATAACGAATATCTGGCTAAAGGCCAGAACCTGCGCATTCTTGTAGCCTACTCTGGCTTCCTGCCCTACCGTTACAGCGTGCCGCGCGGCGTCCCCTTTGATGCCACGACGGGCGTTAACTTCGTTTCCTCGATCAGCGAGACATCGACCGAGGGTGACGGCACCGCTACCCTGGGTTGGGACTACGTCATGGTCAATGGCGAGGAATCCAGTGTCACTATGGCCCTGGGGCTGTACAATGACGAGGGTCAGCTGGTAGGCCAGTCATCCACGCTCAATGTTCCCATCAAGCGAGGCGGCATCACCGTTGTCAAGGACGATTTCCTGACCAAGACGGCCAGCGGAGGCGGCATCGGCATTGACCCCAGCTTTGACGGTGACATCAACATCTACTTCTGATATATCAACCAACCAAAACCATAAACGACAATGAACAAGAAAAAGATTCTTTATCTGTTGAGCTTGGCAGCAATGCTGTTCACAGCAACAGCCTGCCAGCAAGAGGAAGACCCCACGGTGGGCAAGGCCAAGGTGACCTTTATCGCCGAGTTGCCCGACCTGCCCGAGCACTTGGACTCGCGTGCCATCGGCGACGGTGACTACGCCAACGAGCTCTTCTTGTGGGTCTATGACGACGAGGGCCGTGAGATTCCAGGTTTGCGTCAGCGCAACATCGGTTTCCAGGGCAAGATTGCGCGTGTCACGGTTTATCTGACCCCTGGCCACACCTACGGTTTCGCTTTCTGGGCGCAGCACAAGGACATCTTGAGCTATGTGCCTGGCAACAGCTTGATCAACATGTACTATGACGTGGATTGTAATGACGAGACGCGCGACGCTTTCTGGAACTGGATCCCCAATCTCCAGGTATCGGCTGCCGGCGAGATTACCCAGGACATCATTCTGGTGCGCCGCCTGGCACAGGTCAACTGCGGTATCACCCTTGACGCCTATCAGGAGGCCAAGCGTGCTGGTGTGGACCTCAAGGACTATGACTCGGAGCTGATACTGGAGAGCACCAGCGAGCAGCCCATCGCCTACACCTGGTTTAATGTCGTTGCTGGCCAGCCCATCACCACTGACTATGACTACATGCTGTGGGAACTTGACTTCACCGAGTCCCCCATGCCCAACGAGCCTTTGCGCGTGGGCAGCAAATCATACATGTACCTTGCCTTGAACTATTTCCAGCCGCTGGTCGATGAGTTTTCGTTGGCCGATGCCACCCTGGTGCTGCATCACAAGTATGGCCTCAAGCCCAATATCACCTACAAGTGGCCTAACTCCAATTTCAAAGGAAATTACCGCACCAACCTGCTCATCAGGTCGCTGACCGAAGATGTCAAGTTTGATGTCATCATTGACCAGAACTTTGCCAACCAGGACAACAACTATGATACCGACGGCAATCCGATTGGTGAATAAGTCTATCGTGTACTATTAACGACTTCAATCTTACAGACATGAACAAGACATTATTATATATAGCATCCATGCTGGTGATGGTCCTGATGACCACGGCATGCACCAGCGAGGATGAACTGATTGCCAACGGCGACGAACTCAACGTCACCTTCACTGCTGTGCTTGACCAGTACATCGATTCGCGCGCCATCAGCGACGGGTCGATGGTGGACAAGCTGATTTTCATCGCCTACGACGAGAACGGCAACGAGATTGCCGGCCTGCGTCAAGAGAATGTCCCCGTCAGCGGCGGCCATGCCACTGTCAACACCCGCGTGGTGAAGGGACACCGTTACACCTTTGCCTTCTGGGCACAGAACAGCAACTGCACCGCCTATAGCTTCGGCGATGACTACAAGTCGCTGAATGTGGATTACAATGGTCACGCCAACGACGAGTTGCGCGACGCCTTCTATGCCGTCAACACCGACTTTGCCGTGGATCCCGTCACCGAGCCCTTTGAGCGCAATGTGACGCTGCACCGTCCCTTTGCCCAGCTCAACTTCGGCACCACGACCGAGGACTTGGAGACCGCCAACGCCTATGCTCCCGCCACGGGTTCACGCATCGTCATCACCGATGGCGTGTTCTCCTCGCTCAACCTGCTCAACGGCGTGGCGAGCAACCCCGTCAGGGTAGAACTGACCGCTGGCGCATTCCCCAGCGAGAAACTCACGGTCGAGGGCGAGCAATATGAGTACCTGTCGATGAACTACCTGCTCGTCAACAACGACCGTAGCGACATCACCGGCATCACCATGACCACCATCATGAACCGCGAAGGCAACGACGCCTCCTATCCCCTTGAACTCGAGACCCTGCCCGTACAGCGCAACTTCCGCACCAATATCGTGGGCCGCCTGATTACCAAGGCTGTGGACTTCAAGCTCGTGATCGATGCCAGTTTTGACGGTGAATATGTCTATTATGGTGACGAGATCAATTGGAATAAGCAAGTCACCGAACCGGCCTATAGCAATGGTACATACACCATCAACCAGCCGACTGAACTGGCCTGGTTCCAGAACAATGCGCCTGTCGAGGGCAGCACCATTAAGCTGATGGCTTCGTTCAACATGAATGAATTTGCTCTCAAGCCCCTGCTGTGCGGCGCCCGCAACATCACCATCGACGGCAATAAGAAAACCATCCGTGGGATTAATATCAATGCAGCAGGCAGTGCCGCCTTGTTTGGCAATGCCGAGGGTCTCACGGTCAAGGACCTTACCATAGAAAATGCCGCCGTTACTGCTACGCCCGATGCCCAGGGCAACGCCGTTGCTGCCGCCCTCGTAGCGACTGCTAGCGGCACGCTCACCATCGAGAACGTGATCGTAAACTATCCCGTCATCAAGGGCACCTGCATGGTAGGTGGCATGGTGGGTCAGGTGGCAGCCGGTGCCAACATCGTGGCAAATGGCAGCAAGGTGGCAAATGCCATCATCGAGAACACCGACGCAGCCGCCCGACAGGGACTGGCTGGCGGCATGGTGGGTTACATCGCCAGCGGAGCTACTGCCGAGCAGGTATTTACTTCGTGCGAGGTCTATAACACCGTGCTCAAGGCACGCATGAGCGAGGACTCGCTCACCAGCGGCAAACTCATCGGCGCCATCCAGGGCAGCAGCGACAGCGACGTCGTGCGCATCAGTGGCACCACCGTCATGGTCAATTTCCAGGGCCAGGATGAAGCTGCCGCAGCCCAGCAGTCGCCCTACGGTGCCGACCAGCTCATCGGCGGCAACCAGCAGGGCCACGGCCACATTTATATAAATAATGTGGAACAGCCACTCAATAACTTGAATAATCAATAACTAACAATATCAAACACTTTTAACACAACAACTTTATGAAGAAATTCTTATTCTTTGGTGCTATGGTAGCACTGTTGCTGGGTGCAGCATCTTGCTCCAGCGACATCGAGCCCGCAATGGGCGGTGAAGTTCCCGTGAGCTTCGCTATCAACTTGGGTGATAACATCGACAGCCGTACCATCAGCGACGGCACGGGTGCCAACACCTTGAAGTTTGCCGTTTTTGAGAACGGAGAAGAGATTACCGCTTTGGCACAGAACAATGTTCCCGTAGCCGACAAGAAGGCTACCGTGACCACAAAACTTGTTAAGGGTCACACCTACAAGTTTGTCTTCTGGGCACAGAACAGCGCTTGCACGGCCTACAACACCACCAACATGGCTGCCATCAAGGTGGACTATTCAGAGGTTAACTGCAACGACGAGACCCGTGACGCCTTCTACAAGATGGACGAGTTCCAGGTAACCGCTGCCTTTGAGAAGACCGAGGTGTTGACCCGTCCCTTTGCTCAGATCAACTTCCTGGCCGACGACGCTGCCGGCGTGGTTGGCGTTGACGCCTACAAGAGCAAGGTGACCGTGACTGGTGTTCCCACCACGCTGAATACCCTCGACGGCAGTGTGGCTGGCTCAACCGACGTGACCTTTGACTATGCCATTATCGTCAACGAGACGCTTGCTGGTTATGAGGATTATCGCTATGTGGCCATGAACTACATTCTGGCTGCTACCGACAAGGAGATGAAGAACAAGGTTGTCCTCACCGTTAACGACGGTACTCAGGACGTGAACACCGTGACCGTAGCCAACTGTCCCGTGCAGCGCAACTACCGCACCAACATCTTCGGTAGCCTTTTTACCTTGGAGGGCAAGTTCAATATTGAAATCGACCCGATCTATAATACTCCAGATATTGTGCCTGAAATGCTACCCGCACCTTGGGATGGTTCAGTTGAGGACCCTGTTGTTGACGGCGACAATGTGACCATCAACAACGCAGCACAACTTGCAGGTTTGGCAAGAGATGTGAATAGTGGCAACACTTATGCGGGAAAGACGGTTACTTTAACTGCTGATTTGAACCTTGATAATAAACCATGGATTCCGATTGGTAATTTGGTCGCATATCCTGGTCAATCTTTCAACGGTACCTTTGACGGAGGAAACCATACCATTTATAACCTTAAATGTGATGGTGATTATGTGGGTACACATGAAGTTTCAGGACTCTTTGGTTCGACTGTTGGTCCTATCAGAAACGTTACAGTAAAAGGAGCAGAAATTACAAGTAACCATTATGCCGCAGTTATTGTTGCATATTTCTCGACAAATAAACCACTAGTTATTGAAAACTGCCATGCAATTAATTGCAATGTAACTTCGACCCCACAACAAATTAATGGCAATTGGGATGATGGAGATAAAGTTGGAGGTATTATTGGTTACTTTGCTTCATCCACCTCCTATACAATAAAGAATTGTACTGTTGACAATTGTAATATCTCGGCCTTCCGTGATTGCGGAGGTGTTTTTGGAGCAGGCTCTTGGACAACTGACATTTCTGACAATAGAGTGACTAACTCTACCATTATTGCAAACCAAGAAGGTTATGCTCCATATAGCAAAGACTTTAACGTAGGTGCAATATGTGGTAGAAAAACAGGTGGTACTAGCCTAGGTGATAACAACACTTATGAAAATGTTATTGTCAAGGGTATTGCCAATGACGGTACGGTTACTGAATATTAAAACATAATTAACACAACTAATTTATGAAGAAGATTTTATTCCTTGGTGCAATGGCAGCCATGCTGCTGGGCACCGCGTCTTGCTCCAGCGACATGGAGCCGAGTATGGGTGGTGAAGTTCCCGTGAGCTTCGCTATCAACCTGGGTGACGACATCGACAGCCGTACCATCAGCGACGGTCTGAAGGCCAACACGTTGAAGTTTGCCGTGTTTGAGAACGGCACTGAGATCACTGCTCTGGCAAAGGAAGTGCCCGTAGCCGACAAGAAGGCTACCGTTACCACTCGCCTGGTCAAGGGCCACACTTACTCCTTCGTATTCTGGGCCCAGAACAGTGCCTGCACAGCCTATAACACCACCGACATGAAAGCCATCAAGGTAGACTACGCTGCCAACTGCAACGATGAGACCCGTGATGCCTTCTATAAGATGGACAGCTTCACCGTAACCCAGGCCTTTGAGAAGACCGAGGTGCTCACCCGCCCGTTTGCTCAGATCAACTTCCTCGCCAGCGATGCAGCCGGCGTGGTTGGCGTTGACGCTTACAAGAGCATGGTGACCGTCACTGGCGTGCCCACCACGTTGAACACCCTCGACGGTACTGTGGCCGGTTCCACAGACGTGACCTTTGACTATGCCACCATTCCCAACGAGACGCTGGCAGGCTATGAGAGCTATAAGTACGTGGCCATGAACTACATCCTGGCTGCTACCGACAAGGAAGTGAAGAACGAGGTTGTCCTCACCGTCAACGACGGTACTCAGGACGTGAACACCGTGACTGTAGCCAACTGCCCCGTGCAGCGCAACTACCGCACCAACATCTTCGGCAGCCTATTCACCGTGGATGGCAAGTTCAATGTCGTTATCGACCCGATCTACAACACCCCCGACTATGAGGTAGATCTCGATGCTACTTACTACGAGGCTAACACAAGTGGTGCCCTTGAGGACATCATCGCTCAAATCAACAATGATCAGCCCGCGAAGGCAATCATCAAGGTGGCCGATGGCGTTACCTTGACTTGGCAAACTGGTGCGTCACATGGCTCAACCCCTCTGTTGGACGAAACCAATACCAAGACTCAGCAATTGGTATTTGAGGGTGAAGGAACCGCTACCTTTGAGGCACAGGGTGCTGGCGTTGGTCCTATCCGCACGACCAATGGCGCTACTATCGTCTTCAATAATATGACAATTGTTGATAATTCGGTTTCTTATGCTGAGACAGCTTGGGAATTTGGTTATCTGGAATTCTCAGGTTCGTTGAAGTTCAATAACTGCACGATTAAGGATGCTATCAGCGTTGAAGGTACCACCAATAATAATAATACTGATGTAGATGCCGAGTTTGTTGGTTGCAAATTCATCAGCAATACTGAAACTACTACAGCCAATCCCAAACCATCAAGCATGTACGCAGTATGGATTTCGGGTGGTAATAGCAAGTTTACTAATTGCGAATTCACCGGTTACCGTGGTCCCAAAATTCATGAGGCCTATGGTAGTGATGTAGCTGCTGTTTATTTTGATGGATGTAACTTCCATGATATTACCGGAAAGCCCGGTATCGCTATCGGCACTTTGAACGCCCCCACGATTGTGAGCATCAAGAACTCAACGTTCAAGAATTGCCAGCCTGGTGACCAGGGTCTCTACAAGTATGAGTCTGACACCGATGTTTCGACATTCAACTTCACTGATGAGAACAACACTGTGATTAACGAATAATTAGCATCAGACGACTTGAGCAACAGTTATAGACTGTTAGCTTTGAAATGGTTGTTCAACTGTTGTTCAAGTTGTCTGATAAAAAACAAGACTTTATATCTCAACTAAAAACTATAAACTTTAATAATTTTTATCATGAAGAAAATTTTATTTTTTGGTGCATTGGTAGCCATGCTGCTGGGCACCGCCGCTTGCTCCAGCGACATGGAGCCAAGTATGGGCGACAACATGGTAAGGTTTACCATCGAGCTGCCGGGTAACATCGACAGCCGTGCCATCAGCGATGGCTTGACCGCCAACAAGCTGACCGTTGCTGTCTATGACCAGGACGGCAATGAGTTGCCTGACATCCGCGTGAACAAGGACATTCCTCACCAGACGACCGTTGAGTTCAAGCTCGTTAAGGGCCAGAAGTACAGCTTCGCCTTCTGGGCACAGGCTGAGGGCGCTCCCTACACCTTCAACACCGCTGACGGTACTGTTTCCGTGAGCTACGAGAATGCTAAGAGCAACGACGAGACGCGTGACGCTTTCTATGCTTACCGTGCTGACCTAGTAGTTACCGGTCCGATGAGCGAGACCATCTATCTGTATCGTCCGTTCTGCCAGCTGAACTTCGGTGCCAGCGACTATCAGGACGCTATCAAGGCTGGTATTAACGCCACCATGAGCGCTGTGACAGTAAAGAAGGCTGCCAACCTTTTCAATCTGAAGACAGGTGAGAGCTCTGGCCAAGTTGAAGTTACCTTCACCAAGGCGATTCTGCCCAACGATCCCGCAACGCTGACCGTTGAGGGCAATCCCTACCAGTGGATGGCCATGAACTACTTCCTGGTTCCCAACAATGAGGCTACCATCGAGACCTCGTTGGCCCTGTATGAGGACGGTAACGAGACCGCCGTTCGCGAGGTTTCCGTTCCCAACGTGCCCGTGAAGAAGAACCACCGCACCAACATCGTGGGTAACCTCTTCACCGAGGACGTGAACTTCAACGTCATCATCGATGAGAATTTCGACAACGTTGATTACGACATCATCAATGGCGAGCTTATGCTCAAGAACGCCATGACCATTGAAGAGATCAATGGCTTAATTGCAAATCGTGGCGGCGCCTTTGCTCTCGCTGAGGACCTCGATCTTACCGCTCCTATTGTTGTACCCGAAGGCGTTACGGCAACTCTCAACCTCAATGGCCACAATATCAATAACACAAATGATATTTGGGCAGGAGCCAACTGGTCATTGATTTCGGTACGTGGTGGCAATCTTACTATCAATGGTAATGGCCAAGTATTTGCAAAAGCTGATGATTGCTATGCCTTAGACGTACGAGATGGTGGCAATCTCGTCATCAATGGTGGTGACTATAATGGCAACATTACAGCACTTTATGTATTTGAAGGCAATGCAGTAATTAACGACGGTTCGTTCACGATTCAGCAATTGTCAGATTATAACGATTATCGTTATATTTTGAATCTGTATGATGCCAACGGCCGCAATGGAAGCGCTTCGATTACAGTTTATGGTGGCAAGTACTATCAGTTTGATCCCGCCAACAACCTCGCAGAGGGTGTCGGCACCAACTTCGTTGCTGCTGGTTACGAGACTGTCCAGGACGGCGACTGGTATGAGGCCAAACCCATCCAGGCTACAATGGTTAGCACCGACGAGGAACTTGAGGCTGCACTGACAGCAACTGGCAAGAAAAACATCTCGGTGAAACTTACCAAAGACCTTACACTTTCATTTGGTGCACGTACAGCCTACGGCGATGCTAACACCGCGAATATCATCATCGACGGCAACGGCCACACTTTAAACCTGAAAGGTACAAACAGTGACTGGAGTAGCATGGGAGCAATGGGAGCTGGGAATCTGATTATCAAGAATGCTACTGTCAATTACACCAGTAAAAATACATCTTCTACTTGGAATGGTCATGATTTGAACCTAGTGAATAGAGTAGCCGACCAAACCGATCCTCAAGGAACAGGTAAAATCATTGTAAGTAATGTGAAATTTAACACTGCTGTTTCGATTGCAAATGATGCTGAGTTTGAGAATGTCACAATCGAGGATGCGAATACAAATTGGGACATCTATGCTCTCTGGATTCAAGGATGTGTTGCAAATGTTTCTTTGAAGGATTGTACCATCATCTCCACGAATGGACGTGCTGTAACTAATAATCCTCAATATGTTAGTGATGACGAGCAGGTTCTCTGCACAATGAACATTGAAAACTGCAAGTTTGTTTCTAAGAAAAAGGGTGCAATTTACAGCAAAAATAAAAAAGGCTTAAACGTTACAGCTAATGGCTATGATATCTCAGAGGCACAAGCAGATCCAACTAACTTGGTATGGAACTCTGATGATTCACAAGCTGCTTGGGACTTGGTTGTAGTTTCTGGCTGCACCAAATATCAGGAATAATAACTGATTCAAATAGAATTTTGAGTGGGGGCGCGGTGCCCCATGTAACGCGAGTCGTCGCGTCCCCACATTTTTTTTATCTATAATTCGTGCAATTCGTTGAATTGGCGATATTAGCATTAAAAGAAACGGCCCTGCGGATGCCGTGAGACGAGACTCAGAGAAATCCGTGATTTTTTAACTCAGACAACAACACGCTGGCCCGTTGCGCCGGCGACGAGATATATCAAGATCGACTAGACACTTTAAACAATTATACTCATACAAAGAAATGAAGAAATTTTACACAACGTTGTTAATGATTGCCGCCATGGCAGGCGTGGCTGTTGCGCAGGAGAATGTGCAGACCATGACCTTGAATGATATCATCACCACTGGCCAGTTGAGTGAGTTCTACACCATCGAGAATGATCTGGTGGGTGTATATGCGCCGCCTCACTATCCGCGTGTCATCTTCGCCAAGGATGCCAATGAGTATGCCAACCGTTCAGAACCCACCAAGGAACAGTACAATGCCAATCCCAAGCGCCTCTATGACGAGAGGGATGGCTTTTTCGAGACCTATGAGGACGACTTCGGCTATACCGTGGAGCGCTGGGTAGGCACTTTTGACCAGAGCAACTGGGTGAAGATTGCCTTGCCCGAGGGCGCCGATGCCAAGTACCTGGAGGGCAAAATCATCAAGGGCGGCACAGTGACGGGACGTTCCAACCTGCAGGCCTTCCCCAGCGACCCGCTGGGCCTGACCATTTCGCTGCAGGATGATGCTCCGCTGCCTGTAGCCGGCGAAGAGGTGTCATATGAGCCCAATCTGTACTGCTGTGGCAACTTCGTCAAGCAGGACAGCTGGTATTTTGTGAAGCCTCAGAACCAGGAGTATGCCAATATCCACTGGGCAGTGTGGCACGCAGCCGACACCATGTTCTATGCACCCAAGAACAACACCGGCCTTCCTGGCAGCTTCCCCATTAGCATGAGCCTGTGGGAGCCGCAGCCCAATATCAGCCCGTTTGACGTGTTTGAAGACGGTTTGCAGTATGAGTTCCCCGCCATGATTGAGTTCAGGCTTGGTGTGAACTTCGGTCTGATCATCGACCCGGGTTTTGATGGTGACATCATCATCTGGGGCGATGGCAATTATAATGCGCCGCGCCGCATGGACGTGACCGACAATCCTGGTGTAAGGCCTACCTATGTTGACAGCGAGGGCGGTGTCTATATTTACACCGTGATTGTTTATCCCTTGCGCTTATCGGAGCCCGGCATCCTCACTGGTGTGGACGAGAACGTGCAAGCTGTCAAGACACTTGTCAACACCCAGTATGTTGATTTGCAGGGCCGCGTGAGTGACAAGCCCTTTGAGGGCCTGAACATCGTGCGCAAGACCTTCAGTGACGGCTCGGTAACGACGATGAAGGCCATCAAGAACAGTTAATAGCGTGAGTTTGATGAAAATTTGTTTTGATAATCAATGCGTTAGCAACTCCCCCTCTAAGATTAGAGGGGGGCGGGGGGCGTTGATGCTACCGATGGCAGTTGCTTGTCGCTGTAGCACGAACGCCCCCGCCCTCTCCCCCTCCTCCGGCACTTCGTGCCACCTCCCCCCAGGCGGGGGAGAAGTTCCCCTCTTAACCAAGAGGGGGAACTGAATATCAGCACTTTTTTTCGTCGAACTCACAGTTAATAGTTGAACATTACAGAACCAAGAAATATAAACGGACAACTAAAAATCAGAATGAATCGTATTTTTAAATCATTGGCACTGACATGCCTGTTGGCTATGGGCTCTCAGCAGATGGCCGCCCAGGAGTACCTGGAGACCTACGAGAAGGGTTTCAATGGTGGTGAATTGGAGCAGCTGTGGAAGAGTGATGTGGTGCTGGATAATCCTTCAAACGGTATCCAGGGTTATGGCGCGAATGACCAGTTTATTATCCATTGCAACATCGAGGGTAAACTGAAATACCATGACCGCAACGGTTGGACTGGTGAGGAAGTGGTGACCAAGGAGAGAAGTGGTAAGGGTATCTCCTATGACGACGCCGGAAACTGGATCTTCAGGCCGATGAACCAGCAGAACAAGTTGCAACGCACCAAGCCTGAGCTGGTGCTGCTCAGCGCCGACGGCACGCGTCGCAGCGAGATTTACTTCCCCGAGAGCATCTTGCCCGATAGCCACATCATGACGGGTAATGCCTACAGCTATATGGGAACTGCCGTGGGTGACGTCTTCTCGGAGGAGGGTGGACAATTTGTGTTCACCGCTGCCAAGGAGAACACCACCGACGGTCTGTATGTGCTGCGTTTCCGCAACGGACAGCTGGTGGAAGATGAGAGTTTCAGGGCTGGATTTGTGAAGGTGCAGGGTGGCACTGAAATTGACCAGATGGTGTTCACCACCGAGGTCTATATCCACACCTGGCATGCTTCGGACGGTCAGTTGCACTACCTGTATATCTCGCGTCACGAGAACCCCATCGACATGGTACTCGACGAGGAGAACCACCTGTTCAAGGGCACAATCATCGACGTGGAGAACAATATGCCCGAGGGTTACCGCCGCGGCCAGAGCAATGGCTATAGCATGTTCTCGATGGGTGGCAGAGACTATATGGTGCTGCCCTCACTGCCTAACTGGGAGGATGCCTTCCATGTGATACAAGTGAATCTGGAGGATGGCAGCTTCGTCCACAAGGGCTATCACAGCAACAAATATCCCAAGCTGCCCGGCCAGGAGCAATATCCCTTTGAGTACATCAGCAGTAACTGGCTCAATGGTGAGGTGGTCGACGACACGACGGCCTACATCTATCAGTACTTCCCCTGGGGTTACATGGCCAAGTACAAATTTGTGGATCCCAAGCAGGAGACCCCGCTGGCCTATATCGTGAATGAGGGTAAGGTGAATGAAACCTATACCATCGCCGACGACATCATCGCTGTGTATATCGCTGAGAAGGAGCCCAACCGCTTGTATGCCAAGGACCTGGGGAAACATCGCTTCCCGTCGGTGAAAGGTGAGGGCGAGATAGATTACGTCAAGGACGGTGCCCGTCTCCAGACCGAGGATTGGGACCAGAGCAACTGGGTGCTGCTCGACTTTGAAACCGAGGCCGAGGCGCGCCAGTTCCTCAGTTCGTCCAAGGGTGTCATCAAGGGCGGTACATTGACCGGCACGCTCACCGACAAGTTGAACCCGACGATGACGGTTACCGAGTATAAGTTGCCCGAACAGTGGACAGGCTATGACGAGAACAAGCACGTGACCGCCAATTACATGGACCCGCTGGTGCAGCAGGGTAAGACAGGCAAAAAATACTTTTTTGTTGAGCCCAAGCCGCAAGAGTATGTTATGATCTACTGGGCAAAGTATGACGGCCACGAGAGTTACCACTTCCGTGTTCCTGACGGTCTTGACGCCAACGGCCACCAAACGAACGTCGAGGAACTGGCTGGCGGTTTCACCGTGGACTGGTCGCTCTATCCCGGCAATTACCTTGAAGACTTTATCCAGGGTAATACCTATAGTTTCCATGCCATTATCCGTTACACTGCCGATCACCATGGCGTCCTCGGCAACGGTGAGCAGCCCAGCGGAGCCCCCATGCGTGACGGTACCGAGGTGCGCGAGGGCGACTACCTTGTCTTCCCGCTCGAGGGCGGTGACGATGCGCTGACTGCCGTTAACGAGGTGTGGACCGACCAGGAACCTGTCAAGGTGACTTATGTCAACATGATGGGTATGCAGTCTGACAAGCCCTTTGACGGCGTGAACATCGTCGTGACGCGTTACAGCAACGGCATGACGACCGCCCGCAAGGTCATCAAGTGATCCCTATCGAATTAAATACTGTACACTTTTAAATATTATCCACAATAATATAGTTTC
This sequence comes from uncultured Prevotellaceae bacterium, assembly GCA_900318205.1. GTDB lineage: Bacteria > Bacteroidota > Bacteroidia > Bacteroidales > Muribaculaceae > Sodaliphilus. The sequence continues at coordinate 24,290 of ONJS01000024.1, read as the reverse complement.
TAAAGTTGTATCAGAACGAAGTGCCCTCAAAAAGTCTTTTCAGGACTTTTGAGGGCACTTCATTTTTTTTTTTCATTAGTGTCCGAGGAAAATAAGTAGGATTAATGTGAGTGTCCAAAAGTTGCCCAAAGGGCAACTACTCGGGGACGGTTTCTGTGTAACAAAATGCAAAGCATTTTGGACTCAGGAACCGTCCCCTCGGATCCGCCCAGAAGAAACTCTCGCCTATTACAGGGGGACGGTTCCTAAGTACGAAAAACCCAAGCGTTTTTCATACATAGAAACCGTCCCCAAAGTAGCCACCCCAAGGGGTGGCTTTTGATCCGCCCTTAAAGTAAGCCTCTTATCTGATCATTCCATCCAATCAGTTTATACCGGGACCGTTATAATAGGAAACTAGATTTTCCCCGGACACCCTAAGTTTTTTGGGGAAATGCTAAAAAAAAGCTGCGTCGTTGGGCACGCAGCTGTTGATGAGGTTATTTACGATGATGTTAGCTGTTGATTTTCAACAGGCCTGTGCGGTAAGCTTTACCAATCAGTTCCGCTACGTTGCGCGAGTTGGTTTTGCGAAGCAACTGCTTGCGATGATATTCTACAGTGTTGGAGGAGATGAAAATTTTCTCTCCGATTTCTTTGCTGTTATAGCCTGTTGACAGCAGTTCTAGTACTTCCTTCTCTCGGGAAGTTAGTTCAATCTTGGGGGCACTCATAATTATATCACAATTTTTGATAAGATGCTAATCTTAATGTATTTGCAAATGTAGGTAGTAAAATTTATCAAACCAAACAAAAGGGCATTTATTTGGACAAAATGATACTAAAACTATGTATTTCAGTAGAAAAAAGTGATTATTTGCAACCATTTGTTAGGCTGAAAGACAATAGTTCCCTATTGGAAGCAGTCACTTGCAGATTGTCGTAAATTAGCCAACTGTGCGAAGCGTCCTGATTAGAAGCTGATGATGGCTGTGTGGTCGTTGATGACGGTCTCGTGCTTGGTGCCGATGTCGTTGCGATCCTCAAGGATGCTGCGCAGCACAAGCCTGGCAATGTTGTAGATGCGCAGGCGCAGTGCGGCCTTGGCAAAAGGCTTCAGGATACCGGAAACCGTCTCGTCCACAATGCGGTCCACGCCGTCGATAAGTTCTTCAACGAGCTGCTTGTTGTCGCCCATGGTGCCCTCGTTGCCCTCGGCAAAGGCGATATAGGCCCTTGTGACGGGTTTCTGCAGGTGCTTGAGCAGCATGTCGGCAATGCCTTGTGGCGAGTCGGGGAGTTTCACAAAGCGCATCATGATGGGGTGCTCGTGGCGGTATTTCTCGATGGCTTGGCTGATTTCGGGCCAATACCTGGTCAGCACACCGTTGGTGATGGTGGGGATGCTGTCGGTGAACACGCCACGCGCCGTCTCGCCGAAATCCTGATTTGAGGGCAGGCTGAATAGTGTGCGGGTGTACAGCTGCATCTTTCCAGTGGCAGGATAGCAGGTGGCGACACGCCACTGGCAGGGATAGCCCACGGCGGCTGCCGTGGCAATCTCTACCATGGTACCGGGCTGGAGGTTCACCTGGCTGATGTCACTGATGTGGAGATGGCCCGTGAAGATGACATGAACACCCGCCTCAATGAGACGTTGACAGAGCTGCCCGGCATCATCGACCATATAGGGTGATGCCAGCGTCTCCTCCATGTGGAAATGGGGTACCAGGTGATGGTGCATCATGGCGATGACGCGTCGTCCGGCGGCAGTTGCCTGTTCGGCTTGCTTGACAAGCCACTGCTGGGTAGAAGGTTCAAGGTGGCCGCTGGTCTTGCAGTGGTCCCTGGCGTCACCGCGGGAGACGAATGTATTGAAGCGGTCCATGCAGGCGTCAATGGCAAGGATGGACAGGCTATCGGTCACGTCGCAGCAGTAGCTCAGCGAGTCGGGATCACGGCGCGAACGGGTGTCGTAGCCCGCATGGCGATAGATGGCGGCAAACTCACGACGTGTGATGGTGTCGGTAGATGTGGCGGTGTCACCGTCAAATACCTTGGCATCGGGGTTGTTGATGTCATGGTTACCCGGAACCACAAGGACTTGGATGCCGGCGTCGGTGAGGCGTTCGAGCTGTGACGCCACCAGTTCGTGGCTCACGCGTTCGCCGTCCTTGGTGAGGTCACCGGTCACCAGCACGAGGTCAGGCTTGAGTTCAAGGATACTAACTATCAGGGAATCAAGAATCTCGACACTCTCCCGCAGCATCTTACGGTCTCGTGCCAGGTATTCTTCAAATGCGGTACCCTCGTTGACCAGCAGTTCGGGAACCATGACGTGCAGGTCACTGATGATGGCTATTTTGACGGGTTGCATGGGGCTGTATTTTGTATTTGGTTATGTTTAGTTGAGTTCCATTTTGTCAATGTCATGAAGCCAGACACCGTCGTTCCACAGGCGGATGACGCTATTGCGAGCCAGTGCCGGGTGTACCGCTGCCAACACCAGTGCATGTAGGGCCACCCTTTTCATTGTAGTGGAGATAATTGTGTGGAATGACGTGTCTGAAATCAGTCGTTGATGATGAGCATGGCGTCACCGTAGGCACCGAAGCGGTATTTCTCCTCGATGGCTACACGATAGGCCTCCATCGTCTGCTCATAACCGCCAAATGCTGCTGCTGCCATCAGCATGATGGAGTAGGGCATGTGGAAGTTGGTGACCAGAGCGTCACAGGTCGTGCACTCATAGGGCGGGAATAAGAACTTGTTGGACCAGCCGCCGAAGGGCTTGATGTGTCCGTTCATGCCCACGCAGGTCTCAAAGGCACGCAGTACCGATGTGCCGATGGCACAAACCTTGTTACCGCCGTCGCGCAGGGTGTTGACCTTTTCGGCGAGTTCGACGCTGACGTCCATCTCCTCGCTGTCCATGCGGTGCTTGCTCAGGTCCTCGACCTCGATGTCGCGATAGCTGCCCAGGCTGATGTGCATCGTGAGGAATTCGCTGTCAATGTCGCGGATTTCCATGCGGCGCATCAGCTCGCGTGAGAAGTGCAGTCCCGCTGCAGGTGCAACGACGGCACCCTCCTTGCTGGCAAAGATGGTCTGGTAGCGTTCGGCGTCCTCGGGCTCGGCTTCGCGCTGGATATAGTAAGGCAACGGTGTGTTACCCAGGTTATACAGGTCCTTCTTGAACTGGTCATGGTCGCCGTCGTAGAGGAAACGCAGGGTGCGGCCGCGAGAGGTGGTATTGTCGATGACCTCGGCTACCATCGAGTCGTCAAGACCGAAGTACAGTTTGTTGCCGATGCGGATTTTGCGGGCAGGCTCCACGAGCACATCCCACAACTTGTTGTTGGGGTTGAGCTCACGCAGCAGGAACACCTCGATGCGGGCACCCGTCTTCTCCTTGTTACCGAACAACTTGGCGGGGAATACCTGTGTGTCGTTGAATACGAATAGGTCATGGGGGTTGAAATACTCAAGAATCTCCTTGAATACTCGGTGCTCGATTTGGTTGCTTTTCTTGTGCAACACCATCAGACGGGATTCGTCACGCACGGGACTGGGATGTGAGGCAATCAGTTCCTCGGGCATCCGGGTATTGAATTCTGAAAGTTTCATAATTGTTATAAGTTTTTGGTTAGCATCGCCTTGTTGGCATCACGCAAAGCCGCCAAGGTGCTAAGTGTTATTATTTCTATTTTTTCTTTTTTGTCAGTGCAAAAGCTAAAAAGCTTACTTAATCTGTGAGGTACGCTTGGGTGGTGCGTCACAGTGGTGTTTCTCGGCCTTGCGGGCTGCGCGTTCGGCCTTCTGACGGGCGGCACGTTCGCGGTTCTCGATGCGCTCACGCTCCAGCCGTTCGGCAGCAGCCTGCTCGGGCGAAACATAGGTCTCGTTGTCCAGTTTTTCAACCAGAGCATCGAGAGTGAGGCATTGGTCGATGGTCACGTCACCCACGCGAGTGCGGCGCAGGCCCGTCAGGTGGGCACCGCTGTCCAGGGCTACACCGATGTCGCGTGCCAGGGCGCGGATATAGGTGCCCTTGCTGCACACGACACGTATCTGCAGCGTGGGCTCGGCAGGCAGTCCGCATTGCAGCACCTCAATCTCGTCGATGACCAGCGTCTTGGGACGGATTTCCACGTCCTGCCCCTTGCGTGCAAGTTTGTAGGCGGGCTTGCCGTCAATCTTGCAGGCCGAGAACGATGGCGGCACCTGCTCGATGCTGCCTGTGAACTGCTCCTGCAGCACACGGTCGATCATGTCCCGGTCGATGTGTTGCCACTCGTAGGTGGCATCCACCTCGGTTTCCAGGTCATAGCTGGGCGTTGTGGCCCCCAGCCTGAGGTCGGCGATATACTCCTTGACGCCAGCCTGCAGCTCATCGATGCGCTTGGTGGCATGACCGGTGCAGAGCATCAGCACGCCAGTTGCCAGCGGATCAAGGGTGCCGGCATGGCCCACCTTGACCTGGCGGGTTCCCAGATGGGTGCGCAGAACAGCACGCACTTTCTTGACCGCGGCAAAGGAGGTCATCCTCAGCGGTTTGTCGATGCAGAATATTTCGCCTTCTATCGGGTTTAGCATTTTTTATTCTCTTGATCCTTAGTCGACCATCTGTAATGATTGACCACTTGCCAGCAAGGCCAGAATGATGACACCGACAATGATGCGGTACCAACCGAAAGCCTTAAAGCCGTACTTGGTCAAGAAATTCACAAACCACTTCATGGCGAGTAGTGCCACGATAAATGCGACTACACAGCCCACGATCAGGACAATAATATTGTGGGTCGTCGCCCAATCGGCATTCTCCTTGAACAAATCCACCAGATCCAGCAATGTGGCGCCAGCCATGGTGGGCACAGCCAGGAAGAATGAGAATTCTGCGGCTTTGCGGCGGGTGAGTTTCTGTGACATACCGCCTACAATGGTGGCCATGCTTCGGCTCACTCCGGGAATAACAGATATGCACTGGAAAAGACCTATCTTGAATGCTTTGGGTTCATCCAACTTGACGTCTTCACTTCCCTTATTGAAGATTCGGTCGCAGAATAGCATGAACACGCCACCAACCACCAGCATGATAGCGACCACCAGGACACTGTCGAGCAGCCAATCGAGGAGTCCCGACTTCTTGGCGGCAAGACCGATGACGACAGCCGGCACCACACCCACCAGCAACAGCCAGTAGAAGTACCACTTGTGTTTGAAACGCTGCCATGACGAAGCGCCTTGGGGTGCAGGAGTGTGGTCCAGACGGAAAAATTGTTTCCAATAGAGTACCACTACCGACAGGATGGCTCCAAACTGGATGATGAAGGTGAAGGCATGCACAAAGCTGTCACCTTGACGAACACCCAGCAGGTTCTGGGCGATGATCATGTGACCGGTTGACGACACGGGAAGAAACTCGGTGAGTCCTTCCACAATGGCAATGATAATTGCTTGTAACAGATCCATACTGCTGAGTGCTTATTCTGTTACGTTGGTGTTGTCGTCGGTGTGCTTGTTGTCTTTCTTGCGGTAAATGATGGCAAATGCCATGAGAACGAAGCCCAGGAAGGCGATGATGGGACCCGTGGTCACGCGGCTGCTCTCAAACAGGTTCTTGTTGAAAGTGTCGCCCACATTGGCGTCGCCAGCCATCAGCCAGAAGCCGATGATGATCAATAACAGGCAGATGCCCATCAGAATAAAATTGATCTTTGTCAGTGGATAAGTCACCTTTTCCTTTACTTTGTTCTCGACTTGAGTTTTCTTTTCTTCTTTAGCCATATTTTAAATGTTTTGTAGAGATGCAGCTTCACGCATCTCATTTCAATGATGATATGGGGATTAAACAGGACATAACCCTCAATATTGTGCAAAATTACAACATCAAGAAGCCTTTGTCAATAGTTTTAACCCATTTTATGATTTCAATGGCACTGCTTAACAAGGAGATGTCATCGCGATGTCTGTAACAAGAGTGAGGGCATTGCGGACCTCACGCTTGAAACAATCATCGTGTTAATGCACGCCAGATGATACAATTCACGATTGCTCCTCAAAGGCTTGAACGACGAGCTTGAGGTTGTCGATGATGTCGATGTGCTGGGGGCACTGGGCCTCACACTGGCCACACTCAATGCACTCGCTGGCCTTGCTGTGGTTCTTAGACACCAGGTCGTAGTAGAGTTTGCAGTTGCTCTTCTGCTCGGGGAACTGTTGCTGAGTGTTGTAGAGGTTGAAGTACTCGGGAATGGCAATCTGTTGAGGGCAGCCATCACAGCAGTAGTGGCAGGCAGTGCAGGGAATAGCGATAGCATCGCGAATGACCTGGGTCACCTGGGCAATGATGCCTTGCTCCTCGTCGTTGAGGGGCTGGAAGTCCTGCATGTAGGATGTGTTATCCTCGAGTTGCTCCATGGTACTCATGCCGCTCAATACCATCATCACGTTAGGCAGCGAAGCACAGTAGCGGATGGCCCATGAGGCAGCGCTGGCATCGGGGTTGTAATCCTTGAACAGGCGATCAATGGCCTCAGGGACACGGGCGAGCGAACCGCCCTTGACAGGCTCCATGACGATGACGGGCTTGCCATGCTTCTCACACAGTTCATAGCAGGTTCTGGACTCGATGGCGGGACTGTCCCAGTCGAGGTAGTTGATTTGCAGCTGTACGTACTCGACCTCGGGGTGCTCCTCCAGAATCTGGGCCAGCAGGGCTGAGTCGTCGTGGAACGAGAACCCGATGTGGCGTATCTTGCCCTCGGCTTTCTTGCGGGCGATAAAGCTCCAGCCGTCAATGTTTTTCAATGCTTTGACACGCTCGTGGTTGAGGGCGTGCAACCAGTAGTAGTCAAAGTAGTCCACACCGCAACGCTCGAGTTGCTCGTTGAAGATGCGCTCCAGGTCGCCCTCCTCATTGATGGCCCACACGGGCATCTTGCTGGTAACGGTAAAGGCCTCGCGTGGATAACGTTTCACCACTGCCTCGCGGAATGCCTCCTCGCTCTTGCCCCCGTGATAGGGATAGGCGGTGTCAAAGTAGGTGAAGCCCCGCTCGATGAACCTGTCGGCCATCTCCTTGAACTTCTCGATGTCAATACTTGTCTGGTCGTCGGGGTTGACCAGCGGCAGACGCATGAGTCCGAATCCTAGCTTTTTCATAATTCTATTGTTGGTTAACGTCATTAAGGTCTTTTAGCGACTTTAACGACTGGATGATTCAATATTCAGATCGGTGAAAAGTTTGATGCCACGCAGGTAGTGAGCAGTGATGATGTTGACGCGCTCCTCGGGCAACTGCTTCAAGAGGTTGACAGCAGGCTGCGAGGTGTAGTTTTTCCTCATCTTGCGGAAGTCGCAGTGGGCACGGATGATGGCCCACGCATCGCCGAAGTGGAATTTGGCGATTGCCATGCCAAAGGCCAGCGTGTCCATCAACCGACGGATGAACAGCAGGCGCTTGCCCTCGTCATGGGGCAGGTTCTTGTGCAACAGCAGCAGGTTGTTGCGGAAGTTCAGGTAAGTCTTGCGGGGGTTGCCCTGGGGCAGGCTGCCGCCGCCCAGGTGATAAACGTGACTCGACGGCACCATCATCAGGTCATTACCTGCCAGGCGAATGCGCCAGCACAGGTCGATTTCCTCCATGTGGGCAAAGAAGTCCTTGTCCAATCCGCCGACGTCCTGATACAACCGGCTGCGCACCATCAGACAGGCCCCCGTGGCCCAGAAGACGCTCTTAGGACCATCGTCATATTGCCCTTTGTCCTCTTCCAGGAACTCAAAGATGCGCCCACGGCAATAGGGGTAACCGTGACAGTCGATATAACCGCCGGCCGCCCCGGCATATTCAAACATCTGCTTGCCGTCCTGTCGGTCATGCAGCAGTTTGGGCATCACGGCACCCACCTCGGGGTGGGTTTCCATATAATCCAGCAGGGGATTGAGCCAGCCCTGTGGGGTGCGAACGTCACTGTTGAGCAGCACCGTGTAGGGGTACATTGTTTGCTCGATAGCGAGGTTGTAACCCAATGCAAAGCCGTAGTTAGTGTCAAACTTCAGTACCTTGACCTGCGGGAATTCCTGTTCAAGCACTTGTAGGCTGTCGTCGGTGCTCCCGTTGTCGGCAACAATGATGTCGGCAATAGAATCGTCGGTGCCTGCAATCACTGTAGGCAGATAACGGCGCAGCAGTTTGGCACCGTTCCAGTTCAATATGATAACAGCAACTTTTTTCATTCTCTTATTACCTGGGCATCGACGCTCAGGTCATCATTCAGGGTCAATAGTTTCACGTTCACGATCTGGTTGGCGAGGCTCATGTCGGGCTCCACATTCACGCGGATGTAGTTGTCGGTGAAGCCGTGCATCATCCCCTTGCCACGGCCATGCTCCATCAGCACGGGACGCACAGTGCCCAGGTAGTGACGGGTGAAATCGGCTTGTTTCTTATCACTAAGGGCAATCATCTGTGCGGCACGTTCTTGCTTGTCCTGCTGGGTGACGATATAGGGGATGCGCAATGCCATCGTTCCGGGCCGTTCGCTATAGGGAAATACATGCAGGTGCTGCACGTTGAGTCCAGCGATGAAGTTATAGCTGTCTTCAAACAGTTCGGGCGTCTCACCTCGTGTGCCCACCATCACGTCTACACCGATGAAGCAGTCGGGCATCAGCTCGCGGCAACGCTCCACCTTGTCGGCAAACAGTTGGCGGTCATAGTGCCGGCGCATCAGCTTCAGCACGGGGTCACTACCGCTCTGCAGCGGGATGTGGAAATGAGGCATAAAGGCTCGTGAACTGGCACAAAAGTCGATGATATCGTCGGTCAGCAAGTCAGGCTCGATTGACGAAATGCGGTATCGCTCGATACCCTCGATGTCGTCAAGGGCTTTCAGCAGGTCGAGGAATTGCTCGCCCGTATTCTTGCCGAAGTCGCCGATGTTCACACCTGTGATAACGATTTCCTTGCCACCCTCGGCAGCAACCTCGCGGGCTTGGGCAGTGAGTTGGGCGATGGTGCCGCTGCGGCTACGTCCTCGGGCAGCGGGGATGGTACAATAGCTGCACCAGTAGTCGCAGCCGTCCTGCACCTTGAGCCAATAACGGGTGCGGTCACCGCGGTCACATGAGGGTGAAAACGTGTGAATGTCCAGCGAGGGTGTTACCTCCAGACGTTCTTGGCGATCCTCGAACCATCGGGTCACATACTGAGCGATGTCGGCCTTGTGCTCGCTACCCAGCACGATATCTACACCAGGAATCTCAGCGATTTCCTTTCCCTTGAGTTGGGCATAACACCCCGTCACAACCATCAGGGCATCAGGATATTGGCGGATGAGGTGCCGGATGTGCTGTCGGCACTTGCTGTCGGCCAGGGCTGTCACACTGCACGTGTTTACTACGCACACGTCGGGAACCTCGCCTTTAGCAACAGGAACAAATCCCTGTTCGGCGAGTAACGACTGCATGGTGGCGGTCTCCGAGAAGTTGAGTTTGCAGCCCAGCGTCTCGAGTTTTACCTTATGTTGAACGAGTGGGTTCACTTGGTTTTTTACTTGTCACAAAGATTATCAGCTAAAGGCTTATTCCTACCTCTTGCGTCCGCGAGGCTTGCCTGAACGGCTGGGTTTGCCCGCTCTGCCGCCCCTGCCTGCTTTAGCACCCCTTGCCTCCTTGGCTTGGCGTCGCGTGCTGTTGCCACGGGCGCCGCGTTGCTGGCGGCGTGAGGCACTGCCGCCCTCGTATTGCATGCGCTGGCGCTCGTCACGTGAGAGTCGGCCGCTCATGCTGCGGCTGTTCTGCTCGGTAATGGGCTCGCGGTCAATGCGGTGGCTGTTAGCGGGGTTCTCGTCGTCAACGATTACAAAGTCGAGTTGTTTCTTGATGAGGTCGGCTCGTGCCACCTGGATGGTAATGGGATCTCCCAGACGATAGACACGGCCACGGCGGCGTCCGCGGATGCAGTAGTTCTTCTCGTCAAACTCATAGAAGTCGTCGTCCAGGCCACGGATGCCTACCAGACCCTCGCAGTGGGTCTCGTCGATTTCCACATACAGACCCCACTCGGTTACACCCGAGATGTGGCCCGTGAACACGCCACCCAGGCGCTGTCCCATGAACTCGACCTCCTTGTACTTGATGGAGGCGCGCTCGGCATTGGCAGCAAGCTGTTCCTGGGCACTCATGTGCTTGCACTGGTCCTCGAGTTTAACGGGATCCACGCTCTTCTCTCCCTCGGCATACTTGTCAAGCAGGCGGTGTACCGTCAAGTCGGGATAGCGGCGGATGGGTGAGGTGAAATGGGTATAGTAGTCAAATGCCAGACCGTAGTGGCCGATGTTGGTGGCGCTGTAAATGGCCTTGGCCATCGAGCGGATGGCCAGGATGGCGAGCATCTCCTCTTCGGGTTTGCCCTTGGCCTGTTCCAGCATCTTGTTGATGGACTTGTTGATGTCGCGGCCGGATCCTTTGGTGCGCACCTTGTAGCCAAAGTGGGCAGCGATGTCGGCAAAGTTCTGCAGCTTGTCCAGGTCGGGCTGGTCGTGGACACGATAGACAAAGGCTTTGGCGGTCTTGGTCTTGGGCACCTTGCCGATGTGTTCAGCCACCTTGCAGTTGGCGAGCAGCATGAACTCCTCAATAAGCTTGTTGGCATCCTGTGCCACATGGACGTGGACACCGGTGGGCTTGCCCTGTTCATCGATGTCAAATTTGATTTCCTCGCGGTTGAAGGAGACCGAGCCGCCTTCCTCAAAGCGGCGCTTTCTCAACTGCTTGGCCATCTCGTTGAGCACGGCGAGTTCCTCGGCGAGGTCTCCCTTGCCTGTCTCCAGGATCTGCTGGGCCTCCTCATAGGAGAAGCGCCTGTTGCTGCGGGTGACGGTGTGGCAGATTTTATATTTCTTCACCTTGGCTTCGGCATCCATTTCCATGACGACCGAGTGGGTGAGTTTATCCTCATCGGGGCGCAGTGAGCAGATGAAATTGCACAGTTTCTCGGGCAACATGGGCACCGTGCGGTCCACCAGATAGACCGATGTGGCACGTTCATAGGCTTCCTTGTCGATAATAGAGCCGGGCGTTACATAGTGGCTCACATCGGCGATATGGACGCCGATTTCCCAGTTGCCGTTCTTGAGTTTTTCGATTGACAAGGCATCGTCAAAGTCCTTGGCGTCGGCGGGGTCGATGGTAAAGGTGGTCACTCCGCGCATGTCGCGACGTTTGGCGATTTCCTCGGGCGTGATACCGGGTTCAAGGGCCTCGGCGGCCTCGGTGACGTTCTCGGGATATTTGTAAGGCAGTCCAAACTCGGCAAGGATGGCGTGGATTTCGGCGTTGTTTTCGCCGGCTACACCCAGCACATCAATGACTTCGCCGATGGGGGAGTTGGCATCCTCGGGCCATTCGACAATCTTGACGACCACCTTGTCGCCTGTCTTGCCGCCCTTGAGTTTATCCAGCGGGATGAAGATGTCGGTGGCGAGGAACTTGCTGTCGGTAGCCAGTTGGGCAAAATATTTCAATACCTGCAAGGTTCCCACAAACACTTGTTCCTTGCGTTCCAGAATTTTTACGACTTCGGCTTCGGGCTCCATGCCATGACGGGCTGCGCTGATGTGAACCAGCACGCGGTCGCCGTTCAGGGCGTGCATCGAGTTGCGCTCAGCGACCATAATGGGCAATCCGTCATCGCTGGCGGTGTCCACGCTGTTCTTGCCGTTGCTGCGGCGAATGAAGATGCCCTCGGCCACCGATGAACGGTTGGCTGCCTTATAGCTGCCGGCTGCCACTTGAACAAGGAAGCCATCGGCAGCGAGTTGCTCCAGTATATCGACGATGAGCGTGCGGCGCTTGGGAGTGTTGGCTCCCACGGCTGCCGACACCTGCTTGTAATTGAACGGTGCCTCGCCCTGCTCATTGTAGAAGTTAATGACCCTGTCGTGGTATTCCCGACGTTCCTGTCTCAACGATTGTAATCCGCTTTTCTTTGCCATATCTTGATGTTGTTTATGCCTTTGGTCTGATTGATAAACCTACAAAGATAATGATTATTGTTGAAATCAAGGTCCAAAAAGGCGCATTTTTGATTTTTTATGATAGTTATTCCTGTTTTTAATCCTCTTTGTATCAAGGTGGCTCCTGGTTTATCGGCTGGTAGAATCCCGTTGGAGAGATGGCCTTTTGGAGATCTTTACATAAAAAACTGAAAAGGGGATTTCCAAACTGAAAACTTTTTACTACCTTTGCAGCCACCTTTACTTTGAAAACAACGATAGCAATGAATTTTAAGATATTACGCAAGACGGCATTCTTTTCACTACTGATAACCCTCTTGTTCACGCTCATGCCCGTGGACGGATTTGCTATGCCCCAGCAGTCCGACATCACCAAACCCACCCGCGAACGCGTGAAAAACAACACTGACAAGAAAAAACAGTCCACCGACAAGAATAAGAGTGACAATAAAACAGAAGCCGGCAAGAAAGACGATAAGTCGGCCGCTGCTGCCGCCGCTGTGGCCAAAAAAGACAACAAACAGCAGACGACTACTGCCCCCAAATCGGGTGATACTAAGGATAACAAGGCTGCTGTTCCTGCCGTCAAGCAGGATGACAAGCAGGGCAATAAGCAGGACGACAAAGCCGCTCCCGAGCAGCCCGCTAAGATTCAAGCGCCCCCTGTAGTTGACAAGAACTACAACGGTATTGACGTCTCCAAGCATCAGGGCGTCATCAATTGGGACGTGGTGAAGAAGGACCCCAAGATTCAGTATGTCTATATCAAGGCGACCGAGGGCAGCGACCTGGTGGATGAGCGCTACAAGCAGAACCTGCACAATGCCCGCAAGGCAGGCTTTAAAGTGGGTAGTTACCATTACCTGACCAACAAGTCCAGCGTTGTCAACCAGTTCAAGAACTTTGCCAGCACGGCTATCCGTGAAGAGCAGGACCTCCTGCCCGTCATTGATGTCGAGGTGCGCAAGCAATGGACTGCCCAGCAGTTGCGCGATAGCCTCAAGGTCTTTGCCAAGATGGTTGAGGACTATTACGGCTGCAAGCCCATCATATACACATATGAGAGCTTCTTCAGGAATAACTTGGGAAAAGCTTTTGCCGACTATCCCATCTTTATTGCCAAGTATAGCAGGACTGAAGATAAGCCCAACATCAACGGCGTGAAGTGGATTCTATGGCAGTACTCCGAGAGTGGACGTGTCAACGGTATCACTGGAAGAGTGGACTTGAGCCGCTTCAACAAGGGACATTCCCTGAACGACATCCTCTACAGGCCCAGCAAGAGCAAGCCTAAATTGAGTGTCAAGGATGCCGTGGACCGCAACAAGCCTAAGCCTACCACCGCCACGCTGATGGAGCAGCCCATGACAAAGGAAGAAAAGGCTAAGGCCGAAAAGCAGAAAGAAGAGGATGCCAAGAAAGCGGCTAAGCAGAAGAAGGTCGAAGAGCGCCAGAAAAAATTAGCCGAGGAAGAGGCTAAGGCCAAGGAGGAGAAAGCCAAGGCTGATAAGGAGAAGTCCGACCGAGCCAAAGCTGCCAAAGCCCGTGCTGAAAAAGAAAAGGCCGATAAAGCTAAGGCTGAAAAAGAGAAAGCCGAGAGAGCTGAAAAAGCCAGGGCCGAAAGGCTGAAAGCCGAAAAGGCTAAGGCTGAAAAAGAAAAAGCGGCTGCCGAGGCTAAGGCCAAGCGTAAAGCCGAAGCCCAGAAGGCCCGCCAAGAGGCTGCCAACAAATCCAAGAAGACCAATAAATCCAACAAGGCAGCAAGCATGACTTCCAAGATGACCCAGTCGCAACGCAATGACAGCATCCGTGCTGCCCAGCAGCGGGGTCGCAAGATCAACAAGAGTTCAGCCGACAATGACTGATAAAGGGCATATCCACTCAGCAATACCATGGCTGTGCTTCACTATGCTGGCGATGGTATTGATGCTGAGTGCGTGCCAAACTGACAGCAAAAGTGCCAGCAAGCGTACCGATGTGCCTGCCCGTAACCCGGATGCCAAGTATAATGGTATCGACATTTCCAGCTACCAGGGCTTCATTGATTGGGCCAAGGTGAGCAGCGACAAGGATATCTGTTTTGTTTATATCAAGGCTACCGAGGGCGCAACCTATCGGTCGCCGCACTATGCCCACAACATCACCCAGGCCCGCCGTTTCGGCCTGCTGGTGGGCAGTTATCACTACATCACATCCACCTCTACCATCGATGAGCAGTTTGAGAACTTCTCCAAGTTTGCCTTGAAGTCGGTTCAAGACCTCATCCCCATGGTTGACGTGGAAGTGCGCGGCAACTGGTCGCGCAGCCAGTTGATTGACAGTGTGGGAAAGTTCTGCCAACTTGTTGAGAAACACTATGGTGTGCAGCCCATGATTTACAGTACTATGGGCTTTTACAACAAGAATCTGGCTCCTCAATTCAACAAGCACCACCTCTATATCGGCAGGTATTCCAACGAAAAACCTGAAATCAACTGGGAGGGCGAGTACACCATCTGGCAATACAGCGAGACAGGCATTATTCCCGGTATCGACTCCTATGTGGACTTGTGCAGGTTCCATCAGGACGTCTGGTTGGACGAAATACTCCTCCCGACGGATGATTGATGTGCTTGCTGCCTTCCTTCGAAAAGACTCTAAACTTAAGCATATGACTATCATTGACGCCATTATCATCCTGATTGTATTGGGTGGCCTGGTATTGGGTTACCGCAAGGGGTTTATCGGGCAACTCTCGTCGCTCGTCTCCTGGGTTGTGGCCATCGTGCTGTGTTACAAGTGTGGAGACTTGGCCAAGGACATTTTTCTTGCCTTTGTCCCCAGTGCTGCCGACTGGCCCCTGTCGAGCATTACCGTCAAGACCGTTTCGCTGGCCTTTGCCTTCCTTATCGTGATGGTGATCATCAGGCTGGCGATGAAACTCTTCAAGGGGACGCTCGATTCTGTCCATCTGGGATTTGTCGATAAGGCGGGCGGCTCGTTGCTGTTCATGTTTAAATATGCCTTCCTCCTGAGTATCGCACTCAATCTGCTCTATGCCATCAATCCCGACATGGAAACCTTTGGCACCGAGCACATGCTCAAGAACAAGCCCTACGAGTTCACGCTCGACCTGATGCCGCGCATCCTGGGCAGCGAACAGATGCCCAGCGACTCACTTAAACTCTACCGCGACCTTATCGAACCTGTCCCTGTGGATAATTCCGCTTTTAATTGATGAATATCCAGCTCACAGCACCGCAACGGGCAAGCGGGTCCATCGCATTGCCCACCTCCAAGAGCATCAGCAACCGGGCGCTGCTCATTGCCGCCCTGTGTGGTGATGAACCTCATGTGTCGCGTCCCGCATGGTGTGACGACACGGCGGTGATGGTTGACGCTCTTTCCCGTCGTGAGGGTGGAGACATCAACGTGGGAGCGGCAGGGACCGCCATGCGTTTCCTGACAGCCTATTTTGCTACGCGTGAGGGCGTTACCGTCACGCTTGACGGTACTGAGAGGATGCGTCAGCGTCCCATCGGGGTGCTGGTCGATGCCTTGCGCTCGTTAGGAGCCCGCATTGAATACCTGGGAGCGGAAGGATATCCCCCTTTGCGCATATCGGGCACTGTAATGCATGGTGGCACTATTGAGATGAATGGCGGAGTGAGTTCACAGTTCATCTCGGCGGTGATGATGGTGCTGCCTGCCATCGGTGGCGGCGCTATCCGTCTTGTGGGTGACATCGTTTCGCTGCCCTACATCCACATGACTGCTGCCGTGATGCGTGACATGGGTGCCCAAGTGGACATCACGGACAACGTGATTACCGTCGGCAATGGTTATACAGGCCAGGATTATATGGTCGAGGGCGACTGGAGTGCAGCAGCACCATGGTATGCCCTTGCCGCGCTGCTGCCCGAGTCGTCACTCAGCCTCGAAGGCCTGGCTTCAGACAGTATTCAAGGCGATGCCCGACTGGTGGATTTGGGCAGGAAACTGGGCATTGACACACGGTTTGACGCCCATGGAGTGACATTGGATTCAAGCCATTTCATCGGGTGTTGCTGCTCCTGCTTTGCCGACATGGCTGGCACGCCTGACCTGGTACTCTCGTGGGCGGTACTGCTATGTCTGTTGGAACGGTCGTTCCGCATGACTGGTGTGCGCACCTTGCGCCTCAAGGAGAGCGACCGCATCGAGGCCTTGCGCGAGGAACTGTTGAAATTGGGTTATGTGTTGAAGATTGAGGGCGAGGATGCCATTTCGTGGTATGGCGAGCGTGTCGCTGTCGGTCAGAATCCCCCGGTTATCGATTCGCATGACGACCACCGCATGGCGATGGCCTTTGCCCCCGCCGCCGTGCGTTACCCGGGACTCATCATTGCCGATGCCGAGGTGGTCTCCAAGTCTTATCCATCCTATTGGGCACATTTAGAACAAGTAGGGTTTGAGTTAGTTAGGAGTTAGAAGTTAGAAGTTAGAAGTTAGAAGTTAGAAGTTAGGAGTGGAACACCTAAAGCCTAATGGCTAACAGCTAAAGGCTAAAAATTGGCACAATTTATGCAATCACAAGGGAAAATTATGAAAACAAAACTCATCATCATGTTATTGTCCACACTGTTTGCTCTGGATGCGACGGCCCGCATGGACCTGGAACGCATTGTTGTGATCAGCGACATTCATCTGCTGAGTCCTGAACTTGTGACGCCCGGCACTGCCATTGACCGCGCCGATGCCGTTGAGAGTAAAATGATGGCGCAGAGCGATGCCATCATGAACTCCATCACCGACAGCATCCTTGCGTTGAAACCCGCACTGGTGCTGCTGACGGGTGACCTTACCTATAACGGTGAACGGTTGAGCCATGAACGCGTGGCGCAGTACCTCGACCGCATGGCCGCCCAAGGCATCCAACCCCTGGTCATCCCCGGCAACCACGATTGCAATAATCCATACGCCAAACGATATGCCGGCGACAAGACTTTGCCTGCCGCTACCGTCACGCGGGATGAATTTGCACAGATTTACCGCAACTATGGCTATGGCGAGAAGTCACGCCGTGACCCCGCCTCGCTGAGTTATTGCTGTGAACCCGTCAAGGGCGTGGTTGTCATCGGCATCGACAGCAATATGGACGAGATGAACCGACTCACCAGCCGCGGCGACAGTGCTGATGTTTATTACAACGGCGGACGCATCAAGCCCGAGACCCTGCAATGGGTGATTGAGTGTGCCGAGCAGGCTCACCGTCAGGGCAAGCAGGTCATTGCGATGATGCACCATCACCTGGTGCAGCATTTTGACCAGGAAGACCGTTTGCTGGCCAACTATATCGTCAAGGACCACGACAATATCACCCGCCAGTTCATGCAGGCCGGTATCCACGCCGTCTTCACGGGCCACCTGCATGTGACCGATGCTGTCGCCCAGTATAATGACGAGCACACCGACAGCCTTGTCGAGGTGGCAACGGGTTCGGCCATCTGTTACCCCTTTGTCCTGCGCACGGCAACGCTGGACCGCAAGCGTCACACGCTGGACATCGATACCCGATGGCTTACCGCCACCAACGATTGTCCTGACCTGCGCGAACAGGGACGCCAGCGCATCATCAATTCCACACCGGGCATGGCAGCGATGCTCTCGGGCAAAGCATGGGACAAATTGGGCGGTCGCATGAACCAACTCAAGGCGATGCTCCAGATGGGCGGCGGCAAGGCTAATCTTCCCGAGAATGCCCAGCAGGCGACACAACTTGTCCTGCGCCACCTGAGCGAGGTGCTCTCCCGCGCAATGCTTGCTGTTGTCGAGGGCAACGAGCAGGAGCAGGATGTGGAAAGTATCATTGAAGAGGGCAAGCAGGGCATCCGTGCCATGATAGCCGAAGTCGTCCCCGACCAGGCCGATAACCTGTGGGAATTTTTCCTCAATGAGGTTTATCCCAAACTGGATCCCCTGGTGCGCAGCATCCTTGAGGACCGCAATGTCGTGGGCACCCCGGGAGAATCCCATATCAATGACCTGCGCCTAAAAGTGAGCCTGTAGGTCGCTAACTTATTGCACATAATCTTTACCGCATTGCCGTTGATTATCGGGGTAATGCGGTTTTTTTATGGCCAGATATCATGAAAAACTATCATAAACGTCCATTTTACCGAATTTTTTACTATCTTTGCAGGATATTAACATTAATAAATAAAACAATCAATTCAATTAATAACTAAAAAATCATCAATTTTTATGTGGTTAACTAATTCATCTGTAGGACGCAAGGTGCTGATGTCGGTGACTGGCCTCTTCCTTGTCCTATTCGTTACTTTCCACGCGCTGATGAATGCGGTGGCACTCATTTCCTTTGAGGCTTATGATGCCATCTGCGAGTTCCTCGGTGCTAATTGGTATGCCCTGCTGGGTACGTTGATCCTTGCAGGTGGCTTTGCAATTCACATCATTTTTGCGTTCATTCTCACGTTGCAGAACCGCAAGGCACGTGGCAATAACCGCTATGCTGTGACCACCAAACCCAAAGACGTGGAGTGGGCTTCTCAGAACATGCTCGTCCTCGGTCTCATCGTTTGCTGCTTCCTGATTCTGCACCTCGTGCAGTTCTGGGCCAAGATGCAGTTGCCCGAGATGCTGGGTGACCATGTGATGAACGGAACGTTCTACCTGAAGGCTACTTTTAGCCAGTTGTGGGTGCTCCCCGTTTATCTGATCGGCTTCGCTGCCCTGTGGTTCCACATCAGCCACGGTTTCTGGAGCGCTTTCCAGACCCTGGGTACCGCCAACGACCATTGGATTCCCCGTTGGCAGTGCATCTCCAAGTGGTGGGCCACCATCGTGTTTATCCTGTTTGCTGTAGAGGCTTGCTACTTTACCTGGTTCTTTGCCCTCTAATCGCTGAGTATTAACCTTTTAAAATTTGTAACACAAATGGAAGAAACAAAAATCAACGCTCAGCCCATCGATTCCAAGATTCCCGAGGGACCCATCGCTGAGAAATGGACCAACTATAAGGCTCATCAGAAACTCGTCAACCCCGCCAACAAGCGTAAACTCGACATCATCGTCGTGGGTACCGGTCTGGCAGGTGCGTCGGCAGCCGCCACGCTGGGCGAGATGGGCTTCAATGTGCTGAACTTCTGCATCCAGGATTCTCCCCGCCGCGCTCACTCGATCGCTGCACAGGGTGGTATCAACGCAGCCAAGAACTATCAGAACGACGGTGACTCGGTTTACCGCTTGTTCTACGACACCGTCAAGGGTGGTGACTACCGTGCCCGCGAGGCCAACGTTTACCGCTTAGCAGAGGTGTCCAACAATATCATCGACCAGTGCGTGGCACAGGGTGTTCCCTTCGCTCGCGAGTATGGTGGTCTGCTGGCCAACCGTTCATTCGGTGGCGCCCAGGTAAGCCGTACGTTCTACGCCAAGGGTCAGACCGGTCAGCAGCTGTTGCTCGGTGCCTACTCGAGCCTCAACCGCATGATCCATGCCGGTAAGGTGAAGAGCTACAACCGCTATGAGATGCACGACGTGGTCATCATCGACGGCCGTGCCCGCGGTATCATTGCCAAGAACCTGGTGACCGGTAAGCTGGAGCGCTTTGCTGCCCACGCTGTTGTTATCGCCACCGGTGGTTATGGCAACACCTACTTCCTGAGCACCAACGCTATGGGTTGCAACTGCTCGGCTGCCATGGCTTGCTATCGCCACGGTGCTTACTTTGCTAACCCCGCTTACGTACAGATTCACCCCACCTGTATCCCCGTTCACGGTGACAAGCAGTCCAAGCTGACGCTGATGAGTGAGTCGTTGCGTAACGACGGCCGCATCTGGGTGCCCAAGAACATCGAGGACGCCAAGAAACTGCAGGCAGGCCAGATCAAGGGTAGTGACATCCCCGAGGAGGAGCGTGACTACTACCTGGAGCGCAGGTATCCCGCCTTCGGTAACCTCGTTCCCCGTGACGTGGCCAGCCGCGCCGCCAAGGAGCGTTGCGACAAGGGCTACGGTGTGAACAACACCGGCAAGGCCGTGTTCCTCGACTTCAGCGAGGCCATCAACCGTCTGGGTATCGACGTGATCCGTCAGCGCTACGGCAACCTGTTTGACATGTATGAGGAGATCACCGACGTTAATCCCGGTGAGCTCGCCAACGAGATCAACGGCGTGAAGTACTACAACCCCATGATGATCTATCCCGCTATCCACTACACGATGGGCGGTATCTGGGTTGACTATGAGTTGCAGACCAGCATCAAGGGTCTGTTCGCCATCGGTGAGTGCAACTTCAGTGACCACGGTGCTAACCGCCTCGGTGCTTCGGCGCTGATGCAGGGTCTGGCCGACGGTTACTTCGTGCTGCCTTACACCATCCAGAACTACCTGAGCGACCAGATTACCGTGCCTCACTTCTCGACCGACAGCCCCGAGTTTGACGCTGCCGAGAAGAAGGTACAGGCCAACCTGGACAACCTGATGAGCATCAAGGGTAAACGTTCGGTTGACAGCATCCACAAGGAGCTGGGTAACGTGATGTGGGACTACGTGGGCATGGCCCGTACCAAGGAGAGCCTCGAGACCGCATTGAAGAAACTCAAAGACCTGCGCAAGGAATTTGAGACCAACCTCTTCATCCCCGGCACCCAAGAGGGTATGAACATTGAGCTTGACAAGGCATTCCGCCTGCGTGACTTCATCACCATGGGTGAGCTGATCGCCTATGATGCCTTGAACCGCCATGAGAGCTGCGGTGGCCACTTCCGCGAGGAGCATCAGACCGAGGAAGGCGAGGCCAAGCGTGACGACGAGAACTTCTTCTATGTCGCTTGCTGGAAGTACAACGGTAACGATGAGACCGCTCCCACGCTCATCAAGGAGCCGCTCCACTACGAGGCCATCAAGGTCCAGACGCGTAACTATAAGTCATAATCAACCACCCTTTTAAAATTCATCGAATACAATGGATACAAATATAAGTTTCAAACTTAAGGTTTGGCGTCAGGCCAACGCTCATGCCGAGGGCCGCTTTGAGACCTACGAGATGCGCGACATCCCCACCGACACCTCCTTCCTTGAGATGATGGACATCCTCAACGAGCAACTCATCGAGAAGGGCGAGGAGCCTGTCGTCTTTGACCACGACTGCCGCGAGGGTATCTGCGGTATGTGCTCTCTCTATGTGAACGGTCATCCCCATGGTCCTGCCACGGGTGCTACGACTTGCCAGCTCTACATGCGCCGCTTCAAGGATGGTGACACCATCACCGTTGAGCCCTGGCGCAGTGCTGCTTTCCCTGTAATCAAGGACTTGATGGTTAACCGCAACGCCTTTGACCAGATCCAGCAGGCTGGTGGTTACGTGAGCTTCCAGACGGGCGGTGCCCAGGATGCCAACGCTATCCCCATCAGCAAGGAGGCCGCCGACGAGGCTATGGACAGTGCTACCTGCATCGGTTGCGGTGCCTGTGTAGCTGCCTGCAAGAACGGTTCCGCCATGCTGTTCCTCAGCGCCAAGGTCAGCCAGTTCGCACTGCTGCCCCAAGGTCGTGCCGAGGCCAAGCGCCGTGTGAAGGCCATGTTGGCTAAGATGGACGAGCTGGGATTCGGTAACTGCACCAACACCGGTGCCTGTGCCGCCGAGTGCCCCAAGAACATCAAGCTGAGCAACATCGCCCGCCTGAACCGCGAGTTCATCTGCGCCAAGTGCAAGGATTAATTAGGCTTTAGCTGTTAGCCTCATTGTTGAGGTTTTGACTGACTATCTTTATAGCATGCCGCAAGGTTTCTCATGACTTTGCGGCATGTGTTTTTTTTTATCAGTGTCCGGGGAAAATCCAGTTTCCTATTATATAAGGTCTCGGTATAAGCTAATTGGATGGAATGATGAGATAAGGGGGCTTACTTTAAGGGCGTATCAAAAGCCACCCTTGGGGTGGTTGCTTTGGGGACGGTTTATAGGCGAGAGTTACTTCTGGTCGGATTCGAGGGGACGGTTCCTGAGTCCAAAATGCAAAGCATTTTGTTACACAGAAACCGTCCCCGAGTAGTTGCCCAAAGGGCAACTTTTGGAGACTCACATTAATCCCACTTGTTTTCCTCTGACACCAATAGTTTTTTTGCCTTAAAGATTAAAAATTGGATAAAAATCACAGGTTTTTTTGAAAAAAGCACTATATTTGCAGATTGGAAACTAACAACTTAAAATCTTTGAATTATGAAATACTACATTGCAGAAAACGGCCAGCAGGCCGGCCCCTTTGAACCCAATGAATTGCTGCTGCACGGCTTGACTGTCAATTCGCTCGTGTGGTGTGAGGGGATGCCCAGCTGGGTATCTGCCAACCAGGTGCCTGAACTGATGGCACTATTGTCGGGACAGACGTTCAACCCCCCAGGTATCGATCCTCAGTTGCCGCAGATGCCTCCTATGGGCGAGGTGCAGTTGCCGCAGGTGCCTCCCTTCGGTGGACAACCTCAACAGCCCACTCAGCCCACGACCTACGGCCAGAATACGCCCAACCAGCCCTATGCACCCCCTCAATACGGCCCCAGCACCAACCAGCCCAATCAGATGATGCCCAAGAACTGGCTTACCGAGTCGATTGTCGCCACGGTGGTTACCACCCTGTGCTGTGGTGCTTGGTTCATCACCTTGATTACAGGTATTATTGCCATCGTCCAGGCCAATGGTGTGAAGAACAAGTTCAACAGCGGGGATTATGCCGGTGCCAACAAGAAGGCGGCATCTGCCAGGCTGTGGTGCCTTATCACGGTCGGCGTTGGTATAGCGGCAGCCCTGTATAGTGCTTTCCAACTGATACAACATCCCGAATTGCTGCAACAGATTCAGGAAGGCGCTTTCGGCTCCCTCTACAGTTTCTGATTCTTTCTATAGTACGGATAGTATTACCGTGCTGCGCACGGGAAATTATATTTTTATTAATGTCCAGGGAAAATCCAGTTTCCTATTATAAAGGTCTCGGTATGATCTAATTGGATGGAATGATTAGATAAGGGGCTTACTTTAAGGGCGTATCAAAAGCCACCTTGGGTGGTTGCTTTGGGGACGGTTTCTATGTATGAAAAACGCTTGTGTTTTTCGTACTTAGGAACCGTCCCCCTGTAATAGGCGAGAGTTACTTCTGG
>ONJS01000024.1:0-1144 GCA_900318205.1 uncultured Prevotellaceae bacterium | reverse complement strand
TGCAAAGCATTTTGTTACACAGAAACCGTCCCCGAGTAGTTGCCCTAAGGGCAACTTTTGGACACTCACATTAATCCCACTTGTTTTCCTCGGACACCAATGAAAATTTTTGTTTAATTTCCCGCCCGCAGTGCGGTAATGTTTTGTGTCATGATGGCCCTTGTTGATGGGCGTTGCGGGAACTGACGACGAGCCACACGCCGGTGAAGATGAGGGCGGCTGCCACGGCGTGCATCCATTGTGGCATGGCAAGTCCCATCGCCATGCTGGCGACTACAGCGACAAAGGGCTGCACGTAGTTATAGACGCTCACCGTTGTGGGCAGCAGGCGTCGCTGGGCAAACACCACGAGCAGGAAGGTGAAGAAGGTTGCTCCGGCGACGATATAGATGATTTCGCAGGCGGTTTTGGCGCTCATTCCCGGCCAGTCAATCTGCAGGATATGGGGTAGGGTAAAGGGCAGGATAAACAGGCTGGCAAAGGTAAACGTCCACTTGTTAAAGGTGAAGGCGTCATACTTGCGGATCACCCGTGAATAATGTGTCAGGTAGAAGGCGTAGCCCACCTGGGAGACAAGGATGAGCAGGTCACCCCTGAAGTCGGTCGGCCTTCCGTCACCCGCCGTGGTGCGCGTAATCAGCAACACGGCTCCCGTGAAGCCCATGATGATACCCAGCGCCCGTCGTGGCGTGATGCGCTCGTGCAGCAGGATGGACGACAGGATGAGCGTGAAGATGGGCATCGTCGTCAACTCGATGGTGGCGTTGATGGGCGAGGTGTAACTCAGGCCCACGATGTAGCCGCCCTGGGCCAGCGCAAAACCAAAGAAGCCTGCTCCCGCTATCTTGATGAAGTCGCGACGCTCAATGCGCTGCTGCGGCACGATGATAGAGCCGAGCCAGAAGAGCAGTGCCGCCCCAATGACACGGAACGCCACCAGTTGCGGCCCCGTGATGCCGCCATGGGTGAGCACATCCTTGGAGAACGTCGCCATTAGCCCGAACAGCACCATGGCCAGCAACATCGCCCCATGCGCCCTATAATTCCTATGATTAGTATTTTCAATAGCCATTTTCAGCCCGCAAAATTACCACGTTTTGCTGACATTAGGCTTCCCGTTTGTTTATTTTTTCCTGGAAGGGGG
>ONJS01000009.1 GCA_900318205.1 uncultured Prevotellaceae bacterium | reverse complement strand
TTCTCGGTGCCGTAGAAGCAGTCCTTCACGTCGAGATACAGGGGCTCGCCGTTAGCGCCGGGCTCCTTGGTGCGGTCGAGCACGGCAATGCGCTTGGCAGTGCTGGGAACGGCTGCGAGGAAGTGCTTGGCGCTGAAGGGGCGATACAGGTGAACAGCAACGAGGCCGACCTTCTCACCCTTCTCGGTCAGATAGTCGATGGTCTCGCGGATAGCCTCGGTCACACTGCCCATGGCGATGATGACGCGGTCGGCATCCTTGGCACCGTAGTAGTCAAACAGACCATACTTGCGGCCAGTGATCTCGCTGATCTTGTTCATGTAGTCCTCGACGATGGCGGGAACTGCGGTATAGTAGTCGTTGCACGACTCGCGGTGCTGGAAGAATACGTCGGGGTTCTCGGCAGTACCACGGGTAACGGGCTTGTCAGGATTCATAGCACCCTTGCGGAACTTGGCCAGCTCCTCCATGTCGATGAGGGGACGCAGGTCTTCCTGATCCATAGCCTCTACCTTCTGGATCTCGTGAGAGGTGCGGAAGCCGTCAAAGAAGTTGACAAAGGGCACGTGAGCCTTAATGGCGCTCAGGTGGGCAACACCAGCGAGGTCCATCACCTCCTGTACACTGCCCTCGGCGAGCATGGCAAAACCGGTCTGGCGGGTAGCCATTACGTCCTGGTGGTCACCGAAGATACACAGGGTGTGGCTGGCCAGCGTACGGGCCGAAACATGGAACACACCAGGGAGCAACTCACCGGCAATCTTGTACATGTTGGGGATCATCAGCAGCAGACCCTGCGACGCAGTGTAGGTCGTGGTCAGGGCACCAGCCTGCAGCGAACCGTGAACGGCACCTGCGGCACCACCCTCGCTCTGCATCTCCTGTACCATAACGGTCTCACCGAAGATGTTCTTGCGGCCAGCAGCGGCCCACTCGTCCACGTGCTCGGCCATCGTTGATGACGGAGTGATGGGGTAGATAGCAGCTACCTCAGTGAACATGTAACTGATGTGGGCGGCAGCTTGGTTACCGTCACACGTCATGAATTTCTTTTCTTTACTCATAAAATTTGAAAAAAAACTGATATAGTTAGTTATTAGTCGTTTTATGCTAACTGGTTTTACAGGCTGCAAAGGTACGCATTATTTTTTTAATAAGGTATATAAACTTGAAAAAATACTTTCCATGCCCGTAATGGAGCGTGTGCTGGCAGATGTAATTCCAAAGAGAGTTTCGTGAAACAATTAAAATTTCTTAAATATCATGATATATTTATTGTTTTTCGATAAATTGATATATCTTTGCGGCGTAATTAATTATCAATAGAATTTTTCATTATGGAGAAGACATCTAAAAAAGTTCTGACAATCGTGTGCGTGTTCGCACTCATCTGCGCCCTCATGTGGGTGGCATTTTATGCCATTCAGAGCTATTTCGTTTTGACGACTGGCAGCGGTAATGGAGTGATTAACTGGGGCTCGCCGAACATGGGCGGCAAGCTGACCATGTTTGTCATCAACCGTCTCCTGATTCTCACGTTGGCGGGGTTGATGGCTGCGTTTGTGTTCAACATCCTCAAGCATCTCAAGGGAGGAACGATTTTTAATCATGCCAATGTGGTGCTGTTGTGGGTTATGGCCATTGTGCTGCCCATCCATTCGTTCATCAGCGATAACATGGGCTATGCCTGTTCGGCCTCAGACCAGTATGAATGGTGCTTGACCGACACCCCGTTTGTCTATGCGATTGTGGCAGTCATCGTGGCTATGCTCTACAAGCTGGCCTATGACGCTGCCGAGGAACAGAAGTTAACCATCTAAATCCCCTGGTGCGCTATGATAATCGTGAATCTTGATGTGATGATGGCCCGCCGCAAGATGTCGCTTAACGAGCTGAGCGAACGTGTGGGCATCACCGTGGCTAACCTCTCGATCCTCAAGACCGGCAAAGCCAAGGCCGTGCGCTTCTCGACCCTCGACGCCATCTGCCGCGCCCTGGACTGCACCCCTGGCGACATCCTCGAGTATCGCCCCGACAGTGAGTAAGACAACAAGGGCATCTGCGCTACTGTTTAAAACAACTGAATGGTCTGAATTATCTGAAGGCTTCCGCGCCTTTGAAAATTAAAGACAACTCAAACAACTCTTACAACGATTATTTTCTGTTGTGATAGTTGTTCGAGTTGTTTTTAATCATTGATGCGCACCATATGGTTTGTGCTTGTTGTGTTTCTTGTTTTCCAATTAAAAGAATTGCCGCAGGGGGCCTCACGGCGACCTGCGGCAATAATTATGAAATAGAAAAATTTACTCACTTCTTGACGGGAGCCTCCTCGAGGGCTTTGACGAGCAGACGCCAGAAGGGTTCTGCTGCGGGGATGTAGGCGCGCTCGATGGTGGTGTGCGGGCTGCGCAGGGTGGGACCGAAGCTCACGACATCCATGTGCGGGTACTTGCCCAGGATGATGGAGCACTCCAGACCGGCGTGGTCAACTTGCACGATGCCCTCCTCGTTGAAGAGCTGCTTGTACAGGTCGAGCAACATGTGCAGGGCCTCGCTGTCGGGGTTGGGATCCCAGCCGATGTAGTCACCGCCGGTCTCTACCTTGAAGCCAGCCAGGTGGAAGCAGGTCATCAACATCTTGACGATGTAGTCCTTCATGTCCTCACGGGCCGAGCGGGCGAGAATCTTGACAGAAGCCTTGCCGTCCTCGATGTCGATGATGGCGAGGTTGCTCGAGGTCTCAACTACGTTGGGATAGGCGGGGATGAAGCGAACGACGCCGTCGTGGCAAGCATACAGGGCACGCAGGATGGTCGTCTGGTCGTCGAGCGCCATCTTCGTCTTGGGACGGTCGATGGCCTTGATGGTCAGGTCTACGGTGTCCTCGATGAACTTGAACTCGCTTTCGAACTGTGCCTTCATCGTCTTGACGAGCTTCTTCAAGCCCTTGAGGTTATCCTCGGGAACGACGACTACGGTCTCGGCCTTGAACGGGATGGCATTGCGCATGTTGCCGCCATGCCAGCTCACGAGGCGGGCCTTGTGGTCCACGATGGCGAGTTGCAGCAGGCGAGCCATCAGCTTGTTGGCGTTGGCACGGCCTTCATGGATCTCGAGGCCGCTGTGGCCGCCCTTCAGACCCTTCAAGGTGATGCGCACTGCGGTGTCGCCGGCAGCGGTCTTCACCTCGTTGTATTTACGCGTGCAGGTAACGTCGATACCGCCGGCGCTACCGATGACGAATTTGCCCCAGGTCTCGCTGTCGAGGTTGAACAGGATGTCGCCCTTCATCTGGCCCTTGGGCAGGTCGTTGGCGCCATACATGCCGGTCTCCTCGTCCTTGGTGATGAGGCCCTCGATGGGACCATGCTTGAGGGTGTTATCCTCCATGACTGCCATGATGGCTGCCACGCCCAGACCGTCGTCAGCGCCGAGGGTGGTGCCGCGGGCCTTGATCCACTCGCCGTCGATGTAGGGCTCGATGGGATCCTTCTCGAAGTTGTGCTTGGACTCGGGCGTCTTCTGGGGCACCATGTCCATGTGGGCCTGCATGGTGATGCACTTGCGGTTCTCCATACCGGGAGTAGCGGGTTTACGCATCACGATGTTGCCGGCGGGGTCCTGGAAGGCCTCCACGCCCACCTTCTTGGCGAAGTCGAGCAGGAATTGCTGGATTTTCTCTACATGTCCCGAGGGACGGGGAATCTGCGTCAGCGCATAGAAGTTGCGCCAGATGCACGTCGGTTGCAGTTTTTCAATTTCGTTCATTTTCTTGATTCTGTTAATGTCTTACAGGTTTAAAAAGGATTGTAGTTTTGATTACGGCTGCAAATATAAGTAAAAGTTTTTAGTTTATAGTCCCTAGTCCTTAGTTTTTTAAAAAACAACTCAAACAACTCAAAACAACATAGCATCCGCGTTCTTTTTATAAACAACTGATAAATCTGAATATTCTGATAGCATCCGCGTTGATGCTCGCTGCGCTCGCAGATTAGAGCTTAGCGTGAGGCTTTGCCCTGCGGGGCTAACGCTAATTACGCTAATTTTACGGATTTCACGAATTTAATATAAGAATTCGCGTAATTAGTTGAATTAGCGTAATTCGCATTTAAAAACACTGCGGATGCCAACGAACGCCTAATGCCTAAAACCTAAGGCCTACGTTTGATATTTATCAAAAAAATACTATATTTGCGGCAGATATTAACTATTTAACTGATGATATTATGAAAAATAAAGCTTTACTTCTTCGGCTGGTCGTCCTGGTGACGGCCGTGATGTGTGCTCTCGGTGCCGCTGCTGCCGAGGCCTATGCCTGCTACACGTCGACGAATAATACGTTGACGTTCTACTACGACAACCAGCGCAGCAGTCGCACGGGTGAGACTTTTGCCTTAAACACGGGTAACGATAGCCCAGCGTGGGACTATGTGGACCTCAATGAAAATGTACGCAAGGTGGTCTTTCATTCGTCGTTCGCCAGCGCACGTCCCACGAGCACCTGCCGCTGGTTCGCCGATAAGTTACTATTAGAATCCATCGAGGGCCTCAACTACTTGAACACCAGTGCGGTGACCATTATGGCTAATATGTTCTCTGATAGCTATCTTATAGGAAACCTTGACTTGAGCCATTTCAACACAGCTAATGTGACCGATATGTCATTCATGTTTGGAGAATTCTATACTGAAAAGCGTCTGTTGAATCTGAGTAGTTTTGACACGCGCAATGTGACGAAGATGGACCGTATGTTCAGTGGGAGCAATGTCAAGACGATCATTGTGGGCGATGGCTGGACTACTGAAAATGTTGCTAGTGCATACGGGATGTTTGCGGTTTGTGGGAGCTTGGTAGGAGGCATGGGCACTGCCTATCACTTTAACCAAGATGGTATAGAGTATGCCCATATCGATGGAGGCGAATCCAATCCTGGCTATTTTACCAGTGCACAGGATTACAATAGTAAACCCTATGCGGTACTCACGATAGAAGGACAAGACTTAGGCTCTCGTCAAATCCTGACGTTCTACAACGACCATCAGCGACTGTCCCATTCCG
The DNA here is from genome assembly GCA_900318205.1 of uncultured Prevotellaceae bacterium. GTDB lineage: Bacteria > Bacteroidota > Bacteroidia > Bacteroidales > Muribaculaceae > Sodaliphilus. The sequence goes on along the minus strand of ONJS01000009.1, from coordinate 151,026 downwards.
AAATCACCTATGGAATTGAAATAATCGAGTCTAGTAACTTTTTTATGAATATTGGTCCGGAGTGGTATATCCCCGATGACAATGAATACTCGAACATTAACGGAGTGGTGTTTGATCCATCCTTTGCCTCAGCGCGCCCAAAGAACACATATAATTGGTTTGCTGGAATGATATTTTTGGACGACATCACAGGAATTGAGTACCTGAACACCAGCGAGGTGACCAACATGGCTAACATGTTCAAGGGATGCAATAACTTAAGGGCAATTGACGTGAGCCATTTCAACACCAGCAAAGTGACCGATATGGAATATATGTTTTATGATTGTCAGCAATTATTACAACTCGATGTGAGCCACTTCAATACAAGTAATGTGACCAATATGGAAGGCATGTTTGATGCTTGTCAGCGATTATCACAACTCGATGTGACCAACTTCAATACAAGTAATGTGACCAATATGGAATATATGTTTCAAGATTGTCAGCGATTATTACAACTCGATGTGAGCCACTTCGACACGGGTAGCGTGACCACTATGAGAGGTATGTTCGGCAATTGTGAATCTTTGAATTCAATTGATATGAGATCTTTCAACACCCAGAATGTGACAGATATGAACGCAATGTTCTTTTGTTGCCAATCGCTGATAACGCTTGATTTGAGCAGTTTCAACACGTCCAACGTGCGCAATATGAGCCAAATGTTCCAGGGCTGCACTTCGCTGCAGACCATCATCGTGAGCAATCAATGGACCACTGCAAGTCTGTCAGTTACAGGAAGCTCGATGTTCAATGATTGCACGAGTCTGGTGGGCGGTATGGGCACGGTTTATGATTCCAATCATTATGATGAAGACTACGCGCACATCGACGGCGGCCCCAGCAACCCCGGCTACCTCACCGATGCCTATACATATTATTATGCCTGCTACACGCCGTCGAACACGACGCTAACGTTCTATTATGACGACCAGCGCACTTCCCGCCCGGGCACGACCTACAGCCTGAATGCTGTAGGAACAAGTCCTGATTGGTACACCGATAACACTTATAAGAATGTCACTAAGGTGGTCTTTGATGCCTCGTTCAGTGCAGCTTATCCGAAGAGCACGTTCTCATGGTTTGCCCGCATGACCAATCTCACTTCTATCACAGGCTTGAGTAACCTGAGCACTGTTTATACTCAGGATATGAGCTATATGTTCTATGGTTGCACTGGCTTAACCAGTCTTGATTTGACGGGCTTCCAGACACCTAATCTGAAGAATATGGAATACATGTTCTTTAATTGCTCCAACCTGACCATGGTGGATCTTTCCAGCTTCAACACTGCTGGGGTGACAAACATGAATTACCTGTTCCGTGGTTGCAGCCGCTTGGCGACTATCTATGCAGGATCAGGTTGGACAATACCTGCTGTGACTGCCGGCAATTTTATGTTCTCGGGATGCACGAACCTTGTCGGTGGCCGGGGCACGACCTATGACGCCAGCCATGTGGATAAGACTTATGCCCACATCGACGGTGGCACGAGCAACCCGGGCTACTTGACTGCTGTTGACTATGGCCTGTCGGTGGGTGGTGTTGCTGTAACTTACAAGAATGCGTCTAACATCACTGGTCCCGGCATCGTTAGCGGCACGGCCAGTTACAACCCCTCTACCAGAACGTTGACACTCAATAATGTCAACATCACCCTGAACACGGCTGCTGGCATCAGTGTGAATGGCACTTTTGATGGCGATGTCTGCTACATCAATCTCGTGGGCGATAACCACCTGGATGTCGCCAACTATTATCCCTTGATTGTTAGAAAGGCGACCACCATCAACGGTAATGGAACGCTGGACATGGGCAGTGGTGACATCAGTGTCAGACTAAATGCGCCCCTGGTCATTGAGGACGGTTGCACTGTGATGGGTAATAGCATTATGGGCAGTAGCAGCGGTGGCGAGACGCTGGCCATTAGAGGTTCTGAGACAAGCGTGATAATGTCCTACACCATTTGGGGCCTTGCCGGTCTCACGTTGAATGATGGTCTGTTTATCGTTGAACCCGCGGGTGGCTATTATGACCCGTCATCACGATGGATGAAGAAAGCCAATGGGACCAACTGCACGTCGGGCGTGACTATCAATAATGGACGTCAGATGTATGCCGAGAGGTCTGCCGAGAACAATGGATCTGTAACACTGAAATTCTATTATGACACCCAGCGCAATACCCGCCCGGGCACGACCTATGACTTGAACTCGGGCATGGATAATCCTGGCTGGTATTCTGACGGCAGTAGCTACGGTGTCACCAAGGTGGTCTTCAATCCCTCGTTCGCCAGTGCACGTCCCACGAGCACCTATCACTGGTTTGCCGAGATGTACGACCTGACCAGCATTGAGGGCATGCAATACTTGAACACCAGCGAGGTGACCAATATGGCAAGTATGTTCTGGGAATGTGGTGCGCTGCCCGCTGTTGACGTGAGCGGCTTTGACACCCGCAAGGTGACCGACATGTCGGCCATGTTCGCTGAATGCTATGAATTGACTGCTCTTGACGTGAGCGGCTGGAATACCAGTTATGTGACTGATATGTCCTGGATGTTCAGTAATTGCTCAGAGCTGGCCAGCCTCGATGTGAGCCACTTCAATACTTCCAATGTAACTAACATGAGGCAATTGTTTGACGGGTGCAGTGGTTTGACAAGCCTGGATGTGAGCAATTTCGACACGAGCAACGTGACCGACATGTCCTACATGTTCACTTGGTGCAAGGGTCTGCAGCAGTTGGATCTGAGTGGTTTCAATACCAGTAAAGTGACAAACATGTCATGCATGTTCAATGAATGTGACAATTTGAGGACCATTTATGTTGGCGATGGCTGGACCACAGCAGCCGTAACGTCATCCTCTTATATGTTCGACGTATGCTACAGCCTGGTGGGCGGCAAGGGAACGGCCTACAGTTCCTCTAACCCGAAGGACAAGACCTACGCCCACATCGACGGCGGCACGAGCAACCCGGGCTACTTCACCGAGAAGAACGCTGGCCTGCGTGGCGACGTGAACGGCGACGGCAAGGTGAACATCAGTGACGTGACCGCCTTGATTAACCTGCTGCTCTCGGGCATCACTTCAACGCCTGCTGCCGACTGCGACCTGAACGGCAAGGTAGCCATCGGCGACGTGACCGCCCTGATCAACTACCTGCTCAGCGGCACGTGGTGAGTTAGGAGTTAGAAGTTAGGAGTTAGCATCCGCATCCTTTATCTCACGCTAAGCCGCTAAGGCGCAAAGGATTTTTTGAAGACAAGAAGGACAATAAAGACAATTTATTGGTTGACAATGAATAAGTTTTATTTGTCCTTCTTGTCTTTCTTGTCTTCCCGAAACATCACGACGGCCACGCCAAGGCGAGGCCCTACGAAGCCTGCCGCACGGGAGACGCAAAGTTTTGCGTCTCTACACTGCGGATGCTCATTAAACTTTAAACATTAAACTTTAACCTGCGAGCGTGAGCTCGCATTACAGCGGATGCTTCATTAAACACTAAACTCTAAACTTTAAACTGCGAGCGCAGCGAGCATATAATATTTTTACTATCTTTGCGATGTTTAATCAAAGTTTTTAGTGTATATGAAAAAGATTATTTCCTCAGTTCTGATTGCTGTCATGGGTTTGATGGCTGGTATGGCTTCGGCTGCCGAGGCTGGTCAGGGCAATAACGAGATTATCCTTCACGCTTGGTCGTGGTCGTTCAACACCATTAAGGAGCACCTGCCCGAGATCAAGGCAGCGGGCTATACCATCGTGCAGACGTCGCCCATCAACGAGTGTGTCGTGGGCGAAGGCGGCGGTCGTCAGCTCTTCGGTCACGGCAAGTGGTATTATCACTACCAGCCGACGGACTGGACCATCGGTAACTACCAGTTGGGCACGCGTGATGAGTTCAAGGCGATGTGCGACGAGGCGACCCGCCTGGGGCTGCGTGTCATCGTGGATGTGCTGCCCAACCACACCGTTATCGACCGCACGCAGATCAATGCCCGCCTGGACAGCGCCGTGCATGGCCGCGAAAACCTGTTCCACGCCAACGGCCTGTGGCCCATCAAGGATTACAGCGACCGTTACCAGTGCACGACGGGCGAAATGGGTACGCTGCCCGACGTGAATACCGAGAACCCCGATTTCCAGTATTACTACATGCAGTATGTCAACGATGTGCTGGCCTGCGGTGCAAGAGGTTTCCGCTACGACACTGCCAAGCACATCGGTCTGCCGAACGAGATGCGTGACCCCAAGTCGCCCGAGAACGACTTCTGGGACGTCGCCATGGGTCGCAAGGCCGTCAAGGGCTTGAGGTTGGCAGTGCCGCGCGAGGAGTTGTTCATCTATGGTGAGGTGCTGCAGGACCGCAATGTGCCCGAGCAGGGCTATGCCGAGTATATGGACTTGACCGCCAGCAACTATGGCTGGGTGCTGCGCAACGTGCTCAACAAGCATGATGCCCGCGCCGACAACCTGTTGACGTGGCACCACTCGGTAGATCCCGCCCACCTGGTGACCTGGGTGGAGTCGCATGACACCTATTGCAACGAGCACGCTTCGGCAGGCATGAGCGACGAGCTCATCCGTCTGGGATGGGTGTTCCTGACCGCCCGCAAGTATGGCACGCCGCTGTTCTATTCACGCCCTCACGGCAGTACCCGCGAGAACTACTGGGGCGACAACGAGATCGGCAAGGTGGGTAACGACGAGTTCAAACACCCCGTGGTGAAAGCCGTCAATGAGTTCCGCCACCGCAACGTCAATCAGCCCGAGAATATCGTCTATAGCGAGAACGGCAAGCAGATTATCGTGGAGCGTGGCCCCCGTGCAGCCGTGGTCATCAACCTCGACGAGCAGCCCAGCCAGGTAGCCATCCCCGTTACCCTGAGCAACGGCAAGTACCGTGATGCTGTCACCAAGCAGCGCTTTCAAGTAAAGAAAGGCGTCCTCAAGGCCTCCCTTTCACCTATGACAGCGTACGTTATCTATCGATAACGTTAACGGCTAAAGCTGGCTTTAGCCGTGCAGAAAGGAGAATGTTTAATGTTTAATGAAAGGCTGTCGCCGTTCTAATAATCAATAAACATTCTCCTTTATTTTTTCTCCATGGATTTAGCCATTTATTTGGGTGGCCTTACTCGTACGCAGACCGCTGATGAGTTTTGAAGTGGTGAAGATTTCTTTCTTTGTTTTTTGTAAATCGTCAGGTGTAATATAACCGAGGTCAACAGCTATTTGTAACTGGCAATACACCTCCATTAACGAGCCAAATGCTATTTCAAGAAAATGGATTTGCTCCTTAACAGCCATACGCCCCGTACCCTCTGCTATATTAGAAGGAACAGAAATAGCGGCTCTACGCAACTGGTCGCAAAGAGCATAATTTTCGGTTTTCGGAAACTTTTCTAACAATCGATAGACGTTTGTAACAAGTTTTCGTGCTTCCTGCCATGCATTCAGTTTCTCAAATTGAAATTGAAAACTTTCCATATTGCTATTCTTTCAGGTAAAAAAATCATTAAACATTAAACATTCTCCTTTATGCAGTCGAAAAATTCATTAAACATTAAACATTCTCCTTTATGCAGTCGAAAAATGAATTCATTTTTCGACTTAGAACTCAAGGGGGAAGTCGATGGTGTGGCCACGGTGCAGGTAGCGGGTCCAGTAGGCGGTGCGGGCTTGCAGGGTGAGGCTGAGGGCCTCTTCCTCGTCAAAGGCGCGTGCCTGGGCGTAGCTGCGGACGAAGAGTTCGGTGAAGCGCTTGGGTCCCCACATGCGGCAAAGGGTGGCACAACCTTGCTGTATTCCCACCTCGCCGAAACGCATGCGGTTGATGTCCACCACGGCAAAGTGGTAACCCTGTTCATCCTTGTCCCACAAGATGTTGCCTGGCGAGAGATCCAGATGCAGCACGCCACGGTCATGCATCATCGCTACAAAACGGCCCAGTGTCTCGGCAATCTCCTCGTAGGAGCCTTCCTGTGCTTGTGAAAATTCAAAAAAGGTGTGCTTCAATGGGGACTGCACGCTGATGAAATAACTCAATCCCAACAGGCCGCAAGTGCGCCGCTCGATGTAGGCGATGGGCTCGGGTGTGTCGATGCCGCGTTCAAGCAGTCGGGCAGGGTAGAGGAAGGCACGTTGCCCCTTGGGCTGACGGATGCCCAGCGAGTACACCACGCGATTGACGGCATGGGGAATGCAATAGCGCTTGGCGTTAACGAGGGTGCCGTCGGGGGCGGTGATGACGCGCAACTGGTTGCGCTTGTCATAAATCACCTCGCCCAATTGCTCAAAGTTCTCGGGCAACTGTTCCAGCCACTCCCGCAGGTGCTCATATTTTGGATTAATCAGCATGCTTTTTCGGTAACGCCTGCCGCTTAATCTCACGCTAAGCCGCCAAGGCGCAAAGTTTTTTATTTATTGGTTGATGCTTAATTTATTCTGTAGAATAAAGATGGCAGGTCATATTTATATGGAATAGCGAAGCTTTATAATATCTTAGCGAATTAGCGTGAGGTTATTTGCGCGCCGAGCATTCGCAAGATTGTGGTCAGTTTTTCGACATGGTTGCCGCGGACAATGACGTGGTGGTTGCCGATGCTGCGCTCCAGGAAGTAGTCCAGCGACTCATCGAGGCGCAGGTGCAGCTGGGTGCGGCACATGTTGGGGTTGGTGGTGCATTCCAGCAGTTGAGCCTTGCTGATGAAGTAGCGCTCCATGGCTGCCCCGCCACATTTTATTATAGTCATCTCCATCGGGTCGAAAATACCCTCGACAGCCACGCCGCTGAGCGACTCGTAATGGTCGCGCACGATGTAGCGGTCGGTCATCGCGGGAGCGATGGTACAGTGGGCAAACACCATCTCGTGGGCGGCATTGTCCAGTATCTTGGACGGGTTGGCCATGAAGGTCATCTCGCCCGTGACGGCCTGCACGGCAAGCATGGTGAGCAGCGTCTGCTCGTCGCCCTCACAGCCGGCGGGAATGCCCTCCTGATTGAGCAACGCCAGTGCCACACAGCCCGTTGTGTGCGTTGTGGGGATGAGGTCAAAGCAGTTGAGCGTGAAGGCATTCAGGCGGTAACGCTCCACAATGCCCTTGACCGAGCGGTAGAGACGCATGGCCTTGACAACCTCATCGCGCGAGGGCTCTTTCATGCCCACGGCCTTGTTGATGAATTCGTCGGTGATGTCCTGTACCTCACTGTCGGGTATAGCCTCGTAGCCCTTGACGACCTCGTCGAGGGGCACATCAACCATCTCCACGCCCCAGCGGTTGCGCATGGCGGCATAGTCCACATTGCTGGCGATGAGCCAACCTGACGGCTTGCCGATGACGCCCACGCGCTTGCCCTTCAGGCGGCTGATGGCATCATGGGCCGTGGCATAATCGTCAATACCCTGCATGATGAACCCCGTCGGGCCGTGCAACACGCGGCCATGGCGATCATTCTGGCGCATCCATGACAGGATCTCGAGTGAGGCTGCCAGCGAGTTCTTCAGCCCGTCGGCGATGAGCACGACATAGGGTGGCAGGTGATCGATGTTGGCCTTGACCATCTCCTCCACACCGCCACTGCCGACGAGCACCATCGTGGCGCCCTCGGGCAAGGGCTTGCCAAGTTCCTCGGGAAAGATATACTGCACGTCATATTTCTCCTTGATGGCATCGAGCAGTTCGTGATGGTCGGTAAAAATCGACTCGCGCGTTGCCAGCGAGGATGCGAATGTAATCAGATTCAGTTTCATCATGTCTATAGGTTTTGAAGCGTTAGAATTTAAAGCGCGCGCCACCCAGGAAAATGCCCTGTTCGCCGATGCCCAGTTCGGCAAAGCCGCGCACCTGCTTGTTGCCTACTTCGACACCGATCAGCGAAGCCTGGAAATTGAAAAACACATCGTTGGTGATGTTTTTCTCACCCGTCAGTTTGCCGTTTTCGTTATAGGCTTGGTTGCTGAAGCGGGCTACTGAGGCACCAACTGCCACTTTGGAGTACAAACCCCAAATGTCCTTGCGCAGCCAGTTGAATTTCGCCGATGGCATGAGGGTGTAATAGGAGCGGAGCCTGTGGTTTTTGATCTGCTCATTCCTGAAGGCGTCCTCATTATTGTTGGCGAAGATAGCCACAGCACCAACGCCTACCAGCGGGCTGGTGTGATAGTAGTATTCCAGGCCGAGGGGACCAACGTAGTGGTCGTTCTTGCTACTCTCGCCGAAAATGCCTCCACCGATTTTACTGAAAATGTCAATCCAAATCGAGTTGGGCATAACGCCGTAGCTGACGGCTATCTCATGACGGGGCTCCTCCTCGTCCTGCGCTTGGGCCAGCATAGTCATGAATGCACAGGCTACCAATGTTACTGCTAATAAAATCTTGTTTTTCATTGACGTGTCCAATATGTTATAATGATTATTACGATGCAAATTTAGAGAAAAACCATGAGTTATACAAAAAAGCGACCGGAGAGTGCTCTCCAGGGCCGCTTTTATCTTAAATCGGATTATTCTCACTAGATGCCTTCATTGTCTCAAAAGCGTCCATAACTCGTAATTTTTTTGACTTGTGGACAGTTTGTCAAAATTTAAAGTGTCCACAACTCGTAATTTTTTTGACTTATGGACACTTTTAACGTTTTATATTTTGCCATAACTCGGATTTTTATATATATTTGCAGTCAAAATAGCACAATTATGAAACTAATAGCCCGCAATCGAGAGATAAAAGAGTTAGGCCGCGTGTACGAGTCCAAGCGTTCGGAGTTTGTCATCGTTTATGGCCGGCGCCGCATAGGTAAGACTTTTCTTGTTAATGAGGTATTTCAAGATCGCTTCACGTTTACCTATGTTGGGGCGAGAAAGCAGCCGCAACGGGTACAACTGCAACGTTTTGCCCGTCAGTTACAGGAGTTCAGCGGTTCCCCATACTGTCCTGCCCTCAGCAGTTGGGAGGAGGCCTTTGAAGAGTTAAAGGCGCTTATTAAAATGAGGCCAGCCGGAGAACGTAAGGTGATTTTCTTTGACGAAATGCCGTGGATTGACACACCTCGCAGCAGTTTTGTTGATGCATTGGAGTACTTTTGGAACGCATGGGCAGCACAACGCACAGATATCCTGTTTATCGCTTGTGGGTCGGCAACCTCATGGATGGTTAACAAGTTAGTTAAGAACCAAGGTGGACTTCACAATCGCATCACTGCCCAGATTTACTTGAGACCATTCAACCTGGGTGAGTGTGAGATGTTCCTGCATGAGTATGGTTGCCGATGGGATAGATACACTATCCTGCAATGCTACATGGCATTGGGTGGTGTCCCGTTCTATTTGAGTTTGTTAAATCCAGGTGAAAGCCTCGTCCAGAATATAGACCGACTTTTTTTCCAGAAGAACGCGGCGATGAAGGAAGAGTTTGACGAACTCTTCAGTTCACTATTCTCTCAGGCGGACAAGTATATTGACGTTGTCATGGCATTGGCGGGTAAGCGTGAGGGTATGCTGCGTGCCGAAATTATTGAGAAAACGCATTTGTCTGGAGGTGGTTTGACCAAGATATTGGAAAACCTTGAGCGCTGCGACTTTATTGAGACCTACTCTAAGTTTATGAGCTCGGTGCGCAACACTGTCTATCGCATTTCTGATCCCTATACCTTATTCTACTTTAAGTTTGTCCATAATAATAACAGTAAGGATGAACGTTACTGGAGTAGTAACATGAATACACCGATGGTAAGGTCATGGCAAGGTTACAGTTTTGAGACGGTTTGTTTATCACATTTGGCACAGATCAAGAAAGCATTGGGCATCAGTGGTATTTCGACTAACTCATGCTCATGGCGCAAGCAGGGCGGTGAGAACGATGGAGCGCAGATAGACTTGTTGATAGACCGAAGCGACCGAGTTATCAATGTCTGCGAAATGAAATTCTCAGAGAAACCGTATGGTATTACAAAGGCTTACGCCGATAACCTTCGCATGAAGATGGCCGTCTTTACTGATGCCACTCGCACTCGCAAGTCACTTGCCTTGACGATGGTGACAACTTATGGTATACTGCCAGGCATTCACACTGGTATTGTCCAGAACGAGGTCACTATGGATGAATTATTTGATCAGGCGTAATCATCATGGCTTTAGCCATCAAATGATGCCATCGTTAGAGATCATTACGAGCCATATAAAAAAAGCGGCCGGAGAGTGCTCTCCAGGGCCGCTTTTTATCGTTGGTTGATTACATCAGAACTTGAAGCGCACACCAGCTAAGGCAATACCTTGCTCACCGATACCGAACTCGGTAAAAGCGCGCACGTGGCTGCCGCCGGCTTCAACGCCGATGGCTGTAGCCTGGAAGTTGAACACGATGTCATTGGCCGTCGCCTTGTCATCGATATTCTTGCCTAATTCATCATAATACTTTTCGTTGAAGTAGGCGTAGGTGACACCAGCAGCCAACTTGGAATACAAGCCCCAGTGGTTCTTGCGCAGCCAGTTGAATTTCACCGACGGCATGAAGGTGAAGTAGGTCCTGTTGATGTGTGAGTTCTGAATCTCCTCATAGAAACCGTCTTCCTTGTTGGTGGTGAAGACCGCTACGGCACCGACCCCAATCAGCGGGCTGGTGTGATAGTAGTATTCCAGTCCAATGGGACCGACACACTTATAGTTCTCATGGGTCTCTCCAAACATTGCCGGAATGATATCGGTAAGAACGTCAAACCACGTTGAATTGGGCTTTACACCATAGCTGACAGCAACCTCATGACGGGTTTCCATATCGTCCTGCGCTTGGGCAGGAACACACATAAATGTGCTGAGGGCCAATGCGGCCAATAAAAATTTAAACTTCATAAAACTAACAATATCTTTAAAATTGGTCGCAAAGGTAATAAAATGATTTCATTTTTCGGCTATTGAAGTCGTTCAATCTCTCTATTCACCCCTAAAAAGAGGTGGTTACTGCCGCTGAAAGGGCTATTGGCCATGGGGCTTGTGTTAAACTTTTAACAATATATGTGTTAAATTAACGTCATTTTCACGCGGGGGTGTTGGGTAATGATGTATTTTTGCACCTTGTAAAAAATGACTATTAAAAGAACAAAAAGAACGATATTATTATGGCAGAATCAGTCAATATCAGGGAATTGAACGACCTGATTGCAAGTAAAAGTAATTTCGTGAACATGATCCGTCAAGGAATGGATCAGACTATCGTGGGTCAGAAGCATCTTGTGGACTCGTTGCTGATCGCGCTGCTCGCCAACGGCCACGTCCTGCTCGAGGGCGTTCCCGGTCTTGCCAAGACCAAGGCTATCAGCACATTGGCATCGTTGATTGATGCCCGTTTCTCGCGCATCCAGTTCACGCCTGACCTGCTCCCCGCCGACGTGGTGGGTACCATGATCTACAGCATCAAGAAGGAGCAGTTTGAGGTCAAGAAGGGCCCGGTATTTGCCAACTTTGTCCTCGCCGACGAGATCAACCGTGCTCCCGCCAAGGTACAAAGCGCCCTGCTCGAGGCTATGCAGGAGCGTCAGGTGACCATCGGAGAACAGACATTCAAGCTTGATGACCCCTTCCTGGTGCTCGCTACCCAGAACCCCATTGAGCAGGAGGGTACCTATCCCTTGCCCGAGGCCCAGGTGGACCGTTTCCTGATGAAGGTGCTCATCGGTTATCCCAGCAAGAGCGAGGAGAGCGAAATCATCAAGATGAACATCGCTCCCGACCCCGTTGAGGTGCGTCCCATGGTCACTCCCGCCGACATCGTTGACACCCGCAAGGTGGTGCAGCAGATTTACATCGACGAGAAGATCCAGAAGTATATCGTGGACATCGTATTTGCTACCCGTTTCCCCGCCGACTATGGCTTGAACGACCTGAAGAGCATGATTTCGTTTGGCGCTTCGCCCCGTGCATCCATCAACATGGCGCTGGCATCGAGGGCATACGCCTTCCTGCGTAATCGCGGTTATGTGATCCCCGAGGACGTGCGTGCCGTTTGTCATGACGTGATGCGTCACCGTCTGGGTCTGACCTATGAGGCCGAGGCCAACAACATCACCAGTGACGAGATCATCAGCAACATCCTGGACAAGATCGCAGTGCCTTGATATTCAAGTTGTCCAGCAACTTGAAGTTTAGAGTTTAGGGTTTAGAGTTTAGAGGATGTCAGCAAACTGACAACTAAAAACTAAAAACTGAAAACTGATAATGGATACCAATGAACTGTTGCGCAAGGTCCCGAGTACCACTCGGCCTTCAAGGGCAGGGGTATGACCTTCAGCGAGGTGCGCGAGTACCAGTATGGTGACGACGTGCGCGACATCGACTGGAACGTCACAGCCCGTTACAACCGCCCCTATGTGAAGGTCTATGAGGAGGAACGTGAACTCACGGTGATGCTGCTTGTCGATGTGAGCGGCAGCAAGGACTTTGGTGCCGTGGGTGTTGCCAAGCGCGAGATGATGGCCGAGATAGGTGCCACCATCGCATTCTCGGCCATCGAGAACAACGATAAGGTGGGCGTCATCTTCTTCAGCGACAAAATCGAAAAATTCATTCCTCCCAAGAAGGGCCGCAAGCACATCCTGCTGGTCATTCGCGAGCTGCTTGATTTCCAACCCGATAATACGGGTACCGACATCAATATGGCACTCGAGTACATGACCAGTGCCTTGAAAAAGCGCTGTACCACCTTCCTGGTGAGCGACTTCATCGACGAGCACGATTACAGCAAGTCCTTGTCCATTGCCAACCACAAGCATGACGTCATTGCCGTGCAGGTCTATGACAAGCGTGAGGCACAGTTGCCCGACGTCGGCTTGATGCGCGTGCGGGATGCCGAGCGTGGTACCATGCGTTGGGTCAATACCAGCAGCAAGCGCGTGCGCGATAGCTATCACCGCTGGTGGTACAACCAGCAGCAGGCTGTCAACAGCACATTGCAACGCTGCAATGTGGACATGGCCAGCGTGGCAACCGACGAGGACTACGTCACCGCCCTGATGGGACTTTTCCAGAATAGAGGCGTGAGGAGTTAGAAGTGAGGAGTTAGAAGTGAGGAGTTGGTTCTTTCCTTCTGACTGAAGACTTAGAAAATAATGATATAAATCATGTCACAGAAAGTGAGACATATTGTAATGGCCGCTGTCATGCTGCTGGCTGCTGTGCCGATGGCTTGGGGCGGTAACGTTACGTTCAAGGCCAAGCTTGACAGTGCCACGCTGCTGATGGGCAAGACCACGGCTTTGCATCTGGAAATCACCCAGGACAAGGACGCCCGCGGCTTTTTCCCCGGTGAGCAGCTGGATACCCTCAATGCTATGGTCGAGATTGCCGAGCGCCCTGCCGCCGACACGACAGACCTGGGCAACAACCGCATCCAGATCAACCGTGACCTCATTATCCAGAGCTTTGACTCGGGCATGTGGATCATCAAGCCCATCCCCTATGTGGTGAATGGCGACACCGCCTTCTGCAACCAGTTGACGCTCAAGGTGCTGCCTGTCAATGTGAGCCAGATGAAGGACATCAACGACATCAAACCCGTCGAGGATGTGCCCTTCAATCTGCTGGACTGGCTGCCCGACTACTGGTGGGCTTGGTTGCTGGGCCTGCTGCTCATCGGTGCAGGCATCTGGGCCTATCGCAAGTACTACAAGAAGGGCATCAACCCGTTGAAGCCCAGCAAAAAGCGTCTGCCGCCCTATGAGGAAGCGATGATCAATCTGCAGAACCTCAAATCCGCCCAGTTGTGGCAGCAAGGGCAGGAGAAGGAGTACTTCACGGGCCTGACAGATATCCTGCGCGTGTACATCGACCGCCGTTTCCACATCAACGCCGTGGAGATGACCTCTTCACAGATTATCGACACGCTGAAGAAGAACGAGGAGACCAAGGCGGTGAACGAACAACTGGAGATGATTCTCGAGATTGCCGATATTGTGAAGTTTGCCAATGCACGTCCCCTTGCCGACGACAACGAGGTCGCCTACCAGCGTGCGGTGAACTTTGTCGAGGCAACGCGCCCCGTTGTTGAACAACCCGAAAAGAAAGAGGAGGTGAAGAAATGATCAATCTTGCACATCCAGGATTGTTGTGGCTGTTGCCCGTGCTGCTGATTCCGCTCATCGCATGGTATATCTACAGCCAGGACAAGAACGAGCCCGAGATGAACGTGTCGTCGACGCGTGCGTTTGACGGCATGGGCACGAGCTGGAAAGTGTGGCTCAAGCACTTTTCGTTTGCCCTCAAGATGGCTGCGCTGGCATGCCTCATCATCATCTTGTGCCGCCCGCAGACCAAGGACAGTTGGTCCACCAGCGACGTGGAGGGCACCGACATCGTCATCGCCCTTGACGTGTCCACCAGTATGCTCGCCAAGGACTTTTCTCCCAACCGCTTTGAGAGTGCCAAGAAGGTAGCGACCCAGTTTGTCAGCGGCCGCGACCATGACAATATTGGCCTGGTGCTGTTTGCCGGCGAGAGTTTCACCCAGGTGCCCATGACCATGGACAATGCCACGCTGGTCAATGCCATCGGGCAGACCGAGATTGGCGCCCTTGAGGACGGTACTGCCATCGGTGACGGTATTGCCACCGCCATCAACCGCATCCGCGACGGAAAGGCCAAGAGCAAGAGCATCATCCTGCTCACCGACGGCTCCAACAATACCGGCGTCGTCGCCCCCAATACCGCTGCCGACATTGCCCGCAAGTATGGCATCAAGATCTACACCATCGGTGTGGGCAGCAACGGCACAGCCGAATATCCTGTCGCTATTGACTATGCCGGTAACATCCAGTACCAGCGCATGCCCGTCGTCATTGACGAGACCACCTTGAAGAACATCGCTGCCACTACCGGCGGCAAGTACTTCCGTGCTACTTCGGGCAGCGTGCTGCGCAATATCTTCAGTGAGATCGACAAGATGGAAAAGACGCACATGGACGTGCAGCGTTTCACCCACACCGAGGACCACTATGAGCCGTGGGCTATGCTTCTGCTGGGCCTGTTGCTGTTGAGCCTGTTGCTGGATTACACTTTGTTGAGGCACATTCCCTGATGTGCTGTGCACTGATTAGTGATTAGAGATTAGTGAGATTTTAATGGGTACATTGAATCAATAGAAGAAAACAATGATCAATTTTGCTCATCCGCAATATTTTTACCTGCTGCTCCTGCTGCCCGCGCTGGTGTTGCTGTTCCTGTGGAACCGCCGCGACCGCAGCAAGCGGTTGCAGCGATATGGCAAGCGTGCATCCATCGATCCGTTGATGCCCGAGGTGTCACGCTACAAGCCGTGGATACGTCTTGTGCTGGAACTCCTGTTGCTCACGATGGTCATCGTGGTGCTCGCCCGTCCCCGTGCCGGCTCTAGTAAGAGTACGACCAAGGTTCATGGCATCGAGGTGATGGTGGCTGTCGATGTCTCCAACTCGATGAACGCATCAAGTACCGACAACCCGCAGGACGTGAGCCGCCTGCAGCGTTCCAAGATGATTCTGCAGAAACTCGTTGACCGCCTTGATAATAATAAGGTGGGCCTGATAGTGTTTGCCGGTAATGCCTATATGCAGATGCCCATGACGAGCGATGCCGCTTCGGCCAAGTTGTTCCTCAACGGTATCAACACCAACATGGCGCCCACCCAGGGTACTGCCATCGGTGCCGCCATCAATCTGGCATTGAACGGCTTCTCGCAGAGCAAGAAGGCGCAGAAGGCTATCATCATCATCACCGATGGTGAGAACTTTGAGGACGATGCCGTTGATGCCGCCAGCAATGCCGCCAAACTCGGCGTCCAGGTCAATGTCATCGGCGTCGGCTCTACCAAAGGTGCCCCCATTCCCATGGACGGCGGTTACCTGACCGATGACGAGGGAAATCCCGTGACGACCTACCTCAACGAGAAAATGGCACAGCAGATTGCCGAAGCCGGCAAGGGCGTCTATATCTCGGGAACGGCCTCGGATGCCGTCTCGACCCTGCAGGAGACGCTTGACAAACTCGCCAAGAGTGACCTGGCGTCGGTGACCTATACGCAGCATGACGAGCAGTTCCCCGTGTTTGCCACGTTGGCACTGCTGTTACTGATCGCGTTGCTGCTCCTGCTTGAACGCAAGAATCCGTGGCTCAAGAAGTACAATTTCTTTACGAAGGACAAGAAAGAAACGACCGTTAAAAATGAGACTCAGAAAGACAATAAATAATGTAGTCACCGCAGTGCTGCTGGCCGTGTTCACAATGGGTGTGGCATTGCCCGCCACAGCCCAGGGCAAGGCTCCCAAGATGAACAAGCAAGAAAGGGTGTGCCTGCGCAACGGCAACAAGCTGTATGAGAAAAAACGCTTTGCCGAGGCCGAGGTCGAGTACCGCAAGGCGCTGCAAGCCAACCCCGCCAGTGAAAAGGCACAGTTCAACCTCGCCACAGCGCTCATGCGCCAGGGCAGCGTCACCTCACAGGAGAATGACGACAAGAACCCGATGAAGCAGGCCGAGGGTATCCTCACCAACCTTGCCAAGGGCGCACAGGACAAGCAGTTGCGCGGCAAGGCCTGTTATGACCTGGGCAACATTGCCTACGGCCGTCAGCAGTATGACCAGGCGGTAGAGTTCTACAAGCACGCCCTGCGTTGCAATCCTGATGATGACCAGGCTCGTCAGAACCTGCGTCTTGCCCAGCTCAAGAAACAGCAACAGGACAAGAACAAGGATAAGAACCAAGATAAGAATCAGGATAAAAACCAAGACAATAAGGACCAAAACAAGGACCAGAATCAAGATCAGAACAAGGATCAAGACAAGGACAAGCAAAACCAGGACAAACAGAATCAAGACAAGCAGAACCAAGATAAGCAGAATCAGAATCAACAGAATCAAGACCAACAGAAACAGCAGCAACAGCAGGGCGGCATGAGCCAGCAAAACGCCGAGCAGGTGCTCAAGGCCATGCAGGATCGCGAACGTGCCACCCAGCAGCGCATCAACGCCCAGCAAGCCCAGCAGCAACGCCATGAGCGTCAGCGCACCAACAGGAAATGGTAGGTTAGGCTTTAGGTCTTAGGCTTTAGGTTTTAGGTTTAGTAATAAGTCAATGAAGCGAATCATCAACATAGCAATCCTGCTCTTAACGGCCATCGTGGCACAGGCGGCATCGTTTACCGTCGAGGCGCCGCGCCAGGTCGTTGAGGGCAATAAGTTCAATGTCACGTTTGTGCTTGCTAACGGCGAGGGCAGCAGTTTTACCCCGCCTGAGGTGAGTGGCGCGAAGCTCATCTACGGCCCCAGCGTGTCACACAGTTACAGTTCGTCGTGGGTCAATGGCAAGTCGAGCAGCAGCTCGAGCGAGGAATATACCATGATCTACAAGGCGACGGGAACCGGCAAGTGCCACATCGGCGCCGCTTCCATCGTCGTGGGCGGCAAGCGTTTCACGACCAAGGCCATTACGATTGATGTGTTGCCCTCGGGCAGCAGTCAGCCCAGCCATCAGACGCAACGCACGCCAGGTGCCCCCACGCCCTACAGTGACCCGATGACGCAGAGTGCTGACAAGGAGGTGAGTGGTAAAGACCTGTTTGTGCGTATCGAGATGAGCAAGCCGCGTGTCTATGAGCAACAAGCGGTGGTCTGCACCATCAAGTTGTACACCAAGTATCAGGTGTCGCAGTTCCTGCCCACCATCCAGCCCTCGTTCGACGGCTTCCTCATTGAGGAAATCCCCATGCAGCCAAGCCTGAACAAGGTCGAGACGCTGAATGGCCAGCAGTATATGGTCGCCGTTCTCAAGAAATGTATCCTCTATCCGCAGCAGAGCGGCAACCTGACCATTACGTCGGGTAACTATGACGTGAGTGTGGTGCAGTTTGACACGTTCAGGAGCATCTTTGGCACCATTTCCAAACCTGTCGAGAAAGACCTCAAGGTCACCAGCAACAAGGCGACCATCCACATCCTGCCGCTGCCCGAGCCCAAACCCGCCTCATTTACGGGTGCCGTGGGTAAATTCAACGTCACCACCGACCTTAAGCCCGCTACGGGTCTCAAGACCTACAGTGCCGCTACCTATCGCTACATCATCAGCGGTACGGGTAACATCAAGTACATCAAGGCGCCGGAGATAAAATTCCCCGATCAGTTTGATGTCTATGATCCCAAGACCGACACCCAGGTCAACGATGGTGCCGGTGACATGAGCGGCAAGGTGATTTTGGACTATACCTTCATCCCGCAGTATGCCGGTGAGTTTGAGATTCCTGAGAGCGAGTTTTCCTACTTTGACCCCGAGACGGGCAAGTATGAGACCGTTACCGTTCCCGCCCGTCACCTGACCGTGGCCAAGGGCGAGGGCCAGCCCAGTAACCACTAC
The DNA here is from genome assembly GCA_900318205.1 of uncultured Prevotellaceae bacterium. GTDB lineage: Bacteria > Bacteroidota > Bacteroidia > Bacteroidales > Muribaculaceae > Sodaliphilus. The sequence continues at coordinate 132,609 of ONJS01000009.1, read as the reverse complement.
CGCATGAAGAATATGGACATCCGTCCCATCAAGAGCGGTAACTTGAACCTCAAGAAGTCGCACGGCTATATCGTGGACAGCTGGACCTACTGGTTGTGGTTCCTGCTGCCGCTATTGGCACTGGTGGCACTGCTGATGTATTACCGCAAGCAGTTGAAGGAGCGTGCCGACGTGCGCCGCATGCGTTCCAAGCGCGCCAGCAAGGTGGCTCAGCGCCGCCTCAAGGCAGCCCGTGGCTTTGCCACGCGTGGTGACCGCAGCGGTTTCTATGCCGAGATGCTCAATGCCCTGTGGGGCTACATGAGTGACAAGTTGTCGATTCCCGTGAGCGAGTTGAGCAAGGACAACATCAATGCCGAACTCGAGCAGTACGGCATCGATGACCAGCTCCGTCAGGAGTCCATCGCTCTCATCGACAAGTGCGAGTTCGCCCAGTATGCCCCCGAGTTGGCCTCGGGCGACATGAATGCCGTGCTCGACGAGGCTGCCGGCATCATCGACCGATTGGAAAGTGTTAAACGCAAGAAAACCATCGTAGAGTCATGAAACAGTTCGTTATTACTATACTCTTAGTCGTGCTGGCTTTGCCCGTTTTGGCAGGCGATAACCCCTTCATCGGCCGTGCCAACCAGGCCTACAAGCAGGAACTCTATAACGAGGCATTAAAACTCTATCTGCAGGAAGCCGAGCGAACGGGTGTCTCGTCGGACCTGTACTGCAACATCGGCGATACCTATTATCGTCTCAAGGACAACGTGCACGCCGTGCTCTACTACGAGCGGGCGCTCTTGCTCGACCCGTCGAACAGCGACGCACGTTTCAACCTGGAGTTCGTGAGAAGCAAGATGCAGTTGCCCGACGATGCCGGTGACTCGTGGTTCAGCAACTGGGTTGACCAGACGGTGAGCCGTCTGTCGAGCAACGCATGGGCCATCATTGCCATCATCACCTTCCTGTTGTTCCTGGCAGGTGTGGCAGCCTATCTGTTCCTGGATAGCGTGTTGATGCGCAAGATTGGTTTCTTTGGCGGCGCAATCGTCTTGGTGGTAAGCATCCTGGCCAATTTGGCGGCTTTTCATGTCCATAACAAGGCGACGAGTGGTAACGGTGCCATCATCATGCCCGAGAACGTGACCTTGAGTACTGCGCCCCGTGAGCCTCGCGACAAGGAGGAAGAAGCCTTCCAACTCCAGCAGGGCACCCGTGTCGAGATTGTTGATTCCATTGCCGACAAGACCCGTGGCAAGTGGCTGCAAGTCTCCACTGCCGGTGGCCACAAGGCATGGATTAACGCCAAGGATGTGGAGGTGATTTAGGCTTTAGGCTTTAGGTATTAGGCTTTAGCAGGATTAATTTTCAAAGATGATGTTTGACTATCTGAATGACATAGATACTGATGCCTTGCTGGCGGTGAACGGTCTGCACGATATGTTCCAGGATGCGCTGTGGTGGATGGTGTCTGCCAAGTGGTCCTCGTTGTTGCTGGTGCTGGCCCTGATCTGGATATTGCTCCATCAGAACCGTCGCCATGCCTTGCTGGTGTTGGCGATGATAGCCATTGCCATATTGATTGCCGATCAGGTTTCGTCAGGTCTTATCAAGCATCTCGTGGAGCGTCTGCGTCCCACCCATGACCCCTCGCTCGGTGATGCGGTCCATATCGTCAACGGTTACCGTGGTGGCATGTACGGCTTTGTTTCGAGCCATGCAGCCAACTCCTTTGCCGTCGCCACTTTCATAGCGTTGCTGATGCGGCATCGGTTGGTGACCTGTTCATTGTTTGCCTGGGCTGCGCTGCAGTGCTACAGTCGTGTCTATCTGGGAGTGCATTATCCTGGCGACATCCTGGGTGGCATCGTCGTGGGCGTGCTGGCTGGCGTTGTCGTGAGTTATCTCATGCGATGGATCCAGCGCCGTTGGCGCCTTCCTGTCGGCCATTATTCCCGTGCCGATGCAGCCGTCATAGCGTCCTCATTGGGTGTCACCGTTGTCGGCCTGCTTGTTGCCGCCTTCATCCAGTCGTTCTGATACATGGGTAAAATATAAAAAGTACAATGTCACTAGGGTGGCATTGTACCTTTTTTATATTCCTTTTATCGTTGTGATAGGAATAAAAAAATCCCCGACTCACGCCGCGGATCATTTTGTAAAAATCTAATTAACCTCTAATACCATTAACATAAACCTTAAAACTAAATCTTAACCTTTTAAGCAAGAAATCCCATGCCTCACGGCAACGATTTTTGCCCTTGATGAAAAATCGACTGCAAAGGTAATGCCAAATATGTTATTAAACATAATTTTTGGACAAGAAAATGCTTTTCATTAACATTATTTAATATTTAGAGACTCTTTTTGTGCCTTTTTGCCCCTTTTTTAGGCCAGAATAATGAGAAAAGCCATTTTTAGCAGCAAAATTCTTGACATGGCGTGATGGGCATGATTTATTCGGGACGCTTGCCCTATAATGTTGACGATTAGAGGTTGTTTTTCAAAAAATTGTTATCTTTGCAGCAGAGACTAATTGCCAAGAACTTATGAAACTGAGACATCTGTTATTATTAATCGTGGCGGTGGCGGCTGTGTTGCCTGCTGCTGCCGATGTGCATGAGCGCTACACCACGATGGTGAGCGATGCGACCACCACCTATGTTACCAAGCGTCCGCCTGCCGAGGAACGCCTGTTCACCAGCAAAATCATCGACCAGCGCATCCGCGAGGTGCTGAAACTGATCAAGGGCAACCCACGGCTGGCGTGGATGTTTGAGAACTGTTTCCCTAATACGCTCGACAGCACGGTGCATTACCGCATCGGAGATGACGGTGAGGATGACACCTTTGTCTATACGGGCGACATCCACGCGATGTGGCTGCGTGACAGCGGTGCCCAGGTATGGCCCTACGTCAAATATGCCAACAAGGACGAGAAACTGCGCCACATGCTGCGCGGCGTGATCCTGCGCCAGTTGAAGTGCATCATCCTTGACCCCTATGCCAACGCCTTCAACGACGGCCCCACGGGCTCGCAGTGGGAGAGCGACCTGACCGACATGAAGCCCGAACTGCATGAGCGCAAATATGAGATTGACTCGTTGTGCTACCCGATACGCCTTGCCTATGAGTACTGGCTGGTGACGGGCGATGACAGCATCTTCGGTGACCTGTGGCAGCAGGCGATGCAGGCTGTGCTGCGCACCTTCAAGGAGCAGCAGCGCAAGAACGGCGACCGCGGACCGTACAAATTCATGCGCCGCGACATTGACGCCAAGTCTTCCCTCACATGGTATGGCTGGGGACCTCCCGTCAACCCTGTGGGACTGATTGTGTCGTGTTTCCGTCCCAGCGACGATGCTACGGTGCTGCCGTTCCTGGTACCCAGCAATTTCATGGCCGTCAACTCCCTGCGCAAGGCTGCCGAGATTCTCCAGAAGGTCAATCAGGACTATCTGTTGGCTGAGCAGTGCCGTAGCCTGGCCCAGGAGGTGGAGGATGCCCTGCACAAGTATGCCGTCGTGGACCATCCCAAGTATGGTAAGATTTACGCCTATGAGGTGGACGGCTGGGGCGGTCGTGTGCTGGCCGATGACGCCAACGTGCCCAGCCTGCTGGCAATGGGCTATCTGGGTGATGTGCCGATGGATGATCCGATTTACCGCAATACGCGCCGCTTTGTCTGGAGCAAGGACAATCCCTGCTTCTTCAAGGGTAAGGCAGGAGAAGGCATCGGTGGTGCCCACACCGCCTATAACCTCATCTGGCCCATGAGCATCATGATGAAGGCCTTCACCGCCGACAACGACGAGGAAATCGCCTGGTGCATGCGCCAACTGCTCACCACCGACGCCGGCACGGGTTTCATGCACGAGTCGTTCCACAAGGATGACGCTAAACACTACACCCGCGCCTGGTTCGCCTGGCAGAACACCTTGTTCGGTGAGCTGGTCATCCACCTGGTCGAGAACGGCAAGACCGACCTGCTCGTCCACTGCCTGGATTGATCTCGCTCCTATAGTGGCTATAGTATCTATAGTGACTATAGCATCTATTTTTCAAAAAAATATTTTACAATCCCTATCAAATATTAAAATGATAGGGATTGTCATTCTATAATAGGCAAAAACATTACCTTTGCCGATTATTTATCAAAATGTCTAAAAATAAAACATGAAAGAATACATCCATTTAACCGAGCAACAAATCGAGTCCTTGAAAAATAAAGATTGCTGGGCAGAAGATTGGAATGAAGTTTTGGTAACCGCTGACTTTGACGCCAGCCGTTGCCATCGAGTGCAGTTTTATGGCTGGGCACGATTGGGAAACGGCAGTGGAACGGTAGAAATTACCGAAGGCTTTGTCAAGAACTGCGGCATCTATAATGCTACGCTGCGCAATGTGACCATCGGTGACAACTGCCTGATAGAGAACATTGGCAACTATATGAATAATGTGGCAGTCGGTGACGGCTGCTATATCTCTAACGTGAGCACTATCGACACTCACGGTAAACCCAACTATGGCCAGGGACATACCATTGCCGTACTCAACGAGGTGGGCAATGGCAACCTGTTGTTGCTGAACGAACTGAACAGCCAGCTTGCCGCTCTCATGGTGAAGCATGGCGATAACAAACCCATGATGGATGCCATCAAGCGCATGGTGGCCGAGTCGGTCGAGCGTTCGCGCCCATCATGCAGCACCATTGGCAACCATGTGAAGATTGTCAATACGGGTGTCATCATCAACAGCATCATCGATGACGGTTGCCAGTTGTGCGGTGTGTCACGCCTGAGCAACTGCACCATCAGCAGCACACTCGAGAATCCTATCATCATCAGGACCGGCGTGATCTGCGAGAACACGATCATCAGTGGTGGCTCTCGCCTGAACGGCAGTGTCAAGTTGACCGATTGTTTTGTCGGCGAGTTCTGCCAGTTGGAGAACGGCTTCACCGCCGCCAGCAGCGTCTTCTTTGCCAACAGTTTCATGTCCAATGGTGAGGCGTGTGCCGCCTTCTGCGGTCCGTTCACGGTGAGCCACCACAAGAGTTCGCTGCTCATCGGCGCGATGTTCTCGTTCTATAATGCCGGTTCGGCGACCAACTTCAGCAACCATGCCTACAAGATGGGTCCCATGCACTACGGAACCCTGGAGCGCGGCTGCAAGACCGCCAGCGGTGCCTACCTGCTGTTGCCCGCCAACGTGGGCGCCTTCAGTGTGCTGTTCGGCAAACTGATGTACCACCCCGACACGAGCGACCTGCCTTTCTCCTACCTGATTGCCTATAGCGACACGATGTATCTCAAGCCGGGACGCAACTTTGCTACCGTGGGTCTGTATCGTGACATCCGCAAGTGGCCCAAGCGCGACAAGCGCCCGCAGGGTGTGCGCAAGAGTGTGGTCAACTTCGACTGGCTCAGCCCGTTCACCATCAGCGAGGTATTGCGAGGCAAGAAGATTCTGGAGAAACTGCGTGCCGCCAGCGGTGACAACGTGAGCACCTATAATTATCACGAGTATGTCATCAAGGCACCGTTCCTGCACATGGGTATCAAGTACTATGATATGGCCCTGCGCATCTACATGGGTGCAGTGCTCAAGCGCCACAAACCCATTCCTCCCGTTTCCACCGAGGGCGAGGGTAACTGGATTGACTTGGCAGGCCAGCTCATGCCGCAGACCGCCGAGAAACAGATCATTGAAGACATCATCGCTGGACGCCTCGACAGTATCGATGCCGTAAACGCCCGCTTCAAGGCTCTTGACGATAATTACAATGAGTTGCGTTGGGCATGGAGCTACCGCATCATTCTGGATTATTATGGCATTGATGCCCTTACCGACGAGGCTGTAGAGCGCATCCACCAGGACTATGTGACGGCTCGCCGTGAGTGGATTGAACTCATCCGCAAGGATGCTGAGAACGAGTACACTCTGGGCGACGTAGACCGCGAGGTGCTTGAAGACTTCGTCACCCTATTGGATCGCGAAGTAGACTTCGAGAATCAGAAATTGTACATGTGATTTAGTTCAGTTTAAAGGTTAATGGGAATAACAGTTATACCTCTAAACATTAACCTTTAACCTTTAAACTAATATTTTTGCCCTGATGGGCAAAAATCAAAAGGAGCGCCACTCGATGTGACGCTCCTTTTGGTAGCGGGACTGAGAATTGAACTCAGGACCTCCGGGTTATGAATCCGACGCTCTAACCGACTGAGCTATCCCGCCATTTCTTAAAAGCGACTGCAAAGGTACAACCAATTTCCCAACCCGCCAAATTTTTTTCCAAAAAAGTTTCATGACGCGTTCAAAACGTGTTGAAATCGGGTGCCATTACAGTTTGTGGAATGAGGGTGCAAGCATCTGAATGATTTGTAGTTTTGGCTTGAAAACTTGCAGGAATGAAATATTACATCTATTTTTGTAGGGGAAGGCAGGGAGATTCCCAAAATGGCCGACTTGTGAGTGCGCCGAGATGCATTGGACAGGTCGTCGCATGCCCTTTAGGTATAACGAATCAGATAATTTGAGTATGATAAAGATCTGTTTACAATCAGTGGTATTATTGCTGGCAGTGATGCTGTCACAGGATGTTGGCGCACAGGGCGTCTATGGCGATGTGAACAACGACTGTGAGGTAGACATTGCCGATGTGAACGAGGTAATCAATGTTATTTTGGGCTATACGGCTCCTGTTCCACCACCCGATGAGCCTGAACTGGACACGATACCGGTGACGGTATTTGATACCGAACTCTCGCCCCGCCACTACTACCGCATCCCTGCCATCGTTCAACTGCATGACGGCAGGCTGCTTGCCATGGCCGATGATAGGCACAACAGCGATACTGACATCGGCGGAAACAGGGGCATTGACATCTTGGGCAAAGTGAGCACCGATGGCGGCAAGACCTGGGGAGAGCCCTTAATGATTGCCAATGGCGCCTCGTTTAGCAATGGCTTCAACAACAGCCATGGCGATGCCGCGGCTGTAGCCGACCGCGAGACGGGCCGCTTGCTCGTGATGTGCGCCTCGGGTACGCAGGGATTTCTCAGCTCGACACTGCAAAATCCGCTGCGTGTAGGGCGTTATATGAGTGAGGACGATGGCCAAACGTGGAGCGAGAATGAGGTGACAAGTGAGATGTACGGTATCTTTACCGAATGCCCCGAGGTGAACAGTCTGTTCTTCTCCAGTGGACGCATCTGCCAGAGCCGTCGCATCAAGGTGGGCGACTATTATCGCATCTACTCGGTTGTGGACGGGCCGATGGGAGTGGGATGCCTGGTGCTCTATAGCGATGATTTCGGGCTGACGTGGCAGGCCCTGGGAGGCCCTCATGCCCGTCCGACGATTACCCCCTTCGGTGACGAAGCCAAGGTCGAGGAATTGCCCGATGGTAATGTGCTGCTCAGTTGCCGCTCCAAGCAGACCGGCACTAGCGGCAGGTTGTTTAACATCTACAATTACTTCACCGCCTCGTGGGGCGAAATGGCAATCAGCAACGACCCGGAAGGGGGCACTTACAGCGAGGATTGTTCCTGCAATGGCGAATTGCTTATCGTACCCGTCGTCCGCACCAGTGACGGACGCAACATGCACCTGGCACTGCAGTCGGTACCGCGTGGCAAGGGACGCCAGCTGGTGAGCATTTATTATAAACCGCTGCTGGATGAGAGCGACTATGACGAACCGTCGGATTTCTCGATGGGCTGGCAACGCTATCAGGTAACCGATAACTACTCCGCCTACTCGACGATGATTGCCACTGCCGACGGTCATATTGCCTTCTTCCATGAGGACTGCAACGATAACAACAGCACTTCGGCCTACGACTTGCTGTTTCAACAACTCTCGATAAAAAAGATTACCAACGGGCGGTACACCGCCATCAAACAATAACTGATATGGACAATAACAAGATTCCAGTGCTTGCGGCGCCGCTGCAAGGTGTAACCGATAATGTGTGGCGCATGGCTCAGCACGCTGTGTTTGGCGGCGTGGATGCCTATTACTCGCCCTTCATGCGCGTGGAGCATGGCGAGGTCAGGCGCAAGGACCTGCGCGATGTGGATCCCGAACGCAATGCGGGCATCACGCTCATCCCACAGATTCTCGCCTGTCAGCCTGACCATGCCTTGATGATGGTCGATGCCCTCCAGCAGATGGGATACCATCGCATCGACATCAACCTGGGATGCCCGTTCCCGCCTATCGCCTTGCATCGCAAGGGCTCTGGCATGCTGGCCTATCCCGACCTTGTTGAGGCGCTTTTCAAGGCGCTTGCCGCTGTCGATGGGGTGGAGTATAGTGTTAAAATGCGTTTGGGATGGGACCGCAATGACCAGTGGCGTGATGTCTTGCCGCTGATGGATTTGTTGAAACCCGTTAACATTGCCGTGCATCCGCGCATCGGCAAGCAGCAGTATAAGGGTGAGTTGGACATCGAGCAGTTTGAGGCTATGCTTACCGCTTCTCCCTGGCCTATGATTTATAACGGTAGTTTGCGCTCGGTTGAGGATATTGAGGGCGTCATCAGTCGTTACCCGACGGTTGCCGCTGTGATGGTCGGCAGTGGATTGGCCGCCAATCCGGGTATGTTTGCACCCGATGCCAAACCCGATGATTACCGCCGCTTCCATGACCTGCTGGTGGATGGCTATACCCAGCAGCTCAACGGCGGTGAGGCCCAGTTGGTGCGTCACCTGCAGGACATCTGGCAGACGTTCTTGCCCGGTACAGGTCACAAGTTGTTCAAGGCCATTCGCAAGTCCCGCACCATAGAACAGTACGAGAATGCTGCCGCTGCAGCCCTCGCCGATGTTGAGAATGCCTTGTCGTCAAAGCCCGAGGACGAGACAGACGCCACGGAATGATAGTTGTATCTCGGCGACCTAGAGATAACAAGAAGAACCACCTCCCGGGAAGTGGTTCTTCTTATTTTCTTTAAGCGCTGTGAGGTCAACGTCACTTGTTGCCGAGCAGCAGGTATTGGTAGGGTTCCAGCATGATGCGTGAGCCCAAATCGACATCCATGCCATTCATCAGGTTGACAACAGTGCGGTTGCTCCACATGCCGGGAGTGGGGATACTATGTGCCTCATTGCGCACATTGACCACTACCAGCACATTATCGTTGTTGAGCACACGGTCCACACACAGGATGTTGTTGTTGTCGTCATCAAAGTAGGAGACCTTACCGCTGGAGCGCAATGCCGGGTGGTCGTTATAGACCGAAATCAGCTTCTTGTACTCGTTGCGCATTTCGGGGTTGGCATTCCAGTTCACGGGAACATAGTGGAAGAAGTTGATGGGTTCGGGATAGCCCACTTCCTGTGAACCGTAAACCAGCATACCGCCGTGCAGCATAGTCGTTGCCACAAAGGCTGCCATCGAGGCCCTGATGCCACCATAGAGTTTGACAGGAGTCTCCTTGGTGGACTCATCGTGGTTGGTGGTGAAGCGCAGTTTAAACTTGCCTCTCTCCAGGTCTTTGTATTCGTTCTTGTCGGCGTTGACGAGGGTGTTGACCTTGGCATTGTCTCTCATCACCTTGGCAATGGCACCCATGAATTCCCAAGCGTAGTTCAAGTCAAATCCTGCCGTGAAGTTGTCGGGGTTGGCACCCTCGGCAAGCATGATCAGGTGACGGGGTTTGGCTTTTTCGCGCAGGGTCTTGATGCACTCGTTCCAGAATTCGGCCGGCACTTGGTCGGCGACGTCGCAGCGGAAACCGTCAATGCCCACGCTGTCTACCCAGAAGCTCATGGCGTCGATCATGGCTGCCCTCATATCCTTGTTGTCGTAGTTGAGGTCTGCCACATCGGTCCAATCGGTGCCAGGAGGATAGATGATGTTACCCACCGAGTCGTGGGTGTACCAGTCGGGATGCTGTTCCAACCACACGTTATCCCACGCAGTGTGATTGGCTACCCAATCAAGGATGACACCCATGCCGCGTTCATGACAGGACTCGACCAGCATGCGCAGGTCATCGATGGTACCATACTCAGGTGCCACCGCCTTGTAGTCGCGTACGGAATAGGGCGAGTTCTTGCTTTTTACTTCGCCGATGGGGTAGATGGGCATAATCCACAGCATGTTAACACCCAGATCCTCAATGGAATCAAGGCGTCCCAGGATGGCCTGGAATGAGTTGGAAGGCGCAAACACGCGGGGATTGACCTGATAGAGTACTACGTCAGCCACTTCGGGGACGTCAAAACTGTCGGATACGGCCTGTACATGGGTCTCTTTGGGCTTGCAGCCAATGACCAGAATCAGCAGGATCGTCAAAAGTGGTAAAATAAACTTCTTCATCATAATATACTGTTATTTTGGGTTGTTATTACTCTATATCAGAAATTGTTCAGGGACTGTTTGAACAACTCAAACTCATCGTTAGTCACCTCTGTGACAGTGAGGGTGATATGTTCGTCGGCATCTTTACCGATGGTGAACACCAGCACATGGTCATCGACGGTGTAGCCTGTCTCGATGGCCTGTGTTTCACTGTTGACCCTCCAGGGGACTGCCATGCGGGCATTGCTGCCCTTGAGTGCATTCTTGATGGCGAGTTTGGCCATCTCGATGTCCTTAACAGCACTGGAGTACATCGTGCAGCTGTTGTTGCCGGCGGCAGTCTGAGTGAAATCATATTTCTCGCTCAGCCACAGGGCAATGTCGCTATAGTGGTACTTGCTTTGGACGGCTTTGCGTGAGGAGGTCTGTTTGCGCTCAGCGGCTTGCTCGCGTTCTTGCTGGGCTTGTTCACGCAGTTTTCTTTTCTTTTCCTGGGCAAGACGTTTCTCTTCCTCTTTTTTCTTCTTCTCTTCGGCCTTCTTTTGTTTTTCGGCCTCCTTTTGCTTCTTGGCTTCCTCGCGCTGTTGCTCCTGGGCACGGCGTTTGGCCAAACGTTGCTCCTGGGCTAAGGCTTCCTCGCGTTCACGGGCGGCACGGCGGCGTTCTTTCTCTGACACCACCGGTGCGGGCGTTTCGGGGGTATCCTTCTCGGTCAGTGTGGCAATAGGTGTGTCCTCATCGTCCAGTGCTGAAATGGGCATTTCCACCTTGTCGGCCTCGTCAACATCCTGTTGGGTAATGGCACGGCGGGAACGTGTGCTGCGCTTGGTGGATGACTTATTGGGCGCGGCATCGACTGCGGGTTTGGCTTTGGGCTCTTCCTTGACGGTTTTTTCTTTACCTTTAGTACTCTTGCCCAGGGATTTGTAATATCCGGCAGTCTCGGTAGCGCTCACATAGTAGGTGCCGTCGTCAAGGGCTTTGCGCTTGACACTGAAGCGGAACTTGTTTTTCTCGAAGCGGAATTCTTTCCAGTAGGTAGTGTTGGTCATCTGCCAGTCGCACACCGCATTGATATCGTCATAGCTGGCCATCAAGCGGTCAATCATATCACGTACCTTCTTGGAGTTGAGGCCTTCGGGAGTGTTGAGGAAATAGGTCACTTCCCCCTTGCTGCGTTGCTGTTCCATGTCGGCAGCACTGGGAGTGTAATAGTATTCAAAGTAGTTGCGCCCGACGAACACGTCATTCACCACTTCACCGAGGTACCATTCCCAGTCTTCCTGATTCATGACCGGTTGTGCAGTGGATGCCAGGGCGAAACATGCCATCATAGCCAAAATGATGTATTTCAGTCTCATAAGCCAAATACCGATTTGCTTGTAGGTCACAAATTTACACATTTAATCGGATATCCCCTCAAAAAGGGCACAAAAATTGTTTAAAAACTGACAACTTTATCGGTATTTCGGTTAAATAACGGTTATTTATTTTGTAAATTGGACTAAAAGTTGTATCTTTGGGGAAAATTAGAAACGCGATTCATTAATATATCATTGCTATGTCAAGAACTATCACTTTTAATGAACTGAGGAGAATCAAGAATCGTCTGCCCGAAGGCTCCATCCACACTATCGCCGACAAACTCAACCTGCCGGTTCAGTCGGTGAGAAACTACTTTGGCGGGTCAAACTATGAGTTCGGAACCAACATGGGTTTCCATTTGGAACCCGGTCCTGATGGTGGGCTGGTCGTCCTTGATGATCCCCAGATTCTTGATATGGCGCTTGAGATACTTGAGAAGCAAGACGAAATGTAGTACCTGTAATCCCCTCTTTAAGAAATGGATAACAACAAGAACAATAACGACCCCAATAGACTGGTCACTGTTGCCATTCACACGTTTGACCGCGCTGTGGATTTGAAGAATACCCTTGAGGAAGAGGGCATCGAGGTGAAGTTGCACAACGTCAACCTCGATGAGAAAGTCCTCGGCTCGGGTGTGAGGGTACGCATCCGTGAGCGCGATTTGCCGCAGGCACTGCAAATCATTGAATCGCCTGAAACTTCGTCCAGCGACCAGCGTTGCGTGCTGCTGCCGGTGGACTTCGGCAAATACTCGCTCAAGTCGGTTAAACTGGGTATGGAATATGCCCGTCGCAGCCGTGGCCGTGTCATCTTGTTGCACAGTTACATCAACGAGCGTCACACGATGTCGCTGCCCTTCGGCAGTGACCGTTATGAAAGTCCTGAGGACGATTTCAAGAACATCAAGCGTAATGCCCGCCAACGCATGAATGAGTTCAGGACGATGATTGAGGACAAGATTGCTGCCGGTGAACTTCCCAAGGTGAAAATCGAGACCAAGGTGACCGAAGGCATCCCCGAGGAACAGATTCTGCACTATGCCCAAAAGTATGACGTGTCGCTCATTGTGATGGGCACCAGCGGCACCAACCGTCGCCGTCAAAACCTTATCGGTAGTGTTGCTGGCGAGGTGATGGATGCCTGCAAGTTCCCCATTTTTACGGTTCCCATCGGTATGCCCGACGTGGGCTTGACCGATATCACCCATGTGGCGTTTTTCTCCAACCTTATTCAGCAGGATTTGATTTCGTTTGACCGCTTTGCACGCCTGTTCAACATGCGAGGAGTGGAGATTACCGTGATACCTGTGGTTGATAAGAAAGACCGTCGTCTGGTTGACCAGTCGCTGCAGCAACTGGTGCAGTATTGCCGTGAACATTACCCCGAGTGCACTTTTAAGACCAAACGCATTGCTGCCAAGACCTTTATGGACAGTTTTGCTCAGTTTGCCAAGGATGAGAACATCCAGCTCATTGCAGTCCCCAACAAGAAGTCGAGCATTTTCTCGCGTCTGTTCAATCCCAGCATCGCCCATCGCGTGCTGTTCCAGACCGATACCCCGATGCTCGTTGTCCCCGTGTGATGCGGGAGCCTCGGCATTTAATCAGTGATGCAAAGTTTCCAGGCTAAGCCGCATTATGATGTCCTTGACGGGTTGCGAGGTGTCGCAGCCCTGATGGTGATTGTGTATCATGTGTTTGAATGCTTTGACTGGTCGCCTGTGCCTCATGGTTATCTGGCTGTGGATTTTTTCTTCGTGCTGTCTGGTTTTGTCATCGGCTATGCCTATGATGACCGATGGCGTGAGGGACTCAAGGTAGCCACATTCTTTAAGCGTCGCCTGATACGTTTGCACCCGATGGTGATTCTCGGTGCTCTCTTTGGCATGGTATGTTTCCTCTTGCAGGGCAGCGTGCGCTGGGATGGCACGCCTGTCTCGATAGGGTGGGTCATGGTTGCCATGCTGATGGGCATGCTGATGTTGCCGTTGTACCCAGGTGCAGCCGCCGATGTGCGCGGCAATGGTGAACTGTTTCCGTTGAATGGTCCGTCTTGGTCGCTGTTCTTTGAGTACATCGGTAATATCCTGTATGCTCTATTGCTGCGTCGTCTGCCGACAAGATGGCTGACGGTGCTTGCTGCCGTGACAGGGTGCTGCTTGGTTGGTATCGCTGTGAGTGACGGTTACTTGGGCGTGGGATGGTCGATGGTTGACGGAGGGCTGTGGACGGGCTTGGTGCGTATGCTATTCCCCTATACGGTGGGTATGCTCATGGCGCGTGTGTTCCGTCCCGTAAAGGGTGCTCGGGGTGCCTTTTGGATATGTGCTGCCATCATTTTTATGGTGGGATGCGTGCCGCTGACGTTTGGTGAATTGCAGTCGTGGCAGAATGGCCTGTACGATGCCCTGTGTGTCATTCTGGTGTTCCCATGCCTGGTGTGGCTGGGAGCGTCTCAGTTGTCGATAGGTAACGTGACACACCGGGTGAGCCATTTCCTGGGCGAACTCAGTTACCCGCTCTATGCGGTCCACTACCCGTTGATGTACCTCTTCTATGCCCACATCGGTTTCAACGGCGATCTCGTGTCCATCACCGTGCTGAATGACGTGTGGCCCGTCGCCCTCGCATTGCCCCTTACCTGCATCCTGCTAGCATGGCTCAGCTGGCGTTTCTATGACCGCCCCGTTCGCCGCTACTTGATGAGGGCGAGCAAAATGATCCAGCAGAGACCTAGCAGTGCAAAAAGTGAGGAAAACATGTAGAGTTGCCGACGGATGTAGCGACGCTCTGGCTTCTGGAAACTGCCGTGCGCAAACGTGAAGGCCGCCATGAACACCATGAAATCATCCACATAGCCAACGATGCCCTTCTCATCAAAGTCACCGCCCCAAATGACATAGGCGATTGCAGCCAATACCAGCGCAATCCCTACCGCGCGACACACCTTCATGCCGGCACTCACCTCCTGATGCTTATTCTCTCTCTTCTCCATATCCGTATAGTATCCTTTATATAAAAAACAGGCTAAAAAACCTTGAGAATCGGGAGTTCAACTCTGTATTTTCATTTAAAATCAGGAGTACAACTCCGCAAATTTGATGTAAAATTAGCCACCAAATATCTAATTGCCAAAGAAAATGGCCGTTTTTTAATGAATGCTCCGTATTCTTCCAACGACTTCTTCATTAGTCTTGTGGAATCTGTTAGTATTCAGCAAACTCTAATTGTGAAGTCGGTAACTGCATGAATTCACAAATACTATAGTTGTTAAGCGATGATGCTCAATCAGTGAGTTGATAAACTCACATTGTTTCTCTAACCCGGCTGGATTTGGAACGATAGTCATGCCGTTTTCCATGATCTTCACCTTTAATCATGCAAAAAAACGAAAAAACAAAAAACATATCGCTTCAAGTTCATTCGTAAGAAATACAAGCAAGTTGGGCTTATGACTGTGCATTGCACGGGCATAAATACAGGCTAGAATTATCACACGCAGTCACTATTTTCTTTCTTGATTCTTTCTATCAATATTCACTCTGTTCGTCCAATGCTGCATAAGATGCTGCATATAAACCAATTTGCATGATACGCTCTAACATGGGTTTCATACTTGAATTGTCTTCATCCTCAGAAAACTCAAAGACTTTCTTTTCTCCCGCGAAAGCCCTCAATATTGACCTATTGTAGTCACTACCTATTCCAATGGCGAAGCGATTTGAATTATGAAAATACGGATTTTGTAGAAGCCTTTTAAGGGGGGCTTCATAACTGTCAGTAGGTTCACCGTCAGTTAACAAAACAATTAAAGATTTCATTATTCCTTGTCCAGACGAAAAAAAGCCTTGATTGCTCATCTTTAAATTCAGTTCTGAGCAAGCCTCTCCAAAACTCGTTAATCCACCTGATTCGATAGGACTCCATATGAACTCATCGATAGGAACAGGGACAGGACACATCCACTCAACAGAGGTACCAAATATGAGAACATTAACTTTGATGTCAATATCTGGATTGATAATATCAAAACTACTTAGGACTTCAGAACATGCCTTATTAACTTCGTCTATGCGTCTTCCCATCATACTTCCAGAGGAATCAACCAGGAAAAAAACATGAATCGTTCGCGATGTTTTTTCTGAAAAAAGGAATGGATACTTATTTTTTTTCTTATCCAATTCAGATTTGTCACCGAACCACGCCTTCAAATTGTTGATTAATTTATCATGTTCTAATTGGTTATTCCAGTGAATAATATCTTTATCTGAATAGTCAAAGAGAAAATCATCATTCATTTGTGTGTGCTCTAAGTCCACCAATACTATACGCTTGCCTTTGCTCGCTGCGAACCCTAATTCTTTCATTGCAAAAGGACTGTTCATTGATTGAGGCGTAAGCATAAACAGGAGTGTCTTATGGCGATTGATAGCTGAGATAATAACTTTTTTGAACCAATCACCACTCTCAATTCCATTTAAATCCATCCAACAATCAATGCCAACAAGTCTATCAATTTCATCTTTGACAGCTTTTACCTTTTCGTAATCTTTACGGCTATATGATATAAAAACTTCATTTGCCATAATCACTTAAATATTGAAACTGAGTTTAAAGAAGGGAATGAAATTATTGTGTAATAGTTGTGGTTTAGTAGCCGTCGCGGTCGCTGCGGCCATCTTCGAAGCCCTCGTCGTAGCCTCGTTCGTAACCGTCCAGGTATTGTTGCCTGGCTTTGCCACGGAGTTTGGTCTGGGGGGCATAACTGTCCTCATAGGCGCCGCCGTAGTCTGCACCATCGTTGAAACCGTCCTCATAGTCGTCATCGTAGCCCATTTCCCAGTACTTGCTGACGCGGGACGTTTTCTTCTTTTGCGTTGATTTCTTCTTGGTTTTGACCTTGCTTTTTTTCTTGCTTTTGGTCTTTTTTGTGACTACTTTGGTGACACCGGAAGGTGCTTCAAAAGAATTGGCCCCAGGCATCATTGCACCAGTTGTTAAACTGATGGCAAGACTCATGATGATGGCAAAAAAGAAAGGTCTCATCAATCGTTGAATCTTACTTGGGCTGGTCGAGGCCGCGCATGGAGAGGGCGATGCGGCCACGGTCGTGGTCGATGCTGGTGACGCGGACGCGGACGTGCTGGTGGACGTGGACTTGGCGGGCGGGGGGGAGACCTTTTTGAGGCATCTGGGAGACGTGGACGAGGCCGTCCTTGTGGATGCCCAGATCGACGAAGGCGCCGAACTGAGTGACGTTGGTGACGATGCCGTTCAGCTCCATACCTTCGCGCAGGTCCTTGATATCGTTGACGTTCTCGTCAAATTCCCATACCTGCACCGTCGAGCGTGGGTCGCGCCCGGGTTTCTCCAACTCGCTCATGATGTCGCGCAGGGTGGGCTCTCCCACATCCTTGGAGAGATAGCGTTGCGGATCAATCTTGTCGCGCTGTGCCTTGTCCTTGATGAGGTCGGCGATGCTGCAGCCACAATCTCTTGCCATGCGCTCTACCAGAGCATAACGCTCGGGGTGCACGGCGCTGTTGTCCAGCGGATTGTCGCTCTCGGGTACACGCAAGAAACCTGCTGCCTGCTCAAAGGTCTTAGGACCCAGTTTGGGCACCTTGAGCAACTGCTGTCGTGATGTGAAGTGGCCGTTGGCAGCGCGGTAATCCACGATATTCTGGGCGAGGGTGGGGCCCAGACCTGCGATATAGGTGAGCAGTTCCTTGGAGGCGGTGTTGACGTTCACGCCGACGCTGTTCACACAACTCTGCACCGTGAAGTCGAGGGCCTCCTTGAGCCGCGTCTGGTCCACGTCATGCTGGTACTGTCCCACACCGATGGATTTGGGGTCAATCTTAACCAGTTCGGCGAGCGGGTCAAGCAGGCGGCGCCCGATGGATACTGCACCGCGCACGGTCACATCCTTGTCGGGGAACTCGTCGCGGGCAATCTTGCTGGCACTATAGATGGAAGCACCATTCTCACTCACGACAAACACGTCGATAGGTCGGCGGTAACGGATGCGCTTCAGGAAGCGCTCAGTCTCTCGGCTTGCCGTGCCGTTGCCCAGAGCGATGGCATCAATCTTGTAGGCTTCGGTGAGGGAATGTATCTTTTTGGTCGCACCCTCGATGTCGTTATGAGGGGCAGTGGGGTAGATAACATCGTTATACAGCAGGTTGCCCTGTTCGTCAAGGCAGACGACCTTGCAGCCGGTGCGGAAACCGGGATCGACGGCTAACACGCGCTTGCGGCCCAAGGGTGGGGCAAACAGCAGCTGGCGCACGTTTTGGGCGAAGGTTTCGATGGCCTCGTCATCGGCTTTCTCTTTAGCAGCCGTTGCAAATTCCGTTTCGATAGACGGTTTGACCAGGCGCTTGAAGCTGTCCTCGGCGGCTTCATCCACCAGTTGTGAGGCCTCGCCATTGCCCTTGACCACGATGCGGGCGATGTTGTCAAGCGTGCGGTCGTCATTGATTTCGATGCCCACCTTGAGGAAACCTTCCTTCTCGCCACGGCGGATGGCGAGCAACTGGTGAGATGATATGCGCTTGAGTGGCGATGAGAAATCGTAGTAGTTCTCATAGTTGCGGCCCTCGATTTCCTTGCCCTTGACAAAGTGGGAAACGAGCCGTGCGTCATACTTGAAGCCACGTCTCACGGCATTGCGCACCGCTTCGTTCTCGCTCACCCATTCGGCGATGATGTCCTGGGCTCCCGCGATGGCAGCGTCGGTGTCGGGCACCTTGTCACCGTCAACAAACTGTCGCGCACGCTCCTCGATGTCCCCGCCACGCTGCGCCATGATGATTTTGGCGAGCGGCTCAAGTCCCAACTGGCGGGCAGCCTCGGCGCGAGTTTTGCGCTTGGGCTTGTAAGGCAGATAGATGTCCTCCAGCGTGTTGGCATCCCAGCAGTTATTGATGCGGTCGGCGAGTTCAGGAGTCAGTTTGTCCTGCGCCTCGATGGTCTTGAGGATGGTGGCACGGCGCTTTTCCAGCTCGCGGTAGTAGCGCAGCCGTTGGTCAATGGACTGGATGGAAAAGTCGTCGAGGTTGCCTGTCACCTCCTTGCGGTAGCGGCTGATGAACGGTATGGTTGCACCATCGTCAAGTAAATTGACGGTGCCTGCCACTTGGTTGATGGGTATGTTCAGCTCTTGGGAAATGAGCGTTGAGAGTTTGTCTGCCATAGCTGGGAATTACTGGGAATAATGGGAAAAACTGGGAATAATGGGAGAGGGAGATTATTTCTTTTTCTTGAGGGTGATGACGGTGATCTCGGGCGTGGCACCGATGCGCATGGGTGGTCCCACCATACCGGTGCCGATGTTGACATAGAGGTGACGGTCACCCTCATTGTAGTCGCCGCCCCATTCGTGGTAACGGAAGCAGGCCGGGGACCAGCGCCAGTTGCCCACGGTGAGCATCATCTGAAAGGCGTGGGTGTGACCGGCGAGCATCAGGTCAATGTTGCTGTTGGTCAATGTGTTGGCACGCCAGGCATAGGGGTTGTGTTGCAACAGAATCTTGAAATTGCCGTCTTTCAGTCCACTGTAAGCCTTAGCCAGGTTGCCACGCTTTTCAAACGGGTGGTCACCGAAGTTCTCGGTACCGATGAGTACAATCTGGTCTTCACCACGCTTGATGAGCGCGTAGTCATCATTAAGCAATTTCCATCCAGCGGACTCTTGCAGGTCACACAGCGCCTTGCGATCGGCAATCTGGGCATTCTCGTCATCCCAACGCACGTAGTTGTCATAGTCGTGGTTGCCGAGCACCGAGAATACGCCGTCGGGTGCATGTAACCTAGCTAACAAGTCACGATAGGGTAGTGCTTCATCGGTCTTGCGGCTCACGAGGTCACCCGTGAAGCAGATCATGTCGGGGTGAAAGTCGTTGATGGCATTGATCTGGCGCTCGACGATGGCGGTGCGGCCGTTATAGGTGCCTAAATGGGCATCGCTCCACTGTACGATGCGGTAGCCATCGAAGGCGTCGGGCAGGTTGTCAAATGCCATTTCTACCTCATTCACCTCGATTTTGCCGGGAGTGACAATGGCACTCCACCACATAATGCCGAACACCAGCGCCGCCACAATGAAGGCACAAATCGTCATCCACCCTTGTTTCAGCAGTCGCCCGATGCCATAGAACAACATGCCTATTGCCTTGGGCGCCAAAATGGCGAAGAAGGTGTAAAGCAGATATTGCCCGATGACGAAGGTGCTGTTGGATGTCGAAGCCTCGTTGAGCGGCATCACGGTGACCGCAGCAACCAGCGCAGCTGTGAGCACAGCTATCGCACCGTTGAGCCATGCCAGCCCACGGTGGCCGCTACGGCGCAACCGTCGGCAGATAAAAACGTCCATGGCGATGCAGAGCACCGCCACGACGATTAATCCAAACCAGTGAATCTTCATCTTAGGGGTTTTGACTTTAGACCTTAGACTTTAGACTTTAGACCTTAGACTTTAGGTTAGCGCGGATGCCCCCCTAAAGCCTAACAGCCAAAGCCTGAAGCCTACTTCGTTGCCTCCAGGTAGTTGGTGAGCGGGTTGCTGTACATCTGCAACATCTTGTTGTACATGTAGAAGCGGTCGGCCTCGCTCAACTTCAGACCCTCGGTCTTGTCGATCTGGCTCGAGAGGTACTGCTCGAATGCCTCGCGATCCTCCTGAGTGTACTTGTCGGCAAAGAGCTTGTCATCGAACAGGATGTCGTGGGCGATGTAGTTGGTCTTATAGATTTTGTAGTTCTGATGGATGGCGTGGTCAATGATGGCGCACACGCGGTCAACCACCAGGAACTTGTCCAGACCCTCGGGAATCTTGTCCAATTCCTCGTTGATGCAGGGTGTGAAGGCATAGTGTACCTCACCCTTGTGCCCAATGATACCGGTCTTCATGCTGATGAGGTCGTCCTCGGGAGCCTTGCGCCAGTTGGGGTTCTTGCTCTTGCACAGGAACTCCTTGGCCTTCAGGTAGTCGTTGGGATCATACTCATAGCTGATCGAGATGGGTGCGATGTTTAATTCCTTGAGGCTGTCGAGGAAGGACTTGTCGCGGTTGCCGTAGGCCAGCATCTTGATGAGGCTCTCCTGGGTGCGGTCGTTGCTGTCTTTGCAACGTCCCTCGCGTTGGGCAATCCACAGCGAGGCGCGTTTCTCCTGCACGGCAAAGTGCATGTAGCCTGACAGTTGCACGGCTGCGGTCAGCGTTTGGATACGGCCCAGGTTGCGCTTCACGATAAAGCTCTTGTTCATGCGCACCAGCTTGGTGATCCAGTCATAGATGAGCAGGTTGTTGCCGATGGCGATTTCGCAGGCGTCGCGTCCACCCTTGATGAGCAGATAGCTCAGCTGGGCCGAGTCGAGCACGATGTCGCGGTGGTTGGTGACAAAGGTATAGGGCACTTCCTTGTCCAGATTCTCGGTGCCGCTTGTGGAGAGCGTAGTTGCCGTCTTGGCCATGAGACCCTCGATGAAGGGTTTCATCACCTTGACCTGGAATTCATGCTTGGAGTTGATGCTCAGCAGCACGTGTTTGAATTCCGAGTACTTGTAGTTGGGCAGTGCCATGGCCACAATTTTCTGGAAACCGGGTTCCTGAACCAGGATGGTCATTGCCGTCTGGAAGTCCTTGTCAGGAATCGGGCAAATGTCCTGATACTCAACTGGAATGGGTATGTTCTCGTTCTCTATCATAGTGGTAAAGTATTGCAGAGGCTCTTGATGATACCTCTCGGTTTTTTTTGGTTCAATTATTCTTAACCCACAAAATTAGTGCTAAAAGCTCAAAATGCCAAATTTTGATTTGGTTTTGTTGAGGCACATGCAAATTTAACCCATTAACCTTGCAGAGCCAATGCAAATTACACGAATTACGGCCACGCGAAAGCGAGGTCCTACGATAAACAACTGAAAATCTGAGCCCATGCTATAGTTGTTGTGAAACTTCGTTTGGCGCAACAAAGATTAACAAAATTATCCTTGGTATCGTGGTGGCAGTCATTGTGTAAATCCGAAGTGCTACTCCCGATTTACATTGCAAATCTGAAGTAGTACTCCCGATTTGCACGATTTAAAAGTTTTATAATCAATAAAATGGCATTATTCTTGTCCAAAATCTTTTATAGTCATCAGTATTATTGTTGGTAGTGATTTTATAAATATCACTGTCAAGTAAATAATCAATTTGAATTAGACTTCTTCCACAACTCGTTCACCTTCCTTCTCAGTCGTGTGAGCTCTCGTTTATCGGCTTGAACGAGTGTTTGCACGAAGTCCTCGTCAGAGATTGATGTGTCGTTGAACGCCTTGTAGAGGCGCCCTGCATCCTCAATCACCTTGCCGTCCTTCATGGCTTCACGACGCATGATTGCGTACGCATTGAGGCATTCGGGACATAGCTTGATGAGCTTCTTGCAGATGTCTACATTGGAGTTGCCCAGCTTCTCGTTTAGCTTGGCCTCGAAGAGATACTGCTTCTGATCAGTAATCTTGCCCTCACTGGTCTTGCTTGATGCAAACCCAATCTGGAAATTGACATCGTATGCCTCGTCATACCGTCCAAGGGCATACAGGGCGCGAGCCTTGACGAACAAGGCTTCAGGGCACAACCTATGCGACAATACATTGTCGGCAAAGTCAACCGCTTGCTCGAACCTGTTACCGTACAAACAGAAGACAGCATTCAGGAAATGGCCCGTAGTTGTCTCAAGATCCAACAACGGCTCCTCACTGGTCATGCCGAGCAGACAATCGTCATCCAGCATGACATCATACATCCTCTTGGCCATCAATACCGCGCCACGGTAGTCGCCCCGATGCGCCTTGGCGAGAGCGACCTCCATGCACTTACGTGCTGCACCATCGAAGTCCTTGGCATCAAGGAACTGCTTGATCGCTGCACCCGTTTCCAACTCATCGTTGATCAACGCATAGTCGTTCAACAACCTGTAGAACTCGGTCACCTCAGCATTCGTCTTGATATCGCTGGGACGGACTTCACGACTAAGCGTCAAGCCGTCCAGAGAACGCATGCGGCTGATAGCGACATAGGTCTGACCGGACGCAAACACACCGCCAGACAGGTCGAAGTGCATACGGTCAAAGGTCATGCCCTGTGACTTATGGATAGTAATCGCCCATGCCAGTTTCAAAGGGAACTGGATGAAACTGCCAACTTCACGGTTCTCAAGCTCGCCCGTCTTATCATTGGCGACTCTCTCATAGTTCGTCCAAGTAGCTGGTTCAACCCATTCCTCTCTACCATCCTCCAAGGCAATCTTGATACGGTCGTCCTCCAGCGCGACGACCTTGGCGATTGTGCCGTTGACGCAACCATTAACGCACTTGTTGCGGCAAATGATGACCTGGGCACCAACTTTGAGGTTCAAAGTCATCGGCGCAGGGCAGTCATCAGTTTTGAAATTGCCAGTTACGGTACCGTCATAGTACTGTTCCTCACCATCTAGTTCGTCGAGTTTACTCTTGTTGATAACATTGGCAACATCGTTCTTCGTGGCCAACGTGATGAAGAAGTCGTCAGTGTCATCAGCTAAACCGATATGCTGATTCAATAACTCCAAATCGTCCATAGACGTTTCTCCTGTGCGCATCTTGTTAAGCAGTTCGATAAACTCACCATCCGTTTGGCGATAGACCTTCGTGAACTCTATCTTGGGCAGATTCATGCGCTTGAGCACATGGGCCTTATAGAAGAAGGGAGTGCCTCCGCCATAGTAGCTCGACAAAATCTCCATGTCGTTTTGGCGAGCAACTGGAGGCAACTGGCAGAGATCACCTACAAAGATGACCTGCTTGCCACCGAACGGCTGATTAGTGCTCATCACGCGACGAAGAATACGGTCCATCGCATCGACAAGATCACACCGTACCATCGACACCTCATCCACAATGATGGTGTCAACGAGCGCCAGAAGGGCTATAGACTTCTGGTACAGCTGAGGCTTATCCTTGAAATCACCCCACAACCTTGTCTCGGGAGTAATCAAGCCAAATGGGAAACGGAAAACAGAATGGATAGTCTGCCCCTCAACCTTAAGCGCAGCGATGCCTGTGGGAGCAACAACCATGAAGTTCTTTTTGATCTCTTGCTGGATACGCTTGATAAAGGTTGTTTTGCCTGTGCCTGCTTTACCTGTGATGAACAGGCTGGCAGTGGTGTCCTTTACAAGCTCGAAAGCCTTCTGCTGCTCCTCGTTGAGGGGATCCTGGATGTAGTTGTTCTCTACCATTGCTATCTCGTTTTAGTTTCCGCCAGCAAAGGTAGAGTCCTGTTGTGAAGTCATACTTCACAACAAAAAGAAAAAATATTTTGGCAATCACATTGCCAAAATACCAAAAGTCTAAGTGGAATATACTATCTACGCCTAAACTGTTTCTCGTCGATCACTTCCCAATTTTTGGTGTTCTGTTCTATGTCTCCATGTTCGTGCAAATAATTGCGATACCATAGTATCAGATCACAGAATTGAAGCGTGAAACTCTTGAGCAAAAAAGTGGAATTCTCTACCGAGGTCATGTACTCTTTTTTGCGAACATTGTCTTCGATACCACTATCTGAATGGCAGAACGGTGGAATGATATTAACCATGGCGCGCATTATCCTTGATAATTCTTTAGGCAGGATAACTGCATTGCTTTTTACAATAACACTACCATCATTCTTTGTGAAATCTTTTCCCGCAAGCAAATGACTTGATGCCGAAAGGTTCACTTGACGTCCCCAATCGGGGAGAATTCCATAGGAAGACATCGAGCGGAAAATATACTCCAAAACATCTCTTGCCTTTTGGAATTTATCATTATAGTCTTTGGCATCTATCTCATCAGGAAAATGGATGGGAAGTAACAAATCCTCAAGAGCATTGTAAGCAGCATCGTCTATTTTGCACTCTTCTATAGCCTCAAAAACATTGCGATACAATTTATGTATTTGAAGACAATATGAATATCTGGCATGAGCTCGAATACGATCATAGAGCATCTCAGTATCCGTATTCTTTGAGTAGTATTTCTTGTTGCTACTTCTTGTCCAATCACTATCCCATTCTAATCGTTCATCGTTAATACTATCGGAAACTTCAGATGTGTCACCGCCAGTCAGGACATACCAGGGGATAACACTTTGTTTCTTCTCTGCAAGCACTGAGATATCCTTTAGTGCCTCACGTAGAAATACTACAGCACTATCTGAACTATCTCGGTGATGCTTACATTTGGCGTCAAGGATAATTGCAGACCATCGGTCATATTCTTTCTCTAGTGCCTCCTTTGCATCGTCCCAACAAGGATAAGAGATTAGTTCTAGATTAGCATAATAAGCATCTTTCTTGTACTGGTTGATGATGGAACTATCATCTTCAACCCATAATACTTGGATTAAATCATAATTTCTCATTTTTATTTTGAATTAAAAACTTCCTAAAATATTAGATTTAAACGAGAGGATATACTTCACTGTAAATTCCTCATTCGGAGATGACACCAATTCGAATTTACCATCATATCGTCGCATGATATCATCAATTTCATTGCATCCAATGCCATTATGGCCGTCTTGGTGAAGTTTGGATGACACACCATACTCCAATAAAGAAGAAACGTCTTGATCAGCTGGAATTGGGGTTCCATTGTTCTCAATCTTCACAACCAACAATGTTCCGTCTGAATAACAAGAGAAACGCAACTTGTAATCCTTACGTGATTTGTCAATGAAAGCATGACTTTGGGCATTCATGATAATGTTGCCCAAAACGCGCTCCAAGGCATCTTTTGGGAAAATCAAACTCCAAATCACATCACCTTTTTTAGCAACTATTTCTTGGGTAATAGGATCAACGAGATCTGATTTATAATGATTGTGACCCGTTTCCCAGTTCATTATGGGCTTGAAATTATGCCAACCTCCTACGTGTTTTGCGATATAGTCTTCTATGAACTTCTCGGGATCAATCTTTTCTGGATTTTGAAAAGAGTATTCGACATCAGCAATATGTTCTATAATAGGCATCATTTCAGAAAATTGTAATGATAAGTAATCAAACGAATCTTTAACTGTATCATCAGTGATCGGAGTAATCTTATCTTCGTCAGATAATTTGCCGCCATTATGCTGCCGAAACTTGTCTAATGATGAAAAGCAGGATTTCATAGAGGACAATGTTTGAGTCAAAGCATGCTTACGCATCCTGACAGCTTTTTTGTAGTCCTCATGATTTTTCTTTAACTCTTGTTTGGTGGACATCAATGCTTCGTAATTTGTATCAGCAAGGAACTGAATACGTTCCTTAGGCGTATGCTTGGGCACAATGATTCTGTCAAGAATCAATGACATGGTTTTTGCTGTTATGGAACCATCACAAACCGTGAGAATCTGCTCTTTTACCTCTGGAGACAATAGTAACGCTGCGATGTAGCGTACATCAATATTACGCTTTGGTATAAGGTATGGCACAATACCTACACATACGAACTTGTTTGTCGGATCATCATTGACATAACCCACGAGAAATTTCTTAGTATTGCCAAGCACACAAACACCTGGGTGATGAATGCTTAACATGCGTGGTTCCCAACCTTCAAACATTGGATCTGAAAGTTTCGTCAAATCCTTTTCGTTCATACAAGCATCAGCATACTTGTTTCCAAAATCTCTTGGAGACAGCACGAGTAAATCACCAGACAATTTAATACCCTTATCTTCACGAGCCCAGTACTGTTCAACAACCTCATCCTGTGTGTTGAATAATTTAACCAAACTAGACAAAGGCTTTCCTTCTTTTGGACGATTAGCAAGATAATAGCCAGGCCAAAGTAAATTGGCATCTAAAACAGAAGGATTGACTTTGACAATAACGCCCCTATTGATGCTTTCTACATCAACAGTTGAATGATTCTTCTTCTCAATATGAAGAAGGATACAGTCAACTGAAACATCAAGAACCGTATCTTTGTCATTATATGATACTAAAGAATGTATGGCACGGGATTTAATGAGCTTATTGAGGAATTCCTTTCGTGTCAAAGCCCATTTCTCCTCCCACTCATTAAAATCTTCGCCCATCTTTTTATATCGGAATTCTTTATACCTAGCATAGTCGACCAAATCGTCTCGCTTGGCAAAAAGGAACATCTGACCACTCTTTTTGAGCAGATTATATAGTTTGTCGTATCCATTTGAAAAAGAGAGACAAACGACTAAGTCAACAAGATTGTTGTCTTGCACATGAGAATCATTAAACTCCTCATTCAAATTGATATAAGGAACGATTTCTGATTGAATACCGGCAGCATAGAGTCGGATTTGCCCCAATGCCCATACGATGTCCATATCCTTCTTATATCTGCTGCCCGATATGATACTTGTATAGCCTTTAACAACACAGCCCTTAAAGCGCACTGCAAGGTCGCAATAACCAGCATCTGGAATGAAAACAGTCTGGCCTTCTTTAAAAGGAACCCTTTCTTTGATTAGATTCTCTAATTTTTCGTACTGATCTTCGAGACGCATATGAATATAAGGGCAATACCAGTCAGTTCTATGAGTAAACTCATATTCAATTACTTCTGGAAAATGCACGCATAAGAATGCAAATTCGTCATCATTCAGAACACCCTTATAGAAATGATCAGAGTATTCAGATAATACAGACAAGATTTCTTTATCTGAATTATTACCAGCAACCTTATTGTATAAAGTAACTACCAATTGTTGGTCTGGACTAGCATCAATATCAGATACTGGAACTTCAATATCATAACCATTCTCATCTTCATAAGGAGGAATATACTCCTTGTATTTTCGAGTGTTCTCCTTTACGAAGTTACAATACTTGGCAACGAGGCCCTCTACGGTGTAGTTGTTGGTGTTGTTTGCTGTACGCATAGTCTTTTGAGTTTTTGGTTTTCGGCTGCAAAGTTATGAGCCAGTTGTGAAGTCATTCTTCACACCAAAATATATTTCATGCATTTGTGCAATTTTTTGCTTGATTTGGTCTCGCACTGAGTCTGGAGCGAGTACTTCGACATCGCTACCAAACCAAATTAGTTCGGAAATCAGTTCCTTGTTAGGAATCACTCGGATAGAGACGATGCCCTCACGCCGATTTTCAATCATCTGAGAGTGATGGAGAGGCTTTGAAAGGACATAGGGTAGACGATTAGGCGTGAATTTCAACATGACTTGTACCACCGTCCTTTCATCTTCCAGCGAGACGCCGATGATGTTGCGGAAGTAGTTGTCAAAGTTGATGTATTGGTTCTGCTTGAAGGGCTTCTCAATGGGGTCGAGACCTTCAATCCTGTCCAATGCCACAATCGTCAAGTCATCATACAATGGATTATAACCCAGCAGGAACCAGCGGTTATTGTACTGCTTGAGGTAATAGGGGTGTATCATCCACTGCACTTTGTCTTTTCCGAAAGGATGATAGTCAATCACCACAACCTGGTGCCTGATGGTATAATTGATCAAGTCAGATAGGTAGCGCAGCCCTGCTAGGTCGCGGTTCTGCTCAAAACCGATAAGACTGGCGTCATTGCCACCACCGCCGAAGCGGGGCCGCAACTGAGCCAACAGATCATCCACCCAGTCATACATCGGTATGCCTTGTAGCCTCGATAAAGATGTGATGAGCGTCTCCAACTGCTCCATCTCCATCTCGGTGATAGGAGTCTCCATAATAGAAAAGTCTCTCGAATACTTCAGATACTTGCGTTTGCCGTGTTGGACAGAGACAATTGGCGCTTCCCAGCCATCAGTGCTCTTCATGAAATCAAGATCGGCATAGATTTGCCGCTTGGAGACTGGCAGGATAGCCGCAACCTCCAGCGCATGATTCACTTCATCCACAAGGTCGTCGATGTAGTAAATGTTATGCCTGTCACCGAGGCACTTGTCCAGCACCTTGTATCGCAATAAGGCTTTTCTATTGTTGGGCATAATCAAACAATTTCTTTGACGCAAATATAGGCAGAATTTTTGAATTTTATATCACTGAACAAAAGAAAAAGGTCAAGTCCCACCATTCGCGGGGCTCGACCTTAATGATGTTACTGGCAAAAAACTTACTTCAGCATTTCTTGGACGGCGCGTTCGAGTTGGCGGTCGTGGCCGGTGAGGTAGTCCTCGGGGGTGTTGTAGACCTCAACATCGGGCAGCAGCGGGGTGTTCTCGCAGTAGTTGCCGCGCATGTCACGGCAGCCTACCTGCGGGATGCCGAAGATCATCGAGTTGTCAATCAGCGTCTCCCACCAGACGGCGGTCATCGTGCCAGGTACGGGGGTACCGATGAGTTTGCCGATCCCCAATTCCTTATAGACAAAGGGGAAGCCGTGGCCGTTGCTGTAGTCGTCCTCGCACATGAGTACGCAGGAAGGCTTGGTCCACTTGTTGAACGGGTCGGCACCAACCACCTTGCCATGAGGCACAAATTCTTGGTACTGCTTGCCGCTGAGCAGGGTGCACAGGTCGTCGTGCAGCCAGCCGCCGCCGTTGTGGCGCTCATCGACAATGACGGCCTTGCGGTTGCGGTTCTTGTCGCTGAGCAGTTCACGATAGACGGTGCGGAACGAGGGGCTGTTCATTTCCTTGACATGGACATAGGCCAGCTGACCGCCCGAGAGGCTGTCCACCAGGGCACGGTTGCGATCCACCCAGCGCTTGTAAAGCAATTCATTCTGCTCGCCCTTGCTGATGGCCTTGACGGTGACATCAGAGCGCTTCTTGGTCGTCGGGTTGAAGACGGTGACATGGATGGGCTTGCCTGCCTTGCCGTCAAGCATCCAGTTGTAATCCTCGCCAGCCAGAATGTTGTGACCGTCGATTTTCTCGATGATGCAGCCGGGGGTGACACCCGTTTTCTTCACGTCAAAGGGGCCACGCTTGATGACTTCCTCGACACGCAAGCCGTCACCCTCATAGGTGTTGTCCAGGAAGAGGCCAAGGACGGCTGTCTTGAGGCTCGCACCCGGGGCATTGTAGCGGGCACCCGTGTGGGAACCGTTCAATTCGCCCAGCATCTCGCTCAACATGTCGCGGAAGTCGTAGTTGTTATTGATGTAGGGCAGGAAGCGCTTGTAGTTGTCGCGGTAGCCTTCCCAGTCCACACCGTGGATGTCCTCGACGTAGAATTTGTCCTTGACTTGCTGCCAGATGTGGTTGAAAATGTACTCGCGTTCCTGATAGGGACGGTAGTTGAAGTTGGCCTCGAAGCTGATGGGCTCGGGTTTGCCTTTGCCCAGGTCAATCTTCTTGATGCCATTGCCCGTGCAGACAAAGAGGTTCTTGCCGTCCTTGTCCATCTCCATGGAACCACCGCCCACGCCCTTGAGCACGATTTCGGTCTTGTTCTCACGCAGGTCATGTTTCCACAGGTCCATACCGCCCTCAAAGGCTGCCTGATAGTAGAGCGTGTCACCGCCGTTGGACAGGACATAATCGCCCAGGCGGGAGGAGTTCACGGTCAGGCGCGCGATGCGGTCACGGCAATTCTCCAAGTCAAACTGCAGTGCAGGCACGGCAGGCTTCTCGTCGGCTGCTGCCTTTTTCTTTTTATCGTTTTTCTTCTTGTCAGCCTTGTCGTTCTTTTCCTTCTCGGCTTCTTTCTTCTTGTCTTTCTCAGCCTCTTCACGCAGCACCTTCTCTTCCTTGGTCATCCTGAAGCGCTCGTAGGCATCCAGGTCAAAGAACATGATATACACGTCATCCTCGGTGCCCCAGCTGCCGTGGCTACGATAGCCCGCACGGTCGCTGGTGAAAATCATTGCCTTGCCGCCGAGGACCCACTTGGCGTTACCCTCGTTGTAGCCGCTCTCGGTCAGGTTGTGCACCTCGCCGTTGCCGCTGGCATTGACCAGGGCCACGTCCTGGCTGTTCCAGCCGCCTGTGCCGATGTAGGAGGAGAGGAGCCAGCGACTGTCAGGACTCCACTCATACCATACGTCGCCGTCGCTGTAGGAATAGATATACTTGCCATCCATCAGGGTGCGCACCGCCTTGCTCTTCACGTCAACGGCGCACAGGGTGGCGCGGTCTTCGAGGAAGGCGACACTCTTGCCGTCAGGGCTGTACTGCGGCTGGATGGAGGTGTGGCCTGTATTGGTGAGTTGTTCTTCCATCAGGTCGGTGGCATAGGTGAACAGTTTTTCATCTTTGTTCTTGATGGACGTCTGATAAATCTGCCACATGCCGTTACGCTCGCTGTCATAGACGATGCTGCGGCCGTCGGGCGAGAAGTCGATGGTGCGCTCCTGCTCGGGCGAGTCGGTAATCTGCTTGGTCGTGTTGTAGTCCACCGAGGTGACATACACGTCGCCGTGCATCACAAAGGCGATTTCCTTGCCGCCAGGAGAAACGCTGATGGCGGTAGCGCCGTCTTTCTTAATCTGGCGGATCAGCTCTTTCTCGCTGCGGTCGGCATTGATGGTGATATTGACCTTTTGGGGCTCACCGCCCTCGCGCAAGGTGTAAATCTCACCGTTGTAACTGTAGCACAGCATGCCATTGCTGGCGACTGTCAGGTAGCGTACGGGGTGCTTCGTGTGGCGGGTAAGTTGCTTGGCTTTTCCACCGATGGTGTTTTTATAGACGTTGAAGGTCCCGTCCTGTTCGCTCAGGTAGAAATAGGCGTTGCCATCGGCC
The DNA here is from genome assembly GCA_900318205.1 of uncultured Prevotellaceae bacterium. Taxonomy (GTDB): domain Bacteria; phylum Bacteroidota; class Bacteroidia; order Bacteroidales; family Muribaculaceae; genus Sodaliphilus. The sequence continues at coordinate 101,264 of ONJS01000009.1, read as the reverse complement.
GCCCAGCGGGGCGTGCGATCCTCGCCGTTGAAGTCGGTGAGTTTGGTGAACTTGCCCGCCTGCTTCAGCCAGATGTCGCGGGTGATAGAACTCGTGTGATGTTTGCGGAAGGGGTCCTCATAGCCCTTGATGTCGTGGTAGAGGATATCACCGCGGCTGTTGATGCTCAGGTCCTGCATCGGCAGTTCTGAGAACAGGCGTGCCCTGCCGCCGTCGGTGCTCACCTGATACACCTGCGGAAATTGGCTGCTGGCAAAGAGGATGGATGTTGCCGAGGGCATGTTGGCGGCCTCAAAGAGCACCGTCTTGTCGTCGAGGAAGCACATCGGGGTCTCGTTGCCGCTGTCGGTGGTGAGGCGCTTGGGGGTGCCGCCCTCTTTCTTGACAACAAATACGTCGAGGCTTCCCTCGCGTGCCGAGGCAAAGGCAATGTTCTGACCGTCAGGGCTCCACACGGGGTAGGCATCGTAGGCGTCATTTGACGTCAGTTGATGGGCTATGCCACCCTGTACCGGCACAGTGAACAAGTCTCCCTTGTAGGAGAACGCAACAGTCTCTCCGTCAGGAGATATAGCGCAAAAACGCATCCACAGCGGGTTGGTTTGAGCAGCGGCACCGAGAGTCAACAACAGTGTCGCAATCATGGTTAATCTTCTCAGAATAGTCATGTTTGAAGTATTTTTTGGGTTAGTATTTTCCGCAAAGGTAATAGGTTTTTCTTGATATTTATGCGATTCCTTTCAAGAAATCAATAATAGTAGTATTCCCATCGGTCCATGTACTTATTCCACTTGTAATACATGGTCATTTTGCCGTTCTTGTCATAAACCTCCCATCGGTCTAAATATTTGTCCCATTTTTTGTAACCGATGCGGTTGTAGTTCTTGTCGGTGATGTCAATGCGGTCCATATAGCGGTCCTCTTTTTCATATTTCACGACGTTACCGCTCTTGTCATAATACACGGTGCGGCCCATGTATTTGTCATACTTGGCATAGCCGATGCGTGTACCGCTGCAGTCAAAGAACTCGTCCCTGTCGAGGTATTTGTTATATTGCCGATAAGATACCTGGCTCATCGCGGACAGGCTGACAAGCAACAAGAGCAAATATAAAAGCAATTTCCTCATGATTTTATCGATATGAAATATCCGCTACCCTCCTCTCGAAATTTGGACTATTTTCTTGAGTTGAGTGCGGCTTCACTTGAGGTGAGTAAAAAGAAGATGATACCGAAAAGCAGTTGATGACTGCGGTTTACTTTCCAGCGAGATTGCGGGCGTAGTCTTCCCACTTGGTGATGAGGGCGGCCATGTCGGCGGGCAGGTCGCTGTCGAAGTCCATCTGCTCGCCAGTCTCGGGGTGGACGAAGCCGAGGGTCTTGGCGTGCAGGGCTTGGCGCGGGCACAGGTCGAAGCAGTTGTGGATGAACTGGGCATAGCTTGATGAGCGGTTGCCGCGCAGGATTTGATCACCGCCATATCGGGCATCGTTGAATAGCGGATGCCCGATATGCTTCATGTGGACGCGTATCTGGTGGGTACGGCCTGTCTCCAACTGGCAGCGCACGACAGCCACATGGGCCAGGTTTTCTACGGTGTGCCAGTGGGTGACAGCGTGTTTGCCCTGATCGCCGTCAGGGAATACCTTCATCAGCACGCGGTCGCGCGGATCTCGCCCGATGTTGCCGGTCACCGTTCCGTCTTCCTGCTTCATCTCGCCCCATACCACGGCGATATATTGCCGCTTGGTAGTCTTCTTGAAGAATTGGGCGCCGAGCGAGGTTTTGGCATTTGGTGTCTTGGCAATGACGAGCAGTCCGCTTGTGTCCTTGTCAATGCGGTGAACGAGACCTAAGCGTGGATCGGTCACATCATAGTCAGGGTTGTCCTTGAAGTGCCAGGCTAGGGCGTTAACCAGTGTACCGTCAAAGTTGCCGTGCCCAGGGTGGACCACCATACCGGCAGGCTTGTTGACCACCATCAGGCTGGCGTCCTCATAGACGATGTTTAACGGAATATCCTGAGCAACAATTTCGCATTCATAGCGGGGGCGGTCCATCACCACGCTGATGACGTCGCCGGGATGTACGCGGTAGTTGCTCTTGACGGGACGCCCGTTCACGCGAATGCACTGTGCCTCGGCTGCGTTCTGCACGCGGTTGCGGCTCGTGCCCTTGATGCGTTCTACGAGATACTTGTCGATGCGCAACAATACCTGTCCTGGCTCCACCACATAGTGGTAGTGCTCCCAGTAGTCGCGCCCGTCCTCGGTGAAGTCGGGTTCACTGTAGTCATATTGTATCTCGTCTTTGCCGCTCGACTCCAATTCGTCGTCCAGCAGCTCGTCGTCCAGCGCCATGGAATATCCTAAATGCCTGGCTGCTAAAAGCCAATTATGGTTTTGTTCTTCTTATTTTGCTCTTTTTTCGATTGTATCTGTTAACGTGAGTCACATTCGTTTAGAGCTTATGAGAGCTTATAAATCAGTTCACTTTCATCTAAAAGAGTATATGTGAAACTGTTGCTCGGGTAGTATTGGTTCTGCAGTTTACAGAGCCTCATGAATGAATCGAACTCATTGGGGTTAGCAAATACTTGGCATCCAGCGGAATATTTATTTACATATTGGCTTTCTACCCACTCGTTTGATCTGTGGATATTAATACCAAAGATGCCATTATCTACACATTCGGGCTTTAAATTATAGACCTTATCTTTGTTATCGTCTCTATAAACCTTGACGGCTTTCTGCTGCACTAGAGCATCATATTTACCTTGATGCTTGCCGACCTTATAGCAACCACGATATTGTCCGGGGACAAGAATGGCTGTGCCTTTTGAATTCATCGGATGCTGAGTATAGTAAAGTCCAGGTTCGGTAGTGATTTTATAAATCTGTTTATTCCAAATTCCTCTAGGGGTTTGATAGATGACCACGAGCAAATCGTCATACAGATTAGTGACTGCGCCCTGTTGATCAGACCTGATGCCAATGATATTCAGATTATAAAATCCTGTATCAAAAACCTTAAAGCCTTTTTCTCGCAAAATCTTAAAAATTGCGGCATTTTCGCATTTTTTGTAAAATTCAGTTTTATCCATAATAAAAAATTTAAAGGGTTAATGATAAATGTTTATTTGTTAATGTGTTTGAAGTGAAGAAAATAATGTATCTGCACAAAGAGCGTCCAAGGTCAGTTTTTCTTGCCCTTGTCCTGCTCTTTTTTCTTATCTTTATCTTTGTCTTTTTTCTTGTCCTTGTCTTTGTCCTTCTTTTCCTCCGAAGACTGTGCCTTGCGTTCCTGCTCGGCACGGGCTTGGGCTTCCTTCATCTCCTGCTCGTAGGTCTCCTGGGCGTCCTTGTAGTTGGCCTCGTCAATCGAGTCCATCAAGGCGGGGTCAAGCACCTGTTCAGGGTTCAGGTCAACGATGGAGCCGTCGCCCACGGTGATTTTGATCTGGCTGTTCACACTGACAGGGGTTCCTGGAGCCACATTGTGACCATCAACGGATACTTGAAGGATCAAGCCGCCCATCTCACTGGGAACGCTATCCATTTTCACATTCTTGAAGCCCATCGCCTTGAGAGTCGCCATACCCTGCCTGCCGGGCAATTCTACCAGTTTGGGCAAGGGAATGATGGGTGCATGCATCGCATTCACGCTTAGATAGATGATACGGATTTTCTTGATATAGGACTTGGCCTTGGGATCCTGGTCAATGACCGATCCAGGCTTATAGTTCTCGTAGAAAGTTGTCGAATCACTGATTTCCCACCGCAGACCGGCATCATCCAGTATCTCAATAGCCTTTTCTAATGGCATATTGCGAACGTCAGGCACCTGCACTTGCTGGCCATGGGAAGTGAATACATCGATAAACAGAAGGGCTATGTAGCCCAATGCCACCAGCGCCAGAGCCATCAGAACTGAGTTCACGAGAATGGGGTGGCGGTCACGAAAGCGGTCAAATCCGCCCGTATTTTTTTCTTTGTTGTTGCTCACGATAATTCATTTGAATGGTTCAATCTGCAAAGATAGTGTTTTTCGGTGGCAATGCAAATAAGCGACTCTGTTTTTTTTCAGATTTGGAAAAAACGTTACCTTTGCGAGTGCTTATGGAGACTAATTTTGACCAAATAGTAGAGCAGTTGCTGGAGGCGCCTTATTGGGTGATTGACTTCCTGCCGATGCAGGTGCCGCAAGCCAGCAAGGGGCAGTTTTTCGCTGTGGAGCAGTATTATCTGCAGGAGCCTCAGCATGAGCGCCTGTGCCGCCAATTTGTCGATGTGCTGCTGAAATTGAACTGCTACCACGACCTGCTGGTGAGCCGAGATGGTGGTGATGAATGGCTGTATCCGGGCCCCAAGATGCTGGAAAAGTGGCTGATGGAGAGTCTGCAGAACGGTCACCTGTGCGTCCTGATTGACGATGGCGAGGCTCTGATAACCGCCAGCGGCGGCGACACCAATCTCACCCTCTACAACCCTTCACCGTCCTTGCTTGAATTGGTCCGACAGCTTGCCACTGCTGCAGGCCTCTTCCTGTGGCAACCCCCAATAGACAGTAATTGTTGACTCCAATCAACTGGCGTCATGATTATCGTGCGCTGCATTTAATTAACTATCATTCAATGAATTAAATATTGTGAAAAATAACAAAATACACAACTAAATAAATCATGGATCGTTCTTCACAGATTATCAGGACAAGTTGGATTGGCATCATTGCCAATGTGTTGCTTGCTGCATTCAAGGCAGGTGTTGGCTTGTTGGCCAGTTCAGTAGCCATCGTTATGGATGCAGTGAACAACCTGAGCGACGCGCTCTCGAGTGTCATTACCATCATCGGCACAAAGCTGTCGCAGCGTCCCGCCGACAGGAAGCACCCCTTCGGCTTTGGCCGTATCGAGTACTTCAGCGCCATCATCATTGCGGTGATTGTACTCACTGCGGGCGTGACGTCGCTCATCGAGTCGGTCAAGAAGATTTTCAATCCCACCGAGCCAACCTATACCACCACGACGCTCATCGTCATCATTGTGGCGATTGTCGTGAAACTGGTGCTTGGCCGATATGTCAAGTCGCAGGGAGAGAAACTCAAGAGCGACGCATTGATCGCCTCGGGTTCCGATGCCTTGTTCGATGCCATCATCACGCTGGCGACGCTCATCTCGGCAGGCGTGATGATGCTGTGGAACGTGTCGCTCGACGGCATCCTGGGCGCCCTCATCTCGCTGGTCATCATCAAGGCCGGTATCGAGATGCTTGCTTCGCCCGTCAACGAGTTGCTCGGTGCCAAGATTTCGCCTGAACTGTTGTCTCAAATCAAAAAGGAGGTCAACGACTTTGAGGGCGTGCATGGCGTGTTTGACATCATTGTCCACAATTATGGTCCTGACGTGCAAATCGGCTCCTTGCACATCAACGTGATGGACACGATGGATGCCCACCAGATCCACGGCCTCACGCGTCGCATCAGCGAGGAAATGTTTGACCGTCACGGCATTATCATGACCGTTGGCGTGTATGCAGTCGCTACGGGTGAAAACAAGCTTGCCCAGTTGCAGCACACCGTCATGCAGGCCGCTGCTGCCCACGAACATGTCGAGCAGGTGCACGGCTTCTACTACTTCGAGGACGAGCACCGTGTATCCATCGATGTGGTACCCGACATCACCGTCCACGACGATGCCGCCTTTATCGAGGAACTGAAGGCCGAATTGCAACCCCTTGTCCCCGACGACAAGGTCTCTATCGTCATCGACCATAACTACAGCGAGTAATGATGCTCTCTGCGCACGCAGTTTAGAGTTAGGAGTTTAAAGGAGCATCCGCGTTCCTTTAAATGCAACAACAACTGAACCATCTGAAAAATCTGAGTTAATTCTCAGAGCATTCAGATGGTTCAGTTGTTTAAATCAGTTATATTCGTCAGTTGGATACAATCGGAGTGATGGTGAAGGTGCAGGTGCGGTCAATGGCGGGGAGGCGGTATTGCTCCAGCGGGCGGGCGCCCCAGCTGTCGATGCCGCCCACACCGCAGTGTTCGCTGTCAAGGGTGAGGACGGTGAATGTTGACTTGGTCAACTGCGACGGGTGGCGCTGGTGCTTTTCGTTGCCCTCATCAAGCATCGCGATGTCATAGTGCAGTGCGCTGGCATAGAATGGCTTGTAAGCGGTCACTTTGATGCCATTGCTTGAACCGTCACACTGCTTCCACCAGCGGATGTCGCCCTTGGTGCCTGTCTCTTGCGGACGGATGTAGGGATAGAACTGCTCATCGGCTGTTTGGCGGTAGATGCCTAGGCGCTGGCTGTAGCGGCGGTCAGCATAGTTCTCGACGGGACCGCGGCCGTAGAACTCGCTGTTGTCCATCTGATAGGGCATCTCCATCACCATGCCGAAACGCAACATCTCAGGAATCTCGGTGTAACTGTCATCGAAGGCTATACCCTGAGTGATGCACATAGTTCCACCAGCATGGATTTCGTAGGTCAGCGTGAGCCTTGCATGCACCTCGGGCATGTCGTAACGGGCTACGACGGTCACCTGTGATTTGCTGGACGCTTTCTTGTCCACGCCCAGTGAGGTCAGGTTCATCGCGGGATTGCGCCATACTTTCAGTTTCTGCTGTAACCATGCGCCCATGTCGTTGTCGGTCACCGCGCGCCAGAAGTTGGGCTTCAGCGTGCCGCCTTCTCCCATGATGGAGATACCGTTAACAACGTACTTGGTCATCAACCCGCTCTTGCCATCAAAAGCTATCTCCACACCGTTTCCAGCAATGGTCAGCGGGCCTTGCTTGGCTTGCTTGACACTGAATTTAGCCTTATCATGAGGCAGAGAGGCGGCTTGAGGTGCTGCCTCGTGAATGGGTAACTGAGCATAGGCAACTTGTTGGCCTGCCTCCATCAGTGGCTCGGCTTGCTTGAGCATGAAATCCACGTTGAGCATAACCTCGTGGTTGGGGTCAAGCGTGGCAAGGGTGTTTGCAATGGGCAGATGCAGCATCTGGCGACCTTGGGGAGCGACGTTGAGGTTGTTCTCCTCGCCGTTGAGTACCGACTGGCCATCGACAAGCAGTTGCCAACGCATCTTCACATTGCTCAGGTCATGGAAGAAGAACTCGTTCCTCACTGCGATATCTCCTTGTTGCACGTTCACGTCCTCGGCCCAGACGTTCTGGTAGTAATAGGCGGTCTCATAGGCGTGCGGGTTCCACACGCGGTCGGGGCTTACGAGGCCGTTGCAGTTGAAGTTGTTGTCGCTGGGGTCATGGGTGTTGTAGTCACCGCCATAGGAGAAGTATTCCTTGCCGTCGGTGGTTTTCACGCGCAGACCTTGGTCCACGAAGTCCCACACAAAGCCGCCCTGGAACTTGGGCAAGCGGCGCACAACATCCCAGTATTCCATCAGTCCGCCACCCGAGTTGCCCATCGTGTGGTTGTACTCGCACTGGATGAGCGGCTTAGTGCTGGCGGGGTTGCTGGCATAGCGCTCGCACCACTCGGGCGAGGCATACATCGGACACATGAGGTCGGTGTTCTCACCGCCTTGGGCGCGCTCCCAGTGGATGGGACGTGAGGGGTCGGTGGCACGTATCCAGTCACGTGCTGCAGTGAAATTGGGGCCGTCGCAGGTCTCGTTACCCAGCGACCATACGATGACGCTGGGATGGTTGAACTGCACGCTCACGTTGTGCTGGTTGCGCTCCAGAATAGGCTTGGCAAACATGGGCTTGTAGGTCGGAGCCGTGTTGGGGTCATAATGGAAACCGTGTCCCTCTTGGTTGGCCTCGGCAAAGACATACAAGCCGTATTCGTCACACAGGTCATACCACATCGGGTCATCGGGATAGTGGCAGGTGCGCACGGCGTTGATGTTCATGCGTTTCATCTCCTTGATGTCGGCAATCATGCGCTCACGCGACACGACGTAGCCGCCATCGGGGTCCATCTCGTGGCGGTTGGCACCCTTGATGTAGATGGCCTTGCCGTTGACCAGCAGTTGGCCGTCCTTGATTTCCACACGACGGAAACCGATTTTTTGGACAATGGTCTCTCCCTTGGCTTTCTTGTCGACGGGAACCAGCGTTGCAACCAGGTTGTAGAGATAAGGCGTCTCGGCAGTCCATTGTTGGGCACCGGATACGATCCAGCGGTTATCGCCGACGGGGATCATGGCGACCTCATTGCCCCGGGCATCGAGCAGGTGATAGTTCATCGAGCCCTTGCCCGTAATGACGGGGGCAATCATCAAGGTGCCGTCTTTCAGATCATCGGTGAGACCTGTGGTCACGCGCAGGTCATCGATGTGGTAGTTCTTATCGCGGCAGTAGAGGAAACTCGACCGTGCCACACCCGACAGGCGCCAGAAGTCCTGGTCCTCGCTGTAGGTGCCGTCACACCAGCGCATCACTTGGAACGCCAGTAAGTTGTCACCATCTTTCAGGTATGGTGTGATGTCAAATTCGGCAGCCGTTTTGCTGTCCTCGGCATAGCCAGCGAACTGGCCGTTGACCCACAGGCTGATGTTGCTGGTCACGCTACCGAAGTGGGCGATGACCTGTTTGCCCTTCCAGTCGGCAGGCAGGGTGATGTGGCGGCGGTAAGTGCCCACATGGTTGTCCTGGACAGGCACACGGGGCGGGTCGTTCTTCCAATTGTCGCGCCACGGGAAACCAATGTTGACATACACTGGGTCGCCGTAGCCGTTCAGTTCCCACATCCCGGGCACGGGCATCGTCGCCCAGCCGCTATCATCAAGGTCGGTGCGGTAAAAGTCGGTTGGGCGCTCGTTGAGGTTGGCGACCCAGTGGAATTTCCAGTCGCCGTCGAGCGACAGGTAACGTCCCGACTGTGCAAGCTGTTGGAACAATGCATCGTCCTCGATATTGAAGGCAAAGAATGACGTATGCACCGGCAGTCGGTTGATTTCGTTCACTTGCAGGTCCATCCACGGTTCCCCGGCGGGCTGGGCATTGGCCCACGCGGCTAACAGCAGGCATGTTATTGTGATAATTGAAGACTTCATGATCGTTAGTTAGGAGTTAGAAGTTAGGAGTTACGTAGGTACTCTTCGGCACGGGCGAGGTCCTCGGGGGTGTCGATGCCGATGGTAGCAGTGGTGGTGATGCCCGCCTTGATGGTGTAGCCGTTTTCTAGCCAGCGCAACTGTTCCAACGACTCAGCGAGTTCCAGCGGTGACTGCGGCAGGCGCGTGATTTCTGCCAGTACATTAGCACGGTAGGCATACATGCCCACGTGGGTGTAGTATTGTGTCAATTTAGGCCACTCTTCGCGCTCACGTCCGCGGATGTAGGGGATAACCGAGCGCGAGAAGTAGCGGGCACGCATCTGGTTGTCAAGCACTACCTTGGGTGAATTGGGATTCTCCAGTTCGCTGTAGGGACGGCTGGCATCAAAGGGGCGCACCAGCGTAGCGATGTCGGTTGTTTCGTCGTCAAAGCATGCCATGATGGCTTGCAACTGGTCGGGCTGGATGAACGGTTCATCACCCTGGATGTTGATGATGATATCCTCGCCGCCACCGTTCTTCAGGTAGGCCTCCTGGCAGCGGTCGGTGCCACTGCGATGCTCGGTACTCGTCATCACCGCTTTGCCGCCGAAGGCAGCCACGGCCTCCATGATGCGGTCATCGTCGGTAGCGACTACCACATGGTCAAGCACCTTGCTCACTTGGGTATATACCCGTTCTATCATCATCTTGCCGCCCAGCATTGCCAGCGGCTTCCCAGGAAACCTCGTCGAGGCAAACCTCGCCGGAATAATCCCAATAAAAGTCAAATTCTCGCTCATATAATTTAATTGTTTGTATTATGTTCTCTCTCGTTCAATCGGGCTTCTATCTCTTTGATTGTAGGTATGGTGCCTTCAACCTTTTCAGGATAGAATTTTTCCAAATCATATTCTGAAATCCCGATGGGCTGGCTGCTTGACTCCAATGCATATTGTGCTTGAATGCGGTCTTTTTCTTTGCAGATGAGCAAGCCGATGGTTGGATTATCGCGGCCCTCTTTGCGTAATGTGTGATTGCATGCAACAATATAGCCACCCAATTGCCCCACATCGGCAAACTCAAATTTACCTATCTTTACCTCAATAACCACATAACATGACAGATTGAGATTATAAAAGAGCAAATCAATGAAATTTTCAGTTGTTCCAACTTGTATCCTGTATTCTTTGCCCACATAGGCAAAGCCTGTGCCGAGTTCCACGAGGAACTGCGTGATGTTATTCAACAGGCTGTCTTTGAGCAGTCGCTCATTATACCTTCCGGTTATTCCTGTGAAAGCGAAATCATAAGGATCCTTGGTCAGTTCTTGAGCCAAGTCACTAGTTTCTTCGGGTAGGGTTCTTGTGAAATTAGTCAGAGCCTTGCCTTGTCGCTCATAGAGATCAGTATCCAGAAAATTAAGTAGCATATTGCGGCTCCAGCCGTTATCCACCGATTCACAAACATAAAACCATAACTTTTCTGGGTGATTGGGGAATCTGTCCATGAGCAACAAATGATGGCCCCAAGGTAAGGTGAACAATTTTGCAGCAACCTGCTGCAAAAATTGTTCGTTAGAATCTGCAGCAAGTTGCTGCATTTTTTTAATCACTTGGTTGTAAGCCAAATAAAACTTTTTTGTATAGCGTAAATTTCGCTCAGATAAACCGCTCGTGTTTTGAATTTCAGTTTTTAGGTCACGACTCAACGTCGCATAGAACTTACTGCCATACTTGTTTTCCACGTCACGCTCAACGATATCTCTGCCCAATTCCCAATAGAAACGGAGCACTTCCTCATTCACCTTCACAGCGGCTTTGATTTGGCTCCTGCGATAGCGATTGCTCAAATCTTTAATCCACTGGAGATAATCTTTATCTATGATAGTGATTGACTTGCTCATGGTCATTTCTGAATGTAATCAGTAAATTTTTTACCCAACATTGCCAGCGGCTTGCAAGGAAATCTCGTCGAGGCAAACCTCGCCGATATAATCCCAATAAAAATCAATTTCTAGCTCATTGTTACTGCCGTTAATGTCGTTGATGCGAAGCAACTTGTATTTATTGTACTTGTTGTTTTCTTCCTTGGCATCAGTATCCCCAGTTCTCGCCGACGAGGATAACGGTGTGGCGGTGGGCAGGGAAGCTGTTGCGCGTGAAGTGGACGTAGTTGCAGATGCACTGCGGGCTGTTGCAGTTGTGGCACACGCCGTCGAGGCGGCAAGGCGTGTCGCAGCCCAGGCGAGCCGTGTTGATGGGGGCAGCAACGTTGCGGGCGCGGGCAAGTGCGGCCTCAATGGTGGGGGCAACCTTGTTCATCCCGATGACGTGAATCACGTTGTGTGGGCCCCAGGTGATGGCGGCGACGCGGTTGCCGCGGCCGTCGATGTTGACGATGACGCCGTCCTGGGTGATGGCGTTGGCGCTGGTGAGGAAGTAGTCCACGTCCATCGCGTCAAGGTAGCATTGGCGCTTCTCCTCGTTGGTCACAGCCTTGTCACGGTCAATGACTTTGTAGTTGCCACTGTTGATGAGTTCGCCGGTCAGCCCCATCTCGCGGATGGTCTGTGTGCCACCCCAGGAGATGCTGCTGCCTTCAGGAATGAGTGACTTGACGAGGGCGATAGCCTCGGCTGTGGTAGCACAATAGTGAGCGATGAAGTTGCGGCGCTGCAGGTGTTTGATGATACGCCCTGCAAACAATTCGTTATGGATTTCAATAGGTGTCATATCTGTGATTAGTGATTAGAGATTAGTGAATTTAGAATAGGTCGATGAGTTTCAGGGAGCCCCAGATGATGGCGGCATAGCGAAGCAGTTTGCCGATGGTCATCGTTACCAGTACAATCCAGACGTTGGAACGCACATAGCCCAGCGCGACGCTGATGGCGGTACCTAGCATGGGCACAAAGGCAAAGAATCCCATCCACGCGCCACGGTTGTGCATGAAGTGCAGTGCACGGTTGAGTTTTTCTTCGCTCACGTGGGCATACTTCTCAATCCATTCGATTTTTCCCAAGTGCCCCAGCCAGTAGCACGTCATGCCGCCGCTCACGTTACCCGCAAGTGCCACGAACATGCTGGTGACGGGATCCATGTGCAACGGACCAACGCAGGCGATGATCAGCGCCTCGCTGCTGAACGGGACGATACTGCCGGCAAGGAACGACCCCAGAAACAATCCGAGGAAGCCCCATTGGGTAAAGAATTGGATGAGTGTATCAAGCATTTTTAAGTTTTAAGTTTTTAGTTGACAGTTTTCAGTTTTCAGTTTTCAGTTATGTGTTGGTGGATACCGCCGAAAATAGAAGACTTATTTAAACAACAGTTGGGTGAAGATAACCAGATAGTCGCGCCAATTGGCCCACTCGTGGCCGGCACCGCTCTCGTGATAGGTGTAGCGCAGACGATTCTTGTCGAGTAACTGACGGAATTCGGCATTGTCCTTATAGAGGAAGTCATCCTTGCCAATGCCCATCCAGTACAGGCGCGGGTGCTGCTTGAATTGGGTGATGAGTTTGGACTCCAGGTCATCATAGATCTTGCTTTTGCCCTTATCCATGCGACCGATGGCGGCAGAGAATAGGCCGACGTAGGCAAAGTCCTCGGGCTGGTTGGCGCTGATGTAGAGCGAGTGGTAGCCGCCCATTGACAGACCTGCAATCGCGCGGTAACGCTTGACGGGACGGGTGCGGTAGTGGCTGTCCACCCAATTTATGATATCGTTGAAACTTGTTTCAAACGTGCCTTCCATCCATTGCTTATGGGCAAAGGTGGGTTGCTCGTTGTTGTCGGAACCCATACCAGGAGCCGCGGGTGTGTCGGTGTGTCCGTTGGGCATCACCACAATCATGGGCTCGGCTTGTCCGTTGGCGATAAGGTTGTCAAACACTTGAGCGGCGTGGCCCTGTTCCAGCCACACGGTCTCGTCACCGCCCGTGCCGTGGAGCAGATAGAGTACAGGATACTTCTGGCGACTCTCCTCATAGCCAGGGGGCAGGTAAATCATCATGCGGCGCTTCATCCCCAGGGTGGGTGAGTCATACCACACTGCCCGCACCTCACCATGAGGCACGTCGTGAACTGCCACGGGGCTGTCGCCCATAGGGTCAAGCACAAAGGTATTCATCACGTTCTTGACATCGCGCAGCACGTTGGCGTTCTCATTGTCCAGCACCTTCATGCCGTCGATGATGTAGTGGTACATGTATAAGTCTGGTTCCAGGTTACGCAAGGTGATACTCCACGTCTCGTTGCCCGTATGCTTCATCAGCGTGTCAACGCGTGTGTCGATGATCAGGCGTACCGTGTCTGCTCCAGCGGCCTTCACCTTAAAAGTAACAGAGCCGTCCTTGGCGATTTCGGGACTGTTGACTGTCGGGGTAAAGAACCCTTGAGCATTGGTTGTCAAGGCCATCGCCATGAGTGCAAAAAGAATAATGAATTGACGTTTCATATTAAATAGTGGTTGAAAGTTTGGGCAAAAATACACAAATTGCCCCATAATTCAAAATGATTATAGGGCAATTTACATTCTATAACATGGCTTACAGGCGTTCCTTGACACGTTCCCAGGCGTGGGAACCGAATAGGAAGCACTCGCGCATCGTGTCCAGCATCACGGTGAAACGGCTCATGGGCACGGTGAAACTCAGTTCATCCTTGCCTACCCAGGGACGTACCGACGGGTCAAATAACCCGAGGAAACAGCGGTGCCCACCGCGGGCATTCTCAACGACGGTCATCGAGACCACCGTGCTGCAGCCTGACCCAAACTGGGCGGAAACGGCATCGGGCTCATTGGTGTCATAAAAGGCCCAACCGCATAGGCCTGCCAGCATGTCGGGGGTGGCATAAAACATCACGCCTTCAAAGCCCTCAAACGACTCTGCCTGGTCAATTCTCACAAAGTTCAGGTAAGGCTTGCTGGAACGGGGCATTTCCAGCCTTTTGACATAGTCCGCCACCATTTCGGGCGTGCGTTTGTATTTCTCGGTTAATGAGACGAATTTAGGTACCCGTTCCGGCATATCGCTGAATCCCGTGTACAGTTTGCCGCCACCACAGCCGATGACCTCGGCACTCAGGCTCACAGGCGTACCTTCACGTGCTGCCTGCAGTCCCTTGAAGAAGCAGCCGCCTATCTTTGCCGTCTGTGCAACCGGCGTGTCGCTGTACCCGAACAATAGGGGCAACTGTGCTGTATCGCCGAATGCCTCACGATAACTCTCAATAAATTCCTTTAATTCCATATCACATACTTGTATTTGGTTCATCTGTAAATCACTACAAAGGTAGTGCATGTCACGTGCAGAAAAAAGAAATCATTCATTTTTTTGCCGTAGTAACCCACATTTTTTGCCATTAGCAATGGAGTGTTGCATCACGTATAGTTCATGTAATGCAGCACTCCCTCTCATGTGAAAGTGATATGTCTTGGGCTTAGCTGTTGCCCATGATGATATCAAGGACGGTGTTGACATCGGCAATGTTGACTTCTCCGTCTTGATTGACATCCCCAACCTGGTTCTGGTCATTGGCGAGAATCATGCTGATGACCGTGTTGATGTCGGCGATATTGATTTCATTGTCAAGGTTGACATCGCCGATGAGCATGCCAAGCAGGAATTGCTGGTAGTCGCTCCATTGCGAGACGGTGCCGTCATTGTATTCGCTCTGGACGCGCATGGCATAGTGTCCCTGTTCAGCGTTGGTGATCTCATAGGATTTACGTTTGATGCCTTCATAGCAGGTCACGTAATTGGGGTTGAATTCGTTAGAGTTATCGCCCGACACGACGCTGACTTTGCTGAGCATGACGACTTGCCCCCTGACTGTCTTGTTCAAGCTGACGGTCACATTCCCGCTGCTGTTACATGGCATAGTGACCACATTTTCAATGCCACTAGGAGTAATGACGATTGTCGTGTCATAGTCACCGCAGGTCACCTTTAGGTTGCTCATGAACATTGTGTCGGGGCACTTGGCGCTGATGCGGACTGTCAAATGCCCATTACAGCCGCTTACGTCAATCGGTGGGGTAGTGAGGCGTCCGGTAAGGACATCCGATCCGATGTTCAGATATCCGTTGCCAGGGAAAAGCCTGTTGCCAGTCCAGCCGGGTACAGAAGTAATCTCGTCAAGGGTGGATGACACGTCATTGAGTCCCGAGCCGGCAGTCAAGTGCTCAAAAGACTGTTCCAGCAGCAATTTGCTTTCTGGCCAGTATTTCAGCTCCAAGCGATAAGACTTTATGTTCACAAAGGGGGTGCTGTCCTGCCATTGAGCCTTGAAGGAAGTGGGCGAGATTTGGGCGGGCGGCAGCATGACAGGGTCATGCTTCTCCAGTACGGCTTTACCGATGAGTGTGAAGGTGACCGGTTCTGCGCCCTCACTTTTCAAGGTCACTGTAGCGGTGTGGATGCCTGTTCGGGCCGGATGGAAATTGACTGGCACATGTATGCCCTCCTTGACTTCTTGGAGGCTCAGGCGGGTCTTGTCGATGGTAAAGCTTCCGCTTTGGTCATTGAGGGAGACAGTAACGTCGTTGGTCAGGGTGGAGCCCTTGACTTCAAAGTAGTTGGTGATTTCTTTATTGACGGCGCAATAGATGTATATCCTGTCGGTCAGCATCTTGATGGTCGGAGTGATAACAGGTGGTTGCAGATTGGAGAGGTAGCACTGGAAAAGATTATACACAGAGTCTCCGCCGTCAAAGGCATTCAGCACATAATAGCCGTTGTTGCGTCCACTCCAGCCGAAGTTGACATGGTAAGAGTCACTCGGTGCATTATAACCATCAATATTGAAGGCATGGGCGCCACCAGAGGCCGATTGGCCGGTATAAAGGATGGGACGTCCCGATTTGAGTTCATATTGGAGCATGGCGGCCCATTCCTCATCGTTGTAGTACACCTTTCCCGTCTCGTCATTCAGTTTCATGTGGATATCGACATCCTGGTCGTAGCCGAAAAACAGTGTCGCATTTAAGATATCCAGATGACCCGCTCCACTAGCCTGAGGCGTGTAGTCCATATGCTCGGCTTGACCGATATAGCGCATCAACTTGCCCACAGCCTCAGCTTGGATGCTGTTGTAACCCTCAGTATAGCTGTTGAGCATGTTATTCCAGTTGAAGGTGGTGGGCTGAAGTGTTTCGAGCTCGATGTTTTTGGTCTCGGTAGTATAGCCAGGAACTGAATAGGTGATGTTGGTGGGATATTGCCAGTAGTGGAATATCATGGCCATTGATGTGGCGGCACATCCCGTCAGGCAGCGCTGACCTTGGTACACCGGGCACATGCAGTTGTAAGGGTCACGCTGGTCCCACTTGGTTCCGAGAAGAGCCGAAACACTGGTGGCGGTAAACTGTTGTGCCTTGTTGACGACCATTTCAGGGTGGGCGTGCAGGTACTCGAGTTGCCCTTTATAGAGTTCAAGGAGGAACTGCATGCCATCAGGCAGGTCGTTCATGTCAACAGCACCCTCGCCGTGGGCCAAAATGGTCTGGGCGCGGTCGTCTCCTGCAACGATGACATAGCTGCTGTTGTCGTCGGTGTTAAAAATGTAATAGTCGTTGAATCGTGTATTGACCGATGACGGTTCGCTATGGACCAACCGCAGCGTCGTTGTGGGAGCGCTGGCTGTTAATCGGCCGTGTGATGTCAGGAAACGGGCGGCTGCCGCACGAGCTGCATCAGTCTCAACGTTTGCACCATAGGCACCCATAACTGTCCATGCCAATAATTGGATAAGGAAGAATATTCTTGTTTTCATAATGATATGTGTCTTTTTTACATTTGTGATGATGCGTTGCCAAGGTCACACATCGGCAACCGTCATGGCGTCGCAAAAGTACATTTTCAGACAATGGCAGTCAAGTCTTTCTATGCGCTATTTTGCCTGAAAACCGTATTTTCTTCAAAAACCGTCAAATTATTTGACACTTTTTCCCTATCCGTCTTTTAATAAAATGGTCGCGAGCCATAACGATAAATCACCCCTATCGGGTATGGTTTTGGTGTTGTTTTAATGAATTATCACCGATAGGGCATAGTTTAACAGGCTAAAAACAGATTGCACGAGTTTGCTGGCCCGTGCAATCTGTTATATTGGAGTTATCAAGTCGTCGGTTTAGATCCAGCCCATCGAGTGGTAGAGGAAGGCGATGAGGTAGCCGGCGACACAGGCGACTGCTGTGTGTACCAGACCGGGCATCATGAACGAGTGGTTGAGCAGGTACTTGCCGATGACGGTGGTGCCCGTGCGGTCGAAGTTCACGGTAGCGATATCCGAGGGATAGTTGGGGATAAAGAAGTAACCGTATACCGAGGGCAATACACCCAGCAGGATCCAGCCGTCAATGCCCAAGCCATAAGCCAGCGGCAGCATGGAAACGACCACTGCACCCTGGGAGTTGACGAGTACCGACACGAGGAAGAAGGCAAAAGCAATCGACCACGGGTAATGTTCAACCAAGCCTGCTAGCATGTCCTGGATTTCTCCCAGATAGTTGGCGAAGTAGGTGTCAGCGAGCCATGCGATACCATAGATGGCGACCACGGCAACCATACCACTCTGCCAAACGGGACCAGAGATGGCCTTCTTGGGTGAAGCCTTGCAGAAGATGATCATCAGCGCGGCGGCGGTAATCATCACAATCTGGATGACAAGGTTCATCTTCAGCGGGGTGGGATGTACTTTGGTCAAGCCGTCGATGGCGATACCCAGCTTGGCCAGCTGGTCGGCGGTGATGGTCACACGCGAGCCGATGAGCTCAATGGTAGCGTCACCGTCAATGGCCTTGATGGTATCGTAAGCAGGCAACAGGTCTTGGAAGATAGCGAAGAACACGATCACCAGCAGGGCGCCGAAGAAGATGTAAACGGCACGCTTGCTCTCGGGGGCAATCTTCTTGTCGAGGGTAGTAGCGCTGCTGCCGTAGATGTACTCGCGCTGAGCGGGGTCGGCAATCTTTTTCTGGAACTCGGGATCCTTGTCCAGGTCCTTACCGCGCTTGTAGGATGCAATCGATGCGATGAAGATACCCAGCAAGCAGGCGGGAATGGTCACCATGAGCACCTGCGGGATGGTGATGGTATAGCCGTTAGCACCGCTGATGGTGATAAAGGCCACCACGGCAGCCGCGATGGGCGAGCAGGTGATACCAATCTGGGATGCGATGCTGGCGATACCACAGGGGCGCTCGGGACGGATACCCTTTTTAATCGCGATGTCGCAGATGATGGGCATCAGCGTATAAACCACGTGGCCCGTGCCAACGAGCACCGTCAGGAAGAAGGTAGCCAGCGGGGCAAGGAAGGTGATGCGGTCAGGATGCTTGCGCAGCATCTTCTCGGCCAGCTGGATCAACCAGTCCATACCACCCGATGCCTGCATGATACCGGCACAGGTGACGGCGGCAATGATGATGTAGATAACATCGGTGGGCGGATTGCCCGGTTTCATACCGAAGCCAAACACGAGGATGGCCAAGCCGATGCCCGAGATGGCTCCCAATGCCAGGCTACCATATCGGGAACCCAGCCACAAAGCTCCAAGCACAATGCAGAGCTGTAAAATCATGATAAGTGACATATAGTTTTAGTTTTAAGTTTTTAGTTGTCGGTTGACAGTTGTCAGTTTTTAGTTTTCAGTTTTCAGTTGTCAGTTGTTCTAGAGCATCTAGAATATCTAGAGTATCTAGATGGTCTAGAGTATCTCATCTTAATACCTGATGCTCACCTGGACAAACACGGTGCTGTAGTTGTGCTTCTCGAGGGCCTTGTCGTTGGTCAGGCAGTACTCGGTCTGCACCTCCAGATACTTGCAGAAGCGGTAATTCAGACCCACCTCATAGTTGGTCTTGGCAGCGACCGACGAGGCGGTGGGACGGTAGAGGTCATAGCGGGCCTTGGCCATCAGTTTGTCCTTGACCACAGGGACGATGGCGAGGGCGTAGATACCGTCGCTCTTGTTGTTGGCAACCTTGTTGCCGTCCTTGTCGGTATAGGTCTTAATGGCGACATCGCTGGCGTTTGCTGCGTTCTGATAGGTGGTGGCAAAGCCGAGACCGGTCGAGTGGATATACTCGGTGCGCAGCTGCAGGTCACCCTTCTTGTACTCGGCACTCAGGGCGTAGCGGTGCTGGCGCAGGCTCACGGTCTTGCCGCCGCCCTTGCGGGCATAAGAGCCTTCCCAGCCGAAGGCGCCGATGCGCATACCCTCGATGGGCATGACCCATGCGCCGCCGATGATGTCTTTCCTCTCGTCAACATCCTTGACGTTGATACCCTGGCCGTTGAACACGCCCACCTGGTAGTGCAGCAGGTTGCGGCCGCTTTTGGTCTTCAGGAAGTCGCCCTGGAACTGCAAACCGATGTCACGGCCGTTGCTCGCGTGCATTCCCGTGCGGTCGCTGAAACCAGCCAGCTTGCTCACGGGCTGTGAATAGCCCATGAAGCCCTGGTCGATGGGGTTCATCGGGTTCTCGTAGGTAAACGGGCGCTTGAACTGGCCCAACTTCACGCGGAAGAAATCCAGTTTCTGCCACTCCATGAAGTAGTCCACCAGACGCGGGCTGCTGCCCAGTGTCGTGGGGTTACCGTTGATCTGGCCCTGGATCTTGTAGTAGAAATCGTTGAGGATGCGGCCCTCGAACGATGCCCTGACGAGCCTCAGGTCAAACGAGTTGCTGTTGTTGCCATCCTGGAACGTCGCCTGATAGGACGCCATGGCAAAGCCGCTGAACTTGGGCTTGGTAAAAATCGGATTTTTGCCGTCGCCCTGGGCCATCACCGAGAGCAGCAGCATCGACCCTAATAGGGCCAGCATAAGTCGTTTCATAATCAGTCTTTTTTGGAGGTTAATTATATTTTTTTTGCAAATATAAGTACATTTTCCGTAACTATGAGCGATTTGAGACAAAGAAACTGACTTTTTCTATTCAAAAGATGTTTTTTAGCCGATTTTATTTGTTGTTTGATAGGAAATATCTATTTTTGCAAATAATTGCTTTTTGTTAACATTTAAATACCATTGTGATTATGAAAAAGTTTATTTTCTTGTTGTTGTCTGCCATCCTGTCGATGGCAGTGAGTGCTAATCAGGTACAAAACGTGAAGTTGCCCAAGCCTGACCAGAACAAGGCCCGCCACACCATGACTGTGCCACGTGCCGATTTCTCCCCATCGTTGAGAAACGCTACACCTCAACTGGCCGAGGCTGTCGTTACTCCTCCTGCCGACTTGGAGACCCAGGGCTTCCGCATGAATGCCTACATCTTTGACGGCTCGAGTTGGGAAGTTGTGGACCGCACGTTGCAGATCGGTATCGACGGCAATGACGTCTATCTGCAGGGTTTCAGCGTCTATCTGCCTGAGGCATGGATCAAGGGTACCCTCAATGAGGACTTCTCCCAGGTCACTTTCCCCATGCAGTACTACGGCGACTACTATGGCTACGACCTATACTTCTATCCTGTCACACCGTTGAGCGATGGCACCTATGAGCCCATCGATGCGGTGTTTGATTTTGATGAGCGCGCCGGTGTCTTTGTCTTGAACCAGGACCAGGTCTGCTACATCCTCGAGAATGCTCATCCCGACCAATTGGGCTGGTACTTTATGTATGACAGCGAGATGTCCTTCACTGCCGACCTGGGAACCGTGGTTGTGCCCGAGGGCCTGGAGACTGAGCCTTATATGCTCACGGGTGTTTACATGGGCTACTATGAGGATGTTGAAGAGTGGTTTGAGGGCGAGCCCTTGATGGGCAGTGCCCAGGTGGGCTTTGACGGTGACGACATCTATGTGCAGGGCCTGTGCTCCTACCTGCCCAAGGCATGGGTGAAGGGTCACCGCGAGGGCGACAGCTATGTGTTTGACAACGGCCAGTACTTCGGCCCGTTTGTTCTCGCTGGCGAAGTCTATCCGCTCTATTTCATGGGATGTGCGCCCGAGACCAATGATGCCGAGCCGTTCACGCTGACGTTGGATCCCGAGACTGGTGTCTTTGTCGCTCATCAGTGGTATGGCATCTGTGCCGATGATGTTGAGGTGAGCTGGTATGACCTGCTGGGCAATGTAGCACTGGCGCCGATTGTTGACGAGCCCGCCGTGCCCGAAATGCCTACAGTGCTCTATTATGAATACTATGCCGACGAGGAACTGGGCTTCCTGGTGCTTGACATCCCCGTGACCGATGTTGACGGCAAGCCCCTGCTGACCAACCGACTGGGCTATCGCCTGTTCACCGACAGCGGCGAGGGAGCTGAGCCTTATATCTTCTGGGCCGATATCTACGGCTTCGATCAGGACGAGACCATCATACCCTACAACTTCAATGACGACATGAACATCCTGATGGGTGGCCAACTGGTAGTGGTTTACTCTATCGGCGACGATGTCAAGCGCATCGGTGTACAGAGCGTCTATTTCGGCGGTGACGAGATGAACGAGAGCGAGATCGGCTGGTATGACCTCGGCATGACTGGCGTCACGACGATTGCTGCCGACGACAACCGTCCCGTCGAGTACTACGACCTGATGGGTCGCCGCGTCGATGCCTCCAAGTTGACCCCCGGCATCTATGTGACCAGCGACGGCCGCAAGATTTATGCTCGCTGATGCTCGCTGAACGGCTGACGCCGTGCATAATGGAGAAAGGATAATGTTTAGTGAAGCATCCGCGTTCTGGTCAAACGGAACGCGGATGCTATTTTGGTTAATTCGTATCATTCGCCGACAGCTAAAAACGCGGATGCTTCATTATCCTATATCCATTATGCTTTATACTGCGAGAGTCAGCTCGCATCAGCTGGTCAATAGCCAGTGATAGAATAGCTGGTCTTCAATGAAATAGCCGCCATCTTTGGTGGTCACAAGGCCATATTCCAAGAGTTTACGCAGGGCTGCCTGTACACTGCTTGCCGATTGCAGGCGGTGCCGCTTGATGAATTGCCCCGAGGTGACCCGTTGGGCAACCCTATCCTCGGCAATGGCATAGAGTAATGCCTTTTGCGGGAGGGTGAGCCGTGCCAAAGTCTCGCTGTATTTGTGCCCGCTCTCCTTCATCATGTCGCTGATGATGCGTTCCACTAGTGGGATGTCACATGTAATGCCACCTTCAACTGATGCTGAGAAGGCGTTGTGGAAGGTCTTCTGTATATAATAGGTATTGCCTTGGAATTGCTCATAAACCTTGCTGATGGCTGCTGGTGTTACGGCAAGATGATTGGCCTCGAAATGATGTTGGATGAAGGCACTGTATTTGTCTAAACTGATGGGTTCCAGTGACATGATGGACGCACTCTGATAGAACGGGCGGGCATGGTCAAGGAACATCTCGCCCATGATGTGGCGCTCACTGCCCGCAAAGACGTAATTGGCATTGGCCGATTGCTGGATGTGGGTTCGCAGCAATGCCTCGATATTCTTTTCGGGATAGTTCACAATCTGCTGGAACTCGTCAATGGCCACGATGCAGCGTTGCTCAGACTGCTCCAGACAAGCAAATATTTCTTCTAGCGTATAGGTGGGATTGGTGATGTCACCCAACTTGATGTCAAACGTCGGTGTACCCTGTATCGGGTCATAACCGAAACTGCCACGCAGCGACCTCAAGGTGTCGATGATGTTTTTCATCATCTGCTGGCTGCGGCTCCCTAAGGTCTTGAACACGACGCGCCCCAGCAGATAAGTGAACTCTTGCAGACTGGTCGTGCGCAGGATATCAATAAATAGTGTGGTGACCTGCTCATGAACTTCTGGTTTGTCAAAGCAATGATAGATCAACCCTGTTTTACCCAGACGGCGGGGCGAGATAATCACCATATTCTCACCTCCCGAAAGAATGCAGTTGGTCAAACGCTGTGCCTCATTAACGCGGTCACAGAAGTATTCTGGCTTGATTTTGCCTGTAACAATAAACGGATTCTCCATAATGAACAGTATTTTGATGGCAAAGATAGTGTATTCTTCTCAATTATTCAAATCAAATTATTTAAAATAAATTATTCATTTTGAATAATTTCTGCGAAACATTTCTTAAACAATTGAAAATCAACTAAATATATGATAGCGCTATCCTTGAATCGCGTCCCCCACGCTGAGCTGCTAAGTTCTAAAAAGGAAGACAATAGACAACGTGTTTTCGATGAAATTCTATTTCAAGCCTCAGCAAGTTAGCCACCAGATGACCAGTAGAGACGCAAAATTTTGCGTCTCCCATCGTTAAACATTACCAAATGCTGCCCTGGAGACGCAAAATTTTGCGTCTCTACATTGCGAATAAATTGAGCATCAACACTTTGTTTTCGTCGAACTCACGTTAAATAAAGATAATCCTATCGGGTATGTTGCGCACCGCAGGTTTTTGTATTTATTGTATTTATTGTTTTCTCTTTGTCCGTGGGTCGTGTGTGTGCAGGGGGAGGGGGCGATTTGTTGTTGTCGGGGAGATTTTATATATTTGCGGGCTAGAAATCCAAGAATTGAGACCAAAGATGAAGACCAGACAAATGATGAAGTGGATGGTAGCGCTCTTGCTCGCTATCGTGGCCGTATTGCCCGCTGGTGCCCAATATGGCAGCCGTGGTGACAAACGTTATCGTGACCGTTACAGTCGTGCCGACTCCTATGGTGACGTGGTGGAGTTGCGCCTCACCAGTGCCGGCACCCTCGCCGAGAAGATGCCCGCTGGCATGATGGACCGTGTGCGCCTGCTGCGCATCGATGGCCCCATGGACTCCAAGGACTTTGAGTTCATCAAGAAACTGTGTAAACGCTCACGCTGTGTCGATAACCGCGACAACAAGGTGGACAACTATCTCGACCTGGAACTGGAGCGTGTCCGCATCATGAGTTCGGGCAGCAGTGGCTTGTTGGGCACACGTGGCGAACGCGACGTGCTGGGCGATGCCTTGTCCCATACCTCCCACCTGCGCTCCATCGTGCTGCCCGAGCGCACCAGGCGCATCGACCGCGATGCCCTGCGTGGCTGCAGCGATCTGGAAGAGGTCATCATGCCGCAGGGCGTGAGGTCGATTGGCGATAACGCCTTCGACGGCTGTTACAAGCTGGAATACATCACGCTCACCGAGGGCTTGGAAAGCATCGGCGAGGAGTGCTTTGACGGGTGTTCCAGGCTGACCAGCGTGAACCTGCCGTACACCTTGGTCGAGATAGGCAAAAAGGCCTTCAAGGGCACCGGATTGAAGCGTGTGAGCTTGCCACGTGGTCTGGAGAGCCTCGGGGCCGAAGCCTTTGACGGCACCTCCATCACCTCGCTTCACCTGCCTGCCACGACACGCATCGAGGATGATAACCTGGGCACGATGAAGAAACTGGAAGAAATCACGGTCGAGAACGGTAGTCGCTACTACACCTACGAGGACGGCGTGCTCTATGACAACACGGGCAGTGTGCTGCTGCGCTGTCCAGCAGCCCGCAACGGAGCCTTCAGGATACCTGACGGGGTGGAGGAGATTGCCTGGTGCGCTTTCTCGGATGCACAGATCTCAAGCGTCACAATCCCCGAGGGCGTGACCCGTATTGCTGGCGCCGCCTTCTACGAGTGTACCCAGCTGCAGGCCGTCAACATCCCATCGAGCGTCAAGACCATCGGCAATCAGGCATTCTATGGCTGTTCGCGGCTGCAGAGCGTAGATCTGGCCTATGTTACGACGCTGGGCAAGAAGGCGTTTCAGGATTGCAGGGCGCTGACGACGGTTGTCGCCGACAACCTGGGCATCGTGCCCCAGTCGGCCTTTGAGAGCTGTTTGTCACTGACTTCGGTCACATTGTCATCCGACATCAACACCATCGACGAACATGCGTTCAAGAATTGCAAGGCTTTGACCCAGATTGCCCTGCCCGCGATGTTGACCACCATTAACAAGGAGGCCTTTGAGAACTGCGCCTTGACGTCGCTGGAGTTGCCCGGCAGATTGGTGACCATCGGCGAGCGTGCCTTCAAGAACAACAAGGGCCTGACCAGTGTTAAGGTGCCCGACGTCTGCGTGACTGTTGACAAAGAGGCTTTCCGCGACTGCAACTCGCTCACCGAGATCGACTTGGGCAACGGTTTGCGGTTCCTGGGCGACAATGCCCTGCGCGAGACCGCCATCACCACGCTCGTCCTCCCCGAGACAGTCACCGAGGTGGGCAAGAAGGTGGCAGAGAAGTGCAAGTCACTGACGCGCATCGAGTGCCACGCCGTGCTGCCGCCCAAACTGGACGGCGTGAGCAACAACAAGATGGAACTCTATGTCCCCGACACGTCGGTCAACGCCTATAAAAGCGCCAAGAACTGGAAGAACTTCAAGAACATACTGCCGTTGTGATGCGAGCTGGCGCTCGCTGAACGGCTGTCGCCGTGGAGAAAGGATAATGGATAATGTTTAATGAAGCATCCGCGTTCTTTATCTCACACTAAGCCGCGTTGATGCTCGCTGCGCTCGCAGATTAGAGATTAGTGATTAGAGATTAGAGAGGGGCATCCGCGTTCTTAGCTGTCGGCGAATGATACGAATTAACCAAATTGGCATCCGCGCTCCATTTGACCGGAGCGCGAATGCTCATTAAACTTTAAACATTAAACTGCGAGCGCAGCGAGCATTAGCGTGAGCCACAAGAACGCGGAAGCCTGTTATTTAAGTTGTTTGAGTTGTTTTTTTAAAAAAATCGTTGCAGCCCAGATGGCATTGTTTTCATGAAAAGATAGTATATTTGCGAGCCTCTTGCGAGCAAACTTTTACAATAAACTTAGCGGCTTGGCGGCTTAGCGTGAGGTATGGAGCGCGGCTGCCTGTTATTTAAGTTGTTTGAGTTGTTTTTAAAAAAAATCGTTGCAGCCCGGATGGCATTGCTTTTATTGTATTTGTTGTTTTCCTTTTAGGGTTTTGCGTGAGGTATTGTAGAGAGATATGAGTGAGGTAGGGTTTACAACGGCATTGTTGAGGTGGTTTGCGCAGTATGGGCGCGAACTGCCGTGGCGTGGCATCGGTGATGCGTATGGTATCTGGGTGAGCGAGGTGATCCTGCAGCAGACGCGCATCGACCAGGGCCGCGACTACTGGTATCGCTTTATGGAACGCTTCCCGACCGTGGAGGCTCTTGCTGGAGCCAGCGAGGACGAGGTGCTGCGCCTGTGGCAGGGACTGGGCTACTACAGCCGTGCCCGCAATATGCATGCCGCGGCCCGCCAGATTGTCGAGCAGGGCGGTTTCCCGCGCACCATCGAGGGCCTGCGGGCCTTAAAAGGGGTAGGGGACTACACTGCCGCTGCTGTCGGCTCGATGGCCTTCGGTCTGCCCGCTGCCGCCGTCGATGGCAATGTCTATCGCGTGCTTGCCCGCCACTACGGCATCGACGTGCCCATCAATACCACCCGCGGCAAACACACCTTTGAGGCCCTCGCCCAGCAGTTGCTGCCCGAGGCAGAGGCTGGCACGTTCAACCAGGCGCTGATGGACTTTGGCGCCACGTGGTGCACGCCACGGTCGCCGCGCTGCGCGGACTGCCCCGTTGCATTGACCTGCGAAGCATTGCGCACGGGCCGCATCGAGCAGTTGCCCGTCAAGGAGAAAAAACTCCAGGTAAAGGAGCGCCGTTTATGCTATATCTACGTCCGCCACGAGGGAATGACGGCGCTGCGTCGCCGCCCTGCGGGCGACATCTGGCAGGGCCTGTGGGAGCCTCTGCTGGTCGAGGATGCCCCCTTGCCCGACCTGGGCTGCCCGCTCACGCTGCTGGCCAGTGGCGTGAAACACGTCCTCACCCACCGCATCCTGCTTGCCGACTTCTACCTCGCCGAGCCGACCGAGCGCCCTGCACTGCCGCCCGGATATGTATGGATAAAAGAACGGGAGATAGGCGATTATGCCCTCCCCCGTCTGGTGGAAAAACTCTTAGAGTCCCTTAGCCGTTAAATCTTGAATTCTTACTCTCCGTCAATGACTTTGGGATTGATGTCGTAGACGTAGGTCTTGAGCGTCTCGTTGGTCTTGACGATACCGCCCTTCCTGGTGGCGCGCACGAGGTGGAACAAGCAAGTCAAGTGCTCATGGCCCCCGACATATAAGCCCTGATAGGTCTCATACTCCTTGTTGCAGGCCTCGATCACGGCATCGTCGTTCCCAGTCTTGTCGGGCTCAGGATAGGCCGCCTTGATGGCCGCCTTCATGCGAGAGATGGGATTGTAGTAGCGGTCGGTATGACTCGTTGAGCCGTCAACAAGGAATTCCTCCTCAATGTTCAGATAATAGTCAATGACCTCAGACTTGGGCTCGTCATTCCCGCATGAGGTGAACGTGGCGATAATGCCCAAAAACATGAGCGAGAACAACAGCCCCCGCCAATGTTTGTTGATGAGTTTCATGCCTTATTTGTCGTTAGTTTTCTTTTCGACGGCGTCGGTCACATTGTAGATGTTGGGCTCGCCGGTCTCGGTCTTGAGCGCCTGGTTGATGATGCCCTGGATGTCAATCTCCTGTTTGGGGGCATTCATCTTGGCCTCGAGCATGTTGTTGATCATGCAGGTCACGTCGGCGATGCTGAGGATGCCGTCCTGGTTGGCGTCCATGTCGGGCTCGGTGAGCGTGCGTGTATTGTTGTCCTGCGTCAGCAGGGCATTGATGCACTGGTCGACATTGGTCTGGTCATAGGCATTGGCGGCAAAGGTCATGCCAGCGACACAAAGCAGTAGTGTAAAGATCTTCTTCATATTCTTTTCCTTTCTTTTTAAAGTTGATATTCGATTTGTTGATGCAAAATTAATGTGAAATAATGGACTATGCAAGAATAACCCTGTGAAAAAATCACCAATCAGGCTGTTCGTTGGTCGGAGGCAGGGCACCAAAGAGGAAAACCGTCATGGGTCGGCTGTTGACCACGATGCCATCGTCCAATTTGGCGCGATACAGTTTCACGGTGCAGACCGTGCCTTTTTCCAGGTGGCTGTAAAACCTCTTGTACTTCTTGTAGATATTGTCCAGAGCGGTAATGACAGCGGCATCATCGCCCTCGAGGGTGGGCTCGGGATAAGCCTCCTTGAGTGCCGATCTCATCTTGAGGATGGTATTGGACAATACATCTGCTTGGGGGTCGGCCGATGTTCCTTGTTCCTCGTCTTGTTCATAGAAACTGAGTCTGACCTGCGTATCAATCCTGAGATAATATCCCACGAGCAACTCGGGCTCATCGTTGCCACATGATATGGGTACCAGACTGGCACCGAGGCACAGCAGCGCAAGCAGTGTGAATCTGATAAAACGATGCTTTTTCTGTTCCATGACTATAAGATTTGCATTTTGTGGCAAAGTTAACCCAATAAATTGTAATCCGCAAATAAAATGCCACTTATTTGCTGTTGAGGCGGTTAAGGCTGTTTTGACGTTTACTTTGTAAGAAAGTGCAGAAAAATGAGGATAGATTCTATCAAAAATGCTTAACTTTGCAAGTTAAACCTATTGAAAAGATATTACTGCTATGGCAAGAACAAAGAAGAATACGGTGACCGACTATGGTCTGGTGCGTGTGGCAGCTGTTGTGCCCCAGGTAAATGTGGCCGATGTGGAGGGCAATCTGACCCATATCGTCGAGGCGGTGGACAAGGCTGTCAAGGCCGGTGCACACATCGTGGCGTTGCCCGAGTTGTGTGTCACGGGCTACACTTGTGCCGACCTGTTCGGCAACGAACTGTTGCTTGACGCAGCCGAGCAAGCGCTCGTCACCCTGTGTGACCACTACAAGGACACGCCCGTGATGGTCATCGTCGGTGCCCCGTTGCGCTGCAGCGGTCATCTCTTCAACTGTGCCGTGGTCGTTAACCATGGCGAGATGTGGGTGGTCCCCAAGACCTATATCCCCAATTACAAGGAGTTCTACGAGAAGCGCTGGTTCACCACGAGCAACATCACTGCCATAGCAGGCAAGGACAGCATCGTGCTGGGTGGTGAGGAGGTTCCCTTCGGTACCCACCAGATCTTTGAGGCGGGCCGTGCACGCGTGGCGGTGGAAATCTGCGAGGACCTGTGGGTTCCCGCCCCGCCCAGCAGCATCGCTGCCATCAATGGCGCCAACGTGATTGTCAACTTGTCGGCGAGCAACGAGTTGATCGGCAAGCACACCTATCTGATGGACCTCATCAAGCATCAGAGTGCCCATTGCATCGCCGCCTATGTCTATGCCTCGTGCGGCTATGGCGAATCGACGACCGACCTCGTCTTTGGCGGCAATGCCGTCATCGCCGAGAACGGCAAGATGCTCGCCGAGGGTGAGCGTTTCACTACACAGCCCCAGATGTCGGTGGCCGATATTGACATCGCCGCCCTCGAGAACGAGCGCCGCATCAACGGCAGTTTTGCCGACAGCATGGTGCAGTTCGGCACCCGGTTTGACCGCATTCCCATGATTGTGGCAGGACCGCTCGATTATGAGAAAAAGGAACTGCTGCGTCCCGTGCGCCGTCTGCCCTTCGTGCCTGCCGAGGACGACCGCCTGACCGCCCGTTGCGAGGAAATCATCGCTATCCAGACCGAGGGCCTCATGCGCCGTCTGGACTTCACGGGCATCAAGACGATAGTCGTCGGGGTGTCGGGTGGTCTGGACTCCACGCTGGCGCTGCTGGTTGCCGTGAGGGCGTTTGACCGCATGGGCCGTGACCGCAAGGACATCCATGCCATCACGATGCCGGGCTTCGGCACGACCGACCGCACCTATACCAACGCCTGCGAGATGGTCAAGTCGCTGGGCGTGACCCTGCACGAGATCAGCATCGCCGCTGCCGTGACGCAGCACTTCAAGGACATTGACCATGACCCGGATAACCATGATGTGACCTACGAGAACAGCCAGGCACGCGAGCGCACCCAGATCCTGATGGACTTCTCCAACAAGGTGAACGGCCTCGTCCTGGGTACCGGTGACCTCTCGGAACTGGCATTGGGCTGGGCGACCTATAATGGTGACCATATGTCGATGTATAACGTCAACGTGAGCATCCCCAAGACGCTGGTGCGCCATCTGGTACGCTGGTTTGCCTCGTCGCTCAACGACGGCACCAAGAGGGGTAAGGCCATCGGTGCCACCCTGCTCGACGTCCTCGACACACCCATCAGCCCCGAGTTGACACCTGCCGCCAAGGACGGCACCATCCTGCAGGTCACCGAGGACATCGTGGGCCCCTATGAGTTGCACGACTTCTTCCTGTTCAATATGCTGCGCTACGGTTTCACGCCCGCCAAACTGTACCTGCTAGCCCGCAAGGCCTTCAAGGGGGAGTATGACGATGCGACCATCAAGAAGTGGCTGCGCACCTTCTGTAAACGTTTCTTTGCCCAGCAGTTCAAGCGTTCCTGTCTGCCTGACGGGCCAAAGGTGGGTAGCGTCTCGCTGTCGCCACGTGGTGACTGGCGCATGCCCAGTGACGCTTCATCCAGGCTGTGGCTCGCTCAGGTTGATGAACTTTAATGGCGTGAGGAGTTGGCATTGATTTTGCAGTAGAGGCGGTAAAATTGTGAGATGAATCTGACAAGAGGGACATACAACGTGGTGAGAAGTGTGGTGGTGACTGCGCTTGTCGCTGTCGTGTCGGTCATTGCGCTGGCCTATCTGCTGTTGTTCATGCCTCCCGTGCAGCAACGCCTGTGCCAAAAGGGCGAAAAGGTCCTCAGCGAATACCTGAATACCGAGGTGAATATCGGTTCGGTATCCATCACCCCCTTCAACCAGTTGGAACTCAAGGATGTCCTGATCCATGACCAGCAGGGCGACTCGTTGCTCGTTGTCGGGAAGTTGGGTGCAGGTATCAGCCTCAGGGACTTGATTATCGACAGTCGCATCGTGGTCACCTATGGTGAAATCATCGGCCTCAATGGCCATGTGACACGCCCCGACAAGTCCAGCCCGACCAACATGCAGTTCATCATCGATGCCTTCAAGCCCAAGGATGACCAACCGCCCAAGCCCTTTGACGTGAAGGTCAAAACGGTGGTGGTTAGGCAATCGTCGCTCACCTATGATGTCCTGGACCAGCCCAGGAAACTTGGCCAATTTGACCCCAACCACCTGGCGGTGAATAACCTGCGTGCCGACCTCTCCTTGCCGCGATTGAAGAATAACGATTTTGATATCCGCATCAAGCGCTTGTCGTTTGACGAGGGCAGCGGTTTCTCGCTCAAACGTCTTTCCACCAATGTCCACCTCACTGATAACGCGTTGGATGTCAAGGATATCAAGGTGAAACTGCCTAACAGCGACATCACGCTTGATGATGTCCATCTGGAATATTCCTCGCTCAAGAACTTGGGCAGCGAAATCAAGCAGATGCCGTTGAGGTTGAGCACCGACGGCAGCAAGATCACGCCTGCCGACTTTGCCGCCTTCTCGCCCAAACTCAGCCAGTTCAACGACGCGATGCATATCGCCGCAACGGTGTTGCGCGACGGTGCGCGCCTTGAAGTGCCTGTCCTGAATGTGCGCTCCACGGACGCTGGCTTGTCGCTCAATGCCCACGGCAGCTATCTGATGCCTAACGAGGGCGGTTACCAAGCCTTGGACCTTGACCGTATTGACCTGGATGCCAGTGCGCCGATCATCAAACAGATCCTCAGTCTGGTTCCCGGAGTGTCGCCCCAGGTGCATGACATCGTCACGCGTTGTGGCAGTGTCAAGCTGGATGGCGAATTCCACAGCAAGACCAATCACCTGACCTTTAACGGCAACATAGGCACCTCGCTGGGACAACTTGACCTTAACGGCTCGTTGGCAAAGCAGGCCGGAGCATCGCGTTTCACCGGACATGTCAAGACCGACGGCCTGCAGATCGGCAATCTGCTCGCCAAGAATGACCTGCTCAATGAGGTCGCCATCGATGCCCAGGTTGATGCGATGATCAATGGCGGCAATGTATCGGGCCACTTGCAGGGTCATCTGCCCTTTGTGGATTTCAAGGGAGCCCGTTATCACGATATCACCGCCGATGTTGACAAGCAAGGCAATGCCTTCATGGGCAATCTGTCGATGAATGACCCCAATGGCCGTGTCAATGTTGACGGCAAGGCGCTGCTCGATGGTGCCAACTCCAATTATGACCTGAACATCTCAGTCGATGGGCTGGACTTGGCCCGCATGGGCGTATATAGCAATTACCCCAATCACCGTCTCACGGCCAATGCTGCTGCCTCGTTCTGGGGCAACTCGCTTGACAACGCGACGGGACACGTTGAGGTGACCGACTTTGCCTTTACCGACCATGACAACGGCCTGAAGTTTAAGAGCCTGCAACTCGATGCCGACAACAACGGCTATGACAAGGTCCTCAGCATCGAGAGTGACCACATCAACGGCTTTATCTCGGGACAATATGACTTCAAGACGATTGTGCCCACCATCAAGCACATGCTGGCGAGCACCTTCCCGTTGTATTTTGAGAAGTTTTCAGACTATTCCCACGGCGGCATTCCTAACGATGCATCGTTTGAGTTCACGATTAACCCCGATGATGAACTGAACCGTCTCCTTAAATTGCCGGTTTATCCCTTCATGTCCTACAAGATCAACGGTAACCTCTCAGAGAGCAACAACACGTTTGACCTGACGGTTGATGCCCCCTTCTTGAGGCAAGGCAACAAAATCATCACGGGAACACAACTCGTCATCGAAATGGATAGTATCACCAATGAGGTGAAATTGCAGGCCCAGTCGGCTTATCCCGTCAAGAACGGCAAGAAGATTGACCTGCTGATGCAGGCATCGGGACTGGACAACCGCATTGATGCCAACCTGCACTGGGCCCTGGAGGGTGACACGACGATGAAGGATAAGGGTGACTTCAAGGGTGACCTGAAACTCAGTTCGTTGCTGAATCGCG
This sequence comes from uncultured Prevotellaceae bacterium, assembly GCA_900318205.1. Lineage (GTDB taxonomy): Bacteria > Bacteroidota > Bacteroidia > Bacteroidales > Muribaculaceae > Sodaliphilus. The sequence goes on along the minus strand of ONJS01000009.1, from coordinate 68,371 downwards.
GCGATGATGGCAAGATCAAGGCCAATATCGACATCAAACCGTCGGAAATGGTCATTGCCGATACCATTTGGAACATTGACGAGGGCTCGGTTTCTATCGACAATGGTGTGATTACCGTGAACAACATCGCGGGCGGCCATGACCAGCAATTGATACGCATCAATGGCATCGCCTCGCATGATCCTGACGACGAGTTGTGCCTTGAATTGAATGACGTGAACCTGGACTATGTGTTCGGGACACTGGCGATTGACCATGTGGACTTCGGCGGCCGCGCGACCAGCAAATTCATTGTGAGTGACATCTTCTCGGGTGCTCCCCGTTTACATTCTCCGAGCCTGTTCATCAAGAATATCACCTATAACGGTACGCTCATGGGTGACCTTGACATATCGGTGAATTTTGACAATGACACCAAGGGTATCCTGGTCGATGGCGACATCAACCAGCCCAACGGGCGCAAGAGCAAAGTGGACGGCGGCATCTACATTGCCGACGATTCGCTCAATATCGTGTTCGACACCGACCATGCCAACATATCGTTCCTCAAGCCCTATATGGCGGCGTTCACGAGCGATGTGCAGGGTGAGATGTCGGGCGTGGCAAGGCTGTTCGGCAACTTCCACACCATCAACCTTGAGGGTGATATCGTCGCCGACTCGATACGCTTCTTCTTGGACTATGTGAACTGCTGGTACACCGCCTCGGATGTCCCCGTTCACATCATCCCTGACTATATTGAGTTCAGCGACATCCCCATCCATGACCGCGAGGGCCATGAGGCCAAATTGGGCGGTTGGCTCAAGCATGACGCCTTCCACCGGCCGGAGTTCAACTTTGCCATCACCGATGCCCATGACTTCCTGTGCTATGACACCAACCCGAGCATCAACCCCGATTGGTACGGCACCATCTATGGTAACGGCGCCTGCTTTGTTGAGGGTGGACCAGGCATTGTCAACATCAGGGTCAACATGAACTCGGCTCCGCGCAGCAGGTTCACATTCGTCATGAGTGACGGTGAGCAGGCTGGTGCCTATGACTTCATCACCTTCCGTGACCGCAATGCTGTGCCGGCACCTGTTGTCCATGAGGACACCACGAGCATCAAGTGGGTGCTCAGCAAGTTGAACCAGTACAAGCCTCAACAGCAGGAAGAGGAATCAGAGCCCAGTGCCTATAATATCGACCTGCAGGGCGACATCACGCCCGATGTGGCGCTCACAGTCGTCATGGACCCCGTCGGCGGCGACCGCATCAAGGCGACGGGTAGCGGACACATGCGCTTGACCTACAACAATAACGGCGAATTGGGCACCTATGGCAAATATACGCTGGACAAGGGCACCTATAATTTCACCTTGCAGGATGTGATCCTCAAGGACTTCACCATCCGTCCCGGCAGCAGCATCAGTTTCCAGGGTGACCCCTATGCCGCCGTGCTGGACCTGGAGGCCGTCTATTCCCTCAATGCCAATATCAGGGACCTTGACGAGTCCTTCGGCAAAGATCCGGACCTCAACCGTACCAATGTGCCTGTTCATGCCCTGTTGAAGGCCAAGGGTATCATCTCGCAGCCCGACATCTCGTTTGACCTCGAATTCCCGTCGCTCACTACCGAGGCGCACAACAAGGTCAAGAGTATCATCAGCACCGATGAGATGATGAATCGACAGATTATCTACCTGCTGGCGCTCAACCGTTTCTACACGCCCGAGTACATGGGTACCTCGTCCAAGCAGAATGAGTTCCTCACCTCGGTGGCATCTTCGACCATCGCGGGACAGTTGAGCAATATCTTGGGCAAGATGACCGACAACCTGTCGATTGCTCCTAATGTGCGTACCGATAAGGGCGACTTCAGCGATGTCGAGGTGGATGTGGCGCTATCCAGCCAGTTGCTCAACAACAGGCTCTTGCTCAACGGTAACTTCGGCTACCGTGACAACACCTACCACACGAGCAATACCAACTTCATCGGCGATTTTGACCTGGAGTATCTGCTCAACAGCAAGGGAACGTTCCGCCTGAAGGCCTACAATCATTTCAACGACCAGAATTACTACCTGCGCAACGCCTTGACGACCCAGGGCGTGGGCATCATGTGGAAACACGACTTTGACAAGCCGAAGCGCAAAGACAAGAGTCCCTTACTGCAACCTGCAACAATTCCCGAGGATTCTATTCCCAAGCGGCTTCCGTCTCCCGAGGAAAAGCGTGACAGCAGCGTCCGCCAGCCGGTACCGATAGTTACCTTGAGACCGTCACAGAAATCACAATGATGGTGAAGCGTGTACTCATATCGTTAGTGCTTGTCTGGCTGGGATGTATCTCCTTATCAGCCCAAGAGTTCTTGGCTCCTGGTGATACGATTACCCAACTTTCAGCATCTTGCGATACGACTGCACAGCAACTCTTGGTTCCTGTTGATACAATAGCCCAGGAGGAAGCAATGCCCTCGTTGAGGACACATATTGATTCAACGGTAACCGATGCCAAGGATATCTGGAAACAACGGATTTTCAGGCACGGCTGGAGCATCAACGACACGACGATTGTCTATCCTCGTGCGTTGAACTTCGGTTTCAAGGTGTACCGTTGGCTCAACCATGCCCTCAACTACTATGACACGACCTACGTCGTCAATCCCGGCAAGACAAAAGGAAAGAAGTTCAAAATCATGCTCAAGAACAGTAACTGGCTGGACTTTTACTCGGGACATCTGGGCAAGTGGGAAACACCTGTGCAACTCAACAGTGACGTCACATCGCTGTTCGGATTCCACATCAGTGGCATGGGCCTTAGTTTCACCTATATGATCAACGTCCGAGACCTGTTGGCAGGAAAATTTATCCATAACCGCCGATTGCAGTTCTCGTTCACCACATCACGCATCTTTATCGAAGGCTACTACCGCAAGAACGATGAGAGCTCCGTCCATCTGCATCGGTTGGGCAAGTGGCTGGGTGATGAGATTTTCTATGGCCTCAAGCGTGAGAGTTATGGTCTGGATGCCTATTACATCTTTAACCACACCCACTATTCCCAAGCGGCAGCCTACTGCTTCTCCAAGTACCAGAAACGCAGCGCCGGTTCGCTGATGGCAGGTATCTACCTGAGCCACCAGGATGTGGTCATGAACATGGGTATCCTCAGCGACCAACTGAGAAAATTTCTCCCCGGCAAGGTGACCGACTACCGCTTCCGTTATCGCGACTTCGGGTTCATGATTGGCTATGGCTATAGTTGGGTGTTCCATCACGGGTGGCTCTTCAACGTCACCGCTGTTCCCAGTGTCGGCTATCGCCACAGTTTCCCCAATTCTATCGACGGAAAGAGGTCGCTGTTGTCCACCAACCTGAACGGTCGCATGGCGCTCGTCCGTACCGCTGGCAACTTTTTCTATGCCCTTACCTTCAGCCACGAGGGACACTGGTACACGAGTACCAACCACAGCTTCTACAACAGCTACAGCAACCTTGAGGTTACTGCCGGCTTCCGCTTCTAAGAAAAATGAGTATCTTTGCAGCCTCAAACTGAAAACTGACAACTGAAAACTGACAACTGAGAACTGACAACTGATGAGTGTAACGATATTAGGAATTGAGTCGTCGTGTGACGACACATCGGCTGCCGTGTTGCGTGACACGGTATTGTTGAGCAATGTCATCGCCAGCCAGCGCGTGCATGAGGCTTACGGTGGCGTGGTGCCCGAACTGGCATCGCGTGCCCACCAGCAGAACATCGTGCCCGTCGTGAGCGAGGCTATCCGTCAAGCGGGAATCGACCGCAAGGACATTGATGCCATCGCCTTCACGCGCGGTCCCGGTCTGCCCGGTTCGCTGCATGTCGGCACCTCGTTTGCCAAGGGGCTCTCCCTCGCGCTCGACATCCCGTTGGTTGATGTGAACCACCTGCATGGCCATGTGCTCTCCCATTTCGTCAAGGAGACGCCCGATGCCGAGGTGCCCGAGTTCCCCTACCTGTGCCTGCTTATCAGTGGTGGCAACAGTCAGATTATCAAGGTTAATTCACCGCGCGATATGGAGGTCCTGGGACAGACCATCGACGATGCTGCTGGCGAGGCCTTCGACAAATGTGCCAAGGTCATGGGTCTGCCTTATCCCGGCGGTCCCATCATTGACAAGTTGGCTGCCGAGGGCGACAACAAGGCGTTCAAGTTTGCCAAGCCTCACGTTGACGGCTACAATTACAGTTTCAGCGGATTGAAGACGTCGTTCCTCTACACCCTGCGCGATGCGCTCAAGGAAAATCCTAACTTCATCGAGGAAAACAAGGCCGACCTGGCCGCCTCGCTGCAGCGTACGATTATTGAGATTCTGATGGACAAGTTCGGCAAGGCCATCAAGGCCACGGGCATCAAGACCATCGCCATCGGTGGCGGTGTGTCGGCCAACAGCGGCATGCGAGCCGCCGTCGAGGACTACGCCCGTCGTCACCGCCTCAAGGCTTTCATCCCCAAGCGCGTTTTCACAACCGACAACGCCGCGATGATTGCCATTGCTGGCCACTACAAGTACCTGGACAAGGAATTCTGCGACATCACCGCACCCCCCTTCCAGCGAGTAATCATTTAAAAAAAAGTAATCTATTGAAATGAAGACACTTAGATTTCTGATGATCGCCCTTATTGCTCTGACGTCTCTCATGGCGATGGCACAAGAACAGAGAACAGATACAATTATCCCGAAGTTCTTGATCAATGGCTATTTTTTTCGTGAGTTACCAAAACTCCCCGAAAATGCCAATCCAAGTTACACACGACTGAAAGATTCAGAAGGGAACAAGATACTTGCCATTGGACTTGATGTAGATTTACCCGAATCTGTCATTAGCCAGGCTATACCTCGGGAACAGGTGCACAATGCCAATCAGTTCCTGAATGGTGCCAATATGATGGCAACGATGTTGGAATTGGCTCAAGCAGGCGTAAAAGAAGATGGTTCTTTCTACTCACCTAAGGCAGGTGAGCCATTCCCTCCATTTAACGAAATAGATTTAGAAGGGCACAGATGGACCAATGACAGTGTTAAAGGTCATGTGATGGTACTTAACCTGTGGTATTCAGGCTGTGGACCATGCCGTGCCGAAATGCCTGAACTGTCAACGTGGAAAGAACAGTTCCCTGATGTCATGTTTTTCTCTGCCACCTACCATGATGCAGAGGTTGTCCAAAAGATAACCGAAAAACACCACTTCACTTGGACACACCTCGTTGAAGCCAAGGATATGATGTCGTGGATCGGGACCGAAGGCTTTCCCTTTACAGTGGTTGTCGATAAAAAGGGAATTGTCCGCTATGCCGTTCATGGCACAAGCCAGGAAACACGTGCCGAAATTGTTGCTAAAATTAAAGAAGCAGAAGGAATTTGACAGACTAAATATGCTGTCTTTTAGGCTCAGAAGCGGTTACCGTACTCATGTGGTGCGATAACCGCTTTTATTATGCAACAAGACAAACGTCCCGTGAACGTCATCTAATTGGATGAGAATTGTTTGCGGCCAAGAAATGTAAAAAGTTTTAAATATTCTCCAATAAAGTTGGAGAAAGTCTTGGATAGGTAGCATAATACTTCGGGATTCATGGAATAAATGCCTACTTGCGGAATTTCCTGCCGTTTTGTATATAGATTTGGCCTTCAATTATGTGTTGCGGTGCAACGCGGTGTCCTTGCAGGTCATAGATAGCGTTGTCGTGCAAGCCCGTGCGATCCTCTACCACTGTCGTAGCTGACGAGATTTCATCATTTAGCGCTTCAGCCTCAGCCTCGTATTGTTCGCCCTTGGCAAAGTAGCCATACATGCAAACCTCAGGGTCATATTTCATGTAGATTCTTATCATGTAGATTCCGTCATCCCATGTCGAGATGTCGATGCGCTCATCCAGCTCGGGAGTGAGCTGCTCAAATGAGTAGTGTTTTATTACGGCGTAATCGTGCAGCTGGTCTGTTATGCCCACTTCCACATCATTGTAGGTGACATCGGTACTGATAAGAATTGAGTCCCATGAGACCCACACTTCAGGTGAGTATTCATCTATTGAGAGCGTGTCGCTGGTGGCATCTACCCTGGCCCATGCCTTTTTATTGGTTCGCACATGGCGGTACTTTTTGTTAGGGCGCTGTGTGCCCGCCGCCACAAGTATCGTGCCGATCAGGATAAGAATGATGAAACCTAAGATCTTCTTCATTGTTCAACAAATAATTAAAGGGTACTGATGAATTCATGGAACAGGTCGGCTGTCCCTTTTCTTTTAAAAAGTTTGTAATAGAGCCTTGAGCGCATCATACTCAAGGCGTTGGGCTCCATGCTCAGGAAGGCACAAATCAGTTTGTTAGGAACTTTGGCTTTCTCAAGCATACAAAGCACAATCTCTTTGTCCTTGAGTTTCCCATTTAGTTGCCTCACCTTCTCGATGCAACCGTCATAAGTGGTATTGAGCGCGTCTTCAAGAGCATTGTAGTCTGCTAACTTGGGTACAAATCGGGGATCGTGGAAATTGGCGTAAAGCGTTGTTTCCGAAAATGCTCGCGCCCCTTGCTCTCTGCTTGGACGCGGTTGCTGCTGTGCCTCGCGCAATTCTTGCATCAGTTTTTCTGCTTTCTCGCGCTGGAGCCGGTTGAGCAGGTTTTTATGCTTGATAGTAAAATAAGCAAACAGCATCATGCCAAGCAAGAAAAGTGATAGGGCGATAATAATCAGGTCTTGCCTGCGCAACTTGGCATCCTGACGGCGTTCATTGTCCAGCTTCTTGTTGAGCGTGGCAATCAGGTTAGCATGCTGTCCCTTTTCCACCGCCGTCAGCGAATCATCTTTGGTAATGCTCCTAGCCAGCAGTTCAAATGCTTCACGATATTGTTGTCGTTCGGCCAGGATGTCGGCCAAGTTGAGCATGGCATCCCGCTGCACGTAGGGGTTGTCGGCGTCAAGTCCCTGGCGGAACAATATCGCAGCCGAATCAAGATTGCCAGTTGCAAGATAGTAGTTGGCATATTGATTGGTGAGGATGCAACTATCGGTTGTATGAAGGCCGTGACAGGCATCGAGCGATGCTTTCATCTGGGGCAAATCATCCAGGTTAAGGTATGTGTCCGAAAGCTCCACTTGGATGGTCTGGAACGACTCTGCATCATCGTACTCAAGAGCCATCTGTGCCGCTTTCTTGAACATTGCCACACCTTGATCATATTGCTCGAGCGCCACATGGCTGCGAGCCAGATTGCGGAGGGCGTATATTTGAATCACAGTATCGCCAGCCAACTCTCCAAGTTGAATAGCCTTCATGAAGTGGGGCTGGCTCTGACGGTACAAATCCTGATACATATTCACTTGCCCGATCTGATTGACTGCGCGTGCCCTGATTGAAAGGACGGCACTGTCGGTCGATAGCGTATCGGTGCCCTGTGAATGATTATAGGCATTGAAGGCATCACCCGTGAGCTGCATCTCGTCATAGACGCGCCCCAATTCAAACCAGGCAAGCGCCCTCTCTTGAGATGAGCCGTGCTTGTCAAAGTAACGAACCGCTTCTTGCATAACCGAGTCATTGTCGTGGACGATATGACATTTCTCCTCGGCCCTATTCCTGAGTAAATAGTACCGCATACGATCTTCCTTGGGCCATGTTTCGGCATCGACAGCTATTTCGGCAAGCAGCAGCAATGCACTATCGGGGTGGTTGGTGATTAGACTGTCGGCTGTCAATAGTGCAAGCGGTTGTGAATGATTGCTGCCGCATGATACAATTGTCAGCAAGCAGCAACAAGTGATCAAGAATTGTACGCATCGTTCCATGCTGCAAAGTTAGTGCATTTCAGCAATATTGCTGTCGCAACAACGGTATTTCATGCCTCTTGTGAACATTTGTGAACACATTGTGAACAGTTATGATTCAGTGTGCTTGAGGTTCACTGGGGGCACTTCTACTTTTGCATCGTAATTTTAATTATGACAAATTATGAAAGGAAATCTACTTTTTAGAACATCAGTGACCATCTTCTTGTGCATGGCGGTTTTGACAGTGGCTGGACAATCGGGCACATTGCCTGTGATGTACATTGAGACCCAAAATCACCAGCCCATCACTTCAAAGACAGTTTACGTTCCAGCAACCTACTACATGGTTGACAATTTGAATCCAGACATGAATATAGGCAGTAAAGATACGCCAGAGCAGCTTGAGATACGAGGTCGTGGAAACTCCTCTTGGAGGGATGTCAAGAAGCCCTATAAAATCAAGCTGGCGAATAAAACCTCGTTGCTTGGCATGAAGAAGAACAGACATTGGGCATTGCTTCATTTTCATGAATCGACAGTGGCAGGATTTCAACTCGGCAACATCATGAGTATGGAGTGGACACCATCGACCAAGCCTGTGGAAGTGGTACTCAACGGCGACTACGTTGGCCTGTATCTGCTCACCGAGACGATCCGCATCGGCAAGAACCGTCTCAACATCTATGAGCAGCCCAACTGGAATAAGGATGGGAGTACTATCCCTTACTGTTGGCTTGTGGAGGTGGACAATTATTCCGAGACCAATCAGATTTATTTGCCAGAGAATGATCGATGGGGTATTAGAATCACTTATCACTCTCCCGATTCGCTTTCCAGCGTACAAAGGAATTGGTTGACCGATGAGTTTAGGGCCATCAATACGGCCATCTATGACGATGACAAAACCAGTGGAGATTGGGAGCGGCTGATTGATGTGGACGCAATGGCGCGTTATTTCATCATTCAAGAAGTTCTTGATAACAGCGACGGATTTCATGGCAGCTTTTACTTGCACAAGGATTGGGAGGATGATGCCCGTTGGGTGGCAGGTCCATTGTGGGACTTGAATTGTAATCAACGACAAAAAACCGATTATACTTTCCGCATGAAAACTTCTTACGGCTTCATTCCACACTGGATAGGTGAACTGATTAAGGATGGTGACTTTTGTGACGCTGTTAGAGACGCCTGGAATCAATTTTACCCTGTTCAGGTGCAACCATGGATGGAATATATCGATGAAAATCTGCTGCATTGCGGCGAAGCACTCTATCAAGACAATATCCGATGGAATCGCAGCAATTCTGAAAGCATCGCTGATAGAGTGGAAAGAATAAAGAACTCGTTAATTGCCAATATTGAATGGTTTGACGAGCATCTGCCTCATGCCACAGGACTTGATCATGTCACTAACCTGGGTGAGAAAAGTATTGTCGATGTGAAATATATCAACTTGGCGGGAATGAGCAGCGATAAGCCATGGAGTGGTGTCAACATCATGCTGAAAACCTATAACGATGGTAGTGTTGACGCTATCAAGGTGCATCATCTGAACGGGTCTTTTTGATGGCAAAAGCGAAGCGGTGCCATCAAAAGAACCTATCCCAGCTGATACTGCCCGTTGCATCGAAGGAGTTGAGCAACTTGTTTCCCTTTAATTCCTATTAATGAAAGTTGTTATAGTTGTCCAAGTTGTCGTTTAAATGCGACGTGCTGGATAGCATTGTTTTTATTGTATTTATTGTTTTCCTTTTATCCCGGTTGTCGTTTCGGTTGTTGTACGGATGGCACGGATGCGTTGGGCGAGGGTGGGGTGGCTATAACTGAACCAGACGACGAGGGGGTGGGGCGTGAGGTTGCTCAGGGCGTGGCTGGCGAGTTTCTTGAGGCCGCTGATGAGGGCTTCGCCATGGCCGTGCTCGTTGGCATAGGCGTCGGCGCGGTACTCGGCGCGGCGTGAGATGGCACTGCTGGCGGGGTTGAGCAACAGGTCGATGGGCGAGAACAGCAAGGAGAACGCTACCAGTGCCAGAATGAACGATGGGGCGGTGCCTCCCAAGGCTGCCGGCAGGTCCGGGTTGCTGACCAGCAGCGAGAAAATGAACAGGTTGACGGCGACCATCGCAATTGAGATAAACATGTTCTTAAAGGTGTCGCGGTGCTTGTAGTGGCCGAACTCATGGGCGAGCACGGCGACAATTTCCTCGTTGGTCATCTGGTCTTGCAGTGTGTCATAGAGCACGATACGCTTCTTGGGACCGAAGCCGGTGAAATAGGCATTGGCCTTGGTGGAGTGCTTGCTGCCGTCGATGATGTAGATGTCCTTGAACTTGGAGCCGAAACTCTTGACAGCCGCTGTGATGGCGTCACGCAGTTCGCCCTCGGGCAACGGCGTCTGCTTGTTGAAAAGGGGCACAATCAGGTTGCTGTAGAACATCGAGAAGAAGATGATGAACACGGCGACAACCAGTGTCGCCCAGATCCAGAACTGCTGGCCGAAGGTCAGGTACAGCCAATAGACCACAGCCATCAGCACGGCACCGAGTACGGTCGAGACGGCAAAGGACTTCAGTGTGTCGAGCCAGAAGGTTTTGTGTGTCGTGCGGTTGAACCCGAAGCGCTCCTCGATGACAAAAGTCGAGTAGTAACTGAAGGGCAGGCCAATGACGGTGTTGAACAGGTTGTATATCACCAGGAACAGCACCAGCTGCAGCACGGGCAAGTCGGTCCACGCCTTGCACTGGTTGTCAAGCCACCCGAGGAGCCCGAAGCCCAGAATTACCAGCGTCAGGCCGAACGACACGCAGCGGGCGACCAATGACACGCGTTTGTTGGTCTTCATGTATTCCTGCTGCTTGCGGTATTTCTCCTCGTCATACAGTCCCTCCAGTTCCGGCGGAACAGGATGCGTCATCCACTTGGTGTTGAGCCACGACAGCACACTGCTGATGATAAAGTCCAGCGTGACAAATGCGATAATCAACAATAATAAAGTCTTTGCCATATCGTCTTTTCTAGTTTTCTTTGATGAAACAGGGTTGGTCTTGTTCGCTTGAAGCGGGGCTGAAGGTGAAGCCCTCATATTGGAACGCGGACAAGTCCTCGGGACGGGTGAGTCTCTCTTGCAGAATCATGCGCGCCATGGCGCCGCGGCAGGTCTTTGCCCAAACAGCTTGCACCTTGAGGGTGTCGCCCTTGCGCACGAGGAACATGGGCTGAACCACGCGCACCTCTTGCTTGACGCGCTGCCAGTCCACCAGGCGCTGAAACTCCTCGGTAGCCAAGTGGATGAGCACACCGTCGTCGGCCTTGACGCTGTCGATGAGCACTTGGGTCAGGCGTGGTTTCCAGTAGTCAAACAGGGAACCTCCTCCCGCGCTGGGCAGTTCCACATGGCCCTCCATCCGGTAGGGGCGTATGTCATCCAGAGGTCGCAACAGGCCATAGAGGAACGACATTACCCATAAGTGCTCTTGTGCATAGTGCAGCGTATCAGCGTCCAGCGTCTCAGCCTTCAGGTGCTTGTAAGCCTGACCGTGATAGGCGAGGATGGCAGGCAACGCCTCGTGTGGGTCATCAAAGCGCAGATACCGCAGTCGGTTCTGCGACGCAATGGCCTGTGAACATCCCAGCATCTCGGCGAGTGTCTCGACCGGATACTGCATCATGTCATAGGCCAGTGCTTGCGCTTCTCGCAGGAACAGTGGACTCGACGCTGTAATGCCCTCAGGCACCACCGCCCGTTCATTCATAATCTTAGCGCTTGCAAGGATAATCTGCATCGTAGTTTTCCCTTCAAATATCTTTTCAGTCCGCTAAATTACAAAAAATCCCTTTGTTCTTGACGAAATGATGAATAGTTTGTCGGCTTTCTTGGTTGAGATTTTCTTGAAAATGTTGGTTAGCTCTAAAATGCGTTGTACCTTTGCGGTATCACAATACTTTTTAAAGAGAAGAAACGATGAAACAGATGAAATTGTGGATGATGGCCGCCATCCTGGCTTGCGGCGCAGCTTGTGTGACATCCTGCAATAACAATGGTAATGCCGATGCTGAGAAGGCTGCTAGTACTGATAGTGTGGACGCAGTGGAAATGATGAATCATTTTCCTTTCCTGCCGGCGTTAAACCAGTATTTGGTTGACTCAATTGGTTCGCAATATGCTCCCGGTGAAGTTTGCATCCCGTGCCCCACGATTGTGGCATGTGACAATGCTGACTCCGACAGCGCAATGCTGGTTTATGGTGATTTCTGGGTGTATAATTTCAATATCGCTGGTGACACACTCAAGACTGTTTCGGGTGGCGATCATCCGGGCGTGATGCGTGTCATGCAGAACGAGAAGGGCGAGTTTGTCGTCCTCTCATTTGAACAGGTTGAAGACGGTCATGGCAACGAGGCCAGCGCCAAGCGCATCTTCGGTGACATGTATGAGGCATTCCATAGCATCAACAGTAATGAGGAGACACGCGAAGAGGCCCGCAGTGTAGCAATTGGCTGGTATGTGAAAACCCACAATCTGCCCGTGAAATACTATCAGGACTATGGCTGGCCTGCCAAGGAGATTCCTGCCAGTCACATGGTCCCCAGCAGTAACTAAAATATTACAACGATACAGTGAAATACAGCATTATTGCCATCGGCGACGAGTTGCTCATCGGGCAGGTCACCGATACTAATTCGGGCTGGATAGCCCGTCACATGACGCCGCGTGGTTGGGATGTGAATACCGTTCAGGTTGTCCCTGATGACGCCGAGCAGATCAAACTTGCTATCGATCGAGCCTTTGCACAGACCGATGTTGTGTTAATGACCGGCGGCCTTGGACCGACCAAGGACGACATCACCAAGCCGACGTTGTGCCGCTACTTTGGTGGCGAGATGGTACTCGATAAAGAGGTGGAGCGCAACGTCATGCAGGTGATGGAGCGCCGCCACCTCAAACTCAACGAGTACACCCGCTTGCAGGCGATGGTGCCCTCATCGTGCCGCGTCATCCAGAACGAGATGGGTACCGCGCCGTTGATGTGGTTTGAGCGCGACGGCAAGGTGCTGGTGAGCATGCCAGGTGTGCCCTTTGAACTGCAGGGCATGATGGAGCGTGCCGTTATCCCGCAGCTGTTGGCCCACTTCAACGACGGTGAGGACATCGAGTTCCGCACCTTTGTCGTTACGGGTATCATTGAGTCGGCACTGGCTATGCAACTTGATGAGTTTGAACGCAACATGCCGCACGGCATCCATCTGGCTTATCTGCCCGAGGGTGGCATCATCCGCCTGAGGCTGACGGGCTCCTCGACCGATGCCCGCCAGATTAACGATGATATGGAGCGTCTATCGCGCCAGTTGCATGATATCCTGGGCGGCCACATTATCGCCGACGGCGACAAGCGCCTGCCCGAGATTCTGGGCGAGCGTCTGCGTGAGAAGGGGCTGACACTCTCCACCGCTGAGAGTTGCACGGGCGGCAACATCGCTCACCAGATTACCAGTATCGCAGGTAGCAGTGACTATTTCAAGGGCAGTGTCGTGAGCTATGCTAACGAGGTAAAGATGAATCTGCTGGGCGTGAATGAGGCAGATATCATCAACCATGGCGTGGTGAGTGAACCCGTTGTGCGCCAGATGGCAGACGGCGCTTGCCGTGCCATCGGTACCGACTGCGCCATTGCCACGAGCGGCATCGCCGGTCCTGGGGGAGGCACCCCGACCAAACCCGTGGGCACCGTGTGGATGGCTGCCAAATGCGGCGACCGTGTAGTGACCCAGGTCAAGCAGTTGCCCGGCGACCGCGACCGTGTCATCACCCGTGCCACGCTCGAGGCCCAGTTGTTGCTGCTGTCCTTGTTGTAAACCTGAGTATATTACTATAGAAACTATAGGGTCTATAGTAACTATAGTTAATAGGATAGATTTATAGAAAGACAATCATGGGAATAAATAGATATATCCTGCTGCTGCTCATTGCGCTGCTCGCCATGCCTGTGGCTATGGCCAGTAGCACTCGTGACGATGATGACAAGAACACGGTCTTGAAGCGTGATATCCGTCGTCTGCATCCCGAGCGCGAGCGCGCCAAGGCGCTGAAAAAGCTGCAGGAGCAGATGTCACGCAAGGCAGAACCCAAGGACGATCCGTGGGACACCAGCGACGAGGTGTGGGGCACCGTTGATGTGCCTCGTACTGTAGGGCGGGACAGTGTAGCCGTTGAAGGTCATCGCTTGACACCGCGACAGCACACCAGCAAAAGTCCAGCCGAACAGGCTGCTCTGGATTCCTTGTTGGGACGCGATTACTCGCTGACCGAGTATGGTTATCGCCGCATGACGTGGCGTGACCTGCCCGTGACGTCAACCATCGACCAACTTTTGCCGGGTTTTGTGGTCAATGATGCCGGGGATTGCGTGTCCAAATATGTTTCTAACGACAGCATCAGCAACGAGGTGTTCTTCACTTTTGCTATGCCCCCCGATAGCGACAGCATGCCGGGTCCCTTAAGACTGTGTGTGCATTATTGTGCCGACGATCCGCTGGACTTTGACCAGTTGCTTTTCAACATCGACGGTTATGACTATCCCTTCTACCCCGGCGAGCACAAGCATGGCAGTTTGCAGGGAGGCATCTACTGGGAGTCGAGCGATGATGTGCTGGATGTCCGCTACAAGGATTTGATCTATGCCCTGGCTCATAGCAACTGGGTGGCGCTTAAATTGATGAGCACACGAGGCATCCATCACGTTAAAATGCTTACCGACGGGCAGCGTGCTGACTTTGCCGCAACCCTCGACCTCTATCGCCTGCTAGGCGGCGACTTTTAGGCTTAAAGAAATTCTAATGCAACCGATTGCATGACCGTTTTTGGGCATTTATATGCCTTTTTGGGCAATTTTTTCGGGCAGTTGCCAAAAAACAATTACCTTTGCAGCGATTTTTTAACAAATCATCGATTGTTTTATTAAAGGTTTAATTAAATTTTTTATGATCAACGTAGAAAACATTGGTAATTGGGCTGGTCTCGTGTGGAACGCCCTGAATGATGCTCAGAAGGCTCTGAGCTTGAAGGACCTGCGCAAGGTTACTAAACTCAAAGTGAACGAAATGCACTGCGCTCTGGGTTGGCTCGCTAAGGAAGGCAAGCTCAACTTTGCTGAGGGCAAGGACGACATCGAGGTTTCACTGTGCTAATCTTGAGAGAGCGCACGACGAACATCCCCTGGATTTAGAAATCAATATCCCCTGATATAACAATGATGGCGTGGACCTGTTTTCCACGCCATCGTTGTTTTTTGTGTATCATACCGAATTAATTTAAGATTACATTTTACTTGCATAAGTTTTGGCAGTGATATAGATGTTGGCCCACCCCCTGCGGGGCAAATGCTAATTGCGCGAATTCTTTATTTTTCGTGCAATTTGCTTTATTAATGCAATAAAATAATCTCATTTTGGACCAATTACTATATCAATCCTTAAATTTTTCGTATCTTTGCGACATGATGAATCACACCTTGTGAAGAATCATTTAATCACATTAACCCGAAAAAGAACCAGAAGAGAAATGAATCATGCATATTTGTTAGGCCTGGATGTGGGCAGCAGTTCGGTGAAAGCGTCGCTGGTCGATGTAGAGACGGGCTGTTGTGTGGCATCGGCATTTTTTCCGGAGCAGGAGGCTCCCATCAAGGCTGTGAAACCTGGTTGGGCCGAGCAAGACCCGCGCTCATGGTGGCAATATGCCAAGTTGTCGCTTGCCCAGTGCATGAAGCAGACGGGCGCCAGCGGTGAGGATATCAAGGCCATAGGCATCAGTTACCAGATGCACGGGCTGGTGTGTGTCGACCGTGACTTGCAGCCCGTGCGCGACAGCATCATCTGGTGCGACTCCAGGGCAGTACCTTATGGCGAGCGTGCGATGCAGGCATTGGGTAAAGACTGGTGCCTTGAACATCTGCTCAATTCGCCAGGCAATTTCACTGCCGCCAAGTTGGCGTGGGTTAAGGAAAATGAGCCCGATGTGTACCGGCGCATCTATAAGGTGATGCTCCCGGGCGACTACATCGCCATGCGACTGAGCGGCAAGCCTGCAACGACCATCAGCGGCCTGAGTGAAGGCATCATGTGGGACTTCAAGGCCAAGCGCCCCGCAGAGGAACTGCTGGACTACTACGGCTTTGACCACTCGCTGTTGAGCGAGACGGTGCCCACCTTCGGCATTCAAGCCACGGTGTCACCTCAGGTGGCGGACGAGCTGGGGCTCAAGGCCGGGACCCCGATAGGCTACCGTGCCGGTGACCAACCCAACAATGCCTTGTCGCTGAGCGTGCTCAATCCTGGCGAGGTTGCAGCTACGGCAGGCACGTCGGGCGTCGTGTATGGTGTGCTGGGCGAGGTCAATCGTGACCCGTTGAGCCGTGTCAACACCTTTGCCCATGTGAACTATTCGGCCGATCTGGACCGCTTGGGCGTGCTGTTGTGCATTAATGGCACGGGCATCCTCAATGCCTGGATGCGACGCAATGTGGCTCAAGGTCTGTCCTATCAAGAAATCAATGACCTGTGCGCTTCGGTGCCCATCGGCAGCGATGGTGTGACGGTCATCCCCTTTGGCAACGGTGCTGAGCGTGTGCTCGAGAACCGTGAGACGGGATGCTCGGTACACGGATTGGACTTCAACCGCCACAACCACACCCATCTGTTGCGTGCGTCACAGGAGGGCATCGTGTTCAGTTTCGCCTACGGCATGGAAGTCATGCGAGAGATGGGTATGGACATCAGCACCATCCATGCTGGTAAGGCCAACATGATGCTGAGTCCTGTTTTCCGCCAGACCTTGGCTACCGTGAGCGGTGCGACCATTGAGTTGCACGATACCGACGGCAGCGTGGGAGCCGCTCGTGGTGCGGGAATCGGAGCCGGAATCTACAAGAATGCCCAGGAGGCGTTTGCTAGGCTGCAGCGGCTGGCGGTCATCGAGCCGATTGAACAGGACCGTGAGGCCTGCATGGATGCTTATGAGTGCTGGAAGACCTTGTTGAAGAAGGCGTTATCATAAAACAGAATTAACTAACATCAATCATCAACATAACACTAAAAGACAATGAGTAAAGAGTATTATCCCGAGATTGGAAAGATCCCGTATGAGGGACCTGAGAGCAAGAATGTCATGGCGTTCCACTACTATGATGCCGAACGCGTAGTCATGGGCAAAAAGATGAAAGACTGGTTCAAGTTCGCTATTGCCTGGTGGCATACCCTGGGGCAGGCCAGTGCTGACCAGTTTGGCGGGCAGACCCGTTTCTATGAATGGGACAAAGCCGAGGACCCCTTGCAGCGCGCCAAGGACAAGATGGATGCAGGCTTTGAAATCATGCAGAAGCTGGGCATCGAGTATTTCTGTTTCCATGATGTGGACCTCATCGAGGAGGCCGATACCATCGAGGAATATGAAGCCCGCATGCAGGCTATTACCGACTACGCACTGGAGAAGATGCAGGCAACGGGTATCAAGTTGCTGTGGGGTACTGCCAACGTGTTCGGCCACAAGCGTTACATGAACGGTGCTGCCACCAATCCCGACTTCAATGTCGTGGCACGTGCAGCCGTGCAGATCAAGAATGCGCTCGATGCCACCATCAAGTTAGGCGGTACCGCTTACGTCTTCTGGGGCGGTCGTGAAGGCTATCAGAGCCTGCTCAACACCCAGATGCAGCGCGAGAAGAACCACATGGCCAAGATGCTCACGGCGGCCCGTGACTATGCCCGTGCCAAGGGCTTCAAGGGCACCTTCCTGATTGAGCCTAAGCCGATGGAACCCACCAAGCACCAGTATGACCAGGATACCGAGACCGTTATCGGCTTCTTGCGTGCCAATGGCCTTGACAAGGACTTTAAGGTCAACATTGAGGTTAACCATGCCACGCTGGCTGGCCACACCTTTGCACATGAGTTGGCAGTGGCTGTGGATAACGGCATGCTGGGCAGCATCGATGCTAACCGCGGTGACCACCAGAACGGTTGGGATACTGACCAATTCCCCATCAACAGTTATGAACTCACCAATGCCATGTTGCAGATCGTGCGCGGCGGTGGCTTCAAGGACGGTGGTACCAACTTTGACGCCAAGCTGCGCCGCAACAGCACCGACCCCGAGGACATCTTTATCGCTCACATCAGTGGTATGGATGCCCTTGCCCGTGGCCTGTTGGGTGCTGCCGAAGTTCTTGAGAAGAGCGAGTTGCCTAATATGCTCAAGGAACGCTATGCCAGCTTTGACGCGGGTGAAGGTAAGCGATTTGAGGACGGCCAGATGACTCTTGAGGATCTGGTTGCCTATGCCAAATCCCATGGCGAGCCTGCTACCATCAGTGGCAAGCAGGAGAAATATGAAGCCATCGTGGCTTTGTGTGCCAAGTAAATTAATCATCAAGCAATCAAGATTTTATGGGCTACTTTGAAAAAGGCGGAAGCAGACTCTATCTGGTGAGCATCGTCCTGGTGGCGGTGCTGGGTGGTCTGCTCTTCGGATATGACACGGCCGTCATTTCGGGCGCCGAGAAAGGTTTGCAGGCATTCTTCATGCAGGCTACCGATTACAACCACACCGATGCTTGGCATGGTCTGACCTGCTCCAGTGCGCTGATAGGATGCATCATCGGCAGCGCCCTGTCAGGCTTGCTGGCGACAAACTTTGGCCGTAAGCGTTCGCTGATGTTTGCCGGCATCTTGTTCTTCCTGTCTGCGTTGGGCAGCATGCATCCCGAGTTCCTGTTCTTTGAGGGGCAGGGAGCGTCCAAGGAACTGCTCATGGCCTTCAACTTCTACCGCATCGTCGGTGGTGTGGGCGTGGGTTTGGCTTCGGCCATCTGCCCCATGTACATCGGTGAGGTGTCACCCACCAAGATTCGCGGCATGCTCGTGTCCTGGAACCAGTTTGCCATCATCTTTGGCCAACTGGTGGTTTATTTCGTTAACTTTATGATTCTGGGCAGTCACGAGAACCCCGACATCGATATCGTGGGGGGCATCAACAAGGTGATGAACCCCGAGGGTGCCATGTGGGCTACTCAGGAAGGCTGGCGTTACATGTTTGGCAGCGAGGCCATTCCTGCCGGATTGTTCACGCTGCTCATCTGTCTCGTTCCTGAGACGCCGCGATACCTTGTCATGGCCGGACAAGACGATAAGGCATTTCATGTGCTGTCCCGTATCAATGGTAAGACCAGGGCCGAGATTATCCTTCCCGATATCAAGAGCACCATTACCCAGAAGACCGAGAAGCTTTTCTCCTATGGCTACATGTGTATCTTCATCGGCATTATGCTCAGCGTCTTCCAGCAGATTGTCGGCATCAATGCCGTGCTCTATTATGCGCCGCGCATTTTTGACGAGATGGGCATGACCAATCCCATGGTCAACACTGTGGTGATGGGTGTGATCAACATCCTGTTCACGTTGTTGGCTGTATTCACGGTCGAGAAATGGGGCCGCAAGCCGCTACTTGTTACCGGTTCGCTGGGAATGGCCTTGGGTGCCTTCGGTGTGGCCTTGGCGTTTGACAATCCCAACTTGGGCATGTTGTGCATGATTTCGCTCATGCTCTACAGTGCATGCTTCATGTTCAGCTGGGGACCCATCTGCTGGGTGCTCATCGCCGAGATTTTCCCCAATACGATACGTGGCAAGGCCGTCGCTATTGCCGTCGCCTTCCAGTGGATTTTCAACTGGATTGTCAGCACGTCGTTCGTGCCCATGTTCAACTTTGAGTTCCATGAGGGCGACCAGATGGGCCACTTGCTCACCTACGGCCTGTATGGCATCTTGTGTGTCGTGGCGGCCATCTTCGTCTGGAAAATTGTTCCTGAGACTAAGGGTAAAACGCTCGAGGACATGAGCCGCATATGGCGCAAGAAATGACTTGTAGATAAAAACGTCGATTGACGGCATGAGTAAATTCAGGACCGGTTGCCCCAGTGGCTGCCGGTCCTCAGTTTTCAACACTACACAGTCCTCCGGCTTGTGACTCGTGGGGCGAATCGGTGTTAAGGTCGAGGACTATGCACGTATCTCATGGAAGTTAGGGTAAAAATGACGAAAAACCCGAGGCTATTGCCACGGGTTATCGTTCTGTAAAACAAACCATTACTAAGCACTTAAAGTCTCGCGCGACTTCCCAGCCAGCGATAAACAATTTTACATTCCATAGCTTATGAATTTGCTTGAGTGCACAAAGGTAAACACATTTTTTGAATTTACAAAACAAAATGATAAGATTTTCAAAAAAAAATTATTTTCTTTTGTAAACGCCCCCTTTCAGACGATTTTTCCGCCGGACAAGACTCACCTCGCAAAGCACTCCACAATAATAGATGATTCACGGTTATTCATGGTCATTTGCGTTTTTTATAAGCCATGAGATGACCCTCTGATATTCCAGACCATTCACCTGTTATGATCAGTTGGGTCAATGCCGATTGTTCCTATTCAATAGATCTGTTTTTATATGCATCCCTACTGAAAATAGTAAAATCGGCATCATTTTGCAATATTTATTGATAATTTGTTTGCAATTTAAAATAATTATGTCTTAATTTGCAGCAGTCTATAACGAATGCCTTTGGATGCTTTGTGAGGCATTCACCATCTAGCCGGAACTGGGGACAGGATCGGGGATATGGTAAGGACTTTTGGATGTACCTAATTATTAATTGATCTAAACATTGACATCATGAACATGCTATTGAATCATTCAATGCTACTGCTGGCGGCTTTCATATTGTTGCCAGTGGCGGTTTGTCGTGTTTATATATGCTGTCAATGCATGGGTAAGGAAAGTGGAAAACTTTTCTCAAGTGCTAAATAATTTTTTCATAAGCGAGGTTTTGGAGGTGCGTCATTGTCGGTGCATAAGGACGCACCTTTTTTTAAAAAAGTAAAAATGGCACACAGCATGTCAAATGGTTAATAGATGATAGTCACATAAAGAGAGAGAAAAACAGTCACAAAGTCTGTGTGCCATTTTTTTGAAAGAAATGATAGAAATAATGTTTTGGAAATTCTGAGGAGAAAAAGTGTAAAAAAATTTGACGTTTGAGTGTAAAAATTTTTGACAATTGACGATTTTGCAGGAAAAAAGTTTGACGGGTCAATGTCACACATTATAATTTTGACACAGCGAAACACGGACACCGATTTCCGATTTCGAATTAATAACGTCAAAACAACTGATAAATGATGTAACTGGTGAAAAGCTTTATTTGTGGTTAAATAATGGTAGTGCGTCTCGAGGACGCCGGTCTCTAGAGGCGCACTTCCTTTTTTCCATCAAGAAAGCAAACTCTGACATAGACTACTCAATTATTTATTTCTAAAACATTTTTTATTATGAAACACTTACTGTTATCTTTGATGGCTCTGTTCATGGCGGGTACTGCCATGGCAGACAGTTATTTCTACATGGATGACGTGGCGGTTTCTCCTGGTCAACAGGAGATTACGCTACCCGTTAAGGCGCATTTTAACGGACGCGTTAGTGCCTTCCAACTCGACTTTACGTTTCCCCAATGCATGACTGCGGCCAGCATTGACAAGGGCAGCGACTTGACAATCAGCTATCAGGAGAGTGACGGCACGACCGAGACCCAGAGGGCCACTTTCATGCTGAACGAGACAAAGACCCGTTGCATGGCAGCCTTTATGGACGCTGGTTACCATGATCCCGACGGCGATGGCAATTATGAGCAATATGGTGTCATCAAGTGGGAAGCCGGCGAATATGAAGAGATGATGTTGATTACGCTGGCGATTGAAGATGGCTTCCAGGGTGGCGAGATCCTGTTGGAGACACAGGTCGCTTCAGGTAATGACACCCGTGGCGGGACCGTGAACGACCTCGGTGAGGTTGATGTGGTCTTCTCCAGTGTTTGCAATGTCATTGTTGTTGAACAGGAGCAGACCGCAATGCCTGTAATCTCCTACACCGAAGGTGAGACGGAGTGCACCATTATGGCAGTTGGCGAAGGTGAGGTACACCTTTATATCAATGGCGAAGAAGTGGAGAATCCCTACACGATTGCCCGCACTCAGAATGAGCAGGAAATTGTTGCCACTGCTACCGCCCAGGAAGAGGGTAAGCTCATCAGCGAGACTGCCGAGGCAACCTTTGTTATTCCTCCTGTAGATGATCCTGTTCCTCCCGTGCCTGGCGACTATGCTTTGACGATGGCCGATGCCGAGGTACTGCATGGCAACAATGTTATCATCCCCGTATCGATGACCAATCCCGAGCCTGTCACCGCCTTCCAGACCGACGTTTATCTGCCCGAGGGCTTTGAGCTGCTCAATGTTATGCCCTCAGAGCGTATGGCTGGCGACCATGGCTTGAGCAAGAATAAGATGGCCGACGGTGGCGTGCGCATCCTGTGCTACTCCTTGTCGCTCAGTCCGTTTACCGGAGACCAGGGTGAACTGTTCTACATCACCGTCAGTGTGCCTGACGATGCAGCTGGTGACTATACCCTGATGCTGAAGAAGAGCCTGCTGACTACCGCTTCGGACAACGCCGAGGTGCGCTGTGAAGACGCTACCAGCAACCTTAATGTCTGGGCCTATATCCCTGGCGATGCCAATGGTGATGGCGTGGTGACCGTGAGCGATGTCGTTGCTACCGCCAACTATATCCTCGGCAAGAATCCTCAGCCGTTCATCTTTGAGGCTGCCGACATGAATGGTGATGGTGAAATCACTGTGACCGATGTCGTGCTCATTGCCCGCATTGTCCTCAATCCCACGCTCGATGACCTGCAGCAGATGCGTGCTCCCGCCGTGGGCGCCATCAACGATGCCATGAGTGGTGAAGCAATCAATATCGCTGCCGGTGAGACCCGCACAGTGACCATTGCTCTGAACAACGAGCTCGATTACACTGCCTTCCAGCTTGACCTGCAGTTGCCCGACGGCCTGACCGCTAGCAACTTCCGCCTGACCAACCGTGCCGGTAGCCACGCCTTTGATGCCAATGTCATGGAGGATGGCAAGCAGCGCGTGATGTGCTACTCGCCCGCACTGGCTCTCATCGACGGTAACGAGGGCGCCCTGTTCACCTTTGACGTGACTGCAGCGGGTGAAGTCTATGGTGACATCCAGGTTGATGACATTGAGATGGTGAGCGGTGCTTGCCAGACGATTAACCTTGACGGTTTTGCCCTGAAGGTGAACAATGCAGCCACCTCGGTGAAGGATATCGTAGCCGGTCTGCGCATCTATGCCGACGGTCATGACATCATTGTCGAGAGTCCTATTGCACAGCGCATTGTCATCAGCGATGTGGCCGGCCATGCCTACAGCGTTGACGTGGTAGAGGGTCGCAATGTGATTCCCGCACGCAACAGTGGTGTTATCCTGGTCAATGCAGGCGAGAAGACTGCAAAGCTCATGATTAAGTAAAAAAGAATAATAACCGTTAGGATGATGAAACCTAAAAGTTTATTATTTTTGCTAATGGTCGTTGCGGCAACATTCCAGGTCGCCGCAACCGACCTTTTTCACTTGAAGGATTTTACCATCCAGCGCGGAGATACCGCGCTGGTGGAAATCCTGTTGGAGAACGAGGCGGAATATACCGCTTTCCAATCCGACCTGTATTTCCCTGAAGGTCTGACCATTGTTCCCCAATCGGTAGCATTGACCGACCGTAAGGCTTCAGATCACATGATTGTGGTCAATCACATTGTTGACGGTGGCTGGCGTCTCATGTCCTACTCGTTGGGCGTAAATGCCTACAGCGGCAACAGTGGTACTCTGGTCACTTTCCAGGTCGTAGCCAGTGAAGACTTGACCATCCCTGCAGTTGTCGTCCAGAAGAGGACCCGTTTTACCGAGGTATCGGGTAGGGAAGTCTCGTTAGGAGATGCCGCCTGCAACGTGTCGTGTCAAGGCGATGTGAACGTGGATGGAGCGGCGACCATCGCCGATGTCACCTCGCTCATTAACTACCTGCTGACTGGCAATGACTCGGCGGTGGGTGTGGGCTTCTCTGACTTGAATGAAGACAACAAGGTCAGCATTGCCGACGTCACAGCCCTCATTAGCTTGCTGTTAAAAGGCTGATAAAAGCTAACTTTAACCACAATAAATCTTAAATTATAACAATTATGAAAAAAACCAACTCGCTTTTCAGAACAGTATTGCTGGCATTGCTCATGTCGGTGGCCTGTTCAATCAATGCACAGAATCAGTTTTGGGTGGGTGGTATCCACTATCAGGTTACCAGTTCTTCGTCCTATTCCTATCATGGAGACGGCACTGCCAAGGTGGTAGCCGCCAATGGTGACGGCTACAGCGGCGTGATTAATATCCCCAGTTTCATTGAGGTGGAGGTGGATGGTCAGTATGGAGACCATTTCAGGAGAACCTATCGTGTCAATGAGATCGGTAACGGTGCTTTCCGCGACTGTACCGGGCTAACGGAAGTCGTGCTGCCTCCTACGGTCAATACCATCAGCCAGAATGCCTTCTATGGGTGCTCGGCATTGACCAGAGTGACTATTCCCAATGGTGTGAACACCATCGAGACTTCAGCTTTCGGCTATTGCACGAGCCTGACATCCATCGTGTTGCCCAATTCGGTCAATACGTTTGGTGACAATGTCTTTTATGGCTGTTCGTCACTGGCCGATGTTACCCTCTCCAAGAATATTGGATCACTTAAAGGTGCGTTCCAGGGGTGTACTTCACTGGTCACGATTGACCTGCCGCCTTATCTATATGAGCTTAATGGCACCTTCAAGAATTGTACTTCATTGGAGAGTGTCAATCTGCCTAAAACGATATTCGTTATCGAGACCAGCGCTTTTGACGGCTGTACCGCATTGCGCAGCATCTATCTGCCCAATGGGATAACGAGAATTGGGAACAGGGCATTTGCAGCCTCAGGGTTGACATCGCTGGAGATTCCTTCGACGGTAACTGCTGTAAACGATTTTGCTTTTGCTCAGTGCAATAGCCTCACATCGATTACAGTTCGTGCCGCCAATCCTCCTGGGATGGGAAGTAACGCTTGCTTCACCTCCGAGACTTATGCCTCTGCTTTGCTCAAAGTCCCCGAAGTGTCTCTTGCCACTTATCAATCAGCATTCTGGTGGAAACTCTTCCAAAACATCAACGGTGATGAGGCATTAAATACCCACTATGACTTTGAGGTAAATGGTATTTACTACTTGAAAACCAGTCCCAATACTGTTGAGGTGACCTACAAGGACAACAATTATAACAGTTACAGCGGCACCGTGAACATTCCTGCTACGGTGGCCCATGACGGTGTTACCTATAACGTGACGGCTGTAGGTAACTCGGCATTCCGCAATTCAACTTCTCTGGCGGCGGTGAATATGCCGGCAAGTGTGAAGTCAATCGGCGTAAATGCATTCTATGGATGCTCTGGCTTGTCAACTATTGAAATCCCGGATGCTGTCACCTACATTGGTGCATACGCTTTCAATAGTTGTAGCGGTGTGACAACATTGACTATTCCAGAGAATGTCGCTTATTTAGGCGAGTATGCTTTTTATGGCCTTCCACTCAAGTCACTCACCTGGAATGCGCGTGAATGTTGGACCAACGGTAACATGCAGACATCTGAGATGACAGCGGTTACCATCGGCGACGAGGTGACCGTTATCCCCAGTAACTTTGCCCGTTATTCCAAGATTTCGGCGTTGGAACTCCCTGCATCACTAGCCTATATCGGAGATGAGGCTTTCTATTATAGTGATGAGCATATCCTTGCTACCTTGACAATACCTGAAGGGGTTGTTGATATCGGCTCGGAGGCTCTTGCCGGTCTCAGGGTGCAGTCACTCATTTGGAATGCCCGTAACTGCTGGAGTAACGGTTGCATGTCCTATTCGACTAACTATAACAATGTGTACTGGTCGGTGAATGAAGTCACCATCGGTGATGAGGTGGAAGTGATTCCCAACAATTTTATCCCCAATACCGATATCAGAACGTTAACCATACCTGCTTCGGTCAAGCGCATCGGTGACAATGCCTTCAACCTCTGTAGATACCTGGCTGGTGAACTCATTATACCTGATGGAGTGCTCGATATTGGCGAGAATGCTTTTGCCAATTGTGGTGATATCACGTCAGTCACCATCGGCAAGGGTGTTACCAATATAGGTGAAGGTGCCTTTGATGGGACGGACTTCAGAACGCTCCACTGGAATGCCCGCCATTGTGAATCAACAGGAATGAAGTATGGAGGGTACCATGTGTATGAAGCAACGATTGGCAATGAAGTGGAACTGTTGCCTGGGTCTTTCCTCGCTTATTCCCAAATTGAGTCAATTGACATTCCGTCATCGGTAATCACCATCGGTGACAATGCATTTGAGAGTTGCAATAAACTGACTGAAGTCGTTCTGCCCAACTCGGTCATTACCTTAGGCAAAAACGTCTTTTCTTTCTCGAGTTTGACGCGTGTTACCCTGTCTGAGAACCTTCAGACCATCGGTGACAACTCCTTCAGATCACTTGGCATCACCTCATTGACCATCCCCGATGCAGTCAAGAAGATTGGCGACTATTGTTTTGAGTATTGCTCAAGTTTGAAGGACCTGACCCTGTCTGCTTCGCTTGATACGATCGGCTATGAAGCGTTCTATGGCTGCAGCGGGTTATTGGCGCTTAACATTCCTGCATCGGTAAAATCAATAGGCCGTTACGCGTTCAAAAATACCACAGGCTTGGAATCCATCGTTGTGGAGAGTGCCAACACGGTCTATGATTCGCGTGACAACTGCAATGCCCTCATCCTGACAGCCAACGACAGCATCATGTTGACTTGCAAGAATACTGTGCTGCCCAATACGATTACCTCCATCCCTGACTATGCTTTCTATGAGAATAAAACGTTAACGCACATGGACATTCCCGCGTCGGTGACCTATATCGGTGAGTATGCTTTCTGTGGCTGTACCAATCTTACTGGCATCACCATTCCGGCTGCTGTCACCACGATAGGAGTAAACGCCTTCCACCGTTGTCCGTCTATGCAGTCAATCGTCGTGGAGGATGGCAATACGGTTTATGACTCACGTGAGGGCTGCAACGCCCTCATTGAGACGGCGACCGGCAAACTGTTGTATGGTTGCAATACTACTGTCATTCCTGATGGTGTTACAAGCATTAACCATTACGCCTTCAACGGTTGCGCGGGTTTGACCAGTGTCGCTCTCCCCAATACGGTGACAAGCATCGGTGTCAATGCGTTTGAGAATTGCACCGGCTTGACGAGCCTCACTCTGGGAGATGGGTTGACAACCATCGGCTCCGAAGCTTTCTCTGGTTGCACGGGTCTGACAAGTGTCCACATTCCTAATTCTGTGACCACCATATACAATGGGGCGTTCCAGGGTTGTACAGGTTTGAAGGATATTACCTTGAGCAACTCATTGACGGCAATCGAATCTAATGTCTTCAGTAACTGCTCTTCATTGACGGATGTTACTCTCCCTGCATCAGTAAAATCTATTGGCAACTATGCCTTCTGTTACTGTGCTGGAATGACGAGCATCAATATTCCTGATTCGGTGACGACGATCGGTAACTATGCCTTCAGTCGCTGCTCAGGATTAAAGAGCGTACGCATTCCCAATTCGGTAACCTCGATGGGTCAATATGCCTTCAATTATTGTAGAGGCTTGACAAACGTTAGCCTTAGCAATTCGTTGACGACCATTCAGCAAGGTACCTTCTATGTCTGCACTAGCCTGACTGGCATCACCATTCCTAATTCGGTGACCTCTATCGAGAGCTATGCTTTCTATAATTGTGATAGCATTGCGAGCCTCAGGATTCCCAACTCGGTGACCACTATTGGCAGCTATGCTTTCGAGGCTTGCACGGCAATGACATCGCTTGTCCTGGGTGATGGACTGAAGAGCATGGGCTATCAGGCCTTCTATGACTGCACAGGTTTAACCAGTGTCAACTGCTTGGCTTTGACACCCCCCAATGCTTCACAATATAACCCAGCATTTAGCTCAAGCACCTATAGCGACGCTACGCTGCGTGTGCCGCCTGCCTCGATTGAGGCTTATCGGACTGCCAATATCTGGAAACTGTTTACCAACATTGAGGGTCTTGCCGGTGCAGGCCCTGGCGATGTGAATGGCGACGGCAGCTTGACCATCACCGACGTGACGGGCTTGATTGATGGCATCCTCGGCGGCGATCCCAATGTGATGAACAACCCCTATGCCGACGTCAACGGCGACGGCAAGGTCACCATTGCCGACGTGACCTTGCTCATCAGCTCAATGCTGAATAACTAAATCTACTCTCCCCTGATTCTTGGGAGAAAGAGAGAATCGGTGCGTCAGGAATTTTGTCCTGGCGCACCATTGTTTTTGTGGTCGGTATGATTGACAGTCAGGAGCATGAAACGGCTAAGTGTAAAAGAATTAGACACTATGGTGTAAAAAATTTTGACACTTTAAAAATTAGCCATTGAAAGATTTGACCGCTGGCGGTACTTCAACTAAGTTTGTAGAAAAAGAACATTCACCGATGATTTAAGGAATACTAATTATTAAATGACAAGGAATATGAAAAAGGTACTCTATGTGACAATGGCCATGGTGATGACCATGCTCAATGCCTGGGCTGCTCCGATCGATGAGGCGACCGCGCGCAACAATGTCCAGCAGTTTTTAAACAGTCATTCGGGAGGTAGTGGAACAAGGAACACTATTCTGCCGAATGAAGCCTCATTGATTTATACCGAGGCAAGTAGTGTCTTCTCGGGTCAAGCCGCCTACTATATCTATAGCACCGACGACAGTTTTATCGTCGTGGCTGGTGATGACCGTGTACAGGGCGTGCTCGCCTATGGAGACGGCCCCATTGACCTGAACAACATCCCCTGCGGCTTGCAATACCTGCTTGACCAGTACAAGGGCGAGGTGGACTATCTGTTTGTCCATCCCGAGTTGACCGTGATGGATCTTTATCCCACGATGGTGGCGTCATCACCTCGACAGACAGGTGACGTGGAACCGTTGCTGACTGAGTTGTGGAATCAGTTAGAGCCCTATTACGACGACTGCCCCGAATACCGTGGTGAGAGGTGCGTAACAGGTTGCGCCTGCACATCACTCTCGATGGTTTTTCATTATTGGAAGTATTCCAACCTGACCTCGGCGGTGCCCGGATATGTCACAACTACCCTGCACCTCAGCCTGGATGCACTGCCTGCCACGACCTTTGACTGGGATCACATGCTGGATCGTTATGTGCCTGGAGAATACAACGATGTGGAGGCAGCTGCCGTGGCCAAACTGATGCGATACGTCGGCCAGGCCGAGAGGATGGACTATGCTGTTGATGGCAGCGGCGCCACAGCTGACGACATCCTGGCTACCGTTAAGTTATTTGGCTACAGCCGGGCTGCCACATTGCTGAATAAGTCAAGTTTCTCTGAGCGGCAATGGCGGGATTTGATGTGTGCCGAATTGCGTGCCGGAAGGCCTATCGTTTATACAGGTCAAGACAGCCATGGTGGAGGTGGTCACGCCTTCAATGTTGACGGCTATGAAGCAGCTACAGGACTCTTCCATATCAACTTTGGATGGGACGGCTATGGTAATGCCTATTGTGCCTTGAACGATTTTACTGCTAATGGCGACACGTACAGCAATTCTCAAACCATGATTATCGGCATTGAGCCGCCCAGCGAACTTCAACCTGAGCTCACGGTTTCGCCTGCTACCTTGTCGTTCAGTACTCAGACGGGAAAGACGCTTTCCAAGACGATTACAGTCTTTGCTAAAGGCATCAGCGGCGACTTGACGCTTCAACTCGAGGATGCCAACGGTGTCTATAGCATCGACAGGACCAGCATCAGTGCCGATGAGGCTGTGGGAGGCGTTACTGTCAATGTGGCTTATAATCCTGCTGTAGCAGGAGTGGATGCCGCCAGCCTGATCATCAGCGGTGACGGAGTAGAGGCGCAGACCGTCAGCATAATGGGTGTCGCCATTGCCCAGCCCATTACGGTTACCCCCGGGACGCTGTCATTGGATGCCGAGGTGGGAACAACCCAGACTGCCTCGTTCACAGTCACTGGTGACCATCTGCCTGGCAAACTCTCGCTCACACTGGATGACGCCGATGGCGTGTTTGCCATCGACAAGACCAGCATCACCGCCAGCGAGGCGGCAAACGGCGCCACGGTGACGGTGACTTATAGCCCTGCCGTAGTTGGCTCTAATGCCGCTACCGTTACCATCACCGGCATCGGTGTCGAGACAACGACTGTCGCCTTAAACGGCACGGCAACCACGCCACCGGTTCCTTCTGGACCTGAGATCACCACGAGTGTTGATGCATTGGACTTTGGCGAGGTGACCTTTGGCTATAACAAGACCATGCGGTTCAGGTTGACCGGCCACGACCTCGAGAATAACGTGACGTTGAGCCTTCAGGGTGTAAGATACGATCAGTTTGAGCTGACGCCCACCGTCATCAGCCCCGAAGAGGCAGCCAATGGCGTTACCGTAGCAGTGACATTTGACCCCATATTTAGTCAAAACTACAACGCAACGCTTGTCATCTCATGTCCCGACGTTGAGGATATCGTCATGCCGATTACTGCAGTATCGGTAAATCCTGATGCGACAATTACAGGTGACACGTCACGTTCCTATTCGGCCTATGTGGGACAGTTCTCTCTTTCAAGTTCCGTCGAAGTCGTTCGTTGGGCCGATGCCGGCATATATCCTCCCATCACTCCGCCGGTAGTGCCTATGGACAACGGTAGCGGTGACGGGACCATGCTGAATGTCGCCGCTTCTACCTCTGGAGGCGTGGACAATACCAGGTATAGTGCGACGATTGTGGGTGATGACTGTTTCACCGCCTGGATTTCAAATGGTAGCGCCACGGCAAAGACCTGCCACGTCAACATCTCCTTCAACCCGACCACCTGCGGTACTTTCCATGCGACGCTCACGCTGTCGTGCAATGGTGCTGTGCCTATCGTTGTGACGCTCAGTGGCACGGCAACGGTCCTGAAAAGCGATCCCGAGATGAAACCGGTTAATCAGCGTGATGTGACCTCTTCATCCTTTGTCGCCCGTTGGAGTCAAGAGTGCTATTCCGAAGGTGTGGAGAGTTTTGATATCGAATGTGCGCCTCAAGGCTCGGATTTTGACCCTAACGACCCCGACTATCTCCTGCTTGAGGGGCTCCCGACCAAGAACTGTATCCCGCAGGGATTAGCTACCATGGTGGGTAATACGCATTCCAATTATCAGTTCAACATCTTGGGGCTGAATGGCGGTTCCTACATGTATCGTGTGATGGCACACTATATTGATGGCACCGACAGTGAATGGAGCAATGTGGAGACCGTCTCGTTATTGCTTGATGCGCCATGCTTTATCCCTGGTGACATGAATGGTGACGGTGAGTTGACGCTCGATGACGTTGACTTGTTGATACAGGCGGTAAATAATGGCATCACTGAACTCCTCGCCAATCCTGCCGCCGATGTCAACGGCAACGGCAATGTGAACCTGCAGGACATCATCGACCTCGTCGATCTCGTGTTGTGCCCGCAGCCAAGATAAGTAATATACGTTATATAATATGGTGTCGAACTGACGACCGAGAAATCAAAAAATTATAGATAAGATTTTCATAACTAGTATTTTATTTGTATTTTTGCTTGATTTCTCGGCCGTTAGGTCCGATAGAGATACCTCAGTTGAAGTGAAAACACCTCCAATTGAGGCTTGACTATTAACTATCAACAGCCTAACCAGTTGGGCTAAAGAGAATATTTTCGTCGAACTCACTTATAATAAATGTCTTAGCGACTTAGTGGCTTGGCGTGAGGTTTTTCGGGCAGAGTGATTACCGTAATGAGCAGGGAGTGTAAAAAAAATAGACACTTTAGTGTAAAAATTTTTGACACTTTTAAAAAAATACTACTTTTGGGGAGGCCATTTGGGAATTGTTTCCTAACTTTCAGCGGAATAATTCTGTTCTTTACTGTAATTACTAACTTAAACATAGATTAGATTATGAAGAAATTTACACTTTTTGTTCTTTGCCTCTGTGCCGGCTTAACCTTTGCCATTCAAGCACAGAACGCAAATGATCCTGCACGTGGCGGCATGCCAGCCTTTATCGATGCCAGCATCGAGAATTTGGACTTTGGCGACCTCGAGATAGGCTACTCACAATTCAGGACCTTCACGGTATCTGGTGACTTCCTCGTGGATGATATTTATTTGACGCTTGAGGGACAAGGCATGTCTGCTTATCAAGTGTCGCCCGCAACCATTACCCCCGAGGATGCTGCTCTGGGCGTTTCGGTATGCGTGGTTTGCAAGCCATCATCACAATATTGGAAGCCCGCCAACATCAGGTTGTCCAGCCAGAATGCCGAGGATGTCATCATTCCGATCACTGCCAACCCTTATTTTCCTGATGGACAGTTTGTGGATAAGCAAACCCAAGAGTTCGTTGCTCCTGTTGGAGGATTACAAATTCGTACGGGCTATGTTCGGTTTTTTGATGCCGGATTGATTGATCCCATCGTCGTTGACCGGTCTATGGGTGATATGATTGATATGAATGACCTGAATACCGACTTTTCCGGTATAGTGCCCTCCTATTATTCACTGAGTATAGAAGGTCCTGATGCAGGCAGTTTCAGGGCCATATTGACCAGGGGCAGCTTCATCGCTAACATGTGCGACGTGAGAATCATTTATCAGCCTAAAGCCAGCGGTACGCACAACGCAACCCTCAAACTGGTGTGCACCAATGCTGGTGTTCCCGTGGTTACCATTCCGCTGCATGGCGAGACTATAGGCACCTTGGGTGATATCGATGACGATGGCTTGATAGGCATCAATGACGTGACTGGCGTGATCAGCCTGCTGATGACAGGCAGCCAACCGGTAATCGCCGATATCAACTGCGACGGTAAGGTCACCATCAGCGACGTTACCACCCTGGTTAGCCGTTTGCTCACCGACGAGTAAGCAACAAGCGACGCTCAATTTAGACTAAAATGGCATCTGCCATCCTTTCTCTTGAGGGAAGGTGCGCAGATGCCATTCGTTTGACCATCAGATTGAAATTTTTAAAAAAAGTCTTGTCAATCTGTTGTGTGGTTCAAAAATCATGCGTTAGTCAAGTCAAGAGTGTGACACTTGATCGTTGAAACTTCGATGTCAAGGCTATGATGCTAAGTGCCTGGCAGTCAAGCGTAGGACGATATAAAACGAGCGAGACACCCAACTGTTGTTCAACCCTTATATGCCGGTGGGCTTCTCACACCGGTAGGGTAGAGCGCCCTCTCCACGGCTGGATGTCCACACCCGCAATATTGTGCTGCGCCTGTGTTTTTCTGTGTACAGGCAAGCATGTAGCGCGCGAGTCGTCAACATGAGAATGTAAAACAAGAACAATAACTAAACAAAAAGAGAAACTATGTCTAAAGTTTGTCAAATCACCGGAAAGAAGGCGATCACGGGCAACAACGTGTCGCACTCCAAGCGCAGGACGAAACGTAAATTCAACGTTAACGTCTTCAACCGCAAGTTCTATTGGCCCGAGCAGGATCAGTGGGTACGCCTCACCGTATCGGCTGCCGGATTGCGCAACATCAACAAGATGGGTCTTGACGCCGCCCTGAAGAAGGCCGCCGCTGATGGACACCTGACCGAAATCATGGTTATTAACAAGTAAGAAAGGAGCAACTGTATTATGGCAAAGAAAGCAAAAGGCGATCGCGTGCAAGTCATTCTCGAGTGCACCGAGCAGAAGGGTACTGGCGTTCCCGGCATCAGCCGTTACATCACGACCAAGAACCGCAAGAACACCACCGAGCGTTTGGAGCTCAAGAAGTACAATCCTTATCTGAAACGCATAACCGTTCACAAGGAGATCAAGTAATTGTTGTAAAACCATTTAACGACGATAGAATTTTATGGCAAAGAAAGTAGTTGCAACCCTTCAGACTGGTGAAGGACGCTCATGGAGCAAAGTCATCAAGATGGTTCGCTCCGAGAAGACTGGCGCTTACGTGTTTGAGGAGCGCATGGTCCCCAACGACAAGGTACAGGACTGGCTCAAGTAATCCTGAGTCCAACCACGATATCCGCCTGCCCGCACGCTGAAACATTCAGCCTGCGGGCAGGCTTCGTTTTATGTTTTGTGGAATTGGGATTTCTTTGTACCTTTGCCGTGTAATGGAGCAAGACAAATACATCTTCACGATTGAGATTGCCGTGCGTGACTATGAACTCGACAGCGAGGGCATTGTCAACAACGCCATCTATCTGCATTATCTCGAGCACACGCGCCATGCCTTTGTCAAGCAGGAGGGCATCCCCTTCGGCAGCCTGACGAGTGATGGCCTGATGCCCGTCGTGCGACGTCTCGAAATCAAGTACTGTACGCCCTTGCGCACGGGCGACGTGGTGCTGAGCCGCTTGTGGATTGAGCGCAAGGGGCCCCGCTTTATCTTCTACCAGGACCTTTTCAGGAAAGCCGACGAGGTGCCTGTGGCTAAAGCCGTGGTCACCATCGTGTGCATGGACAAGGACGGACGCATCAACCGTGGTGACGAGTTGGCCGAACGCGTCGCCCAATACCTTCATCAGTCATGAGCAGCAGCGCTTACACACCTTTGACCTATCGCATCGCCTTTGCGGCAATGCAGGGCATGGGCGTGGACCTTGCCCGCAAGTTGCTTGATGTCGTGGGCAGTGAGGAGCAGTTTTTTGCCATGAGCGAGAAGGAACTGCGCCAGCTCACGCGTGGTCGCAGCAAGATCTATAGTGACGACTACCGTCGTGATATCTTGCAGCAGGCCCTGCTGGAAGAATCCTTCGTGCGTGAGCATGGCATTGCGGTCACCTATTTCACCGACTCTACCTATCCTCATCGCCTGCTGGAAGCACCCGATGCGCCGGCGATGATTTATACCCTGGGAAAATGCGACCTCGAGAGTGCCCATGTGGTGAGTGTGGTGGGGACACGCCACGCGACACAGTATGGCATTCGTTTCTGTGACACGCTCATCGGTGAACTGTCGCAACGCGTGCCCGATTTGGTCATCGTGAGTGGACTGGCCTATGGCATCGATATTGCTGCCCATCGTGCTGCTCTCAAGCATGACGTCCCCACAGTGGCGGTTCTGCCACGGGGACTGAACAAAATATATCCTGCTGCCCATCGCAACGACGCCATTGCCATCGCCAAGCGCGGCGGCATGTTGTTGACCGACTACACCAGCCAGGACGTAGTGCAGAAGGGCAATTTCCTCGCCCGCAACCGCATCGTGGCGGCATTGAGCGACTGCACGGTCATCGTCGAGTCGGCAGGCGCTGGCGGTGCCCTCGTGACGGCATCGCTCGCCATGAGTTACAACCGTGATGTCATGGCAGTGCCAGGACGGTGTGGCGACGAGTTCTCGGCAGGCTGTAACAAGCTCATTGCCACCAATAAGGCTGCCCTGATTACCGGGGCCGACGACCTGATGGCTGCCATGCGCTGGGAGAGTGCCAAGCCCGTACCCGAGCAGCTCGACCTTTTTCCGCAACTCACACGCGAGGAGCAGGCCGTGGTCGATGTCATCCGTGACCATGGCGAGATACACCTCAATTCGCTTGCCGATATCCTCCAGGTGCCTGTCTATAAACTCATGAGTACCCTCGTGGAACTTGACTGCAAGAACATTATCGCCACCCTCCCCGGATGCCGATATACTGTAGTATGACCATGGTTAGAATTGCTTTCACTCTTTTTAACACTGAAAATAATCATAAAGTCCCAACAAAGCAGTACCTTTGATTTTTCATTCTTAATGTAAAACGAACTTCTAATTTCACAACGATATGAACAACGAGAGAATTCCCGATTCAGAGTTTATCATTAATGATGATGGTTCGGCATTCCACATCCATGTGAAGCCCGAACAGTTGACCGACAACATTATCGTGTGCGGTGACCCTGCACGTGTCACCATGATCGCTTCCTATTTTGACACACGTGACTGGGAAACTTCGAGCCGTGAGTTCCATGGCATCGGCGGTACCTACAATGGCAAGCCCATCATGGCGCTGTCTCATGGCATCGGTCCCGACAACATCGACATCGTGATGACTGAACTTGACGGTCTCGCCAACATCGATTTCGCAACGCGTACCCCCAAAGCCGAGCACCGTACACTCAACATCGTGCGCATCGGCACTTCGGGCGGTCTGCAACCCTATGTCCCTGTCGGCACTCCCGTTATCGCTGCCAAGGCCATCGGCTTTGACGGTGTCATCAACTACTATGCCGATCGCAACAAGGTTTCCGACCTTGACTTTGAGGAGAAATTCTGCAAGTTCGTGAAGTGGAATCCTACATTCGCCAGCCCCTATGTTGTGGATGCCGATCCCTGGCTGGTTGAGAAAATTGGCCGTGACGATATGGTACGTGGCTATACGATTTCGGCAGTGGGCTTCTACGGTCCCCAGGGACGTCGCGTGCGTCTGGACCTTGCCGAGCCCGAGTTGAATAGCCGCATCGAGAAGTTTGAGTACAACGGCGGCCACATCACCAACTATGAGATGGAGAGCAGCGCCCTCCAGGGTCTGGCACTCATGCTGGGTCACAGGGCAATGACCGTGTGCTCCATCATCGCCAACCGCGTAGCAACCGATGTGAACCCTAACTACAAGACGGCTGTCGAAGACCTTGTCAAGACAGTCATCAAGCGACTGACAGAATAAAGTTTTTATTTTTCATACTTTTCAAGGGAGTCTGTTGCTATTGGTTAGTAGCAGGCTCATTTTTTGTGGCTTACCGCAATAACCTCCGGCTGTCACTTGTCGCATTGGCATGAGATGGTTGCCGAATAGTTACTTTTTTGCTCTGAAAAGAAAAAAAAACTTAAAAAACGAAATGGATATAATAATAGGCAATACTGTTGCGTTATGTATGTGTAACAATTTTAAAAACGGATTGCCTATGCACAGAACGACTACTTCTACTAAAAATGAGAATGACGTTAAGACGACAGTGAAAGGTCCCAAGAAGGCTACCATGGAGTTCATTAAGCAATTTGCCAGAGCCTATCAGTTTAACGTCGAGTTGCCCAGAGGGTTGGAGTCGATGATATTGAATTAAAGATAATCGTCCCCTCTCCAAAGGAAATCAGGAAGCCTTCCCGCCATTATCGGGGAGGTTTCTTTGTAGACAAGGTTTGTTTTTTGCGCCTTCTGCGTTTTTGTTGTTGTCCATGTCATGATAAAATTGTACATTTGCACCCAATAAAGAGATTGTCATGAAGAATTTAGTATTACGCATCCTGTCGGGTGCTATCTATATAGCGCTGATTGTCGCAGCCATCCTGCTGCTCGACAATTCGCCAGTGATGTATCTGTTGGTATTTCCCCTGTTGATTGTGCTGGGAATCGGTGAGATGGTGACCATGGCTAAAGATGATGCTACGCAATCGTGGCTGGTCAACATCATAGACATGCTGGGTGGAGTAGGGATGTTTGTGGCGTTTTACCTTCATTACGAGGGCGAGACGATGCAGTCACGCGCCTTGTGGCTGTTGCCCATCGCTACCTATCTGCTGTTGCGCACCATCGTGCAACTGTATCGCCCCAGGCAGAATGCGCTGCACAGCCTGGAACGCTCGTTCTTCTCGCTGGGCTATGTCGCTTTGCCCGTGGCGATGCTCAATGCCATCATGAGCATTACAGCGCCGCGCCTGCTGCTCGGCGTGTTCATGTTCATCTGGCTGTATGACACGGGCGCTTTCTGTGTCGGTGTCCTGTTGGGCAAGCATCGCCTGTTTGAGCGCATTTCTCCCAAGAAGTCATGGGAAGGTGTGATTGGAGGACTCGCAGTCTGCATCGCCGGAGCTTATCTTACCCATCATTTCTTTGATGAATTCTTCCAGGTGCCTGACCTTACCGTTTGGGTCGGTCTGAGCCTTGTGGTGGCTGTGTTCGCTACCTTCGGCGACCTGGTGGAATCGCTCATTAAGCGCACCGTGGGAGTCAAGGACTCGGGACATATTCTGCCTGGACATGGCGGAATCCTTGACCGCATCGATAGTTTGCTGCTGGTAGCCCCTGCGGTACTCATCTACATGATGCTCGTTGTCCCTAATTTCAAGTAGTTTCTATGCGCCGCATTCTCCCTTTCTTGTTGCTGATATGGTTATTGGCGCTTGTCTTGTCTTGTAATAACGGCAAGAACGAGGCCAAGGATCAGCACCGCCTGCCCGATACGCTGACGGTGGGAACACTCTACAGCCCAACGGGCTTCTTTATCCTTAAGGGGGACACGATGGGCTATGACTATGACCGTATTTGTGACTTTGCCCGTTCACGCGGCATCGCGTTGCGCTTTAAGGTGGCACGCAGTATGCCTGCGCTGCTGGACATGCTCAAGAAGCGTGACGTGGATGTGCTGGCATGCGAGATTCCCGTCACCGCCGAATACAAGTCGCGCGTATTGCATTGCGGCGCTGTCAACGAGACCTATCAGGTCCTGGTGCAGCACAGCGGCAAGAATATGATTTATGATGTGACCCAGCTTATCGGGCGGGAAGTCTTCGTCGAGAAGGGGTCTAAATACGAGTCTCGTCTGCGCAACCTCGACAACGAGGTGGGTGGGGGAATTACCATCCACACGGTTGAAGGCGAGGCGGCTCTGCCCACCGAGTTGATTCAGCGGGTCTCCAAGCGTGACATCGATTTCACCATTGTGGATAGCGATATTGCCCAGATGAATCTCTCCTACTATGACAGCATCAACATCGGCTTGAGGGTGGGATTCGCACAGCGTTCATCATGGGCCGTTGACCCGCGCAACCAGTGGTTGGCCGACAGCATCAACGTGTGGGCCGAGAGCCTGGATGCGCAGGAATATTCCAAGCAGGCACTGAAACACTACTTTGAGATGAACCGCGGACCTAAGCCTGACTCAATTAAGGTCGATACGTTGGCAGTTACACCGCCCGGTGGCATATCGCCCTATGACCACGTGTTCAAGCAGTATGCCCAAGAGATGGGTTGGGACTGGCGTCTGCTGGCCGCTATCGCTTATTCCGAGTCAGGATTTGATCCCAATGCCACATCGTGGATGGGAGCACGTGGCATCATGCAGGTGATGCCCAAGACGGCACGCTCTTTCGGCGTGAAGGAGGAGGACCTGAGCAATCCGGCGGTGAGCATACGTGTCGCCTCCAAGATCCTTAAGGAACTTGACGGTATCATGCGCAGCAAGACTGGACCTGGCGACCGCATCAAGTTTGTCCTTGCTGCCTATAATGCGGGTTCGGGCCATGTTACCGATGCTATTGCACTGGCTCGCAAATATGAACTCGACCCCCGCGTGTGGAGCGAGAATGTAGAGCAGGCAATGCTGTGGAAGATGGACCCCGAGTACTATAACGACTCGGTGTGCTCCAACGGTTATTGCCGTGGCACTGAGCCGGTGGACTATGTGGTCAAGGTGCTCAACTGCTATGAGAACTACAAGAAGAACTATAAAAAATAATCAACAATTCAAAAGTTAAAGATCATTATGAGAAAGAAACATTTGGCTATTGCCGTTGTTGTGGCACTTTCTGCATCAATGATGATGCAGTCTTGCATTGGCAGCTTCGCTTTGTATAACAAGGTGAAGACTTGGAACGAGCATGTGGGCGACAAGTTTGTCAACGAGATCGTTTTTGTGGCATTCTGGATTTTGCCCGTCTATGAGTTGAGCTTTGTGGCCGACTTGTTCATCCTCAACAGCATCGAGTTCTGGTCAGGCACCAATCCCGCGCTGGCTCAGGCCGAGACTAAGGTCATTGACGGTAAGGATGCCCAGTATCTGGTAGCCCGCAACGAGGCTGGTTACACCATCACCAACATGAAGACCAAGCAGGTGACCCGTTTCCTCTTCAACGCTGATGAGAATTCCTGGTCGCTTGAGAACAATGGTGAGGTAACCAAGTTGTTTACCTTTGTGGACGACACCCACGTTGACGTGCTGACCCGTGATGGCGGCTACACCCGTGTAGAACTGTCTGAATCTGGCGTACTGGCCTATCAGGAACTGATCGGTGTCGGTGGCGCAGCTTTTGCCCTCAAGTAACCGATTCCATTCTGGACAAAACAACAATCCAGTGGCACCATGTGTCACTGGATTGTTGTTTTATTGAGAGAGCAGTTTATTTTCCCTGCTGCTTTGCCCAACTGTCTTTCAGGCCGATGGTGCGGTTGAATACCAGATGACCCTCGGTCGAGTCCTGATCGACGGTGAAGTAGCCGATGCGCTGGAACTGGAAGGTGTCGCCCACCTTGGCGGTCTCGGCAAGGAACGGCTCAATCTTGGCATCGTTGATGACGTGTAGCGAGTCGGGGTTCAACAGTTCGCGGAAGTCATGCTCGGTGTCGGCGCTGGGGTTCTCCACAGCGAACAGGCGGTCATAGAGCCTTACCTCGGCATCCACGCAGTGGCGTGCGCTCACCCAGTGCAGGGTGCCTTTCACCTTGCGTTGGCTGCCGGCACTGCCGCTCAGCGTGTCGGGATCATAGGTGCACTGGATCTCGGTCACATTGCCGTCGGCATCCTTGGTGCAGCCGGTGCACATGATGATGTAGGCTCCCTTGAGGCGCACTTCCTTGCCCGGCGTGAGGCGGAAGAACTTTTTGGGAGGCTCTTCCATGAAGTCGTCGCGCTCAATGTAAATCTCGCGTGAGAACGGCATCTGGTGCTTGCCGGCATTCTCCTGCTCGGGGTTGTTGTCCATCTCCATCATCTCCACCTTGTCCTCGGGATAGTTGGTGATAACCACCTTGACGGGGTTCAGCACGGCGCTCACGCGGTTGGCATGGTGGTTCAACTCCTCGCGGATGTTGTGCTCCAGCAGGCCGATATCGTTCAGTGCCTCATACTTGGTATAGCCGATGTCTTCGATGAAGTTCTTGATGGCCTGGGGCGTATAGCCGCGACGGCGCAGGCCGCACAGGGTCGGCATGCGGGGGTCGTCCCAACCTGCCACGAGGCCTTCCTTGACGAGTTGCAACAGTTTGCGCTTGCTCATCACGGTATAGGTGAGGTTTAGGCGGTTGAACTCAATCTGGCGGGGGCAGTATTCGGCTGCACTCTCACCAGCCAACTCATGGACGAAGTAATCGTACAGGTCGCGGTGAGGCACAAACTCCAGCGTACAGATCGAGTGGGTCACACCCTCAAAGTAGTCACTCTGGCCGTGGGCAAAGTCATACATGGGATAGACGTTCCACTTGTTGCCCGTGCGCCAATGCGGCGATTTGATGATGCGGTAGATGATCGGGTCGCGGAAGTGCATGTTGCTTGACGCCATGTCAATCTTGGCGCGCAGCACGTGGCTGCCCTCCTCAAACTCGCCCGCGTTCATCCTCTGGAACAGGTCCAGGTTCTCCTCGACTGTGCGGTCGCGGTAGGGGCTGTTGGTACCAGGAGTGGTGGGCGTGCCCTTCTGCTGGGCAATCTGCTCGCTCGTCTGGTCGTCAACATAGGCCTTGCCCTCCTTAATCAGGCGGATGGCGAAATCATACAGTTTGGGGAAATAGTCGCTGGCATAGTACAGACGGTCGCCCCAGTCATAGCCCAGCCAGTGGATGTCGCGCATGATGGCTTCAACATACTCGGTGTCCTCCTTCTGAGGATTGGTGTCGTCAAAGCGCAGGTTACATGTGCCGCCAAACATCTCAGCAACGCCAAAGTCCATGCAGATGGCCTTGGCATGGCCGATGTGCAGGTAACCGTTAGGTTCCGGCGGGAAACGCGTGTTCAGTCTTCCTCCGTTCTTACCAGCCGCCAAATCGTCGGCGACAATCTGCTGCACAAAATTCAAGGGCTTCTTCTCTTCACCCCCAGCGTTGATATTCTCAATACTCTCCGCCATAATATATCAATGTATCTCGTTTTTAATGTCTTTTACTGCTAATCAAGCCACAAAAGTACAAAAAAACTCACAACGTTCCCACACATTCCCTCGATTATTTCGTCTCGATACTGACAAACACCAATATTTTAGTGCCTGGCCATTTTTGATGTCGAAATTGCTGTATGAATTGTGTGCCATTTCTCATCAATGGGGTCCATGACTCAGCGAGAGAGTATTGCTGAAATTAATAGTTTATTTGTTGCAGAAACGACACATTTAGTAAAGATAATTGGAATTATTAAATTTTTTTGTTAAATTTGGGCGCATTTATTAATGATTAAATTCCAGCTATTATGAAAAAAGGTTTTACTTTATTACTGGTGGCCTTGATGGCCGCTACTGTCTTCGCTCAGTCGCCTTATCAGTCGATTGACGAGAAGAACAACTCCTATCTGAATACTCGACAGGAGAGAGTGACCAAGAGTAACGTGCGGTTTGCCGATGCGCCGTTACTGAAGGCCAATCAACCCGCGCGTGAGAACCCGACAGAACTTGATCCAAGCCTGTTTGTGCAGCCCGAAGGCGAGCTTCAACTGATGAGGCGCTCGGGTACTGACTATCTGCCCGTTTGGGGAAATCCTGCTCCAGCCGACTACACCGAGAAGGGTACCTATGTCGTTAAAGGCACCGACGGCAACTACTACTTCAAGAACTTTATTACCAACATGTGCAATGGCGGCACATGGATTAAAGGTGAAGTGGAAGGCAACGTCATCACGGTGAGAACGGGCCAAATCAACGCCCAACTCTGGTATTTCAATGGTGTTGAAAACAAACTCTTCACCTATTATCTCTATGCTTTGAAGGCCGAAGATGCCGTTGGCGTTGACTGGCAGGGTAACGAGTACACCTATACCGTCTTTGTTCCGGATGAGGAGGTGACCGAAATCAAGTTCAACATTGAGGAAGACGGTACAATCACTTCACAGGATCCCAATCTGCTCTATGGTGGTGTACAAGAAGAGGACGGTTACCTGACATGGCCCGGACAGGGTGATATGAACTGCACGTTCTATCCCTTTGACGAGGTGCCTCAAGCTGCTCCCGAGAACGCAGAATTCAAAGACTATGTGTTCACCCACTATCCCTATGACAACAATATCGCCTATGAGGTGGTTCCGGGTGCTATCGTGGACAACACTTTCTATGCTAAGATCGCCAAGATTGCTCCTGATGCTGTCATCAAGGCCACTATCGAGGGGGACAAGGCCCTCGTCGAGACCAACCAGTTCCTGGGTGTTGAAGACACCTATAGCACGCTTGTTTATCTCAAACCGTGTACCATCGAGAAGGAAGTTGATGAGTGGGGATGGACTACTCTGTATACCTTTGAGGTTGACCAGATGATTATGGATTATGATGCTGAACTCAGCAAGTTCAGCAATCTCGACCTCGGTCTGATCATCAATGCCGGCAAGGCTGAGGTGAGCAGCCATGAGGTGTATCTGCGTCCCACATTCTATCTGTTCAACGAGCAGCCCGCTACTCCTGCATCACCTGAATTCACCTATTTCTTGCCCTATGCTGAGACTGAGTATTACGCTCATGGATATGCCGGATTCAATATCTACACTACCGATGTTGACGGCAACTACATCCTGCCCAGCAAACTGTTCTACACCTGCTATCTCGACAGGACTCCCCTTGTGTTCCGTGCTGAGGATTACGCCGAGCAGGATGAGGACATGACCATCATTCCTTACGACTTCTCTAACTATGACATCGTGGGCGGTGGTACAACATCACGCTACATCTACTTCTACACCGGCGACTTTGAGTACTTTGGCGTACAGACCATCTATCGTGGCGGTGGCGAAGAGAGGCGTTCTCCCATCATCTATTATCCCGATGGTGGTCCTGACTCCGGCATCAGCGAGTTGCCCTCAAGCGACGCAACAGTCGTTGAGACCATGTATCTTGACCTGCAGGGTCGCCAGCTTGATGGCCTGACCAAGGGTGTTAACATCGTAGTTGTGAAGTACTCCGATGGCACCTGCAAATCTGCCAAGATCATGGTGAAATAGTCCAAGACGGCAATATGTAAAAAAAGACGAGGCGTTCATTGCCTCGTCTTTTTTATGTATCGTCACGTCAGATGATTTCGTGGGAAAAACTGGCGGTGACTGAAACAGCGTTGCCGCTTAGCGGATGTAGTGGGGCATCTCGTTGGGGATGACCATCGAGATTTCCACCATGCCGCAGACCTTGCCGTCCTTGCGCCAAGGGGTCTGGTAGATCATCTTCTTGACGCCCTGCTTGTCGATGGTGTAGCAGTTGACGGTGTCTGTCTCAATCATGTGGCGGATTTTCTCCTGCGACTTCGGGCTGTGGCAGGGCATCAGGTTCTGGCCCAGCATCGTGCGGCCTTCCTTGTCGAAGGTGGCACGCGAGCGCTCATTCATGAAAATTACTTTACCCTCCAGGTCACACACCGTGATGGCACAATGGGTGCCCTCGGCCCATGCCAGGGCCTCGTTGATATCCTTGAAAAATTCGTTCTCCATCTCTCTTTAGTAACTAATTATATCTCACTAATCACTAATCTCTAATCTCTAATCAGTTGTCAACATGTGACCTCACATGTTGACAACATTCACTGGCTTGCCGTCGAGATAGGCGGCCACGTTGCTGGTGATGACGTTCATCAGGCGCTCACGGGCTTCAAAGCTGGTCCAGCCGATGTGGGGCGTGATGTAGCAGTTGCGGGCCGTGAGCAGCGGATGGTCGGCAGCGGGCGGCTCAACGCTCGTGCAGTCGATGGCGGCAGCATAGAGGTGACCGCTGTTCAGCGCGTCGGCCAGGTCTTGCTCGTTGATGAGGGCACCGCGTGCCATGTTGAGCACGATGGATCCCTGCTTCATCATCGCCAAGCCC
This sequence comes from uncultured Prevotellaceae bacterium, assembly GCA_900318205.1. GTDB lineage: Bacteria > Bacteroidota > Bacteroidia > Bacteroidales > Muribaculaceae > Sodaliphilus. Next base: position 23,688 of record ONJS01000009.1, on the reverse strand, counting down.
TCTGCGTTGATCATACCGGTGGTGTCGGCATTGAGCGGGCAGTGCATGGTGAGCACATCGCTGGTGCGGAGCAGATGCTCCAGGTTGTCGGCCTTCATGATGCCCTCGGGCAACTGGTCTTGGCTCTTGCTGGTATAGGCCATCACGCGCATGTTCATCGCCAGGGCCATACGTGCCACGGCGCCGCCGATGTTACCCAGTCCGACGATACCCATCTGCTTGCCAGCCAACTCAATCAGCGGTGTGTTGAAGTAAGCGTAACTGCCGCAGTTGGTCCACTTCAGGTCGTGGGCCTCGTCGGTATAGTGCTGGGGTTGCCAGCAGATATTCAGCAGGTGGGCAATGGTGAGTTGTGCCACACTGTCGGTGCTATAGGCGGGGACGTTGGTCACGATGATGCCTCGGCGGGCAGCCTCGGCGCTGTCCACGACATTGAAGCCTGTTGCCATCACACCGAGGTACTTCAGGTCGGGTAATTGGGCCATGGCTTCAGCCGTGACAGGAACTTTATTGGTCAATACCATTTCGGCGCCTTGGCAACGCTCAATCACAGTGTCGGCGGTACCAAAGTCGTAGATGTCACAAGGAGCCAATGCCTTCATCGGTTCCCACGAGAGGTCACCGGGGTTGCCGGCATATCCGTCAAGAATAACGATTTTTCTCATAATCTGGTTAAATGTTGGTGGTTATCGGTTATAATGATTGACAAAATTAAGCGAAAAATGCCAAACGGCAAAAAAAATAGTGCAATTTGGTCGTGCCTCGTCAAAAGCCAAAAAATAAATCCTGCTTTTATGCTCTACTTGGGCAAAAATTCGCTAACTTTGCAGGTTAAAATACAATGGGTTACAAATGGACAATAAAAAACTGATAGATACAATATCTGGCAATTTGGGCCGCAGCAAGGAGGATGTCGGCAAGTTGCTGGAGGCTTTTGCCGGTGTATTGCGTGAACGGTGCAGCGAGATGGACAGTGTTCAGGTGCCGGGCTTCGGTACCTTTGAGCCCAAAAAGCGTGACGAGCGTGTCATGGTCCAGCCCTCAACAGGAAAACGGATGCTTGTTCCCCCCAAGATTGTGGTGGGCTTCAAGATCAGTAATGTGCTCAAGGCTAAACTCAAGTAAAACAAGGAGGACGAATTATGAATGCTAAAATCACATTTGTTGAACTTGTGGACTTGATGGCCAAGGCGACATCAACGACCAAGCGTGTGTGTGAACTCTTCCTGAAAGACTTGTTTGCCGTTATCTCTCAGACACTGATCGATGGCGAGAGCGTGACCGTCAAGGGCGTGGGCACCTTTAAGATTACCAGTGTCAAGCCCCGCAAGAGTGTCAATGTCAAGACAGGGTCTCCCATGCAGATCTCGGGCTACAACAAGGTGACCTTTACACCCGATAAGTCGCTTGCCGAGGCTGTGAACCAACCATTTGCTCAGTTTGAAACGGTCATCCTTGATGATGCTGTCACCGACGAGAAACTTGCTGAAATCGACAAGCAACATCCGTCGGCTATCCTGCCTGATGTCCAGGAGCCTGAATCAAAGGTTGCTGAGAAGGAGCCTCAAAAGTCAGAGCCGATACCTGCTATCGACGAGCCCGTAGAGGAGGCTCCGGTAGCGGAGGATACTTTTTTCAGCGAGTCAGACATCCCCGTTGCGCCTCTGCCTGATGAACTGCCCCAGATGCAGGATGCGGCTCCCGCACCGACGCCCGATGTCTTGTTTGACTCTCCGATGCCTGACGGCGATAAGGAGATTTCCCGCGAGGTGAAGACTCCTGTCAAGGAGCCTGTCGTAAAAGAGGAAAAGCCGCAGCCCAAGGTGGAAGAAACGGTTCCTGTGCGTAAACCCATGTTGGTGGGCAGGCCCATTGATGGCCCCTCCCAGCCGATACCCGAACAGGAAAAGCCCGAAGAGGTGGATAACGACCGCCACTTCTATCGCCCTGAGCCGCGCAATGTGTATACGCCAACACCCGAACAGATCGAGGAAGCGCAGCGCAAGCCCGACAGGCGATGGCTGTGGTTGTTGCTGAGTGGACTGGCGATTGTCCTGATGTTCTGGCTGATGGCACGCGGCTGCAGCGACAGCAACCCCGATGTCCCTGAGCAGGAGGTGGTAGCAGCCGACACGATAGCCGACGATGAACTCACCGAGGAAGAACAAAAAGCGGCCGACGTCAAGCAGGAAAAGAAAGATGACGTCAAGTCCGAGAAGAAGGAAGAGGTGAAGCCCGAGAAGAAAGAGGAAGTGAAGCCTGAAAAGAAGGAGGAAGTAAAACCCGAGAAGAAGGCTGAGGAGAAGCCGGCATCTAAGGTCAACAACAAGGAGGTCACCGATGTCGTCACTTCCCAGATTGTGCTCACCACGCTCTCCGAGAAGCATTATGGCAGTCCATGGTTCTGGGTATATATCTATGAGGAGAATGTGGCTCGTGGTACCATCAATGACCCGAACAACATTCGTCCCGGCACCAGGGTGGTTATTCCTCCCGCCAGCAAATATGGAATCAACCCCAATGACAAGGCGAGTCTGAGGAAAGCTCAGATCAAGTCGATGGAGTATCTCAAGGGCAAGTAAATCATGACCTTTGACAACAGCAATGTACGACGGCAAGACCGCCTGCTCGATGAGGAGCGGGCGGTTGCGCTGTTACGCACCGCCGAGTGGGGTGTACTCTCGATGTGCGACACCGATGGCGCACCCTATGGGTTGCCTCTCAACTATGTGTGGGATGGTGACAGTTCGCTCTACATCCATTGTGCTCCAGAGGGTCGCAAATTGCGTTGCTTGGACCATGAGCAGCGTGTTTCGTTCTGTGTCGTGGGAAACGTCAATCTGTTGCCCTCAAAGTTCACGACCGAGTATGAGAGTATTGTGCTCACAGGTGTCGCTGTGAGAGACCTTGACGATGACGAGAAACGCCATGCACTGGAACTGCTGCTCAACAAGTTGTCTCCCCGCGACGCAACGGTGGGAATGAAATATGCTGCGGCATCGTTCCATCGTGTGGAAATTCTGCGCCTTGACATCACCGCCTGGAGTGGAAAGTGCAAGGCCGTTCCTGCAGCCGATTAGGTTGGCAATTCCTAAGAAAAAACGTGCTATTTTATGTAGAGACGCAAAATTTTGCGTCTCTGGGCAGCATTTTGGCAAGGCCTAGCGATTGGAGACGTAGCATTTTGGCAAGGCCTAACGATTGGAGACGCATCATTTTGGCAAGGTCTAGCGATTGGAGACGCAAAATTTTGCGTCTCTACAGTAGGCTCAGTTCAGTTCAAGAGTGAACTCTCGTTATTTTATTTCAGGAAAGGTGAGGGCAGTGTCACGTCATTATAGGCGCTGTCCATGAGTCTGGCACATGCTTCTGCCACAAGGTGCCCGTCGTCATAGTAGTAATGCACGTCAGAGCCCATCTTGGGGTCATGGCTGTAGTCATGGACGCGTTGTTGCCCGAAGATCAGTTCCAGTTTGTACAGGTCGCTGCTGCCGATGGCTTCATAGCCGTAGTGCGGCGGGATGATGATCTGGTAGTCTGCGCCTTGGTCTTTAAGGATGGAGGCGATGGCATTGAGCAACGCTTCGACCGGGGTATCGATTTTCGGGGGGCAGGGCAATTCCTTGAGCGGAAGCGTGTATTTTGCGACATGCTCTGGCGTGAAGAAGGCGTCGGGATTGGTGGCGATGAGCGAGTCGGCAAGGGTATAGCAGCCCTCGTTGATGCGTTCGTCGCGGTCCGAGACGTCGGTCGTGGCATAGCCCTCATCGAGCACCTTCTGGGTCATCTTCTCGGGACACAACAGATAGGCAATAATTTCAGGATGGCGGTAGGCATTGAAAAACAACTGGTGGAAATCCCACCATGAGACTTCGCGGGCTGTCTCGGGATGTTGCACAAACAGCACGTCTTGGTCAAGGGGACGGCGCATGAGCATTTCGTCCTCCATGATGATGAGCACGTTTTTCATCGGCACACCCTGCGACCTCAAGTATTTGAGTTTGTTCAGGATGCCGTAGAGTGTCTCGCGGGAGGCATTGAAATGGAACGGGCGGGCATCGGCGGGCAGATGGGTCTTCCAGTCCTTGATGCGGTAGTAACCCGACAGCGAGGACCCGAAGATAAAGGAGTCAAAGTGCTCGGTAGGGTTGAAATACTTGAACGACTCGACAGTGACATGTCCCCAGTTGATCGTCAGTGAGATCGTGTCACCAGGATTGTAAATCTTGCCACGATAGGGCTTCACGACATGGAAGGGGTCACGCACCAGGTACAGCGCTACCACTGCCATAACGGGCAGCAGTGCCACCAGGGTGAGAAGGACAAACCGTTTCATTCCATGATTGCGCATATCGGTCTTGTCGGCTTTTAGAATCGGTTGATGATTTCGGCAATGACGCGAGCGTCATCGGGCGTGATGGGATGGGCAATAGGCAGGGAGACCACCTCGTCGGCATGCCGCTCGGTCAGTGGCAGCGGGGCGTGAGGCAGGTCGCTGTAACAGGGCTGCTTGTGGGGTGGGGTGGCATAGTGGATGTCAGTCCCAACTCCATTGTCGGTAAGAAAGCGGCGGAAGTCGTCACGCTGCTCCACACGCACCACATACTGATGCCAAGTCTGCCTCATGCCATCAAAGATGACTGGCGTCTTGACACGGGGATTGGTGATGCACTCGTTGTAGGTGCGGGCCACCTTGTCGCGGATGATGTTATCCTGGTCCAAGAAGCGCAACTTGACGCGCAACATGGCGGCCTGAATCTCGTCAAGGCGGCAGTTGTAGCCTTGATAGATATTGTGGTAGCGGCGGTCCGAGCCATAGTTGGCAAGGGCATGCACGGTAGCGGCCAGGGTATCGTCGTTGGTCAGGACTGCTCCACCGTCGCCCAAAGCGCCCAGATTCTTGGTGGGATAGAAGCTCATGCCTGCAGCATGTCCCAGTCCGCCGGTGACATTGGTGCCATTCAGGCCCGCCGTGTCACTGACTGAGCCGATGGCCTGGGCATTATCCTCGATGATGAGCAGGTTGTGTTTGCGGGCCGTTTCCATCAGGGTGGCATCCCAGCATGGCGTGCCGTAGAGGTGGACGGGCATCACCGCACGCGTGCGCTCGGTGATGAGTCCTTCAAGCAGGCGGGAGTCCAGATTCATGGTATCTTCCCTGATGTCACACAGCACGGGCGCCAGACCGGTTTCGCTCACGGCAAGCACACTCGCTACATAGGTGTTGGCAGGCACGATGACCTCGTCACCGTCATGCAGCAGTCCCATTTCCTTGTAGGCACGCAGGATGAGCCGCAGCGCATCCAGGCCATTGCTCACGGTCACGCAGTGCTTCACTTGGCACAGGGCGGCAATCTCCTGCTCCAACAGCTCGGTCTGCTGGCTGTGCAGGTAGCGGCCACGTTCTATCACCTCACAGGCGGCTGCTTTGAGTTCTGCCATGTAGGGCGCATTGGCGAGTGCTAAATCCAGGAATGGGTATTGCTTCATTTGTTGTCTTGATAAAATGGTTATTCTTCTTTTTTCACGCTGTGCTTGTACTGCAGGAATGTGTCATAATCCCTGATATAGTCTTGCTCATCGAAGTGGTGGGAGGCAATGGCCAGGCACACCGAACCCGATGAGAAGTTCTTCAATGTGCGCCAGATGCCCGGTACAACCAGCAGTCCCTGATAGGGACGGTTGAGGGTGTAGGTGAACTGGTCGGTGCCGTCATCGACAATCACGTCAAAACTGCCGCTGATGGCGATGATGAACTCATGGCAGGTGTAATGGCTGTGGCCTCCTCGCTCAGCACCTCCGGGCACATCATAGATGTAGAATGTGCGCTGGATGTCAAAGGGCAGCTCCACCCCGTTGTTGACAGCCGTGAGGTTGCCGTTGGCATGGTGGTGCTTGGCGAGGCTGATAATCCGGCAGTCGTTGATGAGCGACTTGTTGTGGATTCTGAGTTTCTCGATACTATTCAAATCTTCCATTTTTTAGGCTTTTAAACTCTTCGAAATGTTCAATATAGTCAGTTGGATCATATAGGGTGCTGGATAATACCAGTGCTACTGAGTTGGTGGAGAAATTGTTGATGTGACGCCAGTTCATGTTGGGGATATACAATCCGATTTGAGGACGGGAGAGATGGAATGTCTGCTCCCGCTCGCCGTCATTGACGACGACATCAAAGCTGCCGCTCAAGGCCACGATGAACTCGTGTTGCTCCTTGAAGGCATGGCCGTCGCGCCACATTCCGCTGGGAACATCATAGATCCAGTAGTCGCGCATGACCTTGAAAGGCAGGTCTATACCGCTCTCAATGACCGTGAGGTTACCGCGCGGATCCTTGTTCTTGGCCAGTTCTATGAGATGTGCTTCTTGTCTTTTGTCAGATGCCATTCTGGGCGAGTTTAATCAGGTATTGTCCGTAATTGTTCTTCTTCATGGGCTCGGCAAGTGCCAGCAGCTGCTCGGCGGTAATCCAGCGCTTGCGGAAGGCGATTTCCTCAAGGGCTGCCACTTGCACACCCTGCATATTGACGATGGTGCCGATAAAGTTGGACGCATCGGCCATCGACTCGCTCGTGCCGGTATCCAGCCAAGCAAAGCCGCGACCCAGCGTCTGGACATGGACGCGGTCCATCGCCAGGAACTCCTGGTTGACAGTCGTGATTTCCAACTCACCGCGGGCACTGGGCTTGATGTGCTTGGCGATTTCCACCACCTCGTTGGGGTAGAAATACAGGCCAGTCACGGCATAGTTGCTCTTGGGATGCTCGGGCTTCTCCTCCAGGCTCGTTGCCTTGCCATGCTCGTCAAAGGCTACCACGCCGAAGCGTTGCGGATCCCTCACGGCATAGGCCCACAGTGTGGCGACTTTTTCGCGCTCGGTACGCTCCACGGCATCCATGAGCATGCGGGTGAAGCTCTGGCCGTAGAAGATGTTGTCGCCCAGCACCAGACAAACGCTGTCCTTGCCGACAAACTCCTCACCGATGATGAAAGCTTGGGCAAGACCCTCGGGGCGCGGCTGCTCGGCATACTCAAAGTGCACACCGATGTCCTCACCGCTGCCTAACAGGCGACGGAACATAGGCAGGTCCTGAGGCGTTGAGATGATCAAGATCTCGCGGATGCCGGCAAGCATCAGCACCGAGATGGGATAATATACCATCGGCTTGTCATAGATGGGTATCAGCTGTTTGGAGATACCTTTGGTCACCGGGTAAAGCCTTGTCCCGGAGCCTCCTGCCAGTACGATTCCTTTCATAATATCTGATTTTCTTTAATGTTCGTTTTACTTTAACTTACAAAATTACTAACTTTTCCCCAACACACCAACATTTCCACCCGAAAAACAACCACCTCCATGAAAACAGGAAAACAATAAGTACAAAAAAAACAATGCTACCCACCCCGCAACCTCATTAAAACACGAATGTCCATCAATCTCCACAAATGGTCATCAATAATAAAATATATTCAATGATCATTCGTGGCCATTCATGTTTATCAAATTGTTTCAAGCTGGCCGAGTTATTTTTATTGGTTTATTGTTTTCCTGTTAATTTTTGCAGATATGATTTTATTGTGTACTTTTGTGGTTAGAATTAGAATGCGATTGAATGATTGAACGACACATTATTATCGACAACGTGGACCCTGTGACTTTCTACGGGGTGAACAACAGCAACATACAACTTATCCGCAACCTGTTTCCCAAACTGCGCATGGCAGCCCGTGGCAGTGTCATCACGGTCATCGGCGACGACAGCGAGACCGCCAACTTTGAAGAGAAGGTTCATGCTCTAGCCGACTATTGTGCGACCTACAACACGCTGCCCGAGGACGTCATCATCGACACCATCAAGGGCACGCCGCCCAAACAGCTGAAGATGGACGACGTCATCGTCTATGGCGTGAACGGCAAACCCATCAGCGGCCGTACCCCCAACCAGCAGCTGCTGGTGCAGAAGTTCTCAGAGAACGACCTGACGTTCGCCCTCGGTCCTGCCGGTACAGGTAAAACCTATCTGGCGGTGGCACTTGCTGTGCGTTCGTTGAAGAACCGCGAGGCCCGCAAAATCATTCTCTCGCGCCCCGCTGTCGAGGCTGGCGAGAAACTGGGTTTCCTGCCTGGTGACATGAAGGATAAGATTGACCCCTATCTGCAGCCGCTCTATGATGCCCTCGAGGACATGATACCTATAGCCAAACTCAAGGAATACATGGAGAACAATATCATCCAGATTGCACCGCTCGCCTTTATGCGCGGCCGCACCCTGAACGACGCCATCATCGTGCTTGACGAGGCACAAAACACTACGACCCACCAGATCAAGATGTTCCTTACCCGACTGGGTATGGGCTCCAAGATGATTGTCACGGGTGATACCACCCAGATTGACCTGCCGCGCAGCACCTCTTCGGGACTGATTCACGCCCTGCGCGTGCTTGACGGTGTGAAGGGCATCGGCAAGGTGGAATTTGAGAAAAAGGACATCGTGCGCCACCATCTCGTGCAGCGCATTGTCGAGGCCTACGAGCGCTACCACGAGGAGGAAAAATTGTTTGCACAGAACGTTAAAGACGACAATAAGGCATGAGTAGTAACGATGGCGGAAACCGTGTCGAGCAGGTGAATCCCTATGGCGAAGGTGCCAAAACCGAGCAAGTTCGTCAGATGTTTGACGCCATCGCGCCCGCCTATGACTTCATGAACCGCGCGATGACCCTCGGCATCGACATCTGGTGGCGACGCCTGGCGGTCAAGCGCCTGAAACGCATCACTCCCGCCCACATCCTTGACGTGGCGACGGGAACGGGCGACTTCGCTATCCAGCTGAACGATTCTCTGCACCCGCAACACATCACGGGCATAGATCTCTCGCCAGGGATGCTCGCCGAGGCACAGCGCAAGGTCAAGGAAAAAGGCTTACAGGAGGTCATCTCCTTTGAAGAAGGCGATTGCATGGCTTTGCCGATGCAGGACAATACGTTCGATGCTGTGACGGTGGCTTTCGGAGTCCGCAATTTCGAGCATCTGCAACAAGGGTACCAGGAGATGGCGCGTGTGTTGCGTCCCGGTGGCATGCTGTGCGTACTGGAACTCTCAACGCCCACCAATAAGCTGATTCGCTGGTTCTACGACCTATATACCCTGCACATCATCCCCGCCATCGGCTCCATCAAGAGCGGTGACAAGAGCGCCTATCGTTACCTGCCGAACAGCATCGCAGCCGTTCCTCAGGGCAACGACATGCTGCAGCTGATGCGCAACGCCGGCTTGAAAGAGGCCACTTTCCGCCGCCTCACCCTAGGCGTCTGCACCATCTACACTGCAGTCAAGTAAGGTTTAGAATCACTTCTAACTCCTCACCTCTAACTTCTAACTTCTAACTAATCAAGGTACGTACTGGTATCCCAGTTCGTTGATCTTGTCGATAACGGCTTGGTCATCGACGTTGCCTTCGACCAGGGCGGTACCCTTGGCGAGGTCAACGGTTACTTTTTCCACACCGGGGAGGGCAGCGAGGCCTTTCTCCACGTTTGCCTGGCAGTGTACACACATCATGCCTTTTACTTTGTACTCTTTCATTGCGGTAGTCTTATTGTGTTTGATTTGGTAGGATTTCCAGTATTTTGAGAACATGGCAACAACAATCATGCCAAGCAGGGCCACACTGCACAGCGTGTTGAGCCACGAAGCGCCATGCATGCCATGATGCATGATGTGGCAGGGTAGGGCATTGACAAATGTCTCGCGCAAGCCGGGCCAGTAGTCCACCAGCACGCCGAAGCCGATGGCTCCGCCGATGATGGACAGCAGATAGACGATGGTGGCTTTACGTCCAAACGCGTTGTTCACGACAAACATCGAGGCCACGTTGGCAGCAGGACCCGCCATCAGCAGGACGAGCGCGCAGCCGGGTGACATGCCCTTGAGCATGAGGGCAGCGGCAATGGGGATGGACCCCGTGGCGCAGACATACATCGGCACAGCCACCAGCACGATGATAAACATATTCAACAGGGGCCAGCGGGCATAGGTCGAGAAGAAATCGTCGGGCAGCAACACGGTAATCAACGTTGCCACCACCAAGCCTAAAATCAGCCAGCGGCCGATGCTCTGCATCATGTCAAAGAAGCCATATTTCAACGTCTCCAACACCTTATTCCAGAAGCCCTTGGGCAGTTCGCTGAACTCGTAATTGGCATCGCTCTTCACATCGTCAAGGGCGCCTTTACGCTCCCAATGACCGACTGCCATACCGCCAATCAGCGATGTCACCAACGCTGCTACAGGCCGCAGGATGGCAAACGGCAGTCCCATCATCGAATAGGTCGCCATGATGCTGTCCACGCCAGTCTGAGGCGTAGCGATGAGGAACGATGTGGAGGCAGCGCGTGAGGCTCCGCTGCGACGCAGTGCCACCGCCGTGGGCAGCACGCCGCACGAGCACAGCGGCAACGGAATACCAAAGGCTGCAGCCGTCGCAACCGACCGCAGTCCCGTCCCCGCCAGATAGCGGCTATAAATCGTCGATGGCACAAACGCATGCAGCACACCCGCGATGAAAAATCCCAGCAGCAGGTACGGCGACATCCCGTTCAGCATCGCCCCGAAAGCATTTAAATACTCCATCATAACAAGCGACAAAATTACGAATAAAAGCAATATTCAGTAGGTCAATAATGTGAAAAATTTGTTCATTTAGGCACTTTAGGCATAAAAACGTTGCTGCAATGAGAAATAATGTCTAATTTTACCCCACTAGAACAAAAACACCATTATCATGGACATCAGACTACCAAAAAGGATGGACGGCCATCAGCCCGATGTGCTGATCGAGTCCAAGCAGATTACCATCATTGGTACCAACGGAGCCGGAAAGAGCCGTTTCTGCTCGGCACTGGTCGATGAACTGGGCAACAAGGCCTACCGCATTTCGGCACTGAAGGCGTTGTTCCCGTCTCCCGCGAGTGTCACGCCGTTGCCTGGCTCTATCGATGACCTGTTCAACCGCATGAATGCCGCCAACCCTCAGGTCAAGAACACTGCCGAGACCGAGTTTGATAAGCTCTTCTATGTGATGCTGAGCGATGAGTTCCGTGAACTGATGAACTTCAAGGCTCACAAACTCATGGATGAGCAGATGGAGTTCCCCAAGACCAAACTCGATATCACCGTCAAGAAATGGCAGGAGGTGTTCCCCAAGAACAAGGTGCTGCGCGAGAACGGCAAGCTGATGTTCACCAGCGAGGGTTATGAGGACAAGTATCCGTTGATGCGCCTCAGTGATGGTGAGAAATCGGTGCTTTACTACATCGGTGCGGTGCTCTATGCCATGCCCGATGCCGCCATCCTGGTCGATGATCCCGAGACCTTCATCCACAGCAGCATCATGCGCACGCTGTGGAACGTGCTGGAGCAGATGCGCCCCGACTGCACGTTTATCTACAACACCCACGATGTGGACTTCGCCAGCTCGCGAATCGATAACCAGTGCGTGTGGGTCAAGGAGTTTGACCCCGAGGCAATGGCATGGGACTACGAGGTCATGCCATCCAGCCGCAACCTGGATACCGCGCTGCTCGACTTGCTGGGCAGCCGCAAGCCTGTCCTCTTCATTGAGGGCGATGACAAGCACAGTATCGACTCAAGGCTGTATCCGCTCATTTTCCCCGAATATACCGTCAAGCCGCTGGGCAGTTGCAACAAGGTCATCGAGACGGTGCGCTCGTTCGGTGATTTGCAGAATTTCCATCAGTTGGAGAGCCGCGGCATTGTGGACCGCGACCGCCGCAGCGATGAGGAGGTGGAATACCTGCGCAGGAAAAACATCCTCGTGCCCAACGTCGCCGAGGTGGAGAACATCCTCATGCTCGAGGGCGTCATTCGTGCGGTAGCACTCTTCAAGCGCCGCAACCCGGATATCGTCTTCCCCAAGGTGAAAAAACGGGTCATTGCCATGTTTACCAAGGAGCTCAAGCAACAGGCTTTGCAGCACGTGCGGCACCGTGTGAAACGCGACGTGGAAAAACGCATCGACATGAAATTCACCAGCATCAATGCTCTTGAAAACCACATGGTGGAACTGGTGAGCGAAATCAATCCGCGTGGCCTCTACGACCAGTTGTGCCGTGAGTTTCACGTCTATGAGGACAACAATGACTATGCCAGCATTCTCAAGGTCTATAACCAGAAACTGATGCTCATCGAGAGCAATGTTTCCACCTTGTGCGGTTACAAGGGCAAGGATGACTACATCCGCGGTGTGTTGAATATCCTCAAGGGTAACAGTGAGCACGCCGGCGCCATCCGTCATGCCATCAAGCAATGCTTCGGCCTCGAGGAGTAACCAACAACAACCTTTTCAAACTACGAATTGCGCAAATTAAAGCTAATTCATCATCCGCATCAGTGATATTAAATATCGATAACAACTTCAACAACAAACTGCTATGAAACAAATACTTAAGTCCCTTATTCTTGTCTTGTTGTTCCTCTTGCCCAAAATAGCCACCGCCCATGATTTCGAAGTCGGCGGCATCTACTATCTCAAAAATGGCACAGAAGCCACCGTAACTTACAAAGGAACCTCATACAATGACTATAGTAATGAATATACTGGCGATGTAACCATCCCCAAGACTGTCACCTATGGTGGGAAGGCCTACACCGTCACCACCATTGGCAACACTGCGTTCTTTGGCTGCAGTGGTCTAACCAACGTGACCATCCCCAACTCCGTCACTTCCATCGGCGCCCTGGCGTTCTCTCGCAGCGGTCTGACCAGCATCACCATCCCCAGCTCTGTCACTTCCATCGGAGCCAATGCATTCTTTGAAACGGTTTGGTTCTATAATCAACCTGACGGGCTTGTCTATGCCGGTTTAGTGGCATACACATATAAGGGCACGATACCAGGTACCAGCATTACTATTGCAGAAGGCACTCTTGGCATTGCTGATTATGCGTTCTCTAACTGCAGAGAACTGGCAAGTATCACCATCCCCAATTCCCTCACTCACATCGGTAGCTCTGCGTTCATGGACTGCAGCGGCCTGACCAGCATTTCCATCCCCAACTCCGTCACTTTCATCGGGGACGATGCGTTTTCTGGCTGCTACGGCCTGACCAGCATCACAATCCCCAACTCCGTCACTACCATCGCCCACAGTGCGTTTGAATACTGCCGCGGCCTGAGTAGTATTTCTGTTGAAAGTGGAAATCCGAACTATGATTCTAGAGACAACTGCAATGCCATCATTGAAACTGCTGCCAACACGCTTATTGTAGGTTGCATGAATACTACTATCCCCAACTCCGTCACTTCTATCGGTACCGTTGCGTTCTATGGCTGCCGCGGTCTGACCAGCATCAGCATACCTAACTCCGTCACATCCATCGGCGACTTTGCCTTCTATGACTGCTACGCCCTGACCAGCGTTACTTGTTTAGCAACTATGCCGCCGGTTACCTACAATTACACCTTCTCGGGTGTGAATACTAGCCAAGCCACACTTTATGTCCCAATGGAATCAGTGGAACTATATCAAGCTGCCAATTATTGGAAGAATTTCCATCTAATTGTTGGAATCCCCATAATTGAAGACTTTGAGGAAGATGGGGTTTATTACCATGCTTTGACTGATAGCACTGTGATAGTGATTACAAGGCCTGGAGAGGATTATTATAGCGGGGATGTGGTTATACCTGAATCAGTTACCCATGACGGTTATACTTTCAATGTGATTTCTATTGATGTTGGGGCTTTTGAGGACTGCTACGATTTAGCTAGTGTAGAAATTGGCGATGCGGTGGAGACAATTGGTGAGAACGCATTCCAGGGTTGCACGGGGATGACAAGCGTGACTATTGGCAGCGGGGTGACTACTATTGAGGAGAAAGCCTTTAACTACTGCAATGCGCTGCAGACGGTGACCTGTCGTGGCATGATACCGCCAGTGATGGCGAACACTAACTGTTTTTCCACAGCCACCTATAACCGCGCTAAGTTGCTCGTGCCTCGCAAAGCCCTCGAGACCTATCAGTATGCCGACTATTGGTATAAGTTCAACAGCATTGAGGGATGGGGCTCGATTGGTCCTGGCGATGTAAACGCTGACGGAATAATCAGCATCTCAGATGTTACGGTCTTAATTAATCTCTTATTGAGTGCAGACGGTGAATACAATGCCGATGCCGACTTGAACCATAACGGCAGGATGGATATCGCCGATGTTGCCTCTCTAATTGACTCCCTGCTGAATGATTGATAACAACGATAAAAAGATAACAATAAATACAATCCTGCCACAACAGCGGTAAAAATAACTGAGACTTTTGAAAAATCTGAAAATCAGACCATTCAGAAGCCTCAGTTGCTATTGTTTGTTTATCAATGATTTGTATTTGTTGTGTTTTGTTGTTTAATAAACGATTGCACCAGCCCTCAGAAAAAACAGACTGATTAGTTGTTTGAAAAAGATAGTGCGGATGCCCCTAGTATTTATTGTATTTATTGTTTTCCTTTTGTCCGAGCGCGACAGCCTCAGAATAATTCAGATTATTCAGTTGTTGTTTTCTCATCGTGTGGGAAATATTGAGTACCTTTGTGGCGGATTTTCAGTATTGATTGCTCGTGCAAGACAATAAGCAAGCGACATTGGCACTCGGTACGCAACCTGTCGGCAGGTTGCTGTGGCAGTATGCCCTGCCGGGTGTGATAGCGATGACGGCGTCGTCGCTTTACAACATGGTGGACAGCATCTTCATCGGTCACGGTGTGGGTCCGATGGCTCTGGCTGCCTTGGGAATCTCGTTCCCGTTGATGAACATCGGTGCGGCTTTTGGCGCTGCGGTGGGCATCGGCGGCTCCACCCTGATGTCGTTGCGCTTGGGACAGCGCCAGTATGACAAGGCCAACAACGTCTTGGGCAACATGGTGGCTCTGAACATCATCACGGGCTTGCTGGTGGGTATCGTGTCCATCATCTTCCTGGACCCCATCCTGACATTCTTTGGCGCCAGTGAGCAGACGTTGCCTCATGCCCATGACTACATGTTCATCCTGCTGGTGGGCAATGTTGTCACCCACCTCTATCTGGGCTTGAATGCGGCGCTGCGGTCGGCCAGCAAGCCGCGAGCGGCGATGATAGCGACCATTGTCACAGTGGTGTTGAACACCATTCTTGACCCCATCTTCATCTGGCCCCTGCACATGGGCATCAAGGGTGCCGCAATAGCCACCATCCTGGCACAAGTCATTGTGCTGTGTTGGCAACTGTGGCAGTTCTCACGGCAAAAGGAATTGCTGCACCTCGAGTGGCGGTTCCTTGTCCCTGCCCGCAACATTGTCAAGGACATCGTCAGCATCGGCATCTCACCCTTTGCCATGCAGCTCACGGGCTGTGTCGTTGCTATCTTCATGAATAATGCTTTGATGACCTATGGCGGTGATCTCGCTGTAGGCGCTTACAGCATTGCCAATCGCCTGGGATTCATCTTCTTCATGGTCATCATGGGTATCTGCCAGGGCTTCCAACCCATTGCGGGCTATAATTATGGTGCTGGCAACTTGGACCGCGTCAAGCATGTCCTGCGACTCACCATTACTGCATCGGTCATTGCTATGACCGTGGGATGGATCATCGGCGAGGTGTTCCCCGAAGCCTGTTGCCGCATGTTCTCTGATGACGAGCAACTCATCGCCATCTCCATCCGCGGCATCCGCATCAATATGCTGGTATTTCCTGTGATTGGTTATCAGGCTGTAGTGACCAATTTCTTCCAGACCATCGGCAAGGTGCGCATCAGCATCTTCATGTCGCTCTCGCGTCAATTGCTCTTCCTGTTGCCCATGTTGCTGCTGTTCTCTTCGTTTTGGGGACTTGACGGCGTGTGGGCATCGCTGCCTGCCAGCGACTTTGCTGCCTTCCTCGTCGCTGTCATCATCATGCAACGCTTCAAACTCAGCCGTCAGCGCGAAGCCTAATCACACTTCCCGTTTATTTAAAGAATTTGCTGTGGCGGATAAAGATGTAGCCGACCGCCATGAGCACAATCGATAGGATGATGGCAAAGGGGAATCCTAGCCACCAGTTCTCCATGCGATTGGGCACGTTCATGCCGTAGTAGCCCGCCACGACCGTTGGAATCATCAGCAGGATGGTCACCACAGTGAGCGTCTTCATGATGCGGTTCAGGTTGTTGCCGATGATCGATGAATAGGTCTCTTGCTGTCGCTCCAAGATATCGTTGTAGATGCTGGCGGTGTCGAGTGCCTGTTGGGTTTCGATCTCGACATCCTCGAGCAGGTCCTCGTCATGAGGCGTGTTGCGCAGGCGCTTTTTGAGGCGTGCCAGCACGGTCATGTTGCCGTTGAGCGAGGTGATGAAATAAATCAGGAATTTCCCGAGGCCCATCGTGCGCATCAGCTCATCATTGTCCATTTTATTTTCCAGGCGGTCCTCGGCAGCGTTCATCATGGCATTCATCTGTTTCAAGTACTTCAGGTACCATACCGACGTGGACAGCATCAGCGACAACAGCAGGTCATAGCCCTTGCAGTTGTTGATGTGGCGCTGCTTGCTCCAGCGGATGAAATCATCGAGCACCTCGTTATCGTAGTAGGAAACCGTGATGAATACATCGTCACGTATCAGGACTGCCAATGGTGCGGTCGAGAACACGGTATCACCGTCCTCGTCGGTGCTCTTGTTCGGCACGCGCACAAACACCAGCGACCAGTTGTCCTCATGATCGACACGTGGACGCTCCTCGATATCCTTGGCATCGTGGGTGAAATCAGGCACCGCAAAGCGCTCCTTCAGCAGCGCCAGGTCATCGTCAGTCGGCTTTGTGACCTTTATCCAGCACCCTGATTTCCACTGATGTATCTCATTGAATCCATCCTTGCATTTCCAATAACTGATCATCGTTCCGTCATTTATATGGTTTCTCTCCGCCTTGCAAAGTTAGTGCTTTTTTGGACAGAATGGCAATACCTGCCCCAAAACTCAACACATTTTTTAGTGGAATAATCGGTCTTTTGTCAAATCTTTTTATAAAAGTCGCCGTAAAAAGTGTAACTTTGCAGCGAAAAGTCGCCGTAAAAAGTGTATCTTTGCGGCAAAAAGTCGCCGTAAAAAGTGTATCTTTGCGGCAAAAAGTCGCCGTAAAAAGTGTGTTTGTTGAAATAAATTTCTGATAATCAGTTATGTATAAAAGAAAGATAGAGAACGTTCTCTTACGTTGGAAAGAGAATCCTAAGCGAAAACCGTTGGTTATCAAGGGGTGTCGTCAGTGTGGCAAGACCAGTTCGGTTGTGGATTTTGCCAACAAACACTATGAATATGTAGTCTATCTTGATTTCCATGAACATAACGAGTATAGTGCTTTTTTTGCCGGAGCTCTTGATGTTGATACCATCACACTGAATATGAGTGTTGGTATTCCTGGTGCTAAGTTTGTATCGGGAAAAACGTGCATCATCCTTGATGAGATACAAGAATGCCCTAGAGCTCGTGCTTCGCTCAAGTTTTTCAAGATTGATGGCCGTTTTGATGTCATCTGCACAGGCTCTCTTCTGGGTGTTAATGGATACAGAAATGAAGATACTAGCGCTTCAATACCTGTGGGATACGAGCATATTGTAGACATGTATCCAATGGATTTTGAAGAATGGTTGTGGGCCAATGGTGTGCAACAGCAGCATATTGACTACTTGAAAGGTTGTCTTGAACGTGAAGAACCGGTTAATGAGGCGATTCACCATCGCATGCGTGAATTGTTATTATGCTATGTTGTGGTGGGTGGAATGCCTGAAGCCGTAAGCACATTTTTTGAGACGAACAACATGAATGATGTCCTTGCTGTTCAGCATGGAATCATCGAGAATTATAAAGCTGATATGTTGAAATATGCCTTAATTGAGGATAAATCACGCATCAGGGAATGTTTTGAATCAATACCTGCCCAATTGGCCAAGGATAATAAAAAATTCCAATATTCTGTCATTAAGAAAGGTGCTCGTTCGGCTCAATATAGGAGTAGCCTGCAATGGGTCGAGGATGCAGGTATCATACGTCGTTGTTACAATACCAGAATCACTGAGTTGCCTCTTGCTGGGAATGCTATTCCTGATTGTTTCAAGGTATATATGGCTGACATCGGTCTGCTTGTTTCCATGTTGGAGCAAGGTACAGCATGGAGTATCATGCAAGGAGATATGCTCGGTTATAAAGGTGCCATCTTTGAAAACTTGGTTGCAGATATACTTGGTAAAATGGGTCGCCCACTTTATTATTTTCAGAAGGGGGAGAGCTTGGAACTTGATTTCTTGATACGCTACAAAGGCAAGTGCTGCCCGCTGGAGTGCAAAGCGACCAATGGTAATGCCAAGTCATTGAAGACCGTCCTGAAGCATCCTGAACATTACCATGTAGATTGTGCTCTTAAGGTAGGAAACTACAATGTGGGCCGGGTAGGACCGTTGCTGACTTTACCGTTGTATATGACATTCCTGTTGACTGAGGTATAAGAAAAAAGTCTAAGTAAAGTGAAACAAAAAAGGGTGTGCCATGATTCTGGCACATCCTTTTTTAATATCTCGATGATCTAATTGCTGATAACTAAAAGGCAATTACTTCACGACCTTGATGGTGGCGGTGGTGCCGTCACTGTAGGTGGCGCACTGCAGGTAGATGCCTGTTGCGGGAGCCTTAGGCAGCTCGCGACCGGTCAGGTCGTAGTAGCGGGTGTTGACTACCTTTGCGCCAGTGGCTACCTCGTTGATGCCAGAGTAGGTGGGATTCTCGACACAAACGACCTCTGAGCGGTTCACTTCATCACCGGCGGTGTAGATGCTTTGAACGCCCACCATTCCAAAGTCGGTATTGTAGATATAAACCGTGTGGCGACCGTCATTGCCCATATAGATGTCAAAGTTGATGTTGTCCTCAAACTTGTAGGGGATATCGGTCATGGCGTTTGACAGGCCGATGTAGTCCTCGGGGTCAAAGGTGAATACCTCGTCGTCAAGGTAGATGTTGTAATACAACTTGTTCTCATTGAGCTTATTGCCGTCAACGTCAACCGTGGGGATGGTGAAGTGCAGCACAGCCCAGCCCGATGCGGTGTTGACCATGATGTCATCGTTGTTGAAGATGGGGTTTGCAGGCACGGCGGGAACCTCGTCAAAGGCAACGAGACCGGGAGCCACATAGTCATTGATAATCGACAACGTGGTGGGACCGACGTTGGTCACCATAGCGGCAGGCCACTCGGCAACGATGTTGCGGGCATCCTCATCGACGTTGAAGACGATCTCGTCGTTCAGGTTGTAGTTGAACACGGGGCTGCCATAGGTCTCAGTGTCAACATAGGCTTCACCGGTGAGCACGTAGATGTGGCCGTTGTAGTAGGCGTCAACGCCCAGATATTGACGGGTGGGGAAGGTGGCCTTGCCGTCAACGAGTGTACCCTTGATGTAGGAGTCGGGATTATTGTTGTTGAGGTTGCCCATGTAGATGTCCTCGCCATCGATGGCGACACTCACAACGGTCTCCTTGGTCTTGTTGAGGTCACTGGGATCCGACAGGTAGGTCATGGTGTAGCTCTGCACATACAAGTCCTCAGGCAGTGTGAGAACTTCATCAGTCTGAGGTGCATAGACGATGTGCTGGTCAGCCATGTAGAACCAGTCGGCGGTTGCGTCACACAGGCCGATGAACTTGTCGCCCAGCTGGGTGAGCACGCCGTTCTCCCAAGTGAACTCGATTTCGCCCTCTTCCTCAACGACGGGCATGCCTTCATCCTCGTCATAGTGCATGCAATAAGCATAGTAGGGATCTCCAACGTCAATGATGTAAAGTTGCGGCAATCTCACGACATACTTGCCGTCACCTGCAGGCTCAGCCTTGATCCAGGGCAGGATAGAGAACCAGATGTAGCCCTGTGAGATGGGATTGTAGATGTAGAGGTTGCCATCGGTGCCCTCTACCACCTTGCCGATACCGCCATCCACATTCTGGATGTAGATGTCGCCCCAGCCTAGGCCATAGGCAAATGAGGTAGCGTACATGTTGTCATACAAGGTACCCTCGGGCACGTCCATGATAGGTTCCTCCTCGTCCCGTGCGGGAGCAGCGGCGGGAGCCTTGAACTGTGAGAGCCTCATGCTGCTCTTGGCAGGCATGCGTTGTGCGGTGGCCATGCTTGGAATGAGCAGAGCCGCCATGAGTGCAATAAGAGTAATTGTTCGCTTCATAACTTGAATCATTTTAATGGTTAAAATTAAAGTTGGTTAATCACCTGCAAATGTAAAGAAATTCGGAGAAGAAAACAATAGTTTGCTTTGATTTAACCTATAGTACAGCAAAAAATGAGGGCTGCGGCAGTAATGCCGTAGCCCTCGTTAGGGTTTCTCGCTAGAAACGTCAGGCGGGATTAGCCGAGGCGCTTCTCGAGGTTGGCGCGGATGGCCTTGATGAACTCGGCGCTGTTGACAGCCTTGGCGTCAACGCCTTCCATCAGGTTCACGAGGTCCTTGGTAACGATACCGGCGTTGAGGGTGTCGAAGCAAGCGCCCTCGAGCTGGTCACCAAAGTTCATGAGCTCCTTGATACCGTCCTTCTCACCGCGCTTGCGCAGGGCACCGCTCCATGCAAAGATGGTAGCCATGGGGTTGGTGGAAGTCTCCTCGCCCTCGAGATACTTGTAGTAGTGGCGGGTTACGGTACCGTGGGCAGCCTCATACTCGTAGTTGCCCTCGGGGCTAACGAGTACGCTGGTCATCATAGCCAGTGAACCGAAAGCGGTGCTGACCATGTCGCTCATCACGTCGCCGTCGTAGTTCTTGCAAGCCCAGATGTAACCACCCTTGCTGCGGATTACGCGAGCAACAGCGTCGTCGATCAGGGTGTAGAAGTACTCCAGACCCAGTTTCTCAAACTCAGCCTTGTAGTTCTGCTCGTAAACCTCCTCAAAGATGATGCGGAACTGAGCGTCATACTTCTTGCTGATGGTGTCCTTGGTCGAGAACCACAGATCCTGCTTGGTATCGATAGCATACTTGAAGCAGCTGTGAGCAAACGAGCGGATGGACTTGTCCAGGTTGTGCATACCCTGGAGGACGCCCTCACCCTTGAACTCGTGGATAACTACCTCTTCGTGCTTGCCGCTAACACCGTCAAAGACGAGCTTAGCAACACCGGGTTCGTCGGCGCGGAGCTCAACACTCTTGTAAACGTCGCCATAGGCATGACGAGCGATGGTGATGGGCTTCTCCCAGTTCTTTACAACGGGCTTGATGCTCGGGATGGTGATGGGAGCGCGGAATACGGTACCGTCGAGGATTGAACGGATGGTGCCGTTGGGGGTAGCGCACTTCACGCCGACACCATACTTCTTGCAAGCCTCAGCAGCCTCGATGGTGATCTTGTCACCAGTCTCGTCACGCTTTACAAGACCCAGGTCATAGTACTCACTCTTGAGGTCAACAAACGGAAGAATCAGTTCGTCCTTGATCATCTTCCACAGGATGCGGGTCATCTCGTCACCGTCCATCTCCACGATGGGGGTTGTCATTTTAATTTTCTCGATCATGATTGAAATTTAATGTGATCAGTTGTTATTGTTAAAAATAGAATTGTTGTTTGTTATTGTCGTTCTTAGGGAATGTTTCTCTAATCACTAATCCCTAATCACTAATCAACCTGCCCTGGGCGTTTGCCCAGGGGCAGGTTTAAAAAAATATTACTTCTTCTGTGAAGCGTAGAAGTTCATCAGACAGCCCTCGGCGAGGATGGTGCGCTACCATGTCACCGGGGTTGTAGTTGAACTCAACATCGGGAGCGATGGTGAAGGGAACGATACCCCAGTTGATGCAGTTGCTGCGATAGCGCTTGGTAGCGTACTCGTAGCAGATGTTGGCGTCGCCACCCAGCACCTTCTGGCAAGAAGCGGCCTGCTCGCGAGCGGAGCCGTCACCAGGCTTGTGGGCAAATACGCAAGAACCGAACGAGGTGTTCTCGGGCTTAGCACCAACCTTTGCGAGTGTGTCGAGCACGTTCTGCGGGCACTTGCCGTCGCGGCGCTCGAGATCCTGTGCCTGGATGCGCTTGCTCAGACCTACGTACTCAGGAACGCGGCGTGACAGAGCGAACTCAGAGAGCTTCAGCGGGTTCGAACGGTAGCTCGAGGTCTCACCGCTGGGGATCAACTCGTCGGTAGTGGTTACGCTGTCGTGGATAACGGCTGCAAGTTCGAGCAGCATGTTGTCCTCCATAGCATACATCTTGGGCCAATCCTTGATGTTGGGACCATAGCGCAGCTCAACGTCGGCCTCAGCCTTGTCGTAGCCGTAATATACGCGGCGCTCATAGATCTTGGCGTCGTACTCGTAGGGCTTGTGGTCGTTGGTGTAGTCAATGTCGGTAGCAGCGGTGATAACGCCTCCGTTAGCTGCGGTAGCAGCGATCGAGCGGGCATCCATCAGGGCAACCAGCGAGATCTGACCCTGACCGGGCTTGGAACCTTCGCGGTTGGGGAAGTTACGGGTGGTGTGGCGGATGGACAGACCATTGTTGCTGGGAACGTCGCCGGCACCGAAGCAAGGACCGCAGAAGGCGGGCTTAATGATCGTACCAGTCTCGAGCAACTCCTCAACGATGTGCTGACGTACGGCTGCCATGTAAACGGGAACCGACTGGGGATAAGCGCTCATGGTGAAGTAGTCGTTACCGATGCTCGTGCCGCGCATGATGCTGGCAGCTTCGCTCAGGTTGTCATAGGTACCGCCCGAGCAACCAGCGATGATACCCTGGTCGGCCTGTACCTTACCGTCCTTCATCACCTTGTCAACGAGGTCGCAATGTACCTTGTCGCCGAAACGCTTCTTGGTGTCCTCTTCAACCTTGCGCAGGA
Source organism: uncultured Prevotellaceae bacterium (assembly GCA_900318205.1). Taxonomy (GTDB): domain Bacteria; phylum Bacteroidota; class Bacteroidia; order Bacteroidales; family Muribaculaceae; genus Sodaliphilus. The sequence continues at coordinate 767 of ONJS01000009.1, read as the reverse complement.
TCTCGGTGGGATTAGCCTGCAGCTCGTGGATGGTGAAAGCGTTGCTGGGGTGGTAGGGCAGAGCGATCATACACTCCTGAGTGCTCAGGTCGATCTTGATCATGCTGTCATAGTAAGCCACCTCACCGGGCTGGAGCACCTTGAAGTCCTCGGGACGCTTGTGAATCTCATAGTGGTGCTTAACCTCGTCATCGGTAACCCAGATCGAGCTCAAGCAAGTGGTCTCGGTGGTCATGATGTCGATACCGTTACGGAAGTCGATGGGCAGGTTCTTCACGCCAGGGCCTGCAAACTCGAGCACCTTGTTCTTAACAAAGCCGCTCTCGAAGGTAGCCTTTACCAGCGAGATAGCAACATCGTGGGGACCTACACCCTTGCGGGGAGCACCCTCCAACCATACCAGGACAACCTCGGGAGCGTTGATGTCCCAAGTGTTGCGCAGCAGCTGCTTAACGAGCTCACCACCGCCTTCGCCGACGCCCATGTTACCGAGCGAACCGTAGCGGGTGTGGCTATCGCTACCCAGGATCATGTTACCGCACTTCACCATGGCCTCGCGGGCGAACTGGTGGATAACGGCCTGGTTGGCGGGAACGTAGATACCGCCATACTTCTTGGCTGCCGACAGACCGAACACGTGGTCATCCTCGTTGATGGTACCACCGACGGCGCACAGCGAGTTGTGGCAGTTGGTCATTGCGTAGGGCAGGGGGAACTTCTCGAGACCACTGGCGCGGGCGGTTTGGATAATGCCCACGTAGGTGATG